>JBCBYB010000043.1:0-35426 GCA_039816045.1 Pseudomonadota bacterium
TCACCTGGCGCGCCGACCCCGACGACATCATCGCCGCACGAACCCGTGGGTTCCAAGCGTTGGAGTCGCACCACTAGTCCTCAAGACCACCGTTATCGCGTCAAAGAACGCGCCTCTCCCGACGGTCCTTACCGGCGGGACGGGCGCGTTTTTCGTTGTGGCCAACCGGCCGCCTTCCTGCTCGCGTCATTGAGCGCTCAATCCCGGCAGGCTCAGTCTCTCGGATATAAAATCCCGAATTCCCCATAACCTGCTCCGATGGGAGTGTGAATTTAACAAGAAGACGCTTCTATGGAGAGCAAGATGTCTTTGACAGTGCCAGCACGTTATACGATGTCAGCAAAGCAAACTGCTACTGACAAGAATGCACAAGTCGATCTTGAACAAAAGAAGCTGAGAGAGACGGCGTTTCGAAATGCACGGAACGCTATTATGATCCAACTTGTGAATTCTAAAGATGAAACAGGTATGAAAAGAATATCTGATATCGCCAAGAATATGAAGGCAATTTCAGATGAATTAAATGCCAAGATGTAGGAAAACGGCCTTCACTTGGGCCGACTTCGAAAACTGAAGAACTCGAGTGGCCGCGCCTTATCGCGCCAGGTCACCCCCATGATCTGACAGCAGAGGAGAACCACATGGGTATCGGTAAGAAGATGAAGAAGAAACTAAGAAGAGCGCGGCGCGCCGCCAGGAGAGCAGCGAACAATGCGCCCAAGGTGATCTCCAGCGCCCCAAAGAATTTAATGAAGGCCGCAAAAAACACGCTCAAAGACCTGAAGGCACTTGGTCAAGCAACAAAAGCCATGCTTCGACAATCGTTAGAAATGATGAAGCAAACACTCATTATGACACACGTTACGCCATTTCTAATGGCAAAGGCGTTCTTGACCACAGGCGATCCGGATGCCGCCAGGGACGTCTGGTGCGATCAATGCTCTAAATTTGGAGAGGAGTTCAACAAGCTGGTCGACAAAACGATGAATGTCGCGATGAAGGCCATTGAAATGACGCCCGCGGACAAATTGCTCGAGAAATTTGTTCCGCAATACGAGCTGGCGAAGAACATCGTGCTCACGATGGTTTCCGACCAACTCAAGGTCATTGGTGATGCGGCGCAGTCGGCCTCTCACTTTGTCGGCGCGATTGGCAACAAGAGCCTCGGTCATTGCATGCGGGCCGGCGCCGATGTGGCGATGTACGCGGCGGAGTTCTGCTCCAAGGCCTCCCCGATGGGCACCGCAGCGAGTGTCGCGATGACCGCGCACGAGCTCAGCAAGTCCGAAAACCGAGAAGCCATTATGGAGAAGGTCAAGCAGCTTCGGGACAACCCCAAAGATGCTGCGATCCTCATGGCTGCGGTCGGCGCAGAGTGTGCCATGGGCGAAATGAGCAGTGGCCCCGGCGGTAAGTCAGGCGGGTTCGGGCTCGGCGATGGAGCCCCCGGTGGGAAAGGTTCCAAAGGAGCCGCACCAGCAGACGGGTCGACATCTTCGTCGAAGCGCGACGGCGTCGACGCCGGCGACGGCTCCAGCACCAAGCCCGCCAAAGACACCAAAGACACCAAAGACAAGTCGGACGATGATGACGGCACGCCGATTGAAGATGCGGCCAACAACGCGGTTTTGGCTGCGGAACTCGCAATGTTTGGCCCCGACCCAATGATGTATGCGGGTGGCTCCCCGGGCTTCTATAACTTCCAGAACCCGAAGGACGCGTTCCCGGACTTCGCCAAATTCGACGTCTTCAAACCCGAAGACCTAATGGCGATGCTCTTCATGCCTTTGATGAACCTCCCGAAGGTCGACGACTTCGACTCGACTTCAGTTTGGGAAGAGATGGATCAGGCTGAAGCGCTGCGGAAGCAGGCTGCGGCTGGGGACACGGGCCTAGCGCCTGCAGAGCTCGCCGTTGCTGCTCCCTCCCCACTCAGCGAGAGCCGTCAGCCAGACCTGGTTGGTGGATGAGATACCGTGACTGGGGGCGATACACTGTGGCCCGCCCCCGATCATGTGCAAGAATTCAGGCGATTGGCGTCTGAATAACCAGCTTCCTAAGAAGCGCATAACTTGGAAAGGCTAACAGAATGTCTGTCACCAACAACAATTCCCGAGGCACCACCGCTAACACTAGAAACGACAACGATGACCGCGACGCCACCTCTAACATGGGCACGGCAGCAGGCGCCGCGGGGGCCGCAATGGGCGCGGCAAGCGCGGGATCCACGGCCGCACTGCAGCTTGCTTATCAGGCGCTGGCAGACAAGCAGATTAAGGAGCAGCTCCTGATGTCGATGAAAAACTCCGCAATTGAGCACGCTCAACGGATGAGCTTGAAAGAAGTCGAGTCGGCTAAAACTCAGACGGATATGTTCAACAACCTCTGATCCGGCTTGGGATCACTGAGGTGTGCTTGATCGAGAGCGATCGGTCAAGCACGCCTCTAAAACTATCCGGTATCTGGTCACCACCAGTTCGGTCACCTGTACGTCACGTCCCTGAACTCGGTTTTCGAAAGGCGCGCGAATGGACATTCCCAGCTCATCCCAAAAATCACCTAGCTCGGATCCTTTAAAGTCGCAGCTGGAAGGCTTCAAGACAACGCAACTTTACCGCGAACACATGGATCGAGAAATGGCCGTCTTAAGAAAAGGCATGCTGGATGCCTCGTTTCATAACTCAACCTATGCAGACGAGTCCAAGCGTCTGATCGGGCGGTTCACCTCGACGATCGATACCCTCAATCAGATCCTCCAAAAGGTCTGAGATCAGATACGTCAGCACCGCGCGCAGCCCGCCGACCGCCGGGCTGCATTTTTCTAAGATAAGAAATGTATATGTGACAATGGAGGCCAGTCGTTGCCTCTTCCTCGGATGAAGCCTTGTCTCTGATTTACAGGGCGCGGGATCCGGAGGACAAGATGAGAGCTCCCATTGCAAAGGTCGGACAGTCGGCACTCGGCGCTGCAAGTCGCACCAAGCTTCTACAAGCCGGCCAGAAGAACGCTCTGTCGCTGACGGCACGGGCCGGCAACGGGATCGCAGGGGGACATCAGGCCGCTGCGCAGCGCCAAGATCCCTCAACCCTTCTCAAAATGCTGAGCCGCTCCTTATCCACGAAAGCCGGTGGCGCGGGCGGAGAGAAGGGGCCAATGTTGGTCAACAGCGGTGTCGGTGGCGCGATGGCCGGAAATTTGATCAAGGGGGACATCACCGAATTCGGTCATACGCAGTGTCTGCCGATTGGCGAGAAAGATGTGCCGCGCAAGGTCACCTACACAGCGGGCATGGCCCTCTACGCGCTTGTTCAGAAGGGGGCGAGCGATGCGATCGTCGCCTGCAACACCGCCTCGGTCCTGAAGAAAGAGGCATGCGTCGTCATGGCGAAGTTCATCTCAGAACAGGCAGCAGACCTCGACAAAGGGATGTCGATTTTCCCACCAGGCAGCGAGGAGGCCAAGAACATCAAGTCACTAGCGGCTGAGATGGTTCAAGAACGGAGCTTGGATGATCCGAGAGGCACGAAAGCAATTGCAAAGAAGGTGCACGAGATCGTGACGCCAACTGCGAAACTTGCCGCGGAACACGCTTTGGATGCGTTGCTTGGCAGAGGTGGCACAAAGGAGCAAGATCAATATTTTATCGTTATTGATTCGACTGACGGCACCTGTTCTTCAAATGAATACCCCAAGCAGATCTCGCAGATCGTCGGCAAGGCGCTGGCTAAGGACTACACATTCCCGAAGGACGAAGCGACCGGATCTCCCCAGATTTCTGGCGCACGTTACGCGAGTACGAAGACCACAAACGTTGAGCCGATGTTCTCGCCCCAACAGCTCCATCTGCCAGAGGGTTCGAACACCCATACCTCCGTGTTCGCACACGTGTTTGAGTTCGCGCCCAGTTCCGGCGGAAAAGACGGAGAAGAGGAAAAGAGAAGTAAAACGCTTTTGATCAGCGGACGAGGCGACAACGCTTGGGTGCCGGCGATCGAGGGCAACAAGTTGGGAGAGCCTTTGCTTGAGAAGGATGGCAAAACCCCAAGCAAGTCAGGGCTAACGGTTGGTCAAGCATTGGCAAAGATGGCCCGGCACGACGCCGCGGCACTCGTGCAAAAAACTGTCGCATCGGACCACGCTGAGAAATTCAAACCAGCACCGGATCTGAGCATGATGTGCTGCACCCATTATCCAGCAATGGCCGAGATGCTCGAAGAGGAAATGGTCAAAGACCCGACCGCGGATATGCAAGACCGCAAGCCGAACATTCTCACTCAGGATGTTGTTGTGGCTGATATATATGAGGGCTTGAAGAAAACGCAGGCCAATGATCGCTCGAAGATTGCCATCACCGAGGAGATGCCAGCCGACACCCCGACCAAAGGCGGCTTCCAGACGACGGTGGAGCTGGGCTTGGCGGCAATCGATGACGAGACGAAAAACGATAAGCACGCAGTCTTGGATACCGTTGCCAAAAGCAGTGGCGGCTTGGCGGCAAGTCGTACCTTTGCAGTAAAGGCGATCAGCGAGGGTTTTCAGGACTTTATGAACACGGACAAGGTTATGGAACATCGCCGTGCCTTTGATGAGAGTTCACTGCGTGACGAGCGCGAGGACGGCGGAGCCGCGAAACCTGGCGATGGGCTTTCATCGCGGTTTACCGAGGGAGCAAGGGGATTGGCCGACCCGGTGTTCAACGACGCGTTCAAGGGGCTCTTGCTGTGGGAGCGCGACAAGAGCAACCCGGATCCTGCGAAGCGAGGCAACAGTGTTCTTAAGGGGGCGCTGCAGAACCCATCACCGATCACCGGGCGGTTGGCCGACAACCTTGTCCGAACCACGGAGCGCATTCAGAGCCGGCTTGACGGCTCGGACACCAAGGGCAGCGACGCCGTTGTCGCAGACATGGACCACCGCATTGGTCGCCTCGGATCCATCATGCCACTCGGAGAGACGCGGGGTGTCGATGTCCTCGCAGCAACCCAAAAGCCTGACAAAGAACTCTTGAACGCTGCGGTGAGTATTGCAGACCGCGTACTGACGAACCAAAAACTGGTTGCGGACGGTGAGCCCGCGAAACCCGTTGGGATCGTGACTGGCTTTACGGTCATCAACGACAAAAACGAGAGTCTGGGCGGCGAGAATGACGGCCCGCCGGGCGCGATGGCCATGGCCAAATTCATGGTCGACAACGGCACGCCTGTCACGCTGGTCGTGGACAGCGGCAGCGAGTCCTCCGCCTTTGCCGCGGCGAAAGCGATCGGCATGGTGGAACGCGACGGGAACCCAATTCATCTCGGGTCGAAGAAGGAGGGCTTCGCGAACAGTGTCCTGCGCGAGGGTTTCTCCGTTCAGGTCGTCAGCCATGGACCGGGGGCCAAGCCTGCCCACAGTTCGCTTGACGACGTGCGTGGCAAGCTCGAGGCGCAGGGAACGGACCTGCTCGTATCCATTGAGCGACCTGGCCCGTCGGACGATAAGGGGACCTTGTCGAACATGGGCGGCAAACCGATTACGAAGTTCAATGCAGACCTCTCACCACTGTTCGAAGGCAAGGAGGGCGACGGGCGCCAGTGGGAGACCATCGGCATTGGGGATGGCGGCAATGAGATCGGCACCGGTGGTGTCGCGTCGCTGACGCGCAGCTTACGCAAACCCGATGGCACGCAAGTGGTGAATAAGGGGGACGCTGTCGCCGCGAAAACCGAGACGGATCACATGGTGCTGGCTTCGGCTTCAAACAATGGCGGTTTGGGCTTGGCAATTGCCGCAGACGTTGCCCTTCGCAGCCTTGGCGGAGACACGACCGTGCCTCTTGAGGAAGCGGTCGATAAGCACATTGAAACCTACAAGGGGGTTATCGACGGGCTCTATAAGCGCGGAATCTCGACCGATGGTGTCTCGAAGGTCAATGCCCAAACAGTCGACGGGCGGGCGCTTCACCGTCCCGTGGGCTCGGACCCTGTCCCGGTCGGAACGCCGAACGCGACCCATGACGATATGTTCGACCTCATGAAACGCGCCGTCCTTTCGACTGAGGGCGACTTGCGGAGAGACGTGATGTCTGAGCAAACGCAGCTCTTTGACAAGATGCGGCAATCGGACATGGAGCATGAAGCAAAACTTTCGGCAGAGAAAGCCGAGTCCATAAAACGGATGGCAGAAGACGCTCGCCGCATCTAGTTCTCTCAAAAATAAGCGCCAGCCCTTTTAAGCGGCTCACAGCCAGTGAGCCGTATAATCTTGTTCAGTCAAACCTCTAACACTGTGAAACTTGCGCTATTTGTATTGCGCCAATGTGAAGACTCTGACTTGAGCCATAAAAGATACTTAATTCCGCATTCGCTCGGTCTGCTGTTGTGTCCTCTCAGGCCCGATATGGAGCGACCCATGCCAAACCAATCCGATGCAAAACCGCTTTTCGACACGGGCGAGCACAGCTTCGTCTCCATCCTCACGGAAGGTGCGCAAGGCGGTCGTCCGGCGCTGAGAGATTATCTACAGATGCGCAGCAGCCAGCTCGTCCGCCAGATGCGCCGAATGCGCAGCGACAGCCAAGATCACGAGCGGATCCGCCATGCCTTGATGGCAATGTCAGAGGCATCGCGGCTGATTGACTTGCTCGAGGAGCCGGCATCCCCAGGTGCACCGAACTCCTTGGCTGCGACCACACGATGATCGTTGCGCGCATCTCGTCGCAAGGGCGACCGGACCGGTTCGTCGACCTGCACCCCGGCCGGCGGAGTTTCGGGTCGGACCTCGGCTGCGACGTCGTCCTCATCGAAGACGCGGTTGATGCGGTCCATTTTGTCCTGGATATCGGCGCCGACGGCGTCTTCCTTGAAATGGCTGAGGGCTGCACCGGCGGGTTCCATCCGGGTTCCGGGCGCCGCAAGGCCTTGGGCAGTGACGAGCGGCTCTTTTGGGGTCCTGCCGCCAGTCTCGAGGTCGGCGCGCTGATTATCCAGATCAAAGGTGAGGAATGCCGGGCGCGGCCCTCACGGTTAAACAAGATCCTCGCAGCGGTGATGGTGCAGTCCGGTCGGATGCTCAAGGTCTCGGCGGTCGTCCTGGTTTCGGTCGTCGTGGTGACGGTGACGGCGGACGTTCTGCTCCGCAGCATCACGTCCCCGCAAGATCCGCAAGCCGCTGTGGCGACACCGGTGCCGGGGCTTGCCGATCTGCTGACGCCGGGTGTTGCCGATCTGCTCGGCGACGGTTCAGAGCCGATCACCGCCGAGCGGGTGCGTGAAGACTTGGCGAGAGCTGGCTTTGAGCCAAGCACGATCGACGCCTCTGGCGACGGCTGGAGCATTGTCGTTCATCTGACAACCGAGGCCGAGCGAGAACCGCTGGCGAAGGCGCTCGCGGACCTCGACTACAGAGTTGAGTCGCGGGTCTTCCTCGACACCACCTTGCGCACTGCGAGCCGTCTTGTGCTTCAGAACGTCGACGGCCAGGCGCAGATCTCCGAGATCGACCGGGGCCGGCTCGTGCTCACCCTGATCGAAGGGGATGCCAAAATCCGCCAAGCCATGCGCGACACGCTTCTCACGGATGTGCCGGGCCTTCGCGAGGTGAGGTTCATTGATGGTCCCGAGAGCGTCACGCTCACGTCGCTACACGCGGAGATCTTGGCGATTTGGGGAGGCAAGCGGCCCTATGTGGCGCTGCGCGACGGGCGCCATGTCCGAGAGGGCCAGGCCTTGGCGACAGACATCACACTTATCGCCGTGGAGGCCGCAGATCGGCTGATCCTCGAGGTCGATGGCAACCAGAGGGAGTTCACACTGCAATGACCGATGCAACGATGTTCACCGACGACGACTTCTACGTCATGGGCAATCTCTGCATGACGGCGATCACGGTGGGTCAGGGAGAGCGCGCGCGCCAGATCATGTCGCTGGTCAAGCGCGAACGCCCGCACAGTGCCCAAGGGTTTGTGATGGAGGCGCTGTTCCTGCACCAATCTGGTCGAACAGCAGATGCGGTCGCGCTCCTCGAGACCCCTGAGGCCCGCGCCGTCCAAGTCGGGCGTGATGAAGCCTTGGCCCTTCATGTTGTTCTCCTCGGCGCGTCTGGCCAGGAGGCGCAGGCAAGTGCTCTTGGCCGACGGTTGATCGAAGCGGGGGCCCTCCGCTCCCGCTCCAGCCGCTACATGGTCCTCTCTGTGGTCGAGAAGGCCGGTGATTTGCCGACCCAGTCGACTGGGCCAGGCCCCAACCCGCGCGTACAGGCCTGACCACGCCTTAGGCCACAGGCCCTTCCACGAAAAGGAGACCACCGGATGAGCATGACCACGGATGCAATCGGCCCCGCGACCGCACATGCGCAAACGCTGTCGCCGCGGTCCGAACCTGTCGCCGAGAGCCATATCGACAAGTTCTTCTCCGACGCAATCGCGCAGATGAAGCAGCGCGAGACAAAGATGCGAGAGTCTTTTTCTGCCGCCTCCGATCCCGACAGCGCGATCATGCGTATGCCTGATCACGTCGTGCAAGAGTTCAAACGCCTCGACAATGCCGCGAAAACGCCGGAGGACCGCGCGCTGGTCGAGCGCTTCAGGCGCGGCGTCACCGAGACATTCGAGGCGAACCGCGATTTCTATCGGAACAAGATGGAGTCCAAGCTGGACACACTCCAAACGAAACTTGGCTCTCAGTTTGTCTCCAACACCGTCAAAGGCGTGCAGCAGCTGCTGTCCTCTCAGTAAGCGGTTGGGGAGCTTAGGGCATGCGGATGTTTCGCAAGGGTGTTCGGGGGCTGGTCTTGGCCCTCGCGGTGTCGGGACTGGCCGCCTGCCAGGTCGAGATGCACTCGGCCCTGGATGAACAGGCAGCCAACGAAATGCTCGCGGCGCTTCTCTCGAATGGGATCTCGGCGTCCAAGGAAAAGGGCAAGGACGGCATCTCTCTCCTGGTGGCAGAGGCGCAGTTCAGCGAGGCGGTCGAATTGCTCGCCAGCAAGGGACTGCCCCGGAGTGAGTTTGCCAACATGGGCGAAATCTTCAGCGCCGAGGGTTTGGTCGCAAGCCCGACTCAGGAATGGGCCAAGCTCAATTTTGCGAAGAGCCAAGAGCTTTCGCAGTCGATCGCATCAATCCCCGGGGTTGTGCGGGTCAGCGTAAACATCGCCGAGACCCGGAAGGAGAGCCCCTTTGCCGAGGTGAAGCCACCAAGCGCGTCGGTCGTCGTGCAGGTCAACGAGGATCAGATGACCGAGGATCTGGTGCCACAGATAAAGCAGCTGGTGTCCTTCTCTATCCCCGACATCAGCTATGAACGCGTCGGCGTGATCGTCGCCCCCATTCGACATCGAGAAGTCGATCAAAGCCTGGTCAGCCTGGGCGGGATCCTGGTGCACCGTGACAGCGTGCTTGCCGTTCGGGTCCTGAGCGCCATTGCTGCGATCGCGTCCATAGCCGCTCTCAGCTTTGGGGCGCTTGTCTTGCTGAACTGGCGTAGTCGGCGCGCCGACCGACAGAGCGGTGCCACGATTGCCCCGGGAGTGCCCGGCTGATGCTTCCCGCGGTCTTGTCTGAGAAGCCGCTCGATTTTGCCGAGCAGTCCTACATGCCGCATCTGTTGGGCGTCTCGAGCCACGATCTTGCCGCGTCTCTGATGGCGGTCGCGCCTCTGCGCCCGCTTCTCGATCAACGGGTGGAGGAGATCCTCGGCGACCCCGAGGATTTGCCGATCGGGGAGTTCTCGGCGCTTGTCGAGCTCCTGAACGCGGATCTGGATGCGCTTGACCGTATTGCGCGGATCGTCGCCGTGCTGGTTCACGCCCCGTCTCTTGCTACGACGACCGATGGGGCCATTTTGCGCTTGATCGTCGCGCATACCGGGACCCGCGAGATCGTGCGGTGTCTGGACGACCAAGACAGCCCAGTCTTCGAATGCCTGCCGCACACGGTCTATGTCACCCAGGAACTGCTGGATCTCTACACTCAGCAAGTGCTGCGCTACATGATGGGCCTGATCCCGCCTCGGCTGATGCAGCGCGTGATCGTCCGCTTTCCCGAAGGCGCACTGCCCGCTCCCGACACACTCACGGATCGCCCGGCTGACCGCGCCACCCTTTTGGCACTGGTGGAAACAGCGCTTGCGCTTCTGCCTGGCGTCACAGCGCTGCCGACTGGGTCCGAGGAGGCCGGCGATGCGGCGCATTAGGCTGATCGATCCCAGTATCTTGCCCGATGGCGGTGTGCTGCGCGCCGACCAAGTGCGCGCGCTCTGCACCGCCTCGGATGTGATCGACCGGGCCGAGGCCTGGGCCGCCGAGCGCGATGCAGCCCAAAGCGCGCACCTCGAGCAAGCACGCGCAGAGGCGACTGAGCGGGCCTATGCGGATGGTATCAGCGCCTTACTCGAGGCCTCCGCCGCGTACCGCAACGCGACGCAACAGTTGCAGGCCAAGCTCACCGATCTGTTGCGGGACTGTCTTGGCCACGTTTTTCGCGAGCGACCGGCCGAGGATGTGCTGCACGCCGCGATCCGACCGGTGCTGAGCAGCATCACCATCGACGAAGATGTCGCCATTGTCGTCCACCCCAGCCGCGTACCTGCGCTGGAGGCGGCCTTGGTTCGGGCCGCAGAAACCGTTGGTAAGGCGCGCATTGGCGTTGAGACCGATCCCTCTCTTCGGCCAGAGGACTGCCGGATCTACACAGATGCCGAGGTGATCAACGCGGGGGCCGAAGTCATCACCGAGCGGCTGATCACGGCGCTCTCGGATCATTTGGCCGGACCCACGGCCAAGCCCGCACCCACACAGGAGCAGCGCGATGGAGGATAACGCCGCCCTCGCGATCGAGCAAAGCCTTCGCAAGACCCAGCTGTTTCGCCGCGATGGGCGGGTCTGCCAGGCCGCCGGTCCGCTGATCCATGCCAAGGGCAATTACAGCATCGGCCAGATCTGCGCGATCACCCGGGCGGGTCGGTCAGACCTGTTGGCAGAAGTCGTCGGCTTTCGCGGAGCCGAAGCGATTTTGACCCCGTATGGCACGCTCGATGGCATGTCCTACCACTCGCAGATCTCTCCAGTGGCGCCGGAGTTCGAGGCGCCGGTTGGCGACGCTCTGACGGGTCGCGTGGTGGATGCCATCGGCCAACCGATTGATGGCAAGGGGCCTCTCACGTCGCGAGAGCGTTATCCAGCGATGGCCGCCCCACCCGATCCCATGGCGAGACCAGTGATCGATCGACCCTTTCCGCTGGGCGTGCGGGCGCTTGACGGTGCGCTGACCTGCGGGCTCGGCCAGCGTGTCGGGATCTTTGCTGCGGCCGGTGGGGGCAAGTCGACGCTCATGTCGATGCTGGTGAAATTCGCCGACTACGACCGCTGCGTGATCGCACTGATCGGCGAGCGTGGCCGCGAGGTGCGCGAGTTTGTCGAGCACAGCCTCGGCCCCGAGGGGATGGCGCGGGCAACCCTGGTCATCGCCACTTCCGATCGCCCAGCGATTGAGCAAGTCAAGGCCGCCTATACCGCAACCGCGATCGCCGAGTATCACCGGGACCGCGGCGCCAAAGTTCTGCTGCTGATGGACAGCCTGACCCGCTTTGCCCGTGCTCAGCGGCAGATCGGCCTGTCGGCTGGCGAGCCGCCGACCCGGCGCGGCTTCCCGCCATCGGTCTTCGAGAAACTACCGACGCTGTTGGAGCGGGGAGGGCTGACCGAGACAGGCTCGATCACCGCACTATACACCGTGCTGGTGGAGGGTGACGACATGAGCGAGCCGGTGGCGGACGAGACACGCTCGCTGCTCGACGGCCACATCATCCTGTCGCGCAAGCTTGCAGCTTCGGGACACTATCCCGCGATCGATGTGGGGGCCAGCGCCAGCCGCATCCTGAATGCGGTGATCCCACGCGAGCATGTGAACGCGACGCTGAAGCTGCGCAGTCTGATGGCGAAATACGCGGACATCGAATTGCTGGTGAAGATCGGGGAGTACGCCTCCGGGTCGGATCCTGAAGCGGACGAGGCAATTGCCCGCAAACCCGCAATCGACGGCTTCCTGCGCCAGCGAACCGATGACCACACCGCGTTCGACGAAACCGTCGCGCGGCTGTTTCAGGCGGTCGGCCATGGTTGATGTGGGACGTATCGTCGAGATGCGCCAACGCAAGTTGGCAGACCATGAGCGCGCCGAGCGCAAGGCCCTCGCCCATGTCGGCGATGCGCGCGCAAGGGTTGAGGATGCCCGGGCCGCGATGCAGGCCTATGCCGCCGAGGTCGCGACCATCGAGCGAGACATGCTGAGGGACATGATCGGCAAAGAGGTCTCGCTGGACGATCTTCGCAGGATCGAAGAGAAGCTCCGTGAAGTTGAGCAGCACGCCCAGGCCTTGTCCGCAACGCACACGGCTGCCAAGGAGCGGCTTGCAGCAGCGGAGCAACACGCCGCCCGCCAGAGCATGATACGTGCCCAGGCGCAGGGAAAGCTGAACAAGATCCGCGAGATCGACACCGTCGTTACCGAAGAACGCCGTGAGGCCGCTCGGGCCGCCGAGGATGCGGCGATGGACGGTTTGATCGACATGATTGCCGGACGGGGGCGGGGCTGATGTTGGACCTGGCGCCCCTACCGCGGATCGAGTCCCGAACCGCCGCTTTTTTGACGCGGGTATCGGCCCTGCACGGCGTCTACGGCATCGGTCTCGGTCCCGAGGCGGCATTCCTGTCGATGGCACCGGATCTCGACACGCATCCAAGCGGGCCGACGGTGCGCATGCCGATGACCTCGCCTTTTGGTGAGGTCGTGCTGCATCTGGAAACTGCGCTGGTCGATGCGTTGTCGGATGCGCTGTTGCCATGCTGGCGCCAAGAGACGGCAGCATCGCTTCCGCTCGCATGGCGGGTCATAGCGGTTGTGCACCATCTGGCGGCGGGGACGCCGGCAGGCTCATTTGACTGGACTTGTGGCGAGGTCACTAAGAGCGAAGCTCTCTCGCCGGATCGGACCCGGATCTCTTTGATGCTGGAATGGCTTGGTCAGCCCCATTGGCTCGCGCTCGAAGTCGCGGACGTCTCTGACCGAGCCCTGGCCTTGATACCCGATCCCACCCCGCGAAACCTCTCCGCCGATCCGCTCGATGTGCCTGTCGACGTCATCCTGACAGGCGTGACGGTCATGCTCACCGAGGCGGTCGCGTTGGCCCCCGGCGACGTTGTGCTCCTGCCCCGCGCCGAAGCCAGGGTGATACCCGCCTGCGCCACCATCTCCGACACCATCGGCTGGTCTGGTCACCTTACGGCCGACGGTGCGTTCCGCCCCACAAGTCGATTGTCCAAGGAGCAGATCATGCGCGACTATCGAGACGAGCCCGATGCAGACCCGATTTGCGAAGCGGCCCATACGGCGGACGAGGCGGACTTGGGGCTCGACGAGCCAACACTGGCCGAGCTGCCGATCCACTTGGATATCCGGCTCCAGTCGCGCTCACTTCCTTTGTCGGCCTTTGCAGGGCTCGCCCCCGGCGCGGTGCTCGAGCTCGATGCCGATCTGACAGGCCCGCTCGAGATCCTAGGAAACGGCCGCATCGTCGGCACCGGACGGCTGGTGCAACTCGACCAGCGCATCGGCGTTCAGATCGAGCGCTGGCGCAGCCGCTGAGTGACCCGTCATGGCAACTGAAGACATTCCGGCACTGCTCCCAAGCATTTTCGTCGTGATGGGACTGAGCTTGCTGCCCTTTTTGGCGGTCATGGCGACCTCGTTCACCAAGATCACGATCGTGCTGATGATGCTGCGCAACGCCATGGGAGTACAACAGGCGCCCTCGGGGCTGGTGATCAACTCTATCGCGTTGACGCTCACGATTTTTATCATGGCGCCAATCGGAAACGAAATTATGGGTCAGCTCGAATCCGAGAACATCCGCATGACCGACTGGGAGAGTACGGAGCGGGTGTTCACGATCGTCTCTACGGCCTTTGTCGATTACCTCTCGCGCTTCACCAACGAGGCGGAGATGGCGTTCTTCATGGATGCTGCTCGCCAGATCTGGCCCGAAAACATGCATAAGCATGTTCATGAGGAGAACATCTTCCTGATGCTCCCAGCCCACGTGACCTCCGAGATCACCCGGGCCTTCCAGATCGCATTCCTGTTGTTCCTGCCCTTTGTGATCATCGACATGGTCGTCTCGAACGTGCTGCTGGCGATGGGAGCGATGATGGTGCCGCCCATGCTGGTCTCGCTGCCGATCAAGATCCTTTTGTTCATCGCCGTCGATGGATGGGGCCGGCTGCTGCACGGCCTTGTGCTCAGCTACGCATAAGGAGAGCACCATGGAGCCTGCAACCATTCTCTACTACGGCAAAAGTTCGATCATGATGGTGTTTCACCTATCGATGCCGATCATCGTCGCGGCCACGGTGGTGGGCCTCGTGATAGCCCTCCTCCAAACCTTGATCCAGTTGCAGGAGCAGACGCTGGGCTTTGCCTGCAAACTCACAGCGGTGGTGGCGGTCATCATGATCTCAGGCGGCTGGATGACCGCCGAACTGATGCAGTTCCAAGAGCAGATTCTGACCCGGATCTCGGGACGCTGATGGAGAGCACCGCCCCAATTCGGATCACCGAACTGGTCGACATCGACGACGCCGACCTGGTGCTGATGTCGGTGGTGCTGGTGATCACGCGGATGCTGGCCTTCACCTATGCCTCACCCTTCTTCGGAAGCAAGACAATGGGGCGAACCGTGCGGGTCGGATTCGTTTTGGCGCTGTCCATCATCCTCGCGCCACCGGTGTTCACCGAGTTCAAAAACGACCCGACTTTGGCCGATCAGTTTGTCCTGCTGGTGTTAAAGGAACTCTTGATCGGTCTCGTTCTCGGCACCTTGGTTTGGATGCCGATCCACGGGCTAGAACTTGCTGGCGTTCTGCTCGACACTCAACGCGGCAGCACCATGGCCCAGGACTTCAACGTGGTGTTCAACTCACCACAAGCGACGCCGACAGCGATTCTGATCTCACAGATCTTCAGCGGATTCTTCTTCTCGATCGGAGGGCTGCTGATGGTGGAAACCATCTTGTTTGACAGCATGGCGATCTGGCCCCCGACGGAGCCGCTACCGCCCTTGCAGGACAACGTCGCGGTTTTGTTCGGAACCTTCGCGGGCGCGTTGCTCTTCACGGCGATCGTGTTCGCCCTGCCAATCTCGGGCTTCATGCTGTTGGCAGATATCGGGATCGCTTTCATCGCCCGCGCCGCGCCATCTTTGAACGCGCTGACGCTCGGCATGCCGGTGAAATCCGCCGTGCTGATCTTCATGCTGTTCTTCTATGTGGATATCGCCTTCCCGCGCCTGATCGAAGGCCTGGGCGAGTCCATGGCCGTTGTTCGTCTGGTGCTGCAGAAATGAGCGGGGAGAAGACCGAGGAGCCCACCGAGGAGAAGCTCCGCAAGGCGCGTGAAAAGGGCCAGCTCCCCTCACGCAAAAATGCAGTGGAGGTGGTGCTGGTCGCGACAGGAGTGGGCATCATTGCCGGCACCTGGACGATTGTTGTCGAGCAGATGTCCGGCGTCTTCGATGCGGTTCTGAGCGCACCGGAACAGAGCTTTCAGCGCAGCCTTGCGCGGGTCTATGACGCGAGCCAGGGCATGATCCTCTACACCGTCGCGATCACCGGCTTCATGGGGCTGCTGACCCTTCTATTCACCCTGCTTTTGAACAAGTTCAACTTTGCTCCGAAAGCGCTGGAGCCAAAGTTCAGCAAGCTCAATCCCGTGAGTGGGCTGAAGAACATGTTCTCGATGAACACCGTCTACAATTTTCTGAGGATGACGACCGTGTTCGTAACGATCTTCACGATCTGCTACGTCATCATCCGCGGGAACATGGGAGACGGGATCGATGCCTCGGCCTGTGGCCTGAGTTGCCTCTCGAAGCTGTTTCCTTCGCTGCTCATCCAAATGGTCACGCTCATCATCATCGTGTTGCTTCTCGCGGCGGCAATCGATTTCCGCATCCAGGATATGTTGTTCCAGAAGCAGCAAAAGATGACAAAGGATGAGGTAAAACGAGAGTACAAAAACTCCGAGGGCGATCCGCATGTGCGTGGCGCACGTCAGAGCATTGCAGAGGAGAATATTTACATGCCGTCGATGCAAGAGGTGACGCATGTGGTGTACTCTAACACTCTTCTGGTCGCACTGTTGCACGTGCCCAATAGTTCACCCATTGTCGTGATGAAGTCCAAGGGGCGTAATGTCTCAAGGCTGCAACAAAAGTTCCGATCAATGGGCAAGAAGTGCGTAAACCTTCCCGCGGCCGCCGCCGATCTGCATCCTGCTGCAGTGATCGGTCAGCACATGGAAGGAAAGAAGGCCGCGAGGGGCTGGTTCAAGGTTTTGGCCGCAACGGGCGATCTGTAACTCCAGCACAGTATAATCAGAGACTATGTGATCTTTTTTCAGGATGGCGGTAGACAAGTGATAACGTCATCCCTTGTTGGTTTAGCCAACACTCTTAGAGGCTATGAAGATATGAAAAAGGCCGCGGATATTCTTTATCTCCTCGCAACCTACAGTGTGCGTTCGGGATTTTTGGACAAGGCGTCAGCCTATGCTGAAGTTGGAATCCGGCTGTTCCCCCGTGATCAACGACTTCTAGAGATCCACATCTATCTGCTGGTCCTTTGCCGCCACTATGCCGAGGCCGAGCAGGCCCTGGCCGCTACCCGCCTGTCGAGCCGAAACCTGGAATATCTCCGCAGTCGCGTTGCGATGCTCACCTCGCAACCGCAATCGGTGGTTCAAGCCTGTCTTCGGCGCTATCTTGCCGCCTGAAATGACCGCCTCACCGTCAAGCCTCGTTCTCAGTGGTCTCCTACAAAAACGGTGCATAAAGGCCTTGCGCGGCAGTGCCGGATCCGTAAAGTTTCATACTTGTATCAATGGTACGCGCCGAGCTCGAAACCCCCATTCAGTCCGACACTCCAAGTTCAGCACTCGGTTTCCAACCGCTAAACGCGAAGACGAATGAGAAAAATTCGCTCATTTTTGTGCCTCCACCATATTTCGATCACAATTTCCCATAACTATTTCGAACTTGAGTGTCGGTGTATATCCGCGCTATACTGTGATTGGATTGACTTACGATCGGTCAAGTGCCTTGAGCGAGCGCGTTCAGTCTGGAAACCCGGATCAGGCATGAAGCCTAGCGAGAGAGGTTACGCCCCGTGACGCCCAAGACAGTTCGGTTGGTGGTCAACCTTGATCTTGCAGAGCCGACCTATGCATTTCTGCGCGCGCGGATAGGGTCAAGTATTGCCAATCAGAATGCTTACACCGTGACGCTTGAGGATATCAGCGCCGGGCTCCTCATGGGCGAGTCCATGCCAGTTGAGATCATCGCCTTTCTAAAGCGCCAACCTGATCCGCGTCCGGACCGCATCGAGCCGGCCCTGCGCGCGATCCAAGATATGTGCGCCACGATCGAGGCAGTGCAGCTCAAATCGCAGATCCGGCGGGTCACATTGGTGGACTGTGGCGACACGCTGATGTCCCCCCTGTCGGATCTCGCGGTGCTGGGGCAGTATCTTGAGGCCCTATCAGACAACTTGTCGGCCGACGCCGAGGGCCTGATCCTGGCCGCCGACTGTGATTTCGAAGGCGAGAGTTGCCCAACGGTGACCGTACGCGACACGCGGTCAGAGGCCTTCATCGAGCATGTTGCAGATTTCACCCGGCGTGCCCTTAAGGTCCTTAACACTCAGTTCGGCCAGGGCGACGTGCCAAAGCTTGAGGGGATCGCACCAAAGGATATCGAGGCCGTGTTGTCGGCTCTTACCGCCTCGCGCTGACCCCGGAGAGCCTTAAATCAGCCCGTCATAAGCACGGCGAGGGATCTCGATCTCGATCAGCGTGAAGCGATCCGAGGCAAGCGCTGCCTCCAGCGCCGGAGCCACCTCGCCGGGGCCGCGCACGGTGACACCCTCGCCGCCATAGAGCCGCGCCAGTTGGGCGAAATCTGTCCGGTCGAAATCGACGCCTGCGTTCTGAAGCCCCATGCGCCGCTGTTTCAGCTCGATGAGGGCGAGGCTCCGGTCGACCAGCACCACCACCACCACAGGCAGGCGGCTGTCGCGCAGGGTGGCAAGCTCTCCCAGCACCATTTCGAGGCAGGCATCGCCCATCACCGCGACAGCCGGGCGTTCGGGGTCCGCGATCTTGTGCCCAAGGGCCAGTGGCAGGGCACAGCCCATGGTACAAAGCCCGGTCGACTGCAGGATCGCCCGCGGGCGCGCGGCGAAGAACTGTTGACTGAGGAGGATCCGGTGCGCGCCGCTGTCGATGGTTGTGACCGCTTCGGCTGGCATCACGTGGAGGAGTTCCGCGAGCGCGCGGTCAGGCCCCCAGCTGTCGCGGGGCGCAAAGGCCTCGAGCAGGGCCGCCCTGCGTCCGCTTGCGTCCCATGCCGCCGGCGCCGAGCGCGCGCCATCGAGGGCCGCGAGCCCTTCAGACACCGAACACACCCAAGAAAGCGCCGCATGGTGCATGTCGTGGGTGTTGGGCGCGTGGGCAAACTCGATGCATTTCGCCGGGTCCCAGGGGTCACGCCAGCCGGTGCGCATCTCGATCGGGTCGTAGCCCGCAGCGATCACACAGTCCGCCTCCTCGAAAACGCTCATCAGAATCGTATCGGCCTTGGGGCTGAGCCCGTGCCCGCCAAGACAGAGCGGGTGGTCTTCGGGGAGCACGCCCTTGGCCTTATAGGTGGTCGCGACAGGCACCCCGTGCGCCTCGGCAAAGGCCCGGACGGCAGCAGGCCCGCCCGGCTCCTCCAGCACGTCCAGCCCCGCGACGATCACCGGCCGCTCGGCTCGCGCAAAGAGCGCCCGCGCCTCCTCCAAAGCGGATCCCGCAGGGGCCGCCGGCAGCATCGGGCCACGACCAGGCTCGCGCGGGGTCGGCTGTTCGGCCGCGGCCACAGCGATCGGGAGATCGATGTGCACTGGGCCTTTGCGCGGCGCCATCGCGAGCGTGATCGCCTTGTCCATCATCACGTCCACCGCGCCGTCGGTCGCCTGGAGGCTGCCTTTGCAGATCCGCGCGAAGACCGCCCCGTGGTCGAAGACCTGATGGGTGTAGGAGAGCGCCTCGCCCGGATCGACCATGCCCGAGAGCACGATCAGCGGCACCCGGTCTTGCTCGGCATTAGCGACCACGTTGAACGCATTCGCCACCCCGGGCCCGACGGTCGCCACCAGCACCGCGGGCGCGCCAGTGGCGTGCCAGGTGCCCTCGGCCATAAACCCTGCGGCGTTTTCGTGCTTGGCCAAGTGGAACCGGATGCCCGCCCGCTCCAGCGCGTCGATCAGGTTGAGGACCTCGCCGCCCGGGATCCCGAAGGCCTGGCGCACTCCCGCCGCATGGAGCCGCGTTGCGATGATATCGGCTGCGTTCTGCGACATCACTCGCCCTCGAACTCGACGAGGACATGGGTCTCGATGCCCATGTCGATGAGCCGCTGCCGCCCGCCGAGACCCGGCAGATCGACCACAAAGCTCGCCGCGATCAGATCGCCACCAAGCCGCTCGATCAGCTTCACCCCGGCGACCGCTGTGCCCCCGGTTGCGATCAGATCGTCGATCAACAGCACCTTCTGGCCGGCGGTCAGCGCGTCGTCGTGGATCTCCACAATCGCCTCGCCGTATTCCAGCGAATAGGCCTCCATCAGCGTCGAGCCCGGCAGTTTGCCCTTTTTGCGGATCGGCACGAAGGGCAGGCCCAGCTTGTAGGCAACCGCGCCACCGAGGATGAAGCCGCGCGCATCCATCGCGGCGATGACCTCGATATGCCGGTTGAGATAGGGCTCGGCCAGCCCGTCCACGGCCCGCTGAAACCCGACCGGATCGCCGAGCAGCGTTGTCACGTCGCGGAACTGGATGCCCGGCACCGGGAAGTCCGGGATTGTGCGGATATAGTCTGAAAGGGGGATGCTCATACGCGCCTCGGAGGAGTTTGGGCCTGGGGACCCCTGGCCGGGCGCGATCCTAACGGAGATGGAGCCAAAGGCAATGTCGGCCAAGGGCTGTTGGGTCAATCAAAGGCAACGGGGCCCATTTCGGGCCCCGCGGCGAAACCGTTATGCTTTCAGCTCGAAGCTGCGGAGCGACATCAGCGTTTTATAGACCGAGCTCGGCAGGTAGCTGAGGCGCGGCGTGGCCCAATCGCGACGGGTGCGGACGGGGCTGAGCAGACGTGCTGTGTACAGGTTCATCTTGAACTCCTTTCTGAATGCGTCGTTTGTAATCTGTCTAGTTATATGGGCACGCTGATGGGCCTTGCGCAAGAGGCCCGTCACAAAACCTACACAATTTTTCGTGCAGGGCGAACTCTGTGAGATAAATGCGACAAACTTAGGGAGGGCTAACTCTTACGTTAGGCCCGGCCGAAGCGGCGCCACCACCGTTTCCAATGGGAAGGGTCAGCATAGAGCTTAGGAGACAGATAGCTCAGGCGCAGACCTGGACTCTCACCGCATTCGCGGAGCGCACAGAAAACACGAGCAGCAGTCAAGGTCATGGGCTTCTCCACCGATTTGTCCACAGCTAAGAGGAAAGCTGTGGATAATTTGTGAAGGTTCCTTGTCCTTGAACGATTTAGCAGGGAATGGGATCGCGTGTTGCAGATACGCAGCAGTATTGTGGCGTGATTACGGCAAATCACGCTTCATCGATACTTGAGGTCTCAAAAAATTGGGCGGCTTAATCTTCGGCCTGACGCCCTTCAGTCAGTGTCGCGTACTGACCATAGGGCCGATAGGGATAGAGATAGCTCTCGATAATCCCGTCCGGCGCCTCCGGTACGATGCCGAGCGCTTCAAAGCCCTGCGCCCCCTCGCCTACGACATTGTCGGTCTTGAGCAAGCGCACCTGGTCGACCGTTATCGGCGGGTTCGGCAGCAGGCTGAAGATGTTCCCCTGGATCCGCGCGACGAAGAAGGGGACGTCCATGATCAGCCGCCGCCGTCGGATCACCCGCAACATCAGCTCGATCAACTCACGGAAACTGTAGGTGTTGGGCCCACCGAGCTCATAGATCCCGTCCGCAACCTTGCCCATCGCCGCGCGCGCCGCAGCCTCGGCCACGTCCTGCACCCAGACCGGCTGGAACCGCGTGGAGCCCCCGACGACCGGGATCATCGGCGACAGCCGTGCCATCTTGGCAAAGCGGTTGAAGAACTGGTCCTCGGTTCCAAACACGATGGAGGGGCGCAGGATCACGGCCCCGGGGAAATGCGCGAGCACCGCCGCTTCGCCGGCCGCTTTGGTTTGAGCATACTCGGCCGGGCTCTCGGCATCGGCGCCGATGGCAGAGATCTGAACGAAGCTCTTGGCCCCCGCGGCAGCCGCCAAACGCGCCACACGTCCGGCTCCTTCGGCCTGCACCGCATCGAATTTGTTCTTGCCGCTCTCGAACAGGATGCCGACGCAGTTCACCACCGCCTCGCAGCCTGCGACCAGTTTCTGGATGCTTGCATCGTCACGGATGTTGCACTGGACCGGCTCGACCTGACCGACGACACCATAGGGGCGAACGTAATGGGCCTCATGCGGCCGGCGGCACCCGACCCGAACGCGCCAACCCTCACGGGCCAAAGCCTGCGCTATGTAGCGCCCGACAAAGCCTGACCCGCCAACAATCGCGACGATGGGCGCATCGGTGAGAGCCATTGGCATTGCGCGTCCTCCCCAAGGCAGTTTGAGGATCAGCACTAAGGGGCTCGCGCGGCAACGGCAAGGGCAGAGCGCCCCGAGGCGCGGCTTCCGCTTGCAAATCCGTGTGCGGTGCGAGCGCGCGGGTGCAAAAACACGCATATGGCGATTTTAGCGGGGCGAGGATCATCTTATAGGTGTGATCAGGTGACAGAGGAAACCGAGTGTGCGATTCCTTCGAACCAAGAACAAAGGGGTGCCAGGCATGACGACGACAAGATGGTGGGCGCGCTGCGTTGCGGCCGGCGCAGTCGCACTCGGCTTGGCGCATGGTTCGGCAGAAGCCGTCGCGGTCAGCGTCAATCCAGTCTTGCCGAACCAGAATGCACTCGCCGTCCCCTCCTTTGGCGACTTCAACATCGCCCTCACCTTCCTCGATTCGACTGGCGCAGTCTCATCGCCGGGAGCGCAGATCGAAGGCATCTTCAACAACGCCGTGGCCTTCTGGGAAGGGCAGATCGCGGGGTATCGGGACCCCGGTCTGGCGGCAGATATCCCCTTTCTCGAGATCGACGTCACCATCGACGCGATTGACGGGGTCAGCAACATCCTCGGTTTCGCGGGGCCGACCGTCGCAACGGTCAGTGGCGGCTTTGTCACTCCCAATGCTGGCCAGATCACTCTGGACGTCGACGACATCAACAATTTCCTCTCATTCCAGGGCGGAATTGATTTCATCGAAGCCGTCGCGATTCACGAGATGGCGCATGTCATGGGGTTCGTCCCCTCGGTCTGGGACCTCAACGGCGTCGTCGCGAACGAGGTGGACGGCTTCTTCACCGAATACACCGGCTTCTATGGCTTGCAGGCCTACAACACCGAGTTCGCGACTGAACTGGGCGGGACGGCGGCGTTTGTTCCGCTTGAGGATGCCGGCGGGGCAGGCACCCAGGGCGCGCATTGGGATGAACAGGGTTTTGCAAACTTCAGCCTGCTGAACGGCACGAACGCCAATGTGAACCCGGAGATCATGACCGGGTTCCTGAACAACGCCAACTATCTCTCTCAGACCACGCGGTGGAGTTTTCAGGACATCGGCTATGCGGTGCTGCCCTTGCCGGCCGCCAGCTGGATGCTTCTGGCAGCACTCGGGGTGCTGTTCTCGGTGGGCCACGTTCGGCGCGCCTAGCCTCGGGCTTTGGGGCGCGGGGCTTTGGGGGCGTTGACAGCCCCGAGCGATGCGCCTATGTCGGCTTCCGCTGATCCCGTGCCCAGGTGGCGGAATTGGTAGACGCGCTAGCTTCAGGTGCTAGTGCCCGTATGGGCGTGGAAGTTCGAGTCTTCTCCTGGGCACCAGTCTTTCGCGCCGGTCTGCGACGAAAGGCGAGATGATGACCGTGACACTGCATAAAGGCGATTTGCCCGACGGTCTCGATCTCGGGTCCGCTGTCGCCATCGACACCGAGACCATGGGGCTGAATCCTCATCGGGATCGGCTCTGCCTCGTGCAGCTTTCCTCCGGAGACGGGACGGCGCATCTGGTCCAGATTGCCAAGGATCAGATGGAGGCGCCCAATCTGGTGCGTATGCTGGCCGATCCGGGAGTGACCAAGCTTTTCCACTTCGGGCGGTTCGACATTGCCGTGCTGGCACACCGGTTCGGTGTGGTGGCGCGGCCGGTCTACTGCACCAAGATCGCCTCGAAGCTGACGCGGACATTCACCGACCGGCACGGGTTGCGGAATCTGTGCCAGGACCTGCTGAGCATCGACATCTCGAAACAGCAGCAGAGCTCGGACTGGGGGGCGGAGGAGCTCTCCGAGGCGCAGCTCGCCTATGCCGCCTCGGACGTGCTCTATCTCCATGCGCTGCGTGAGGAGTTTGACCGGCGCCTCGCGCGCGAGGGTCGGACCGCGATGGCCGAGGCGTGTTTCGGGTTCCTGCCGGACCGCGCCTTGCTGGACCTCGCGGGCTGGCCGGAGCAGGATATCTTCGAGCACTAAGGAGGCCCTATGCGCGCCGAACCCGATCCCAGCGTCGATCCGACCGACGAGGCGGAGCGCGCGCTTGCGACCGGGCGGCGGGTTCTGGCGGTGGAGGCGGCGGCGCTGACCTCGTTTGCGGGGACACTGGGGCACGCCTTTGCGGCCGCGGTGGATCTGATGTTCTACACATCGGGGCGGATTGTGGTGTCCGGCATGGGCAAATCCGGCCATGTGGGGCGCAAGATCGCGGCGACACTCGCCTCGACCGGCACGCCCGCCTTCTTCGTGCACCCGGCAGAGGCGAGCCACGGCGATCTCGGGATGATCCGTCCGCGGGATGCCGCACTGGTGCTCTCGAACTCCGGCGAGACGCGGGAGCTTGCGGACCTGCTCGCCCACTGCACGCGGAACCAGATCCCGATCGTGGGGGTCGCGAGCCGCCCGGGCTCAACGCTGCTGCGGGCCGCGAACGTCGCGCTGGAGCTTCCGCAAGCGGAGGAGGCTTGCTCGATCCGGCTCGCTCCCACAACCTCGACCACGCTGACCCTCGCGCTCGGCGACGCCCTGGCGGTTGCGCTGATGGAGCGCCGCGGTTTTACGCCCGAGCACTACGCGCTCTTCCACCCCGGCGGCTCCCTCGGGGCGCAACTCGCCAAGGTCGGCGATCTGATGGCGACTGGGGACCGCCTGCCGCTCGTCGCCGAGGATGCGACGATGAACGAGGCGCTGCTCGCGATGTCGGCCAAAGGGCTTGGGGTCACCGGTGTGCTCGACCCTGAGGGCCGTCTTGCAGGCATCATCACGGACGGCGATTTGCGCCGCCATATGGACGGGCTCGCCGGGCGCCGCGCCGGGGATGTCGCAACCCGAGACCCGCGCACAATCCGCCCGGACCGGCTCGCCTCCGAGGCACTGGGGGCAATGAACCGCGCAAAGATCACCTGCCTGTTTGTTACCGAGACGGAGCCGCCCGCCCCGCCCGTTGGACTGATCCACCTGCATGACTGTCTGCGCGCCGGGATCGCAGGCACGGCCGAGGAGGAGTTGGATGGCGGTCTCTGATCCTGACCGTGAGACGCTCGGAGGCGGGTCTCAGGCCCATGTGCGCCGCTACTCACGCCGGGTCCGCTGGATGAAGATCGCCCTGCCCGTCGTCGCGCTCTCTCTGATCGGGGCCATCTTCTTCGTCGGCCGCGGGATCGCACCGCCCACGGGGTTGCTCTCGGCGGAGGAGACCGCGCGCCTCTCGGCGGGCCTCACACTGAACCAGCCCCGCTTTGCCGGGCGCACCGAGGACGGCGAACCCTTCGTCCTCCGAGCCGAGACGGCCGAGCCCGATGGCGCCATGCCCGACCGGATCCGACTCCAACATCCGGATGGTGAGTTGACCATGGAGGACGGGCGGCTGGTCACCGGGCGCTCAGAGACCGGGCGGCTCTTCCGGGTCGACGAGATGCTGGTGCTCGAGGGGGCGGTGGCGCTCACCAGTTCCGACGGCTATACCTTCGAAACCGAAAAGCTGGTGGTGAACCTCGGCCGGCGGCGCGCCCGCAGCGACGGTCCCATGGTCGCCCACGGCCCCAGCGGCACCATCGAGGCGGGACGAATGCGCCTGCACACGGCGGAGGAAGACCATGACGGCACGCGAATCTACTTTGACCGGGGCGTGCGCGTGCTATTCCTTCCGCCCGAGGCCCGTGAGGGGCAGTAACCAAGGGCCGCACTCGGCCAGCAGCAAACACTTGGGAGGCGCAGCGTGAGCGGCAGATTGTTCGGGTTGGTTCTCGCCGCGGTGCTCACCACCGGAGCTGTGGCGCAAGACGGCCCCTTTGGCGGCTTCAAGCATGACAGCAGCGAAGATATCGAGATCACCGCCGACAGCCTCGAGGTGCGGGAGGCCGAAAGCATCGCGATTTTCTCCGGCACCGTCGAGGCGGGCCAGGGGACACTTCGGCTGAATGCCGACAAGGTCATCGTCGAGTACGATACCGAGCAGCAGGACAGCGAGACCGGCGCCATTCGCAACATGAAGGCCGAGGGCAACGTCTTTCTCACCAACGGGGCGGAGACGGCAACAGGACGGTTCGCGGAATACGATGTGGCCTCGGGCCAGATGATGATGCGGGGCGAGGTGATCCTGACCCAAGGCGGCAATGCAGTCTCGGGCGAGCTCCTGCAAATCGACATGAACACCGGACGCGCGCAGATGCTGGGCGGGGTGATCGCCGACGGCTCGAGCGGGCGCGTGCGCAGCATTTTCAAACCGTCGAGCGGCAACAGCAATTGAGCCCGGACGACTACACTGGCTTGCGTCCGGTCGAGCCGGGGCTTGTGGTCGCCGGCCTCGGCAAGAGCTATCGCCGCCGCCCCGTGGTGCGCAACGTCTCGCTGGAGCTGACGCGCGGCGAAGCGGTCGGGCTGCTGGGTCCGAACGGCGCGGGAAAGACCACCTGCTTCTACATGGTCGTGGGACTGATCCCCTGTGACACGGGTGTGATTCGCCTCGATGGGATCGACGTCTCCACCCTGCCGATGTACCGCCGCGCGCGGCTCGGCCTCGGCTATCTGCCCCAGGAGGCCTCGATCTTCCGCGGCCTGACGGTCGAGGAGAACCTGCGTGCCGTGCTCGAGATCGAGGAGCCGGATCGGCGCCGCCGCCAGCGCCGGATCGACCAGCTGCTCGGGGAGTTCTCCATCGGCCACCTGCGGCGCGCCCCGGCCTCCAGCCTCTCCGGCGGCGAGCGGCGGCGTGTGGAGATCGCGCGCTGCCTTGCCACGAACCCCTCTTATATCCTCCTCGATGAGCCGTTCGCTGGCATCGATCCGATCGCGGTCAACGACATTCGTGAGCTTGTCGGCCATCTCAAGGACCGCGACATCGGGGTGCTGATCACCGACCACAATGTCCGTGAGACGCTAGAGATTATTGACCGGGCATATATCTTGCATGATGGTAATGTCCTCATGAGCGGCACACCCGACGAAGTGGTGCGCGACGCCAATGTCCGGCGCGTGTATCTGGGTGAAACGTTCCGAATTTAGTAACGGCCGCACGGCAGGCTCTCCACCGGGTGTGAGAAGCAGGGCCGGAGACGGCTCGGGGGAAAGCGATGTCCGCGGGACTGCGGCTGGAACTGCGCCAGAGCCAACAGTTGGTGATGACGCCGCAGCTCCAGCAGGCGATCAAACTGCTGCAGATGTCCAATCTTGAGCTCGGGGCGTTCGTCGCCGAAGAGATCGAGCGCAATCCCCTTTTGACCGTCGAGGAACCTGAGGCGGCAGAGGCGCCCGAAGCGACGCCAGCACCGGAGACGGCAGCGGATGAGCGCTTGGCCGAGGGCGATCTGTCGCTGATGTCTGAGACCTTCGACACCGGCGCCGACAATCTCTACGACGCCTCCGGATCCGACCTGCCCATGTTGCCGGGGGAGACGGCGGGGCTCGGGGCGGCGTCGGCTGGCCCGGCACCCGACGATGAAAGCGGGCTCGAACAGCGCCTCACGGGGGCGGAGACCCTCCGCGATCACCTGCTGGCCCAGATCGGCCAGATGAAGGCAGAGATGCCCCTGCCTCAAATCGCGCTCGCTCTGGTCGAGGAGATTGACGATGCGGGCTATCTCAGCACCACGCTTGAAGAAATCGCTACACGGCTCGGGGTGGAGGAGGGTGCCGTCAAGACCGCCCTGCCGCTGCTCCAGCGCTGCGACCCGACGGGCGTGGGGGCCCGCAGCCTCGGTGAGTGCCTTGCGCTCCAACTTGCCGAGCACGACCGGCTCGACCCGGCCATGCGGACCCTCACGGAGAACCTCGACCTGCTCGCGGAGGGGCAACTCGAACGGCTCCGGCGCCTTTGCGGAGTGGATGCCGAGGACCTCGCCGACATGATCCGGGAGTTGCGCGCCCTCGACCCGCGCCCGGGCTCGCGCTTCGGCGCGGCGGAGGCCGAGACGCTGATCCCCGACGTTTTCGTGCGCCCGACCCGCTGGGGCGGCTGGCAGGTGGAGCTGAACGCCGATGCCCTCCCGAAGGTGCTGCTCGACCAGCGCTATGCCGCCGATATCGCGCGCGGGGGAGAGAAGACGCGCGACTACCTCGCCGCCTGCCGCGACACCGCGAACTGGCTGATCAAGAGCCTCGACCAGCGTGCACGCACCATCCTCAAGGTCTCGACCGAGATCGTCCGCCAACAGGAAGGCTTCTTCCTCCACGGGGTCAGCGGTCTGCGCCCCCTCAGCCTCAAGATGGTGGCCGATGCGATCGATATGCACGAATCGACCGTCAGCCGGGTGACCACGCAGAAGTTCCTTTCGACGGAACGGGGGATCTTCGAGCTGAAGTATTTCTTCACCAATGCGGTTGGCGGGGCCGAGGGCAGCTCAGCGGCGGCGGTGCGCGACCGGGTGAAAGCGCTGGTCGACGGCGAGAAGCCGGGCGCGGTGCTTTCGGACGATCAGATCGTCGACATGCTGCGCGGCGAGGGAATCGACATCGCCCGCCGCACGGTCGCGAAATATCGTGGTGCGCTTGGCATCCCCTCCTCAGTCGCCCGGCGCCGGCGCCATGCGATGCTCTCAGGTGGTTAACAAGTGTTAACCCCTGCGGCCTTTCCCCAATCGATCGATTTGATATGTTGACGGCTCGGGTCCGCCTCACTAGAGCAGGGCCTTCCCGCAGGACGGGCGCAACGGGAGAGAGACCGTTGACCGCCCCCAGTGCCGCAAAATCGGCACGAATCGGGACTAGGGAGGACACATGCACACGAAGGTTTCCGGCAAGCACATCGACATCGGCGACGCGCTGCGCACCCATGTGGAGACGCGGCTGTCCGACTCGGTCACCAAGTATTTCGACCGTCCGGTGGATGCGAGCGTGGTGTTCTCACGCGATGGCCATGGATTCCGCTGTGACAGCTCAGTGCACTTGCCGACCGGCCTGACCGCGAAGGCTCAGGGACAGAACGGCGAGATCTATGGCGCCTTCGACCAATCCGCCGAACGCATCGAGAAGCAGCTGCGCCGCTACAAGCGCCGGCTGAAGGACCACCACCAGACACGCTCGGACCCGATCGAGGCGATCGAGGCGCAGGCCTATGTGCTCGCGGCCGGGCCTGAGGACGAATCGGCCGCCGACGCCACCCCTGAGGCCGGAGCCGAAACTGACGCGCAACCGGTCATCATCGCCGAAATGCGCACGAATATTCAGCACCTGAGCGTCGGCGATGCCGTCATGCAGATGGAACTTGCGCACGCCCCTTTTCTGATGTTCAAGAACGAGGCGAACGGACGGCTAAACATCGTCTTCCAGCGGGATGACGGCAATGTCGGATGGCTCGATCCGGCCAATCTAACCGAGAGCTGATTGACCACTGCCGTGACCGACGGGGCAAAGCCCCGGCCCTCTGTGAACTATAGGACCAAGTTTATGGAACTCGCCGATCTCGTTGCGAAGACCGCGATCCTCCCCAGTTTGAAGGTGGGCAGCAAGAAGCAGCTGTTCCAGGAAGTCGCGGGCCGGGCCGAGGATTGCTATGGCGTGCGCGCCCGCGATGTCATTGCCGGGCTGACCGAGCGGGAACAGCTCGGCTCGACTGCGATGGGAGAGGGCGTGGCCATCCCCCATGCGCGGATCGACGGGCTGGGCGGGATTGTCGGCCTGTTCGCGCGGCTTGAGCGGCCGGTGGAGTTCGAGGCCGCCGATGGGCGCGGTGTGGACCTGGTTTTCGTGCTGTTGGCGCCGGAGGATTCGGGCGCCGACCATCTCCGCGCGCTGGCGCGGGTGTCACGGCTGCTGCGCTCGGGCGAGGTGTGCGAGAAGCTGCGCTCCACGCCCAAGGGGGAGGCGCTCTATGCGCTGATTACCGAGCCTGTGGCCTCACGGGCGGCCTGACGACCGCCCTCAGCGCCGATGGGGTCAGTGGACGCTGACCGCAACCAGATTGTTCCGGGTCGCCAATGCAAAGGCCTGCGCCCGGTTCGGCGCAATGGCCAGGGCATTCCCATCGGTGTCGTGGACGGCAAAGATCTTGCCCGGCGCGTCCTTCAACTCATCCGGCAACAGGCTGCGATCCGCCTCGCGGACATAGACGATGCCGTTCGGCTGCGGTTTCGCTTCGGCTTGTGCCTTGGGGTCCGTGGTCATGCTCTTCTCCTCACTCAAACGCCCTGGCGGATCGGGATCCGCGTCACTTCCGGCTCGATGCTGATGCGCTCGAGCTCCACATGCAGCAGTCCCTGCTCGAGATGCGCGCCGAGAACCTCGACCCGCTCGGCCAGCACGAAGCTGCGCTGGAACTGCCGTGTCGCGATGCCCCGGTGCAGAAACTCGCGCCCCTCGTCGCCGCCGGCACACTTGCCGCGCACGACGAGGCTGCCGGCTTCGACGACCACAGAGAGATCCTCGGGCGCGAAGCCTGCCACCGCCAGTGTGATGCGGTAGTTGTCTTCGCCGATCTGGACGATGTTGAACGGAGGATAGCCGTCGCTCGAGGCACGCGAGGCCCGTTCGACCAGCGCATCGAGTTGCTCGAAGCCGAGCAGAAACGGATTGGACGCAAGGGTGCTGCGTGACATGGGCGGACTGTCCTCGTACCAAGCGACAATTCGGAAGCGGGTCCGCGCATGCAGCCCCCGCACACACACGATATGGGGGGCGCGATGGCCAGCGGCAAGGGAGAGCGGGAGGCATCGCCCTGGGCACTTGCGCTTGCCGGGCTGCTGGCTCTGGCAGGGGTCATGGGAATCGGGCGGTTTCTGCTGACCCCAGCGCTGCCGATGATGGCGGCGGGAACCGGGCTCTCGCCGGTGGCCGCGGGACTGGTCGCGGCGGCGAACTTCGCGGGCTATCTGCTCGGGGCTTTGGCGGCCGCGCACCCACGGTTCCCGGCACCCGGACGGGCATGGCTGCTGGCGGGGTTGGGTCTGAGCGCGGCAAGCACCGGTGCGATGGCCCTGGTGGAGACGCCCGCCGCCTGGGCCGCGATCCGCTTTGTGGCAGGGCTTGCGAGTGCGGCCGTGCTGGTGATGGCCTCGGCACTGATTCTCAAGCGGTTGGCGACCGCCGGGCGGGGCGGGCTCTCCTCGGTGCACTTCGCCGGAGTGGGCACGGGGATCGCCCTCTCGGCAGTGATCGCAGCCCCCGGGATCGCCGCAAGCAATGCCTGGCAGCAGGTCTGGCTCACGGGCGGGGCGGCCACGCTGCTTGCCCTTATCGCGGTCGCGGTGCTGCTGCCGCGGGAGGGACCGGCGCCCGCGTCCGCTCCGACTCGAGGCGAAGGCGGCAGCATCCGTCGCCTCGCCATTGCCTATGGCCTCTTCGGGTTCGGCTATGTGGTGACGGCAACCTTCCTGGTTTCCATCCTACGCGAGGGCGGGGCCGGACGCTGGCCCGAGACATGGGTGTGGCTGACGGTGGGGCTCGCGGGCATCCCCTCGGTCGCGCTCTGGTCCTGGGTGGGGCGCCGGATCGGAGTGGTGCCGGCCTTCCGTCTCGCGCTGCTGGTGGAGGCGGCAGGCGTGGCCCTCAGCGCCCTCACCACAGGCTTTGCTGCCCTTGTGCTGGCGGCTGCAGCGCTGGGGGGCACCATTATGGGGATCACCGCACTCGGGCTCTTCGAGGCAGCAAGGCGCGCCGGCGGCGACGGACGCGCCGCCATGGCGCTGATGACGGCGAGCTTCGGGGTCGGCCAGATGGTCGGCCCCGCAACGGCCGGTTGGCTGCGGGACCTGACCGGGTCCTATGCGGTGCCCAGCCTGCTTGCCGCTGCGGCCCTGGTGGCAGGCACGGTGATCGCCAGGGACGGTGTTAGTCGTCCCCCTCCAGCGCCCGCAAGAGACGGTTGATCGCGATCTCGTTCGCGGTCTGCCCCCGAGCAAGTCCGCCGGTTTGGCGCACCAGCGTCACCAGCGAGCGGCGGTTGAGGAACCCCGTTGCCTTCAGACGATAGTCGCGCTGGAACCGGGCGATGGCGTTGCGCGTCTTGCCATCGAAGATCCCGTCCCGCGGCCCCGGATCATAGTTCAGCCGCGCCAGCCGACGCTCCACCGAACGCCGATCGGGCCGGTCGAGCCGCAGTGAAGCCTCGATCCCGCGCGCCCGCTTGCGCTCGGCGTCTGCTCGCTCGGCCGCCTCAATGCGGGCCAAGCGGCGCTCGGCCTTGGCGTGGAAGGTGCCGTCCGGGTAGCGCGCCAGATACCGGCGATAGGCCCGCGCGGTGTTGGCATTGGTCACCTGAACCCAGAACGCGCGCTCCTGCTTCAGCGCCGTGTCGCGCGCGACCTCGGCATGGCGCTCCAGCGCGGCTTCCGCCTTCTCCGCATAGACCCCTTCCGGATAGCGCTCGAGATAGGCGCGCAGGCCTTTCACCTTCCCGTTCGCGCCGGTCTTCTGCCAATAGGCCTCCTCCCGGGCGGCCTCCGCGCGCTTGGCGGCCGCCTCGGCCTCGGCCCTTGCGGCCGCTGCCCGCTCGGCATCCTGGCGCAGCGCCGCGAGTTGGTCGCGCGTGAGATAACCGGTCGGCGCAAAGCCCGCCGCCCGCTGCCAGCGCCGGATCGCACGCCGGGTCGCCGGACCGAAGACCCCGTCGATGCCGCGCGGATCCTGGCCCACGGCCCGCAAGGCCCGCTGGATCGCGCGCCGCTCGGCCCGCTTCAGCGCAAGCGCCTCCTCCTCGACCTCGTTCGGATCGCGCGACGCCTCGGCGATCTGCCGGAGCCGGTTTGTTGCCAGCGCAGCAAACGCCCCCTCCGGATACTGATCCAGATAAGCGCGATAGTCCTCCTCAGCTCCCGAACGTTCCGCCGACTGCCAGATGGCAAGCTCGATCTCGCGCTCCAGATCCGCATCGTTCGCCCCCATCGGTTCGGGGGTATAGAGCGCAAACTCCGCCGCCGTTCCTCCGGCAAACCAAAGCGCGCCGCCGATGTCCTGGGCGACCTGCATGACCGGCGCATCGGGCTCGAGGAACCGATCCGCGACAAGGCGGGCAAACCGGCTCTCCCGCTCTGGGCTCCGGCGGATCGCCCGCCCAGGCGCTGCGGCAGAGACCAGCAGCACGCCCTCCGGCGCGCCGATCTCGGCGAACCCGGGCTCGGCGAAGCGGCGCGGGGTGAAGCCCGCCAGTTGCGCGACGTCGAGGAAGACCACCCCGGCCTCGGCCTCCGACGTGCTCTCGAGGAGCAGCCAGAGCGGCAGGGTGTCGAGCGCGACGGCCGAAGGGCTGTCGCCGCGTGCATCCACCGGCGCCAGATGGCTGACACCCGCCGCCCGCTGAGCGTGGCCGGAGAAATAGACCACCGCGCTCTCAGCACCGCGAGCGCGATCTGAAAACGCCTCGATCCGCGCGCGCATCTGCCGGCGGTCGAGATCCACGCCGAGATCCACCTCATAGTCCGATGCCGTCAGCGCATCGGCCACTGCGATCGCGTCTCCCCGCGCCGTTACTGCATTCGGTGCATGCACGTAACCGGTGTTGCCGATGACCAAAGCCACGCGCGCCGGCTCGTCTGCCCAAGCCGGCGCGACCAGAACCGCGGCAAACGCAACCGCGCAAAAATCTCTCAAATGCATTCCGTCCTCCCCAAACTGACGTTTCGTCACAGTGACACGCCAATGCGACGGTTTTCCAGCGCCTCCCTCACGCGCCCTTTATCTCGGGCGGTCCAGTGGCTATATCTGGCAAGTCCCGCAAGGGACTATGGTGATAAACGCGCTCGTAATAAACGGATCGGACCCGGGGGCGGTACCCGGCGGCTCCACCAAATGACCTGTCCTGGCAGGGGGTTAGGGGCCGAAATAGGATCGACGGACGTCTAAAGGGGTTAGCTTTCACTCGGTGAGGTACCACCGTTATCGGTCCGATAAGTACAGTTGCCAATGACAACCGTGCTCCGGTGGCGCTCGCTGCGTAATGCAGCGCTAACCATCGAAACTTGAAGCCCTAGGCCCTAGCCGGCTTAGGCGGGGTTCGCAGGCACCTGGCAACAGAAGCCTGCACTCTCCCTCATACAGGCTATGCCTTTGATTTGCTCGATTTCACGTTTCCAGTTTCCAGTGCTTTAGAGTTTTGACCTCGGACCGTTCGCGGATTTCCCTCAGAAGCGGCTGCCCACTCGCCTTTCGGTCGGCCTAACGGCTGTGGTGTTCGACCATCTCCACTGACATGCCAACCATGTCGCTTACCTGCTGAGCCGTGTAGCCGGCGACCCTACGTCGAATGAAAACGTTAGCCCTGAGACCATGCGGGACCGCTCCGGTCAGAAACGGGTGTTTCGCACGCTCCCAGTCGAACGCTGTCCATATCTGATTGGTAGTGAACGGCTTACCTCAGCCTTTGCCATCTTCCTGTAAGAGGTGAAGACCGGGCCGTCGCTCCCAAGTAGCCGTCTCGGCTTCGCGCTCAGGGAACATCGGGCACCAGGGAATCACGCCCGTCTTCTTTTGAGGGAGGACAAAGCCACCTTCGTCTTCGTCGTTCGGGGGCAGTCCCAGGATGTCACTTACACGCTGTCCTGTGTAGCGACTGAGGAAGTAGTATCGTCGCACCATTCCAGTGAAATTTTGATCCGCATAGGCGAGCTGTTCAGTCGTCCTGGGCTAATGCCATTTTTCCCTAAGGGAAGCGCACCACGCCCGTCGTTGGATCATGGCTCAGAAGCTCAACCGGGCCATTTGCCCAAGCCACCATTGCCTTGAGGGCGTCAAGCGTATTGTTAGCTTCACCGGGCCTGACAGCGCCTATCTTACGGATTAGAGCATCGACATGCCTTGGTCGCAGATTTCGCGCCGGTAACTCTCCCCATGTGCCGTGATCCCGACAAACTCGTCCATCTGACGCTAGGATCCGGGCCAAGAGGCGGGATCGGACATGAGGAGATCGAGGTTCAGCGTTGAACAGATCATCGCGGTCCTGAAGGAGCACGCGGCAGGCGTGGCGACCACTGATCTCTGCCGCATGCACGGGATCAGCACGGCGACGTTCTACGCCGGGCGGACGTCGCGAAGCGGCGCGCATGAAGCGTGGTTTGGCGGTATGGAAGCATCTGACGCCAAGAAGTGATCTTGCCCCGTGATCCCGGACCAGGGGGTTATTTCGTTTACGCCGCCGGCCTGATCGTCATGTCGATCCTTGCCTGCTGCGGTGTGCGGCATCCGATGCTCGAGTGCCGCCGCCGCCGGTTGTAGAAGATCTCGATGTCGTCGCGAAGCGGCGAGCGCGGAGCGAGGAAGAGGGCTGCGCGTGCTTCTCGCCGCGTCCTGAACCGGGGGCGATGAACCCTCTCAGTTTTCGGCGCGCCGAAGACGTCGCGTAGCGGCGCGCGCGCAGCGTGAACCATCAGGGCATTGTCCAGACAATTGCCCTTCCGGCTCATTGATGCGGTCATCCCGTGCAGACCGAGCAACTTCTGATACTCTCCGCAGGCGTATTGAACGCCTCTGTCGCTGTGATGGATCAGCCCTTGTGGCGGACGCCGGTTTCGGGTGGCCATTTTCAGTGCATCTTCGCAGAGCGTGCTTCTCAGCCGCTCTGACATCGACCCGTTGACCGGCAGGCGATCGCTGGCGATCGCCGAGAGGGGGCCGACGCTCTCCATCGTCGCCAGGTCTTTGACCGCGGCCAGATACAACCACCCCTCATCAGTCGGAGCGAGCCCGTCGCGCCATCGGTCCGAGCGACAATATTTTTATCCTATTTTCTCTCATTAATTTATATATTAAAACGAGGTTTTTCAGTCTAGTCTGTCGGCAGATAGTCGGAATTGGAGCGA
>JBCBYB010000044.1:0-34648 GCA_039816045.1 Pseudomonadota bacterium
GGCCTGCGCGCGGGGCCCGTTTTTCGGGGGTGGGTGGGGGGGCCTCCCCACCACCCCTCCCCCCCCCGCCCACCCCTCGCCGGGCGGCGACCGGCGGCCTTTTGGACAGCGCAGGGAGACAGGGATGAAACGGGTCAAGGACATGGTCACGGCGGCCAACGAGGCGGTCGAGCACGCGCCGGCATCGGAACTGCTGGATCAGCATGGCACGGATGGCGTGACCTTTGTGGACCTTCGCGATGTGCGGGAGCTGGAGCGTGAGGGCATGATCCCCGGGGCCTTCCATGTCCCCCGCGGGATGCTGGAGTTCTGGATCGATCCGGAAAGCCCCTATGCCAAGCCGCAGTTCCAGACGGGCGGGCGGTTCGTGTTCTATTGCGCCAGCGGCTGGCGCTCGGCGCTCTCGGCCCAGGTGGCGCAGGAGATGGGGCTGGAGGGGGTCTCGCACATCTCCGACGGCTTCTCCGGCTGGAAGGCCGCGGGCGGCCCGGTGGGCGAGCGCCCAAAAAAGGGGTGAGCGGGCCGGCCACGCCGCGGTTTTGCAGCCGGGATCTTGCGCCTCTGGTCCTGCGCCCGGACATGGGTGACAAGCCACCCCCCTCGGCCTAGTCTCGGCGCCAAGGGAGGACCACGATGCTGACCGAAGAGCAGATCATGATCCGCGACATGGCGCGGGACTGGGCGCAGACGCGGCTGGTGCCAACGGCCTCGGCGCGGGAGAAGGCGGGGGCGATCGAGCCCGAGGTGGTCTCGGAGCTGACCGAACTCGGCTTCCTTGGTATGACGATCTCGCCCGATTGGGGGGGCGCTGGGGCCGACTACGTCTCCTATGCGCTGGCGTTGATGGAGATTGCGGCAGGCGACGGCTCGGTCTCGACCCTTGTCTCGGTGCACAACGCGCCGGTCTGTACGGTGCTCGACCGGTTCGGGACCGACGCGCAGAAGGAGCAATGGCTGCGCCCGATGACCGAAGGAGGCCGCGTCGGCTCCTTTGCGCTGACGGAACCGCAGGCGGGCTCGGATGCCTCGGCGCTGAAGACCCGCGCCGCACGCACCAATGAGGGCTACACGGTCGACGGGGCCAAGCAGTTCATCTCCTCGGCGCGGATCGGCTGGGCGACGGTGCTGTTCGCGGTGACCGACCCGGAGGCCGGCAAGAAGGGGATCTCGTGCCTCGTGGTCGAGAACGCGACGCCTGGGTTCGAGGTGGTGCGGGTGGAGGCCAAGCTCGGGCAGAAGGCCTCCGACAGCTGCGCGCTGGCCTTCGACGGGATGCGGGTGCCTTTCGAGCAGCGGATCGGCGAGGAGGGGCAGGGCTATGCCATCGCGCTCTCGTCGCTGGAGGCCGGGCGGATCGGGATCGCGGCGCAGGCAGTTGGCCTGGCGCAGGCGGCCTACACCCGGGCGCTGGCCTATGCGCAGGAGCGGACAGCGTTTGGCGGGCCGATTTTTGAGCTGCAGGCGGTGCAGTTCCGGCTGGCGGAGATGGCGACGGATCTGGAGGCCGCGCGGCAGTTGGTGCTGAACGCGGCGGGCATGAAGGACCGGGGCGAGCCCTGCCTCAAAGAAGCCTGCATGGCAAAGCTGTTCGCCGCCCAGGCGGCGGAGCGGGTGACCTCGGAGGCGATCCAGGTGCTCGGCGGCTATGGCTATCTGGCGGACTACGAGGTCGAGCGGATGTATCGCGACCAGAAGGTGTGCCAGATCTATGAGGGCACCAACGACATCCAGAAGCTGATCATCGCGCGCCAGATCCGGGACTGATCCCTGGCGGGCGGAGCGCATCGGCTCCGCCCATGAACGGTGTCACGCGAGGGTCGCGAACTCCGTCTCCGCGGTGGTGTAGAGCCGATCGAACTCCTGCTTTGCCTTGCCGAGCACCTGCAAGGCCGCGGCGACCTCTTTCAGGCGCTTGTTGAGCTTTGGATCCGCCGGGACTTTCTTGATGTCGTCCCCCAGCTTCTTGACCTGACGCACGAAGGTCGTGCTGTTGGCCTCGATCTTGATCGCCTCGCCATGGAGCTTGCGCATCTGCTCGCGTAGCGTATCGACCTGCTCGTCGGTCAAAGGCTTCTTGCGGGCCTCGATGATCTTCTTCAGCGTCGAGATGTGCCCGGCCATGGTTTTGTTGAGCTTTTCGGGGCTGCCGACGGGGTTGGCCCAGATCCGCTCGAACCCGGTTTCGATCTCGTCGTGCCGCTTGCGAACGTCCGTGTCGGTGCCGTTCACGATCTTCTCGGTCTCGCGGATCGCCTCGTCCGCATTGCTCTTCTTGGTCAGCAGGTCCTCATAGGTGCGGTTGGTCTGCTCGACGAGCTTGCGGAACTTGGTGAGCTCGGCCACATGCTGGGTCCCGCCCATCTTCTTGGCCAATGCCTCCACCTCGTTGCCGACGCGCACAAAGACCGACAGCTCCCGATCGGTGGATTTGGCCAGCGCGCCCCACTCGTTCCGGCACCCGTCGAGCGTCCCGAGATGGTGCTTCACGTCTTCCTTGCTGCCCGATTTGGCCTGTTTGGCGGTCAGCGCACAACGCTTCTCGACCACCCCGAAGGCTTTGCCGACCGCAACCATCTTCGAGGCCATCTCTGTGATCGTCTTGGTCGCCTTGTCGATCTCGGTGCCGATCGCCCGGTTGGTGCCCTGATCCTGTCCGATGCGGCCGTGATAGTCGCCCGCGATGTCCATGTATTTCTGGCAGGCAGCGCCGGTGTCCTTGGCCAGCTTGCCGCATTTCTTACGCGCCTTCTCCGCGGCCTCGACCAGATCCCAGGCGGCCTTCTTGGCCTTGAACTGACCATCGTCGTCCAGGATCGTCTCCGGCTTGCCCTTGCAGTGGGTGTTGAAGGCGTCGAGCGCTTTGCCCACCCCGCAGCCTTGGGCCACAATCGCCCGTTTGGACTGCCACCATTTCTTGGTCATCGCCGCGCTGCCGAGCTTGATCTGTCCGATATCCGACTTCTTCATCATTGCTGAAATCCTCAATTAGCGTTTCGTGATGTTGCGCAAATACGGTGTTCCAGAGGCGATCACCAGTCGGGTTCACGGTCTTGCGAAGCCGTGTGCATCATGCGTGAATGGGCGTGAGCGGATCGGTCCTCTGGCCGGCCGCCTCTGAGTGCAATCCCGGAGAGGCAAGCATGAACATCACGGAGAAATTCGGCGCGTTTTCAGAGCATTGGAGCCCCAAGCGGATCGCGCAGGTCAACGATCACGAGGTGCGGATCGCCAAGATCGAGGGGGAGTTCGTCTGGCATGCCCATCCCGACACGGACGAGCTGTTCCTGGTGTGGCGCGGCAGCTTCGAAATGCACTACCGCGACCGGATCGTGACCCTTCGTGAGGGGGATCTCCATGTGGTCCCCCGCGGCACCGAGCATCGGCCCGTGGCGGCGGAGGAGTGCTGGATCGTGATGATCGAGCCCGAGGGGGTGCCCAACACCGGCGATGCGGGCGGCGACCGGACGGTGGCGGTCGCCGATCTCTGAGCTGTTCGGTCCGGGTCAGTCAACAGGCTCCAGTGCGAGCAGTTTCATCGCATAGGCTTCGGCTTTGTCCGCAGCGGCGCTGACGTCCTTCAGCGCGCTGGCCGCCGCTTTCAGACCTGTCGGGATTGGTTCGAAGAAGTCTTTCACCATCGGCATGTCCATGTGCTTTTTGAGGCGGCCGCGATAGAGTTTGTCGGTCTTAATGAACGTTCTGAGCAGGTTTTTCATGCCGTCCATTTCGGCACGGAGGTCGTCGTTTGTCTGATGGTGCGCTCTGCCGCTCGGATTGCCTCGGTGCAGTCGGACTTCACATTAAAATACTTTGTTGAAATCAAAAATGGGGCCATGGCTTTAATGAAATCAAAATTCAACTTCTCGCATTTTATTGAGATTAGTTTTTACCGCCTTTTCGATGGTGTCGATCTCTCCAAGGAGTGCATCGAGGGCTTTGCCGACCCCGCACCGATTCAGTCTTTTGGGGCGACGGTCTTGCCACCATTTCTTGGTGAACGCGGGAGATCCAAGCTTGATCTTTGAGACATCTTCCTTTTTCACGTCGGGCTCCCTTCGACACACGCGCGCGGCGGTTGCAATTTGCAAGAGTGTGATTTGTCCGCATGAGGGGGTCAACACGCTTTGGCCGTGGATCTGACGCTGGTGGGGGCCGACCAGTCTGGCTAGATTGGGCACGCCATATCCGTTTGAGGAGCCATCATGCGACCGAATTTTTCTTTGACCGCCGTTCTTGCGGCGGCACTGCTCGTCACCACGGCTGCGGCCGATGAGGTCGAGGATGCGCTGGAGGCGGCGCTCGAGGCCTACCGCGCCGGGGACATCGCCCTTGCCCGCGAGGAGGTGGACTTCGCCGCCACCCTGATCGGACAGATGAAGGCCGAGGGGCTGGGCGGCTTCCTGCCCGAGGCGATGGCCGGCTGGACCCGCGAGGAGGGCGACACCAGCGCCCAGGCGCTTGGCGCGTTCGGCGGTGGGATCGTGGCGAACGCCACCTATGTGGGCGCGGGCGGCTCCTTCGAGCTGACCCTGATGGCGGAGAACCAGATGGTCGCGGCCATGGGGGCGATGCTGTCGAACACGGCCCTGATGGGCTCGATGGGGACGGTTAAGCGGGCGGGCCGGCAGCGCTATGTGGTGACGCGCGAGGGCGATATCCAGGCGCTGATCAACAACCGGGTGATGATCCAGATCACCGGCTCGGCGCCCGTCGAGGCCAAGGAGGCGCATTTCCTGCTGATCGATCTCGCGGGGCTCGCAGATTTCTGAGCCTCAGCGGTTCGCGCCGAGGGCGGTCTCGGCAAGCCAGAGCTGATCGGCCAGGGCTCCGATGTCCTCGGGGCACGCGCCAACCCGCATCGCGGTCACCGAGAGCGGGCCGATAAAGCGGGTACCGCCTTGGAAGACCAGCCCGTCCGGGCGGCGCAGGCAGAAGAACACGGCGGTCTCATCAGAGCCGGTCTCGGTCACCTCCAGCGCGCCGTCGAGGAAGGGCAGGGTGCCTTGGGAGCCGATCTGCTCGGCAGCACCGGCATAGATCCGCGTTGCGTTCTCGGTGCTCGTGGGTTCGAGCCGGCGCCGCGCATCGACGAAGTTGAAGTAGAGCGGCGCGCCCTCGGCCCCGCTGCCCGCTTCTGCGATGAAGAAGCCGCCCGAGACCTCGTTCAGCAGCACGAACTCGCCGGTCAGCTCCCAGCCGCCTGGGGCCGCGACCAGCACCTCACGCCCGCCTGCCATCTCGAAGACCGCGCCGCCGGCAGGGCCTTTGCGCACGCTTTGGCCCTCCAGCACGATGTCATAGCCCACAGGCTCGATCGGGCCGAGGAGCGCCGCACGCTGTTCCGCAGGGGTCGGGCCGGCAGGGGCTTCCGGTGCGGCGGGTGCGCCTGAACGCAGGAAATCCGTCGTCGTGAAGACGTAGATAAGCACCCCCGTACCGAGGGCCGCGCCGAGCAGTGTGATCCAGAGAGCGGAGCGCATGGGGGACCTCAGCGCCAGCGTTCGGGCGTCACGGCCCGCACGGCGACCTCAAGCCGCGCGATGTCCGCATCGGTCGCGTCACCGCAGCCGAGCCGAAGCACCGCCGCCACCAGCACGCCCCGATCGATCCGCGCGCCGGTCAGCAGCGCCGTGTTGCTCGACCGCGGGCGCATGCAGAAGAAGACACCGCGGCCGTCGTGACTGGCGTCGTCGATCACCATGCCGTTGCTCTGTGGGCCGTCGAGCTGCTCGGCGAGGGATTTGTAGAACGCGATCTTCTCCGGGAGCTTCGCGGTGCGCATCTGCGCAATATCGGTCAGGATCATCCCGATCGGCGGGGCGCTCTCATGGGTCAGCAGCACGCCGATATGCCCGCCTTCGGGGTTGGAGAACCGCGGTTGAGGCGCATAGCCGTCGGTCGCGGAGATCGTGACCCGCTGGCCGGTTTCCAGCAAGGCCACGGCAAAATCCGCGTCCGCCCGCTCGATCGTCAAGCCGCCCCAGCTGTCGCCCGGGCCGAGGCGCGCCCGCTGCAGATACTGCACCGTCAGCGCACGGAACTGGTCCTGACCCGGGGCACCACCCTGGGCACCGTCTGCGGTGGCTGCGCTGTTCAGCGCCAGATCGACGGCGGTATCGAAGCGGTTGCCGAAATCGTCGTCAACGGTCCCGCCATAGCCGCCGCCGTACCCGCCGACCTCGGGCCAGTCCGGAAACTCGCCCCGTTCGAGCACGCCGATGAACGCGCGGACGTCGCCTTTCATGATGGCCAGCCCCCAAAGGCCGGCTGCCAGCGCCGCCACGAGCGGGATCAGCAGGAACAGGCCAAGCACGCGCATCGGTTGCCTCCCAATCGGTTGGCTGCTGTCTATCCCGCTCAACGCGCTGCCACAACCGCTCGCATGAAGGTCACGGTTCAAAGGCGACATCCGATGCCGCTTCTCGGGTAGCAATGGTCGCCTTCTGCCGAAACGGTGAAGCCTCGGAACGCCACGGGAGGCCCCATGACCGAGACCCTGAAGCGCAAGCGCGCCGGCCGCAGCGGCAACGCCCGCCGCACGCGGACCACCGCGATCAGCCAACTGCCCTGGGGCGTGCCGGAGCTCACCGACGCCCCGGTCGAGCCGCTCTCGCCCGAGGGCGTGGCCGCGATCGACGCCGCCGCCATGCGGGTGCTCTCGGAGATCGGGATCGATTTCCTGCACCCCGACGCCAAGCGCCATCTGAAGGCCGCTGGTGCGGATGTGGACCCCGACAGCGACCGGGTGCGTTTCGACCCGGCCATGGTGCGGGAGTTCGTCGCCCGGGCGCCGAGCCAGTTCACCATCACGCCGCGCAACCCCGCCCACCGGATCACCATCGGCGGGCGGCACCAGGTCTTCGGCAATGTCTCGAGCCCGCCCAACTGCTCTGATCTCGACCGCGGGCGGCGCGTCGGCGACATGGAGGATTTCCGGAACTTCATCCGGCTCTCGCAATACTTCAACTGCATCCATCTGCTCGGCGGCTATCCGGTGGAGCCAATGGATGTGCACGCCTCGGTGCGCCATCTCGAATGCATCCGCGACAAGCTCACCCTCTCCGACAAGGTCTGTCATGCCTATTCGCTCGGCACCGAGCGGGTCGAGGACGCCATGGAGATGGTCCGCATCGCAGCCGGTCTGAGCTGGGCAGAGTTCGAAGCCACCCCGCGGATGTTCACCAACATCAACAGCTCCTCGCCGCTGAAGCACGACTGGCCCATGCTCGACGGTGCCATGCGGCTGGCGGCGCGTGGTCAACCGGTGTTTATCACGCCGTTCACGCTGGCGGGTGCGATGGCGCCGGTGACGCTCTCGGGGGCCGTGGTGCAGCAGACGGCGGAGGCCCTGGCGGCGGTGGTGCTGCTGCAGGCGGTGCGGAGCGGTGCGCCCGTGGTGATGGGGTCGTTCACCTCGAATGTCGACATGAAGTCCGGCGCCCCCGCCTTTGGCACGCCCGAATACATGCGCGCGACCCAGATGTCCGGCCAGATGGCGCGCTTTTATGGCCTACCGCTGCGCGCGACCAACGCTTGTGCGGCGAACTGCCCGGATGCTCAGGCGGCGTGGGAGAGCGCGTTCTCCCTCTGGGCGGTTCAGACCGGGCACGCCAATGTGGTCTACCACGCGGCGGGATGGCTCGAGGGTGGGCTCTGCGCCTCTTTCGAGAAGTTCATTATGGATTGCGAGACGCTCCAGCAGCTCATCGCCTACAACACGCCCGTCGGGATCGAGGAGGCGGATCTCGCGGTGGACGCCATCGCCGATGTTGGGCCGCACGGGCATTTCTTCGGCTGCCAGCACACCCAGGACCGCTATGAGAGTGCGTTCTATGCGCCCTTCCTCTCCGACTGGCGCAATTTCGAGAGCTGGGAGGAGACAGGCTCCATCCGCACGCCCGAGCGTGCCAACGTGATCTACAAGAAGATCCTGGAGGAGTTCGAGCCGCCCGCCATGGACCCCGGCATCCGCGAGGAGCTCGACAGCTTCGTCGAGCGGCGCCGGTCCGAGGGAGGCGCGCCCACCGACTTCTGAGGCGGCGATGTTCGGGGGGAGGGCACGGCCCATCTCCCCGGAGCGCTCCCAATTCTTGGGACGGTGGGTGCAAGACCCGCCGTTTTCCCTTTGATAGTGGGAGAAAAACCGTGATCGGCCCGCCGGGTGGGCACGATTGAAAGCAGGCCAGAGCGACCCTAGGGTAAGGCTGACACGTTGATGTCCGGTCTTTTGAGAGGAGCGTATCCATGGCCCTGTTCACCGTTACCACAGGCGGAGACTTCACCGACGCGAATGACGGCGTCCTCAGCCTTCGCGAAGCCGTGGCAGAGGCCGCAGCAACGCCCGAGGCGGACCGCATCGAGTTCGCGAGCAACGTCACGACGGCAACGCTGGCAAGCCCGCTGTTCATAAGCGGGGGGCAGGACGTCACGATCCTCGGCGACCGTGACGGCAATGGCGCGGCGGATGTCGCGATCAGCGGTGGCAGCGCGACGCGCCACTTCACCATCGAGGCGAATGCGGCTCTGACCCTCGAGGCTCTGCGGCTCGAGGACGGCAGCTCCACCGGACAGAACGGCAACTCGGCGTCTTCCACGGGCGCCCGTGGCAGTGATGGCGCCGATGCGGTGGGCTCCATCGACAACGTAGGGGATCTCACCCTGGTGCGCACCACGATCAACAGCTCGGTCGCGTCTGGCGGGTCAGGCGGCACGGGAGGCACCGGCGCCCGAGGCTCCAACGGACGGGACGGCGCGGATGGCAGCGGCATCGGCATCGACGGCGGCAATGGCGGCAGTGGCGGGACCGGCGGCGCTGGCGGCGGCGGCGGTGCGGGCGGCAACGCGGTCGGCGGCATTCTCAACCGCGACGGTGGCACGCTCACCCTGATCGACAGCGCCATGGGACCGGAGACCTTCGGCTTTGGCGGCTTTGGCGGCCGGGGCGGCACCGGCGGCACCGGTGGCACAGGGGGCGACGGCGGAGACGGCGGCAGCGGCGCCAGCGTTTTCTCCAGCTCCGGCGATGGCGGAAACGGCGGCAGCGGCGGCAATGGCGGTGCCGGCGGACGTGGCGGCGATGGCGGCGATGCGACCCATGGCATCCGCAACGAGGGCGTTCTGATCGCGCAGACGGCCTTCGCCGTGGCCGAGGAGATCGCTGGCGGGGGCACCGGGGGCACCGGTGGCAGAACCGAGGGCAATGACGGCGAACCGGGACAAGGAGGGGCTGCGGGCGCCAACACGCTCGGCCCCCGCGGCAGCAATGGCAGCAGCGGCGGCGCGGCCTCGGATGGCCCCGTGGGCTCAACCGGAACCACCGGCAGCTTCGACCGGGCGCTGTCCTCGACCGGGGACGCGAGCGGCGACCTCACGGATCTGCAAACCCTCGTCTACCTGTTCTCCGAAGAGACCCGGGTGAGCGATGACGAACAGCTTGTCTTCCACGTCAACCGGCTGGGCTCCACCGACGACAATTTCGACGTCTCTGTCTCGGTCACCATCGGGAATGGCCAGGTCTTCGCCACCGACACCGTCCAGTTCTCTCCGTCGAGCGGCGATGCCATCCGGCGCGAGATCGACGTGACGGGTGTTGAGACCGAGGATTTCACCATCACCATCTCCGCGATCTCCAATGTGGTGGCGGGCGGTGGCGGGACGGCCTCGGTCGGCACCGGCACGGACACCATCCAGATCTCGGGCGAGCGCCTCGGCCAGGGCCTTTCGGTCGAGGATGCACGGCTCGTCGCCTATCTCTACGAGGCGGGGCTGAACCGCGACGGCAACATCGACGGGCCGGGGCTCAACTTCTGGATCGACGCGCGTGAGCAGGGGCTTTCGGAGGAGGGTCTGGCGGAGACCTTCCTCGACAGCCGCGAGTTCGAGGCGAGCATTGGCGGCCCGGATGAGAGCCTCACCGACCGCGAACTGGTCGAGCAGCTCTATCTCAACGTGCTCGACCGGCCGGGTGAGAAGGGGGGCGTGGATTTCTGGACCTCGGTGGTCGGCCAGCCGAACTACTCCCGCGCCGATCTGCTGCTTGACTTTGCCCGCAGCGCCGAGAACGTGAATGGATCGCCCCAGGTCCTCACCCTGAGCGAGGTCGAGCCGGGAGAATGGGCCTTCGTGTCCTGACCCTGCGCCGGATCGGGGGAGGGCTGCGGGCCGAGCGCCGCCGACCACCCCTCGTCCGGAGGCCCGTGCCGATGACCGACCTTCTGCGCGCCGCACAGCGCCCGCTCTACGCACTCGGCTTCGTGGCGCTGGTGATCGCGTGCCTGGCCTTTTCCCGCGACTATGCGGTGCCGATCGCCATCGCGGTGTTGATTTGGTTCCTGATCAATGCGCTCGCGGGCGCGCTTCGCCGGGCGCCGGGGATCGGGCCGCTGCTGCCTGCCGGGCTCGCCAAGGCGCTGGCCGTGCTGGCGCTCTTCGGGCTGTTCGCGCTGGCAGCCCAGATCGTGGCCGACAACCTCGCCGAACTCGCCGCCGCGGTCCCGGGCGCCGCCGAGGGCGAAAGCGTGGTGCTCGCCCGCATCGAGGCGCTGCTGGCCCGCATCGGGATCGATGCGCATATCGAGCCGGAGGAGGCCTTCGATCTGCTGCAATACGATGTCCTGATCGGCTGGGCGCTGTCGACGGCCCGCTCGCTGATCTCGGATGCGAGCCTGATCTTCCTCTATGTGATGTTCCTGCTTGTGGACGAGCGCTACTACGACGCCAAGCTGCGGGCGCTGGTGCCGGACGAGGACCGCCGCCGGTCGCTGAGCACCGCGCTCGCGCGGATCTCGACCGAGACGCGGGCCTATCTCTGGCTGATGTCGCTGATCTCGCTCGGGGTGGCGTGCATGACCTATCTGGCGACTGCTGCGGTGGGCCTGCCGGGGGCGGGGTTCTGGGGCTTCGTCGCCTTCTGTCTGAATTTCGTGCCGACCATCGGATCTATTCTGGCGGTGGTGCTGCCGGTGGTCTATGCGCTGCTGACGCTGACGGATCCGGTGGCGATGCTGGCGCTGGCGGTGGTCCTGTCGGCGACGCAGTTCGTGGCCGGTGAGGTGGTGTTGCCGCGGGTGATGGGGGACCGGCTCAATCTGTCGAGCGTGGTGATCCTGCTGACCCTGGTGGTCTGGGGCGCGATCTGGGGGCCGGCGGGGATGTTCCTGGCGATCCCGATCACGGTGATCCTGGCGCTCGTCTGCGCCCGGTTCCCGACGACCCGACCGATTGCGGTGCTGTTGTCGAAGGACGGGCGGGTGCCCGAGATCTGAGGAGAAGACATGAAGGTTGGGTTCATCGGGCTCGGCAATGTGGGCGGAAAGCTTGCGGGCAGCCTTGTGCGCAATGGCGTGCCGACCGTGGTGCGCGATCTCGACCGGGCGGCGGCCGAGCCGTTGCTGGCGGCGGGCGCGGAGTGGGCCGAGAGCCCGGCCGCGATGGCCGAGGCGGTCGACGTGCTGATCACCTGTCTGCCCTCGCCCGCGGCGTCCGCGGCGGTGATGGAGGAGGCGCTTCCGGCCTTCCGCGCGGGCCAGATCTGGGCGGAGATGTCCACCACCGATGCCGAGGAGGTGACCCGGCTCGCAGCGCTTGTGGAGGCCCGCGGCGGCGAGGCGATGGACTGTCCGGTCTCCGGCGGCTGCCACCGGGCGGTGACCGGCAACATCGCGATTTTCGCGGGCGGCGCGCGCGGCACCTTTGAGCGGCTCTTGCCGGTGCTGACGGTGCTAGGGCGGCGGGTGCTGCACACCGGGCCGTTGGGCTCGGCCTCGGTGCTGAAGGTGGTGACGAATTATCTCGCCACGGCCAATCTCGTGAGCCTCGCCGAGGCGCTGACGGTCTCTAAGGCCGCAGGCATGGACCTTGCGACGGCGTTCGAGGCGATCCGGATTTCCTCCGGCAACTCCTTCGTGCACGAGACCGAGAGCCAGGTGATCTTGAACGGCAGCCGCGAGATCAACTTCACCATGGATCTGGTGGCCAAGGACATCGGGCTGTTCCAGCAGGTCGCCGACCGGGCGGGCGTGCCGCTCGAGGTCTCGCCGAAGCTGATCGAGATCTTCGCCGATGCGATCGGGCGCTATGGCCCGCGCGAGCGCTCGCCCAACATCATCCGCCGTCTCGAGGATGCAACTGGGCTCGACATCCGCGCCGAGGGCTTTCCCGCGGAGATGGTGGACGACGAGCCCGAGGAGCGCGGCGCGGAGGTTACGCGCTGACCCGCGTCGGCGGGGTTTCGGCGGCGTCGTCGATCGCGCACTGGCGCAGTGTCGGCATTCCAGGGCGCACCGCCATCGCTCCGATGCGGCAGAGCGCATATGCCCTCAAGGCGCCCCCGCTCTCGATCCCGAAGGCGATCCGCGATCGTGGCAGCAGGGGCAGCCGCAGCAGATACGGTCCGATTTCCAGCGGCATGCGGTTCCTGGTCGCCGTGTGTTCTCCGAAGGATGGAAAGTGCTCGGGCTGCATTTTTTCATGCATGCGCTGCGTCTCGGTGCGGATGTCGGCCATGGCGTCGAGATGACGCCAGCGGCACGCGATGAACCCGGTGTCGACCATGCTGCACCTCCCAACCGCAGGGTGCTTGCGGTGGAGGGGCTGTCAAGCGGAGATGGGTTCGCGCGCGGCAACCGTGCCAAGACCCGCCGCCACCCCCACCCACCCGCCCGGTGGCGGCGGGCCTTGGCACGGTTGCCGCGGCCAGGCGCTGGCCCTAGAGAGGCGGGGTCAGAGAGGAGGCGCTTATGCCCGTCACGCTCACCCACATTGCCCATGCCCCCCCGGGGCCGGAGAGGGCGCCGCCGCTCTTGATCGCGCACGGCCTGTTCGGCTCGGCGCGGAACTTCAACAGTCTTGGGCGGCGCCTTGCGGTCGACCGGCGGGTGGTGATGGTCGACATGCGCAACCACGGCGACGCGCCGTGGGACGACCGCATGGACTATGCCGCCATGGCCGAGGATCTGGGCGACGCGGTGCGCCGGCTTTGCGGCGGGCGGGCGGTGGTGCTCGGCCACTCGATGGGCGGCAAGGCGACGATGGCCCTCGCGCTCACCGATCCGGCGACCGTGGAGGCTGCACTTATCGCTGATATCGCACCAATATCCTACGCCAATGTCCATGGTGGATATCTCACCGCAATGTCGCAGATGGATATCGCCAATATCGCACGGCGGGCAGATGCGGATCCGCTGTTGGCCGACGCCGTCCCGGAGGCGGGGCTGCGCGGTTTCCTCCTGCAGAACCTGCGGATCGAAGGCGGGGCGGCGCGCTGGCGGCTGAACCTCGCGGCACTGGAGGCCGCGATGCCGGCGCTGACCGGGTGGCCCGAGGATTGGCGCACGCCCTATGACGGGCCGACGCTCTTTCTCCACGGCACGGCGTCGGACTATGTGCCGCCGAGCGCGCACGGGGCGATCAAGGCCTTGTTTTCAAACGCAGAAATCCAGGGGCTCGACGGCGCCGGGCATTGGCTCCATGCCGAGCAGCCGGAGGCGTTCCATGCCGCGGTCTCGGCTTGGCTCGCCCGGCTCTAGTGCTGCGGCGCAGCAACGCCGTGACAGTTCTGCAAAAATGTGATCGGTTTGGTCAGGCTTTCGGTTGCTTTCTAAGGTGTGGTCCTTAGGTGGTGGCGGTAGCGGGGAGAACCCGCACGAAAACGCAGCGGACACAGGCAGATTAGGGGCAGAGCGATGGGCGTACCCTTCCGACAGCAGGCGGCCGTCGCGGCCTATATCCTGAAGCAAAAGCTGAAAGGGAACCGCCGCTACCCGCTGGTTCTGATGCTGGAGCCGCTGTTCAAATGCAATCTGGCCTGCCCCGGATGTGGCAAGATCGACTATCCGGAGCTGATCCTCGGCCGGCGGCTCAGCCCGCAGCAGTGCTGGGATGCGGCGGAGGAATGCGGCGCGCCGATGGTGGCGATCCCGGGCGGTGAGCCGCTGATCCACAAGGAGATCGGCGAGATCGTCAAAGGCTTGGTAGAGCGCAAGAAATACGTCTCGCTGTGCACCAATGCGCTGCTGCTCGAGAAGAAGCTGCACCTCTTTGAGCCCTCGCCCTATCTGTTCTTCAGCGTGCATCTCGACGGGCTGAAAGAGCACCACGACAAGGCCGTCGACCAGAAGGGTGTGTTCGAGCGCGCCGTGAAGGCGATCAAGGCCGCGCAGGACAAGGGGTTCGCGGTCAATGTGAACGCGACGATCTTCGAGGGTTATCCGGCGGACGAGCTGGCCGACTACCTCGACTTTTGCACCGAGCTTGGGGTGAACATCTCGATCTCGCCTGGCTTTGCCTATGAGCGCGCGCCGGACCAGGAGCATTTCCTCAACCGCCGCCGCACAAAGGAGTTCTTCCGTGAGGTCTGGAAGATCGGCGAGAGCCGCGGCACGGCAAAGACGTGGTCGCTGTCGCACAGCCCGATCTTCCTCGACTTCCTGCTCGGCAACCAGGAGATGCAGTGCACGCCCTGGGGGATGCCGACGCGCAATGTCTTTGGCTGGCAGAAGCCCTGCTATTTGCTGGGCGAGGGCTATGCGAAGACTTATGCCGAGCTGATGGAGACCACCGAGTGGGAGAAATACGGCACCGGCAATTATGAGAAATGCGCCGACTGCATGGCCCATTGCGGCTATGAGCCGACGGCGGCGAACATCGCCTTCTCTAACCCATTGAAAATGCTGGGTTTGGCGATGCGCGGGCTGCGCACAGAAGGCCCGATGGCGCCGGAGATCGATCTCTCCAAGGCGCGTCCGGGCGAGGAGCACCACGAGCGCATCGTGGCCGAGGAGATGGACCGCCTCAACCGTGACCGCGCCGCATAGACGGGTTAGCGGCGGAGCGTCAGGGTGTCGCCTGAGATTTCGAAGCCTGAGAACCGGTCGAGATAGCGCATCCCAAGCAGCGAGACGTGCAGCGCGCCGCCGTTCACCACTGCAGGCACGTTTCGCTCAGTGATCCCGGCAAATTCGACCCGCTCGAGGCGCACGGGCGCCCCGGCAACAGCGCCGTTTGCCGTCATGGCACGCTGCGTGAACGCGAGGCGCTGCGGATCGAACCCCGCCGCCTCTGCATCGGCGAGGGTGAGTACCATCTCGGTTGCGCCCGTATCGACCAGGAACTCGATCGGTGCGCCGTTGACTTCCAGCCGCGCGTGAAAATGTCCGTCCGCAGCCCGCTTCAGCCGCACCGTGTCGCCGGAAACCGCCGCATGGCCAGGCACGAGTTGCGCCGTCAGCTGGTCCTTGAAGCCGTAGGCGATCACCCCTCCCGCGAAGATCAGCACCCAGGTTGCCGCGTGCTGAACGGCCGCGCCAAGCCGGTCGCGATAGGCCGTGAAGAGCCCCGCCAGGAGGGCCAGACACAGCAGACCGAGATACAGCATCCGTGCCTGTTCGTCCGGGCTGAACCCATCCATGCGTCTCGCCTCCGTGCCCGTTGGTCCGGAGCCGATATAGGGCCTGTCCGTCCCAGCCGCGAGCCCCCATCGACGAGAGGAGCGCGCGCCGGCTTGCTTGGTTGCGAGGCGCATTTGAGATCGACTGCCGGGATGGCCCAGATCCATCCACTCGGATGGATAATTGCGCCAAGCGTCGGCGAGTGGAATGGGTCTCGTTCACGACACGACTGAAACCGATCCGTTCACTTACTCGGAACCTAGGGCGGGTTCCGCGGAGGAAGATCTCCGACCTCGACACGAAGGCCCGCCCGACCGAGATGCAGGCGATCAGTTGCCGAGGGGCCAACGGAGCTGCCGATGTCTTCGTCGCGATGGAGGTGGCCTGACACGCGTCTGAGCCCCAGCGACGGCCCTTCACTGATTTCCCCCGGAACCCCTCATGCGCCCTCGGACAGTTCGGGATCAACAGATATGTCGTCCTCTCCCCGGCGGGCCGTTCTTTTGCCGTCCGGCCGTCGTTCGACGTCGACGACCTCGCTGGTGTGCGCTTCCTCAGAGAACCGGCGCCAGGGGTCTCTGTTCAAAGGGTGGAGAACATCGCGCTGCCCTATGAAACCTGGCTCAGCAGTGGGAATTCATCGGCTGAGCGGCCAACTCTCGCCATGCCGGGGCATGCTGGACGAGGGCGAGAGGCTCTGCTAGCCACCGGCCCATGCTGGTGATCCGCGAACTCGGGTTTTCTATGGCCGGGCGGCCACTCCTGACCGGTGCCTCCGCACAGGTGCCGAACGGCGCGCGCGTCGGTCTCGTGGGGCGCAACGGATCGGGCAAGACGACGCTCTTCCGGTTGATCCGCGGGGAACTCGCCCCCGATCATGGGGAGATCGTGCTGCCGCCGCGCGCCGAGATCGGCGGAGTGGCGCAGGAGGTGCCGGCGGGGCCTCAGCCGCTCCTCGACATCGTGCTGGCGGCGGACAGCGAGCGTGCGCGCCTGATGGCCGAGGCCGAGACCGCAACCGACCCTACCCGCATTGCCGAGATCCAGACCCGCCTCGGCGATATTGGCGCCCATTCCGCGGAGGCCCGGGCGGCGACGATCCTTTCAGGGCTGGGGTTTTCCCATGCCGACCAAGGGCGGGCGGCGGCGGAGTTCTCCGGCGGCTGGCGGATGCGGGTCGCACTGGCGGCGGTGCTGTTTGCCGCGCCCGATCTGCTGCTGCTGGACGAGCCGACGAACTATCTCGACCTCGAAGGGGCGGTGTGGCTCGAGAGCTATCTCGCCCGCTATCCCCACACGACCATGGTGATCTCCCATGACCGGGGGCTGCTGAACCGCGCGGTCAACAGCATCCTGCACCTCGAAGGGCGGCGGCTGACCTATTACGGCGGTGCCTATGACACCTTTGACCGGACGCGGCGCGAAAAGCTGGCTCTCCAGGCCGCGGCGGCCAAGAAACAGGCGGCGACGCGCGCGCATCTCCAAAGCTTCGTCGACCGCTTCCGCTACAAGGCGAGCAAGGCGAAACAGGCGCAGTCCCGGCTGAAGATGCTGGAGCGGATGGAGCCGATCGCTGCAGTGATGGAGGGGGCCGTCGCGCCCATCCAGCTGCCGGAGCCCGAAGAGCTGAGCCCGCCGCTGATGGCCTTTGACGGGGTGGCTGTGGGCTATGACGGGAGGACGGTGCTCAACCGTGTCTCGGCCCGGATCGACCAAGACGACCGCATCGCGCTTTTGGGCGCCAACGGGCAGGGCAAGTCGACGCTCGCCAAGCTGATCGCCGGGCGGCTCGCGCCGATGGACGGGCGGCGTCAGGCCTCGTCCAAGCTCCGCATCGGGTACTTCGCCCAGCACCAGACGGATGAGTTGGTGCGTGAGGAAACCCCGCTCGACCATATCCGGCGGGTGCGCCCGCATCTGGAGCCCGCGCGGCTCCGGGCGATGCTGGCGGCGGGCGGCACGGGCGCGGAGATTGCGGAGACGCGGGTCGCGGCCCTCTCCGGCGGACAGAAGGCGCGGTTGCTGCTCACGCTCGCGGCCCTCGATGCGCCCCATCTTCTGATCCTCGACGAGCCGACCAACCACCTGGATATCGAAACCCGCGAGGCCTTGGTCTCAGCCCTCAACGCCTATTCCGGCGCGGTGATCCTGATCTCGCACGATGCGCATCTGGTGGAGTGCGTGGCCGATCGGCTGTGGCTCGTGCGCGGCGGCAAGGTCGCGCCCTATGACGGCGATATGGACGACTACCGCCGGCTCCTGCTGGCAGGCGATGCACCAGCGAAGAGTGACGGCGCGCCGTCTCAACGCCGGGTGGAGCGCCGTTCGGCTGCAGAGATCCGGCGGGCGCTGGCGCCGCTCAAAGCCGAGGTTGCGGCCTGTGAGGCCCGGCTCGAAAAGATCGCTGAGATGCTCACCAAGCTCGATGAACGCCTTGCAGACCCGACGCTTTACGAAGGCCCAGCAGACAAGATCGAGGCGCTTCAGATCAAACGGGGCGAGATCGTCGCCGGCCAGGAGCGTGCCGAGGCCCTGTGGCTTGCCGCTCAGGAGGCGTTGGAGGCGGCGGAGGCCGCCGAAAGCTAACCCATCTCCGATTGATCGGATCCATCAAAAGGTCTGTCCCCATAGGACGGGCCCCATCGGATATCGTCTCACCAATCGCCAAAGAGGAGACCGCCATGAAGATCCGTCGCATCAACGCCGAAGAGGGGGCCGAAGCCGTCGGCGCATACACCCAAGCGCTCGAAGTCTCCGAGACCACGCGCCGGCTCTACATCAGTGGCCAAGCACCGGTCACTGCCGACGGTCGGGTCCCAACCGATTTCAAAGGCCAGGCCGAGGCGGTTTGGACCAACATCCTTGCGCAGCTCCACGCCGCGAACATGACGGCCGAGAACATCGTGCAGGCGACGACCTTTCTCACCGACCGGTCCCACCGGGAGGAGAACCGCGCGGTGCGCCAGGCAATGCTCGGCGGCCACACGTTCGCCCTGACGGTCGTCCTCGCGGGCATGTTCGAGGACGGCTGGCTGATCGAGGTCAACGCCATCGCCGAAGCCTAAGCCGCGTTAACCGCACACCTTAACGCTGTCCTTTCGCTCACTGCTAACCGGGGCCGTGCAGTGTCCGCGTCGTGAGTGCAAAGGAGGACTGTCAGATGACCCCGCTTCACCGTGTCCGCGCCGTCGCGACCGTCGCTTTCTTCGTTGCGTTGGCCATTCTGAGCTATCACCTGACAAGCGGTGAGCGCGGAGCCGACTTCTACTTTGGCAGCCTGAGTGCGTTGGTCTTGGCGGGCTATGGCTGGTGGCGCCTGCGCCGACCGGCCTGAGGGCTGCCTATGCCCGGTTGACGCAGCTCTGCAGCCCGGGCAGAGGGGCGCCATGGAAGAAGCCCTGGCCGCCCTCGTCACCCTGTTCGTCATCATCGACCCGATCGGGACGACGCCGCTCTTCATTGCGCTGACCGCCGAGCATGACACGGCGGGCAAGCGGCGTGTCGCGCGCTTGGCGATCCTTGTGTCTTTCGGGGTGCTGACGGTCTTCGGGCTGGCGGGCGAGGCGGTGCTGGCCTTTGCCGGGATCTCGCTGCCGGCGTTCCGGATAGCGGGTGGGCTGCTGCTGTTCCTTACCGCGATCGATATGCTGTTCGAGACCCGGACGCAGCGGCGTGAGAAACGGGTGGCGGACGAGAAGGCGAGCCCTTCGGACCCGGCGGTGTTCCCGCTCGCAATTCCACTGATCGCCGGGCCAGGCTCGATTGCGGCGATGATCCTCCTGACGGGTGAGGCTGGGCCCGAGCCGGCGGACCAGGCCGTGGTCTTCGCTGTGATGGCGGCGGTGCTCGCGCTGCAGTTTGTGCTGTTTCGGCTTGGAGGGCCCATTGCGCGCGTCCTTGGACGCACGGGCTCGACCGTGATCACGCGGCTGATGGGGATGCTGCTGGCGGCACTCGCAGTGCAGTTCGTGCTCGATGGGCTGCGCGACGCCATGCCGGGCCTTGGCGGAAGCTAAGAGCTCTCCGCCCGCTTGACCCAGCCGCGCTCGGGGTCCTCGGCCCAGTAAACCGCCTTCAGCCCCGCGCCCGTCACCTGTCGCCAGGCGTCGCGGGCGGTTTCCGTGGCGTTCGCATCGTTGCCGTCGAACAGCAGAGCTGTGGTCTCGAAAGCGCCGAGTACTGCAGGATCCGCCATTGCCCCATCTATCAGAAACAGGGTGTTAGGGTCATTCGGAAGATCGTCGTCGGCCGTCAACCAAACGGGCTGCTCCGCCGCGTTCGTTGCAGCGCCGGCAAGGCCATGGGGCAGGAAACTCGCCTCGTCATAGGTCCAGAGGTGGCGATTGAGTGCTTCGAGCCGGGCAGGTTCCGTGCCGCGGATCACAGCACGACCGCCGCGCGCGAGGGTGCGTTCCAGCATGACGGGAAGCACCCCCTCCAGCGTGCGTCCAAGCAGGTGATAGAACCGCACCTCGGCCATGGCGAGCCTATCCCCGTTCCCGCAGTACCGGCGCGTTGCACGCGGTGGGTGGGTGGGGGCGGGCGGCGGGCCGGTACGCGGGAGCGGGGCTTAGCCCTCCCATTTGTCTTTCACGAGCCGGTCGAGCGCTGCGACGCCCCATCCGGTTGCACCCTTCGGCGCCAAATCGGTCCCTTCGGTCGAGAGCGTGACCCCGGCGACGTCGATATGCATCCAGGGTATCTCGTCCTTGACAAACCGGCGCAGGAACTCCGCCGCCGTTACGGCTCCGGCTGCACGTCCGCCGGTGTTCTTCACATCTGCCAGCCGCGATTTGAGCTGGTTCGCGTATTTCTTGCCGAGTGGCAGCCGCCAAGCCGGGTCACCGACCGCATCCGCCGAGGCCTGGAACGCCTCCGCCAGCCCGTCATCTGTCGCGAAATAGGCTGCGTTGTGATGGCCGAGCGCCACGATCGCCGCACCGGTCAGCGTGGCGAGGTCGATCATCGCAGCCGGTCCGAACTGCTCCTGCGCGTACCAAAGGACGTCTGCCAGGACCAAGCGGCCTTCGGCATCGGTGTTGATGACCTCGATCGTGTCGCCCTTCATCGACGCCACGATGTCTCCCGGCCGCTGTGCCTTTCCATCGGGCATGTTCTCGACCAGGCCGACGACACCGATCACGTTAGCCTGCGCTTTGCGCAGCGCGAGTGTCCGCATGACCCCGGAGACGATGCCCGCGCCGCCCATATCCATGGTCATCTCTTCCATGCCGCCCGGGGGCTTCAACGAGATCCCGCCGGTGTCGAAGACCACGCCTTTGCCGACCAGGACCAGGGGTGCCGCCTCCTCCTCGCCGCCCATCCAGCGCATGATGACGAGCTTGCTCTCCGAGACCGAGCCCTGTCCCACGGCCAACAAAGCCCGCGCGCCGATCTTGGTGAGTTCGTCCTCTCCGAGGATCTCCACCTCGAGCCCGATCTCGTCCATCGCTGCGAGGCGGGCGGCGAACTCATCGGTGGTCAGGCGGTTCGCCGGTTCGTTCACCAAGTCGCGCGTGAAAAAGACACCCTCGGCAAGCGCCGCAAACGGTGCAGACAGCCCGGCCAACGTTTCCGGCACCGTCGCAAGCACGGTGATCCGCCGCGGCGTCTCGTTCGCCTCGTCCTCCTCATCGGAGGTCTTGTACTCCCCGAACCGGTAGAGCCGTAGCGCGGTCGCCCAGACCATCTCCGCGAGCAGCGCCGCCTCGCCGAGCCCGGCCGTCGCGACGGTCACATGACCCTTTCCGAGCACCTTCGCGACCGCTCCACCGGTCTTACGCGCCGCTGCACCGTCCGGGTCCGCACCGAGGCAGGCGAGCACCACGGCCTCTGCCTTGAGGCCGCCGGGATAGCGGAAGACCACCGTCTTTCCGGCCTTGGGCTTGAACCCGTCGGCCGCGGCTGCCCGAGCCAGCGCACCGCCCATCAGCCCATCCAGCGCCGCGGCCGCGGGCAGCAACGCTCCTTCGCCATCGGCAAAGACGACCAGGGTGCCATCGATGGCTGTCCAGTCGGCCTCCGCCTCGGCGGAGAAGGTGATGGGGGCCGGTCGCGTGCTCATGGGGGGTCCTCCTTTGGGGTCGTTCCAAGAGCTATCGCTATTCCGGCCCGGATGCCAGCCGGAGGTGTTGCCCTGGCCTGCGATCGTGTAAGGCATCCCCATGCGGAGCCTCGATCGCTACATTCTGTCCCAGCTTGTCTGGCCGTTCGTGTTCTTCGTGCTGGTCTTTACCGGCGTGATCTGGCTCAGCCAGTCGCTGCGGGTGATTGACACGGTGGTGAACAACGGCCAGTCGGCGCGCGTGTTCCTCGAGTTCACAGCGCTTCTGCTGCCGACGGTGCTGGCGATTGTCCTGCCGGTCGCTTGTTTTGCGGCCACGCTCTACGCGATCAACCGGCTCTATGGCGACAGCGAGATCGTGGTCATGATGGCGGCGGGGCTCTCGGGGCTCTCGATGCTACGGCCCGTGGCCCTGTTCGCCAGTGGCGTGCTTCTCGTGCTGCTGGTGATCACGCTTTATCTCATGCCGAACACCAAGCGCATGATGCAGGAGCGTGTCAGCGAGGTGCGGGGCGATATCGCCGCCGCTTTCCTGCGCGAGGGTGCGTTTGTGTCCCCGGCCAAGCGGGTGACAATCTATCTCCGCCGGATGGGGCGGCCAGGCGAGATGCTGGGCGTCTTTGTCCATGACGAACGGGATCCCGGGCAGGTCACCACCTACACCGCGGAACGCGCAGTTCTAGTGCCAGGGACCGATGGTGGCGCCCCTCAGATCGTGATGTTCGACGGGATCGCCCAGAGCCGTCCGGCAGATGTATCGGGCGAGCTTTCGCTGCTGCGTTTCGAACAGCTTTCCTATGACCTTGAGCAGATGCGGGGCGAGCCTGGGGAGCGCCAGCGCAAGCCGAGCGAGTTCTTTCTCTATGACCAGCTAACGATCTCCGGTGAGGCGCTCGGTCCCTATGAGCTCGGCGATTTCCGCGCGGAGGGGCATGAAGCGCTCTCCAGCCCACTCTATGCGCTGGCTCTGCCGTTGTTGGGGGCGGCGTTGGTGGTCAGTCTCGGGTTCCGACGGCAAGGGTTCGCCGGGCGCATTTTGCTGGCGGCGGGTGCGGCTGTGGCGCTGCGCCTCGCAGGGCTTGCGGCGAAAAGTGCCACCAATGCCGAGGCCGCCCTTTGGCCCCTCATGTATCTACCGCCCCTGTTCGGGATCGCGCTGGCGGTCTGGATGATGTCAGGGCGGCCGTTCCCCGCGCCACGCCCGGCCGGTGCCGTGGAGGCGGTGCCGTGACACCCACCCTCTCGCTCTATGTCGCGCGGCGTTTCTTCTTCATCGCAACGGCGACGTTCCTCGCCGTGCTCGCCCTCGTGATGATTGTGGATCTGGTGGAGTTGATCTCTTCGAACACTGGCGGACGCGCGGACTTCCTCGACCTGCTCGGGATGGCGTTCCTGCGGGCGCCGTCAATCACCATCACGGCGGCGCCGTTCACGGTGCTGCTCGCATCCATGGTGTGTTTTGCCTGGTTCGCACGGAGCTCAGAACTCGTGGTAACTCGTGCCGCCGGGGTTTCCGTCTGGACGCTGCTGGCACCGGCGCTGTTGGTCGCGCTGGTGATGGGGATGATCTCCTTCGCGGTCTACAACCCGGTGGCTGCCGCCTTTGCCCAACGGTTCGACAACCTAGAAGAGGCGATGTTCGGCCGCTCCTCCTCACGTCTCTCGGTTGCGGGCGGCGGGGTCTGGCTGCGCCAGGGGGACGACAGCGGGCAGACCGTGATCCGCGCGCTCCGCGCCAACGAGACGGCGGACCAATTGTGGCGTGTCTCGATCTTCCGCTTCGGGCCCGACAACCGGTTCGAGCGGCGGATCGATGCGCGCCGTGCGGTGCTTCGACCCGGGCGGTGGGAGCTGAACGGCGCCTCCGTCTGGACTCTTTCCTCGACCGCGCCCGCGGACAGCGAGACCGCGGCGCGGGAAACCGAGGCTGTGACTCATGAGCTCCTGTCTCTGCCGACCAACCTCACACGCGACCAGATCCTCGAGAGTTTCGCGCCACCGCAGACCATCTCGTTCTGGGATCTGCCAGGGTTTATCTCGACGCTTGAAGAATCGGGGTTTTCCTCCAGCCGACACCGGCTCCACTGGCACAGCCTGCTGTCGGCGCCTGCGGTCTTTTTCGCGATGGTGCTGATCGGTGCCGCGTTCTCCATGCGCCATGTGCGCTTCGGCGGGCTCGGAGGTATGGCGCTCGGCTGTGTGCTGACCGGTTTTGCCTATTTCTTCCTGTCGGATGTGGTATCCGCACTTGGGGCGTCGGGGGCGGTTCCGGTGCTTCTTGCGGCTTGGGGGCCACCCGCTGCCGCGGTCCTGTTCGCTCTGGGCTTGCTGCTTCACTTAGAAGACGGGTAAAAGGAGAGGCGCGTTGTCGAGCCGCGCCAAGTGAGGAGAGAGCGCAATGCTCCGCAACCTCTGTTTGTTTGTGGTTGCCGCAGGGCTTGCCTGGGGGCTTGCGGAGCTTCCTATTCACGCGCAAAGCATCGACGACGGGTTCGACACTGCCGTCGATCCCGACCAGCCCGTTGCCCTTGTCGCTGACCAGGTCGAGTACGACGCTGACGCCCAGGAGATCACCGCTGTCGGCAATGTGGAGGTGTTCTACGGCGACCGGACGCTGACGGCGGACCGCATCGTCTACTCCGACATCACCGGCCGGATCACCGCGACCGGCAACCTGGTGCTGCGCGATCCGACAGGTGCGACGGTGTTCGCCGAGTTCGCGGATCTCGACGCGGCGCTGCAGGACGGCATCGTGCGCGGCGCCCAGTCCATGATCGACCAGCAGAGCAAGCTCGCTGCCGTTGAAGCGCGCCGGGTGGACGACCGTTACAACATCCTGAGCCGCGCGGTCTACAGCCCCTGCGAGGTGTGCGCCGACGAGCCGACCCCGCTTTGGCGCATCCGAGCACGCCGGGTGATCCATGACGAGGAAGACCGCATCATTCACTATGAGGATGCGCGGCTCGAAGTGTATGGCGTGCCGGTCGTGTGGACGCCCTATTTCAGCCATCCCGACCCCACCGTTGAGCGGGCCACCGGGTTTTTGGCGCCAGAGTTCAAATCCTCGAGCAACAACTACGGTTTCGGTCTGAAAACGCCGTTTTATTGGGCGATCGACGAGCACACGGATGTGACGCTCACGCCCTTCTTCACCACCAATGATACGGTGGTCGGCGAGTTGGAGTTCCGGCGCGCCTTCTTCAACGGTGATCTGTCCTTTGCAGGATCGGTCACCCGCTCCGACTTCACCGGAGAAAGCGAGACCCACGGCCATGTGGACACCGATGCCGAGTTCCGCCTCCGCAACGACATCCGCTGGGGCTGGGACATCGAGTTCGCGAGCGACGATGGGTATCTCCGCTATTTCGACCTCGGCGACGACGACCGGCTGACCTCGGAGCTCTATGCCCGCCGTTTCACAAGCGACGGCTTCTTCGACATCAGCACGGTGCGGTTCCAGTCGCTGCGGAACCGGGAGCCGGCGGGGCAGATCCCCTTCGTGATCCCCGATCTTGAGGCGCGTCAGGAGTTCTCGGAGGATTTCGCCGGTGGGCGCATCGGGCTGTTCGCCAACAGCCAGGGGTTGTTGCGCAACAATGGCGAGGATACGGGCCGGCTTTCCCTCGGCGCCGACTGGCACCGCGAATGGGTGCTGCCGCAGGGCCTCGCCCTCAAGGGGTTTGCACAGGTGCGCGGTGATTACTTCGTAATCGGCGACAGCGATGACCCGGACCAGGACAACAGTGTGTTCCGGTTTGCGCCGCTGGCGGGCGTCGAGGCACGCTATCCCCTGATCGCGGAGAGCGGGTTCGGCCTCAGCCATGTGATCGAGCCGGTGGCCCAGGCCATCGTGGCGCCTTATGGCGGCAATGATGACGACATCCCGAACGAGGACAGCCTGATCACCGAGTTCGACGAGACCAGCCTGTTCGAATGGGATCATTTCACCGGCCTCGATGGTTTCGAGGAAGGTCCGCGGCTCAATCTGGGCCTGCGTTATGAGCTGTTCAGCGATTTTGGCCTGGGCCTCGACGTGACGGCGGGGCGCGTCCTGCGGTTTCGCGATGCGAACGAGTTCTCGACCGGATCGGGTCTCAGCAGCCGCGAGTCCGATTGGGTGGGTGCATGGTCGGCAAGCTACGACCCCTATGTGACCGTCAGCCAGCGCTTCCGGCTCGGCGATGACGGGCTCGAGGTCACCCGCAACGAGTCGAACGTCGAGCTGCGCGCGGGGCCAGCCAGCTTGGCTTTTCAATACGCCTTCTTCGACGCCGACACGGGCTCGGACGCGCTGGTTGACCGCGAGGAGATCTTTGCGCGGGCGCGGTTGAAGCTGACGGATGAATGGTCGGTCAACGGCTTCGTGCGCCGGGATCTGGAGCTGGACGAGTTCGTCTCCCTCGGCGGCGGGGTTCGGTTCGCCAACGAGTGTTGCGCGGTTACTTTCTTCGGCCGGCGCAGCTTTACGGATCAGGACAATGTGTCGGATGGCACGAGCTTCGGCCTCTCGGTCGAACTGTTTACCCTCGGTGGCGGCAGCATCGGCGGCTGAGGCGGGGACTATTGGAACGGGGAACGCACATGCGTAGCGCATTGATCGCGGCGATCTTGTTGGTGGCGGCATCGTCTGTGACGCCGGCTGCCGCGCAAACACCTTTTCGGCCGGTGGCGACGGTGAACAAGTCGCTGATCACGGCCTTCGATGTCGACCAGCGCGCGCGGATCCTCGGACTGCTGGGGGCGGACACGCGCGACACCCAGGCGCTTGGAAGCCTTGCGCTCGACCGGCTGATCGAAGACCGACTGAAGCTGGAAGAGGCGACACGCGCCGGGCTCTCGGCGACGCCGGAGGTCGTCAACACGGCCCTGCGCGAGTTCACGGGCAATATCGGTGTGGCGCCAGATGCGTTCCTCGACCGGGCGGCCTCTGCAGGGATATCCGAGCAGGCGGTGAACGATCTGGTGACGGCGCAGGTGCTGTGGCGTGAGGTTGTGCAGACCCGCTTCCGTGGCCGCGTGGAACCGGGGGAAGCGGAGATCGACGCCGAGATCGAACTTGCCGGGCGGTCGCGGGATGTGCGCTTGCGGTTGCAGGAGATCGGCATCCCGGCCCGGGATGGCAATCGGACGCCCGAGGAAACCAGGCGCTTCGCTGAGGAGCTCTTTGTTGCGCTCTCGGCGGGCGCGGATTTCGACCAGGCGGTTCGGGAGTATTCCCGCGCGCCAAGCGCCTCGCGGGGCGGGTCGCTCGGGTGGGTCGAGGTCGCGGCCCTGCCGGCGGATCTTGCGCAGACACTTGCGGCCGTGCCGACGGGCGGCGTCGCTCCACCGCGACAGGTGGCGGCTGGTTTCAGCATTCTCAGGGTGGTTGAGCGTGAAACCAGTGACCCGGATGCAGTCGACCCACAGGACCCTGAACTGCGTGACCGCGTACGAGCCGAGCTCGCGCGCCGCAGGCTCGATCTCTTGGCGCAGGGTCTGATCCAGGAGTTGCGGCGCGACGCCATGATTGAGGTGCGCTGATGACACCTGCGCCGCTTGCGCTCACCATGGGCGATCCGGCGGGCATCGGAGCGGAGATTGCGCTCGCGGCTTGGGCGAGTGGGCGCGTACGCCAGCCATTCGCGCTGATCGACGACCCGGCCCGTGTCGCGGAGATGGCCGGGGCGGTGCCTGTTTGCCCCGTTGCGGACATGGCCGACGCGCCGGCCGCCTTTGCCGAGGGGATCCCCGTCTTGCCGCTTGCGCACAGGCTCGGTGCGCGTCCACGGCCCGGTGCGCCAGACCCAGCCAATGCGGCGGCAACCGTGGCTGCGATCGACCAGGCCGTTGCTCTGGCGCGGTTCGGAGAGGCCTCGGCCGTCGTCACCAATCCGATCAACAAGAAGGTGCTTTATGACGGCTGCGGCTTCGCCCATCCGGGTCATACGGAGTATCTGGCGTATCTTGGCGGCGTCTCACGGTCGGTGATGATGCTGGCAGGGCCGTCGCTGCGCGTGGTCCCCGTCACCATCCACATCGCTTTGGCGGCAGTGCCGGCCGCCCTCACCGAAGACCTGATCGTCGAAACCGCGCGGATCACCGAGGCCGGTTTGCGCCGGGACTTCGGGCTGGAGCGGCCTCGGCTGGCGCTGGCGGGCCTGAACCCCCATGCGGGCGAAGGGGGGGCGATGGGGCGCGAAGAGATTGACGTGATCGCCCCTGCCGTTGCGCGCCTTCAGGCTGAGGGGATGGCGATCTCCGGGCCCCATCCGGCCGACACATTGTTCCACGGGCCTGCGAGGGCACGCTATGACGTGGCGCTGACCATGTATCACGACCAGGGGCTGATCCCGATCAAGGCGCTGGACTTCGACGAGGGGGTCAACGTGACCCTGGGCCTGCCGTTTATTCGCACATCGCCCGATCATGGCACGGCTTATGATATCGCGGGACAGGGGATCGCCCGCCCCGACAGTCTGATCGCCGCTCTGAACGGAGCCGCCGAGATGGCCGCCAACCGCGCCCGGGTTCCTGCGTGAGCGAGGCCCTCGCGCCCGATGGGCTGCCGCCGCTGCGGGATGTGATCGCCCGCCACGGCCTCTCGGCGAAGAAGGCGCTGGGGCAGAATTTTCTTCTGGATCTCAATCTGACGGGGCGGATCGCGCGGGCCTCGGGGCCACTCGAGGGCGCGACGGTGGTAGAGGTGGGGCCCGGTCCCGGCGGCCTCACACGCGCCTTGTTGGCTGGCGGAGCGCATGTGGTGGCGATCGAGCGGGACGCCCGCTGTCTCGACGCTCTGGCGGAGATCGCAGCCCACCACCCTGGACGGCTGCGGGTGGTGGAGGGCGACGCGCTGGAGATTGACGCCGGTTCCCTCGTCGACGGGCCGGCCCGGATCTGCGCGAACCTGCCTTACAACATCGGTACGGAGCTTTTGGTGCGCTGGCTTACCCCCGGTGTTTGGCCACCTTGGTGGGAGAGCCTCACCCTGATGTTCCAGCGCGAGGTGGCGGAGCGGGTGGTGGCGGCGCCAGGAACCAAAGCCTATGGTCGGCTGTCGGTTCTGGCGCAGTGGCGGGCAGAGGCGCGGCTGCTGTTCTCGGTGCACCCGAGCGCCTTCACGCCGCCGCCTAAAGTCACGTCTGCGGTGCTGCGCATCGTGCCCCGGGAGATGCCCGCCGAGGCGCTCGGTGACGCCCGTCCGGTGGATCTCGAACGGGTGGTGGCGGCCGCGTTCTCTCAGCGCCGGAAGATGCTGCGTCAGTCGCTCAAGGCGCTGGTTCCCGACCCGGCGCCTTTGCTGGAGGCCGCGGGGATCGACGGCACCCGGCGGGCCGAGACTTTGAGCATCCCGGAATTTCTAACCCTCGCCCGGCGGTTTGCCGAGCGTTTGGACTAGGACGGAGCGGTCAGTTGGCCTCAGGGCCCGCTTCGACCGCTTCGCTGACAGGCTCGGCCGGTTCACTCGTCTCCGCCGGCTGCTCTGCCGATTTCGGCGGGCGGCCCGGGCGTCGGCGGCGGGTCGGTGGCGGGGTCGGCGCGGTCTCCTCGGTCGTGACCAGGAGCGTTTCGCTCGTGTCGGTGTCGATGGTCGTCAGCCCGCCTACCGCGTGATCTGCGATCTCTGGCTGGGGGCCTTCGCCTGGCGCCGGCTCCGCTTCCCCCCCGCGGCGACGGCCACGGTCCTCGGTGGCGGCGGTCTCGGGTTGCGCCTCGTCCTCGCCCTCAGCCTGACCGTTCTCACGGCGCTGCTCCGGCTGATTGGCGGTCGCAAGCAGAAGGATCCGCTGATAGTGCTCGGCGTGCTGCAGGAAGTTCTCTGCCATCACGCGATCACCCGAGGTTTGGGCATCGCGCGCCAGCGATAGATACTTGTCTATGATCTGCTGCGGGGTGCCGCGCACCTTCCCCTCGGGGCCGGAGCTGTCATACACCCGATTAAGGTTGTTGCCATTTGACTTGCGGTTGCCGCGTCCGCGAGTGCGGTTCGATTTTTGCGTTGATCTCATAGGTCCCGATCTGCTCATGAGCCGGCCACGCCGCGTCCGCACTGTCACCGCGCTCGGCTCAGATAAAATGAGCGCCTGAAGCGGTGGAGGCTGCTGCGTTGCTGCCAAAGGTCCGGCCGACCCCTCGATCCGCAGCGCACGCCGCTGCTCGCCGGACGGAGATATCTATACCGGGATTTGCGTGGCGCTCAACCGCGAAAAGCTGGAACACTGGAAAATTGTGGCGCCAGAGCCTCGATTACCCGGTCGCGGCCATCCAAATCGGTGCGAACTGGCAAGACGTTCAGACCAGCGGCAGCCATAATCTCGGACACAGCCGAGGCTTGGGTTGGGCCGATTTCCACCAAAACCCGCCCGGTAGGGGCGAGAAGACGGGGCAGGGCGCTTGCGATTGCGCAGTAGGCGGCCAACCCATCTCCGCCCGGGGTCAGCGCCAATCGGGGCTCATGCAGGCCGACTTCCGGCTCCAATCGCCGTAGTTCCGCCTCGGCCAGGTAAGGTGGGTTGGAGACGATCAGATCGAAGGGGCCTTCGACACCGTCTGCCCAGTCCGTCTCCAGCAGCTCAACCCGCGCGCCGAGGCCGAGCCGCTCCGTGTTGCTCTTTGCGAGAGCCAGCGCCGCCGGGCTGAGATCGGTCCCCACACCTGTCGCTTCCGGCCGGTCGCTGAGCAGGCTGAGCAGGATGCACCCGGTCCCGGTCCCGAGATCGAGAACGTGCCCAAACGGCCGCTCCAGCCCTACGGCAACCAGTATCTCCGTCTCCGGCCGGGGATCGAGCACATCGGGGGTAACCTCGAAATCTCGCCCCCAAAAGGCCCGGACGCCGGTGATATGGGAGAGCGGATGGCGGTCGGCCCGGCGCGCGACCGCCGCCCTAAAGCGGGCCGCTGCTTCGGAGGGGGCGGCATCCCGCAGCGCCACGGTCAACCCCGTCCCGTCAAAGTCACCTGCCCACCGGGCGAGCAGCCGTGCCTCACGGCCGGGATCGGGGAGGCCTACGTTCTTCAGGTCGTCGGCCGCCGAGGCAATCAGTGCGGCCCAGCTCTCACTCGGCATCGGCCAGTTTCTCGGCCTGATCGGCGGTGGTCAGGGCATCGATGACCTCGTCGAGATCGCCCTCGATAATCTGCGGCAACCGGTAGAGCGTCAGGCCAATACGATGATCCGTCACACGGCCCTGCGGGAAGTTATAGGTCCGGATGCGCTCCGAGCGATCACCCGACCCGATCTGGCCCCGCCGCTCGGCTGCGCGGTCCTCGGCGGCACGGCGGCGCTCGATGTCGAAGAGACGGGCACGGAGCACCTCCATCGCCCGTGCACGGTTCTGGTGCTGCGACTTCTCGGAGGAGGTCACCACGATCCCGGTGGGCAAATGCGTGATTCGCACGGCCGAGTCCGTGGTGTTTACATGCTGTCCGCCGGCGCCGCTCGCTCGCATGGTGTCGATTCGCAGATCCGAAGCGGCGATCTGGATGTCCACCTCCTCCGCCTCGGGCAAAACGGCGACGGTCGCCGCAGAAGTGTGGATGCGCCCCTGTGTCTCGGTCTCCGGCACGCGTTGGACCCGGTGCACCCCGCTTTCGAACTTGAGCCGGGCAAAAACCGAATCGCCTCGGACCGCTGCGACGACCTCACGCAAGCCGCCGAGATCGGAGACGCTCTCCTCCAACACCTCGACCCTCCAGCCGCGCCGTTCGGCATAGCGGCGGTACATGGCGAAGAGATCGCCGGCGAAAAGGGCAGCCTCGTCGCCGCCTGTGCCTGGACGGATCTCGAGGATAGCGGCCCGCTCGTCGGCGGCGTCCTTAGGCAGGAGCGCGAGCTGCAGGGCTTGTTCTGCTTCGGGCAGCGCCGCTTCGAGGGCGGCGATCTCGTCCCGAGCCAGCGCGGCCATCTCAGGATCGGCTGCCATGGCGCGGGCCTCTTCGAGCTCTTTCGTGAGGGTGCGCCAATGCTCGATCGCGTCGACGACATCCCTGAGTGCTGCGTAATCCCGGCTCGCCGTCGCGATCTCCGCTGGGTCCGTGAGTTCGGCCAGCCGCGCCTCGAGATAGGCGTGGCGGTCGAGAATGTCCTGAAGGCGCGTCTCGGCGATCATGCCCCGCCCTTGCCGAAACCAACCGGGCAGGTCAAGCCGGGGCCCCCGCGCGGGGCTGGCCGCACGCAGCCGTGAGAAGCGCCGGTCGGCGTTTCCCTTGCCGTTTTGCGTGCGTCGCGCCATTTACTGTTTGTGTAGAAGTGATCGGGTGCGCCGCGCCCATCTGGAGAAACCTCGATGTTCGACATGCATGCCCTGCGCCTGGCGCGGACGGTGGGCTTTTTGGGGGCTTTGGCCCTTGTGGTTTGGGCGTCGGGAGCCGAGGCGCAGGGTCGTACGGCCTCAGTGATCGCCGAGCGGGCGGAATTGCGCGAGATCACCGACACCACGCCGATCCTCGGGCAGGTTGTCGCGACCACGGAAAGCCGGGTCGCGACCCGCACGGCGGGCATCGTGACCGAGGTGTTGTTTGCCGTCGGGGATCGGGTGGAGGCCGGGCAGCCGCTCGTGCGCCTCGACAGTGATCTAATCGGCATCCGCCGGCGGACGGCGGCGGCGGCGCTCTCTGCATCGGAGGCGGGCGTGAAGGTGGCTGAGGCGCAACTCCGCCTCGCTGTTCAGGCCTTTGAACGGACCTCACAGCTGCGTGGCTCGACCGCGTTCTCGAAGGGCCAGTTCGACGACCTGCAGGAGAGTGCCGAGCAAGCCCGCAGCGAATTGCTCCGCGCACAGGCCCAATTGGCCCAGGCCGAGGCGGAGCTTGCACGCGCGGATTATGATCTGCGCCACGCCACGATCAAGGCACCGTTCCCAGGGGTCGTTATTGCCAAGGATGCGCAACCCGGCAGCTATATCGATCTTGGTGAGGCGGTTGCGACACTGCTCGACACGGGGTCGCTCGAGATCGAGGTGAACCTACCCGCGCGGCTGGTCGACGCGGTTTCGGAGGGGTCCGAGATCGACGCGGAACTGGAGGGACGCCAACCCATCAAAGCCGTGATCCGCAGCATGCTGCCGGTCGAGGCAGCCTCGACCCGCACCCGCCCCGTCCGGCTGAGTGCTGATCTGACGGAGGCCGAGGGCAGCCGGCTTGCTGCTGGCAAATCGGTGACCCTGCATGTGCCGGTGAGCGCGCCCCGACAGGCGCTCACGGTTCCCAAGGATGCGCTTGTTCAGTCGCGGGGCTCTTGGATGGTCTTCAGCGTCGAAGATGGGAAGGCGACCCCGCGACAGCTTCGACTCGGTGGTCCGGTCGGGGATCGCTGGGAGGTCTTGGGCGGTCTGCTGCCCGGCGACGTGGTGGTGGTTCGTGGAAATGAGCGGCTGCGTCCAGGTCAGTCCGTGACAGCTCGTGTTCTCGGTGAGCCCGAAGAAGCGCCAGAGCCGGCGGCTGGCACGCCAGAGCCCGTGTCCGAGCCTGAGCCTGAGACCGCGACTGAGAAGCCGGAGCCTGCGACTGCCAAGGCCCAGGCCACCGCCGCCGAAGGGAGCTGAGCCCGTGGATCCGATCCGGATCGCCATCGACCGCCCCATCGCGGTCATCGCCGTCGTCGTGATGGCGGTGATGTTCGGCGCGCTCGCGCTGACGCGGATCCCGATCCAGCTCACCCCTGATGTTCGCAAACCGGTCATTGAGATCACGACCAACTGGGCGGGTGCGGCCCCGGCCGAGATCGAGCGCGAGATCATCAACCCGCAAGAGGAGGAACTGAAGGGGCTGGTCGGTCTCGACACCATGATCTCGTCCTCGGAGACCGGGCGCGGGCGTATCACCCTTGAGTTTGCCGTCGGGACCCAAATGGACCGATCATTGCTGCTGGTTTCCAACCGGCTCGATCGGGTCTCCGGCTACCCGCCCGAGGCGGACGAGCCAACGCTCGACACCTCGGGAAGCGACGACAATCCCATTGCCTGGATGATCGTCCGGCGGGCCGAGGGTGTCACGCGGCCAATGGAGCACTTTGGTGACTTCGTGAACGACGTTGTGGCCGAGCGTATCGAGCGCGTAACCGGGGTTGCGGCCACCAACGTCTTCGGCGGCGTCGAGCGTGAATTGCAGGTGGTGATCGATCCGCAAGAGCTTGCCCGCTATCGCCTGACGATCCCGGAGGTGGTGGCGACGCTGCGCCGGGAAAGCGTGTCGCTCTCTGCTGGGGACCTCGACGAGGGCAAGCGGCGCTATGTCGTCCGCGCCGAGGGGGAGCTGAACACGGTCGAGGCGATCTCTGAGGTCGTGCTCCGGTCGGGGGCCAGCACCGGCGATGCCCTCGGCCGGATCTATGTGCGGGACGTGGCCGACATTGGCTTTGGCTACAAGGAGCCGACGGCGCGCATCCGTCAGAACGGCAAGGCCGCGATCGCCGTCAATGCCGTGCGCGAGACCGGGGCGAACGTCATCCAGACCATGGAGGGCATCCGCGCCGCCATCTCGGAGCTGCGCGATGGCCCGCTGCAGGCCGAGGGGCTGACCCTTACGCAGGTCTATGACGAGACGATCTACATCGACGGCGCCATCGACCTCGTGATCCAGAACATTTGGGTCGGCGGGCTCTTGGCCGCTGGGGTGCTGCTGCTCTTCCTGCGCTCGCTGCGGGCGACGCTCGTGATCTCGCTGGCGATCCCGGTCTCCATCGTCGCGAGCTTCGTTGCCATGGCGGCGATGGGGCGGACGTTGAATGTGATCTCACTCGCCGGCATCGCCTTTGCCGTCGGAATGGTGGTCGATGCCGCCATCGTCGTGCTGGAGAACATCTATCGGCTTCGCCAGCAGGGGCTGTCGGCGCCAAAAGCGGCCTATGAGGGGGCGCGCCAGGTCTGGGGGGCGATCCTGGTCTCGGCGCTGACGACCGTCATGGTGTTCATCCCGATCCTGGTGATGGAGCTCGAAGCCGGCCAATTGTTCCGGGATCTCGCCGTGGCGATCTCGGTTTCGGTGGTCCTGTCGCTTGTGGTGGCGGTCACCGTAATCCCCGCACTGTCCTCTCGCTTGCTCGGGCCTGGTCAGGCGAAGCTGACCGTGATGCCCCTGCCCATCGTCGACCAGTTCGCCTGGCTTTTCGGATGGCTGGTGCGCGCCTATGCCTGGCTGACAGTGAAGGTGCGGCTGCTCGGCCTGCTGGTCGTCTCGGCCATCACCGCAGGCGCTGTTTGGGCCGCGGCGGAGTATC
>JBCBYB010000045.1:0-32221 GCA_039816045.1 Pseudomonadota bacterium
CGCATGACGCAGACTCGCATGAACGGCACTCCCGTGGAACCCAAAAACGGACTCTTCCGATCCGATCAATCCACTAGATCGAGTGTTTGGTTATCGATGGCCACCTCGAGCGCCCTGAGGAAGACTTGGCTGCATAGATTTTCAGAGTACCCTTCGTACTGAACCCAAATATGGGCGCCATCAATGAGGGTTCGTAGCCACGGTGAAGTGGCCTGCCTTTGTGCACATAGTAACCGAGTTCTTCTATGAACGGGTGGCTGTAAATGCACGACATGGGCCTCTATTATGTAGCAATTAGTGCTTCATCTTTGTTGGTGATGATTAGAGGCAGGAAGATGTCCTGCTGGTTGTCCAGGCCGTCTAGAACGTCACGAGGCGCGTCTGACACTACTCAATGACTGCTCGTATAGCCGAAGATTTTTGGAAGGCTTGACGCGTCGTTGTGCGGCACTTGGAACAAAATCTCGCCGTCCAAGCCGGTGGCGTCCACCTGCTCCCGGGACATGCGTCGGACAGGAACTGTCATTCGATGGTGCTCATCGCGATCGACGAGATCGACGCCCAGGCCGGCCTGGCATAGAGGCCATACCTTGATACGGTAGACGGATCCGCTGGTCTCCTCAAAGTCGCGCCAAGCGATGGGGGGCGCGCCAGGAGCGACGGTCGTTTCGTGGTCGGGTGCGATCGCCTCGACAGGGATCGGATCGGCAAACCCTTTGATCCCTTCGCCTTGGATCGCCGCCCAAAGCGCGTCGGAGCAAAATGACATCCATGGTGTGACCTTGTCGCAGGGATTGCTGCGCTTGGTGGCGGGGTCATTCTCGCCTTGCAGACCGCACCAGAGAGGCAACCCGTCGCCGATACCCTGACGCGCCAGCAAACGGGGGCGAGCAAGGGCGGCTGGGTTTCAGGGTCGATGGTTGGGACGGTTCTAATGTTCCGACTCCGCCGAACTTCGACCGGAACGAACCGCGCGATGTTGGGCCCACAGCGCTCGATCAGCCGACGCAGCCGCTCGCTCACCACCCAGATGGAGCGGTGCGCAGAAACGCTGTCGACGGCCATGACGTCTGGAACGCCGCTGACATCGGCCCAGTTGTCCTCGAGCGGGGGAACCATGCCGTCGTGGGCCTTCATCCCCACCGTCAAGAGGGTCAGCAGCTCATCCGGGTCACAAGGCTCACCACGGCGCAGGAGCGGAGACGGTTCGGATCCCAAATAGCCCTGAAGTCCGCTTGTTCTCACGCATCCAATGACTACAGCTCGGCTAGGCGACGAACCGGCGGCTGTCTAGCGCGAGAAACTTGCCCATAGCGGCTCCTGCATGGGCCCAAGCGGGAGCCTGGCACGGATCAGCCGGCGCCACGCTCCCACGCCCCGCGTTTGCGGTAGAGGGTCGAGGGGCTCACATCAAGCAGCCGCGCGGCCTTGGGGATCGAGCCGTCACAGGCCTCGATCGTGGCCTCGATAAAACTGCGCTCTAGGTCGGCGAGCGAGGTTCCGACCAGCGCCTGCAGCGCATGGTCAGGATTGGAGTCGACCTCATCCTGCAGAGGTTTCGGCGCGGCCCCGACACCGGTTCCCGCCAAGCGGGGGGTCTGGGCTTCGAAATCACGGGGCAACATCTCGGGCACCACATACTCTCCATCATGCAACACAACGACATTTCTCAGGACATTTTGAAGCTCACGCACGTTACCGGGCCATGAATACGTGCGGAAACGTGCCCGCGCGGCATCCGACAGCCCAGTGAACCGCCGCCCTTCCTCCTGGGCGAAACGGCGCAACAACACCTCGGCAATGTCGATCACATCCTGGCCGCGATCACGCAGCGGCGGCAGATGGATCGGCACCACATGGAGGCGGTAGTAGAGATCCTCGCGGAACCGCCCCGCGCGCACCTCGGCGCCGGGATCGCGGTTTGTCGCACAGACGATGCGGACATCGACCTTGTGCGCTTCGGTGGCTCCGACCGGTTGGATCATCGAGGTCTGCAAGAACCGCAGCAGCTTGGTCTGCAGCGCGAGGTCCATCTCGCAGATCTCGTCGAGGAACAGCGTGCCGCCATCGGCGACCGCAGCCGCGCCCCGCTTATCGGCCACCGCTCCGGTGAAGGAGCCCTTGAGGTGGCCGAACAGTTCCGATTCGAGCAGATCCCGCGGGATCGCGCCGCAGTTGATCGGCACGAACGGCCCGGCGCGGCGCACTGAGAGGCCGTGGATCGCCTGGGCGCAGACCTCCTTGCCCGTGCCGCTCTCGCCGGTGATGAAGACGGTCGCCGTGGACCGGGCAATGTTCTTCACCATCGCGTAGATCTGGCGCATCGCCTCGGAGCGCCCGATGAAGCCCTGGAAGGCTCCGCCCTCCTCGGGCTCCTCGCCACCGCGCACCGGGGCGGAGCCTTGCTCGCTCTCCTGGGCGACCAAGGTGACGGCGTTCTGGACGGCGCCGATCAGGCGGCGCTCGTCGAAGGGTTTCACGAGGAAGTCGAAGGCTCCCTCTCGCATCGCCTCTACGGCGCGGTTGATCGATCCGTTAGCGGTAATCACGACGACCTTGGCAGCCGGATCGCGGGCATGGATCTCTCGCAGCACCTCGAGCCCGTCCCGATCTGGCAGCACCAGATCCAGCAAGATGATTCGGGGTTGCACGCGCTCGAACAAAGCGACTGCCGTCCTTGCATCATACGCACACTCGACCGCAAAGCCTGCCTTCTTGAGGAAGGTCTCGTAAAGTGACGCCAAAGATCGCGTATCCTCTACCAGCAATACCGGATCGGACGGGCGCGAGGTCATGCTTTACCTTTGTAGTTTAGAGTTCAGAAACCGTAGTACCGCATCGATCTCAGCCATGATCGCTGGACCTAGACTGTCGATATCGCCGGTTTGGTGTGAATGCGCGGCAGAATTGAGGCATTGCGCGCCATATTGTAGTTTGGTTGCTCCGATTGAGCCCGCAACTGCGATGAGAACATGGGTCGCTGCCCGCAATGAGGCAGAATCGTTCCGTGCCAGACCTGTTTCCAGCCGCGCGCGGACCGAGATGATGTCTTCGGCCATTTTCCGCAGAAGATCCGGCAGCGCCTCGGGACCGATCGCTTCTGCAAGGTCCCCGTATATGCGCGGATCGATCCCCGTGAGATGGCTGCCCGAGAGCTCGCGCGGAGTCGGCTCCTCAATGGGCGCGGGTGTGTCCTTTGCCGCCGAACCTGCTCCACCCATCCTGCGCGCTTGGGCGAGGCGCAGGATGTCGGTCTCCAATCCCTCGACGGAGAGGATGGGTTTGGCGATCACCCCGTCGGCGCCGGCCTTGTCGATCTCCGCCCGCAAATCACCCATCACATAGGCGGTAAGTGCAATCAGAGGCATATCGGAGTGCGGTGGCGCGCCGGCCCGCAGGCGGCGGATCACCTCGGTCCCCGGCAGCCGCGGCATCTCGATGTCGACCAGTGCAAGATCGAACCGCTCTCGTCCGGCAAGCTCCATAGCCTCCACGCCGTCGGATGCAAGGCTCACCCGAGCGCCAAGGCTCTCTAGCATCTGGACGGCGACCATCTGGTTGGTCGGGTTGTCCTCGGCCAGCAATATATGGAGGCCCTCGAGCCCCATGATACCCTCGTGTGTCGTCGGCCTAACTCAGCCGGGCATACCACACATTTATCTTGGATAACCGAGTTTGCCCACTGCCGCGCGGATTTCATCCAGAATGGCAGGGTCGTCAATCGTCGCGGGCATCTTATACTCTACCCCGTCTGCGATCTGCCCCATGGTCTTGCGCAGGATCTTGCCGGATCGCGTCTTTGGCAGCCGGTCCACCACTACAGCCAATTTGAACGCCGCGACCGGTCCGATCTCATCACGGATGCGTTGCACGCACTCCCGCTCAATGGTCTCGTACTCCCGGCCACAGCCCGCGTTGAGGCAGAGGAACCCCATTGGCGACTGGCCCTTCAACGCGTCCGCTACGCCGATCACCGCACACTCCGCCACATCTGGGTGCCCGGCCAGCACCTCCTCCATCGCACCGGTCGAGAGCCGGTGTCCCGCAACGTTGATGACGTCGTCTGTGCGCGCCATAATGTAGAGATAGCCATCCTCGTCGACCATACCCGCATCGCCGGTCTCGTAGTAACCGGGGAAGGTGTTGAGATAGCTCTTACGAAACCGCGCCTCGGCGTTCCACAGACCCGGCAACGTGCCCGGCGGCAGTGGCAGCTTGATCGCAATGGCCCCCAGCGTGTTCGGCTCCACGGGATGCCCCGCATCGTCAAGGATCTGTACGTCGTAGCCGGGCATCGCGACCGTGGGCGAGCCCAGCTTGACCGGCATCGCTTCAATGCCCATCGGGTTGGCGGCGATGGCCCAGCCAGTCTCGGTCTGCCACCAGTGGTCGATCACCGGGACCGTTAGCTTCTCCTCGGCCCATTTGATGGTGTCGGGATCCGCCCGCTCGCCCGCCAGGAACAGCGTCTTGAGGCTCGGCATCGGATACGTCTCGACCAGCTTGCCCTCGGGATCGTCCCGCTTGATCGCGCGGAAGGCCGTGGGCGCGGTGAACAGCACCTTCACCCCATGCTCCTGGATCACTCGCCAGAAGGTGCCGGCATCGGGCGTGCCAACCGGCTTGCCCTCGAAGACGATGGTGGTGCAGCCCGCCAGCAGCGGCGCGTAGACGATGTAGGAATGCCCGACCACCCAGCCGACATCCGACGCCGCCCAATAGACCTCCCCCGGATGCACGTCATAAATCGCATGCATCGTCCAGAGCAGCGAAACCATGTGTCCGGCATTCGGCCTCAGCACGCCTTTGGGCTGGCCCGTGGTGCCGGAGGTATAGAGGATATAGAGCGGATCGGCGCCGCCCACCTCGGCACAGGGAGCAGGCTTCACCCCCTCCTGGAACGCCTCCCACTCGTGGTCGCGGCCTGTGACCAGCGGGGCCTCTTCCTGCTCGCGCTGGAAGATTACGCAGAACTCCGGCTTATGGCTGGCCAACTCGATCGCACCGTCGAGCAGCGGTTTGTACTTCACCACCCGGCCGGGTTCGAGCCCGCAGGAGGCGGCGATCACGGCCTTGGGCGTGCTGTCGTCGATCCGCACCGCCAACTCGTTCGCGGCAAAGCCCCCGAAGACCACCGAGTGCACCGCTCCGATGCGGGCACAAGCGAGGACCGCGACCAGCGCTTCCGGGACCATCGGCATATAGATGATGACGCGGTCGCCCTTGGTGACGCCCTTGGCCGCCAAGCCTCCGGCGAGCCGCGAGACCCGCTCCAGCAGCTCCGCATAGGTGATGACCTGCTTGGTGCCGGTGATCGGGCTGTCATGGATGATCGCGGCCTGGTCGCCGCGCCCTGCCGCCACATGGCGGTCCACCGCATTGTAGCAGGTGTTGCAAACCCCATCGGAGAACCAGCGGTAGAGCGGCGCCTCGCTGTCGTCGAGCGCGCGGGTCGGCGGCACGGTCCAATCTACGGCCTTTGCGGCCTCCATCCAGAACGCCTCCGGATCCGCCTTCCAGGCCTCATAGACCTCCGCATAGCTGGCCATCCCCGGTCTCCCATGTGGTGTTTTTTCGGTACTTGGAGTCCTCACTAGCCTCTCAACGACGCAAGCTCAACGCAGAGGACCGCGCCTGCGGCGTCAGGTGCCTTGACCCACGGCTGAACCCACACCCTGCCTCTCGGCACTAATGATCAGACTGGCCGTGCAGGACGGCCCAAGAAACGGAGAGAGACCATGAGCACCAAAGGCACGAAAACCACGAAGAAGCCCGGCTCGAAGAAAGACGCGGGCGGGTGGGTCGTCACGGGTTACAGCCGCTGAGCCCTCAGGCGGCACGCTCGGCCCGCGCGAGAAGCCCGGCTGCGCCGACCATCGCCAGCGCCGAGATCCGGTTCATGAGCCGGCGCCGCGCCTGGCTTAGCGCGCGGGCCCCGAGCAGCGCCCCGGTTGCCGCATAAAGCGAGGCGGCCGTGAACTCGACCGCCAAATAGACCGTGCCGAGCACCAGGAGCTGGGCCGAGGCCGAGGTCTCCGGCGCCACGAACTGCGGCAGAAAGGCGGTGAACAGCAGCATCGCCTTGGGGTTGGTGAGTGCTGTGGTGAACTCGCGCCGCATGAGATGGCGTCTCGGCGGAGCGGGCGGCGGCGCCTCGGGCACCGGGGCCGTCCAGGCCTGCCAGCCAAGATAGAGCAGATAGGCGATCCCCGCCCATTTGATCAGAGTAAACGCGATCTCCGAGGTCTCCAGCACAGCCCCCAGCCCCGCAGCCACCGCCAGCACCATCAGGAAGAACGCGGCAAGCCGCCCGATAAGCGCGGCCACCGCCCGGCCGAGCCCCGCTTGCGTGCCGTTGACAAAGGCAAGCAGATTCGACGCGCCAGGGCTCATCGCCACGATGAAAGCGGCGGGGATGAAGACCGGCAGGATGGCGAGGGCACTCATGGATTAGGCGTAGTTCTGGACCGGGGTCCCTGCAAGGGCCGCGATGTTGAGCAGCCCGCGGGCGGTGACCGAGGGCCCGACGATGTGCGCCTTGTTCCCCATCCCCATCAACAGCGGCCCGATCTCGAGCCCGCCGACCAGCTGCTTGAGGATGTTCCGGCTGCCAGATGCCGCGTCGACATTGGCAAAGATCAGGCAGTTCGCCGCCCCTTCGAGCCGCGAGTTCGGGAAGAGCCGCCGCCGCAGCTCCGGGTTGAGCGCATGGTCGGCATGCATCTCGCCCTCATACTCGAAATCCGCCCCGCGCATGTTGAGGATCTCCAGCGCCTCGCGCACCGTCCGCCCGGACTGCGTGTCGAGGTTGCCGAAGACCGAGTGGCTGAGCAGCGCGATCTTCGGCTCTATGCCAAAGCGGCGGATATGACGCGCGGCGCCGATGGCGGTCTCGGCGATCTGCTCGGCGGTCGGCTCCGGGTGCACCTGGCTGTCGCCGATGAAGATCACGCCCTGGTCGAGGATCACCGAGGAGAGCGCACCGACGGGCTTCAGCTTGCCGCCCTTGCCGTCCGGCAGCCCCGCCAGGATCTGCTCCACATAGTTCAGGTGCCAGAGATACTGTCCGAAGGTCCCGCATATCAGGCTGTCGGCATCGCCTCGGCGTACCATGATGGCGGCGATCGCGGTGGAGTTGGTGCGCAGGATCACGCGCGCCAGATCCGGGGTCACGCCGCGGCGCTCCATGATCCGGTGATACTCGGTCCAATAGTCCTTGTATCGCGGGTCGTCCTCGGGGTTACACAGCTCGAAGTCCCTGCCGATCGTAAGGTCGATGCCCGCGCGTTCGAGCCGGGTCTCGATCACCTCCGGCCGGCCGATAAGGATGGGCCGGTCGACCCCCTCCTGCAGCATCGACTGGGCGGTGTGGAGCACGCGCTCGTCCTCTCCCTCGGCGAACACGATGCGCCGCTGGCTGGTGCGGGCGGCCTCGAAGACGGGCTTCATGATCATGCCGGTGCGGAACACCGAATGGTCGAGCGCATCGCGATACTCCTCGACGCTCGGCATCGGGCGCGCCGCAATGCCCCCCTCCATCGCGGCCCCAGCGACGGCGGACGCCACTTGGCCGAGCAGACGCGGATCGAAGGGCTTCGGGATCAGGTACTCGCGGCCAAAGACGATGCGCTCCCCCTGATAGACGGCGGCGGTCTCGGCGGTCGCGGTCTTGCGGGCAAGCTCGGCGAGCGCTTCGGCACAAGCGATCTTCATCTTCTCGGTGATCTGGCTCGCCTGCACATCGAGCGCGCCCCGGAAGATGAACGGAAAGCAGAGCACATTGTTGACTTGGTTCGGATAGTCCGAGCGGCCGGTGGCGACGATGGCGTCGGGGCGGGCCTTCTTCGCGGCGTCCGGCCAGATCTCGGGCGTGGGGTTGGCGAGCGCGAAGATCACCGGGTCCTTGGCCATATTGGCGACCATCTCGGGCTTGAGGATCCCGGCGGCGGAGAGGCCGAGGAACATGTCCGCGCCCTCGATGACCGCGCTCATTGGGCCGGCATCCGTGGGCTGAGCATAAGCGGCCTTGTAGGGGTCGAGCCCCTCGCGCCCGGCATGCACGAGCCCGTCAATATCGTAGAGGAAGACGTTCTCGCGCTTCAGCCCCATGTCGCAGAGGAGGTTGAGGCACGCGATCCCGGCAGCGCCGCCTCCGGTCGAGACGAGCTTGATGTCCGCCAGCTCCTTCTCCGCCAGCAGCAGGGCATTGCGGGCGGCGGCGGCGACGACGATGGCGGTGCCGTGCTGGTCGTCATGGAAGACGGGGATGCCCATGCGCTCCTTGCAGAGCCGCTCCACCTCGAAACAAGCGGGCGCGCCGATATCCTCGAGGTTCACTGCACCGAAGGTAGGCTCGAGGGCGATCACGATCTCGGCGAGTCGCGTGGGGTCGGTCTCGTTCACTTCGATGTCGAAGCCGTCGATGTTGGCGAACTTCTTAAAGAGCGCGACCTTGCCCTCCATCACCGGCTTCGAGGCCGCCGCACCGATATTGCCGAGGCCGAGCACCGCTGTGCCGTTCGAGATCACTGCGACGCGGTTGCCCTTGCCGGTGAGACGGAAGGCCTCGCTCGGGTCCGCCTTGATGGCGAGACAGGCTTCCGCAACGCCGGGGGAGTAAGCCAGGCTGAGATCGCGCTGCGTCGCCATCGGTTTTGTGACGCGGATGGCCAGTTTCCCGGGCGTTGGCTCTGCATGATAGGCGATCGCCGCCTCGCGCAGCGCATCGTCCTTGGCCTGGCTCATGGCGGTGCTCCCCTCCCGCTGCGGCGGCCTCCCAAGGGCTGCCTTTTGCGGGACCATAGACCGGGGCGGGAGCGCCGACCACCCATTGCAGCATGCAAATCGGCCGGGCGGCGGCGCCGCCCTCGACCGAGCGCCGCGTCATCCGTCGCTTTTGCGGACCCCGTCCGCCCGCGGCGCGCTGCAGCGTTGCGCAAACGGCACCGGGGCCCGGTTGCAACGGGCGGGACGGTTGCAACGCGCCGCGAGCGGAACGGGGCAAGGGGCGCATCGGTTGACGCGGCGCTCTGAGGAAGGGGTCAGCTCAGCGGTGCCACCAACGACCGATCAGGACGCAGCCCAACCCAATCAGCGTGAGGACGGGAACCAGATGCAGCGTGCGATCGAGCTCATAGAACTCCGCTTCTGAGGGATCGTTCAGATGCCGATGGACAGCCAATCTGCCCGCCGCCTCGAATGCCCCCACCAGGAAGGACCCTCCCGCCGCGAGAAGCAGCGGCGGCAGGGCGATGCGGAGCACGCGGCCCATGGCCCGAAGCCTGCTACTCGGCAGCGCGGGCCGTGCGGCTCTCTTGGATCAGGTCCAGAATGCGTGCGGCGGCCTCGGGGATGTTGGTGCCCGGACCGAAGATCGCCTTCACCCCGGCCGCATGGAGGAAGTCATAGTCCTGGGCCGGGATCACCCCGCCGCAGATCACCAAAATATCCTCCGCTCCTTGAGCCTTCAGCGCCTCGATCAGCGCGGGTGCTAGGGTTTTGTGCCCCGCCGCCTGGGAGCTGACGCCGACGACATGCACATCGTTGTCGATGGCGTCCTGGGCCGCCTCTTCCGGCGTCTGGAAGAGCGGGCCCACATCCACGTCGAAGCCGATGTCTGCAAACGCCGTCGCGATCACCTTGGCCCCGCGGTCGTGCCCGTCCTGACCCATCTTCACGACCAGCATGCGGGGACGGCGGCCCTCGACCTCGGCGAAGCTCTCGATATCGCCTTGGATCTTCTCGAAACCCGCATCGCCCTCATAGGCCTTGCCATAGACGCCCGAGAGCGTCTTCACCTCGGCGCGATGGCGGCCAAAGACACGCTCCATCGCATCCGAGATCTCGCCCACCGTCGCGCGCGCCCGCGCCGCATCGACCGCCAACGTCAGCAGATTGCCATCGGTCCTCGCGCCCGCCTCCAGCGCCTCCAGCGCCGCGGTGCAGGCCGCCTGGTCCCGGGTTGCGCGGATGTCCGACAACCTTGCAACCTGGGCCTCGCGCACCGCCTGGTTGTCGATGTCGAGCACGTCGACGCGGGTCTCCTCGGCCGGCTGGAACTTGTTCACGCCGACGATGACCTCTTCGCCGCGGTCGATCCTGGCTTGCCGCTCAGCGGCGGACTGCTCGATGCGCAGCTTTGGCATGCCCGACGCCACCGCCTTGGTCATGCCGCCGAGCTCGTCGACCTCGGCCATCAGCAACCGCGCATCGTTGCAGAGCTGATCGGTCAGTGCCTCGACATAATAGCTCCCCGCCAGCGGATCGACGACTTTGGTCACGCCGGTCTCGTTCTGCAGGATCAGCTGGGTGTTGCGCGCGATTCGGGCCGAGAAATCCGTCGGCAGCCCGATCGCCTCATCGAAGCTGTTGGTGTGAAGGCTCTGCGTGCCGCCCAGCACCGCCGACATCGCCTCATAGGCCGTGCGCACGACGTTGTTGTAGGGGTCCTGCTCGGTGAGGCTCCACCCAGAGGTCTGACAATGGGTGCGCAGCATCTTGGATCGCTCGTCCTTCGCGCCGAAGCTCTCCATGATCTCGGCCCAGAGGGTGCGCGCCGCCCGCAGCTTCGCCGCCTCCATGAAGAAGTTCATCCCGATGGCGAAGAAGAACGAAAGCCGCCCGGCGAACTTGTCCACATCCATGCCGCGCTCGATGGCGGCGCGGACGTACTCCTTGCCGTCGGCCAGCGTGAAGGCGAGCTCCTGCACCAGGTTCGCGCCCGCTTCCTGCATATGATAGCCGCTGATCGAGATCGAGTTGAACTTCGGCATCTCGGCGGCCGTATACCCGATGATGTCCGAGACGATCCGCATGCTCGGCTCGGGCGGGTAGATGTAGGTGTTGCGGACCATGAACTCCTTGAGGATGTCGTTCTGGATGGTCCCGGAGAGGCCCGCCCGCGGCACGCCCTGCTCCTCGCCCGCCACGATGAAGCTCGCCAGCACCGGGATCACGGCGCCGTTCATGGTCATGGAGACCGAGACGCGGTCGAGCGGGATGCCGTCGAACAGGATCTTCATGTCCTCGACGCTGTCGATGGCGACCCCGGCCTTGCCGACATCGCCAATTACACGGGGGTGGTCGCTGTCATAGCCGCGGTGGGTCGCGAGATCGAAGGCCACCGAGCAGCCCTGGGCGCCGCCGTCCAGCGCGCGGCGGTAGAAGGCGTTGCTCTCCTCGGCGGTGGAGAAGCCCGCATATTGCCGGATGGTCCAGGGCCGGCCCGCATACATCGTCGCCTTCACGCCGCGGGTGAAGGGCGCCTCGCCCGGGATCTGGCCCAGATGGGCGAGCCCGTCGATGTCGGCCTGCGTGTAGAGCGGCTTGACCGCGATCCCCTCGGCGGTCTCCCAGGTCAGATCCTCGACCGAGCGGCCCTTCAGCTCGCGTTCAGCGGCCTTCTTCCAGGCGTCCAGCTTCTCGGTCATCTGCGCTCTCCTCCGTCCGATCTCCCCTGAGTCTAGCAGATCATGGGCGCAAGTGCAGGGGTGCGCGCAGTCCTGCCGCGCATTCTACAGAATGCAACAGGCATTTCGTCACGTGCCCGGCGCCAGCCCCCGCATAAGCCCGGCGACGGGAGGCGGCCGCCAGCCCCGCGAGACCGGTCAGCAGCAGCCAGGCGCCTGCCGGCAGCGGAACCTGTGTGGTCGGGGGCGCTTCGCCCGGCGGGTTACCGCCACCCCCGTTGTCCGCATCCGCCAGCTCGATCACCGAGGTCACCGGGTAGTGGTCGGAGGCGTATTTCCAGCACACCTCGCCGCTATCGCAGTCGGTGATGAAGTACCTATCGCGCTCGATCTCCGAACTCACTACCTCGAAATCCTTCGAGGCGAAGATGTAGTCGATGCGCCCTCTCGACGTCTTCGGATTGGTGCCGAAGGCACGCTCTTCATCGGGGTCGAAGGCCAGAGTGCCATGGCCCGAGGTCAACGTGCTCGCCGGACCGAAGATCTCCGCATAGGTGTCGGTCAGACCGAAGCCCGAGACGTATTCCGACCCCGACGCGCCGGTGAGGATGTCATAGGCAAAGGCGTTGGAGGTCATGTTGAAGTCGCCCGTGAGGACGAGCGGCGCGCCGCCGGCAATGTCCTGCAGGGTGGCGGCCAGGATCTCGCCCGCCCCCGGGATCCGCTGATTGTCGAGCCAGCCGCCGCCGTCGAACTTGAGCGCCTGCGGCACGGTGGCGTCGAGCAGGTTGATCTCGATACGCTCCTGGACGGTGAGACCCGGGACCGGCTTGCCGTTGATCGCCTGGAGTGCACTGCTCGGAAAATGCGTGTTCGCGAAGAAAAACGTCCCGCCGTTCTCCAAGTCCTCAAATTCGACGACCGAGACGATCCGGGGGGGTCTCCGTCCCCGTCGAGCTGGTGGGGCAGGCCGAGCGCCGGCTGCAGATTGAGGAAGAAGGTCAAGAAGGACCGCGGTAAGAAACGGTCCAGCTTCCAATACACCGAGGAGGCCTCACCGCCGTCCTCCCGTGGCACCGAAAAGCCCGAATAGCTTTCCAGCAAGAGCGCCCTGGTGATGTCCTGCGCCTGATCGGGCAGCACCTCCTGAAAGCCGATCACATCCGGCTCGTTCTCTAGGATCGACTGGATGACCCGGTCCCCGCGCCGCTCTTTGCCGTCATAGGTGTCGCTGACGCTCCATGAGTTCTGGTTGCTGTTGCGGATGTTGAAGCTCTTGACGGTGAAGGGCACCGCCTCGGCCGCCCCTGCAGACAGACGACAGCCCAGGCACGCTATTGCAAGAACAAATACCCTTTTCCCGAACGAAACGATCGCGGATCAAGCGACGCCCCGCAGCATAGCCGACCGTGGCGACAGATCTCGGGAAAGTCGCCCGTCGCTCCGGCCGCAGGTCGGGCTTTTTGTCGCGCTCGGAATGTTCTATCATCCTATGGTTGTATTCCTGAGTGGGATTCGCGTCACCCCGAAGAACCTCGGCTGCGCCTTGCCACGGGTGCGCCGTTTCGCGTCAGTGCGTGCCGTCCTGTGGCGTTTGGAACGGAGACTGAGGATGGAGCCTGGCCTTTCCTCCGCCGCCGCTGCCCTGATCGATCTGTTGCGCGTGGTCCACCTTGCCGCCGCGGCGATCGGCATCGGCACCATGGTCGCGACCGACTTCACCATGCTGCGCCATGCACACAAGCCCATCGGCCCGCGCCACTGGCAGGCGCTCGACGCGGCCCAGATTCTGATCGGGCCCACCCTTTTGGTCGCATGGGGAACGGGGCTGCTGCTGGTCTTTCACATGACCGGGTTCGACCCGAGCGCGCTGACCCCCAAACTCGCCGTCAAACTGGCGGTCGTGACGGTGCTGACGCTGGATGCCTGGTTCATCGCGATCTGGATCCGCCCGATCCTCGAAGAGGCAGGCGGCATCCGGCTGATTGAGCTGCCTTTCCGCCAACGCCTCGCGCTTGGCATCGCGGCGGCACTCTCGGTGGCCGGGTGGTCCTCGGCGCTGCTGCTCGGCGGATCGGAGATGCTGGGGGCTGCGGGCTTTGCCCTGCTGCTGCCCCTGATCGGTGCGGTCTTCGTGGTGGCGCTGCTGGCGGCTGTCGCCTTCGCTCTCCGCCTCGGCGTGGTGCACCGGCGCATCCGCACGTTCTGAGCTTGATCCCTGCCCCCGCGGCCTATTTCGCGGGGCATGAAACCGATGCTCACAGCCCTCGCCGCCCTCCTTCCGCTCGCGGCGGGCCCCACCTCGCTCGCCGATCTGCGCTGGGAGGCGCGCCCGATCCTGGTCTTCGCCGAAGCGGGCGACCCGCGCCTTGCCGAACAACTCTCCCGGTTCGAGGCGGACCGGCCGGAGCTCACCGACCGGGACAATGTGCTGATCGTCGACACCGAGCCGGGCTCGGGGCTTCGGGAGCGTTTTCGCCCGGGGGCGTTCACTGTGATCCTGGTCGGCAAGGACGGGGGCGAGAAATTCCGCCGCGACGGCCTCGTTGACCCGGACGAACTGCACGCCCTCATCGACACCATGCCCATGCGGCGCCGCGAGATGGGCGCCATGCGCACCCAGGGCGGCGAGGACCGCTAGAGCTTGTGATCAGTTGGGCTCGCGGGAGGCGGCGGTGAAAAAGTGTCGGCACGCGCGGTCGGCGGATAAGGGCGAGAAAGCTCTCACCTTAGATCGGGCCATCGACGGCCATCGGCGCGTCCAGTCCGGAGAGCCACAGCCCGGCCTTAAACTTGGCCGTGCGCCAGTGCTTGATCGGGACCGGGCAGCGCAGCCGCACATCACGCGGCGCCCGGGCGCGACAAGGCGAACTGGCCATCATGCGGTTCGTCAGGGAGACGCTCCACAGGAGCCGTTCCTTTCCTCCTCTCCCTGCACGAAGTCCTTCTCGGCAGATTGCTACGCAACCGCCTGTCAGGCGGGCTTGACCTCGCCCTCAAACGCCAGTACGCACACGCAACGTGGGCCCGTAGCTCAGTTGGTAGAGCAACTGACTTTTAATCAGTGTGTCACAGGTTCGAACCCTGTCGGGCTCACCAAAACTTCAATGGGTTAGGCGAGAACTTTGCCGCCTCTGACTTTGGCGTGGCAGGACAGTATCAGCAAATCGACAAAGACTGAGCACCGTTGAAACAGCCAAAACCCTCTAGTTTCGTATTCTAACACCCAACCCCTTGGGGCCCCACCCCCGGGAGTAGTGGACATAGGCAACGACCTCTCTCAAAAATTCCGAGAAAATTTCATCAAACGCCATTGGCATCAAACGAGAAACGCACGTTGCATCCACCAAAAGCTAGCAAATCCCCTGAGCAGACATTGACGTTTCGCGCAGCGTATGACGGATTAGAGCCCACACCGGACACGCCGTGATCGTGCTGCACGCGTACGCGCCGTGGCGGGCGTGTATCGCAAGGCACGGGCCATGCTGCGGCGCCGATCGGCATATTTTATCCTTCGGTTGTTTGAATGGACTTTGAGTTGTTGCGGGCGGCATCGCTCAGGCGGCGAGCGCGACCTCGCCTTCGTCGCGGCGGTAGCGCCGCGATGCATCCACGAGCGCGCGGAACAGCCGGCGGTGAGCGCTCCGGTAGAACAGGAACTCCGGATGCCACTGAACGCCGATCATGAAGGCCCTGCCGCTACGCGCGTCATCGCATTCCACGGCCTGCACGATGCCCGCCTCGTCATGCGCGGCAGCACGCATGTTCTTCCCGAAGCGATCGACGGACTGGTGATGCAGGCTGTTCACACACAGGGTCGGCGCGCCGACCATGTCTGCCAATGCGGTACCAGGTTCGATGGTCACGTCCTTGGCCGGCAGAGGCGTCCAGAGACGCTTGGCATTCTCGTACCGGGCGTAGATGTCCGCGTGGAGAGTACCCCCACCCGCGACAGCGAGCATCTGTGCGCCGCGGCAGATGCCAAGGATTGGCATTCCGAGCGGGCCGGCACGGTCGATCAGTGCTTTCTCCGCCACGTCCCGCGCCGGGTCGATCTTGGTGTCGACCATCGCCTTGCCGCCGTAGAGGTTGGCGCCGATATCGTCGCCGCCTCCGATCACCAGCCCGTCGATGGCAGGGATCTCCGCGCGGTCGGCCTCTGGTGGCAGCCGCCTCGGCCATCCGCCCGCCAGCCAGACGGAGAAGGCAAGGAACGGCCAGGCCGGGGTGATCCGCGCCGACGTCGCGATCCCGATGATCGGGCGGCTCATAACGACCTCCGTAGGCTGATCGACGCCTCTGCCAGCGCCTGGCTCAGGAAGAATCCGGTGCGCGGCCCCTCCAGCAGGGTGCGCTGCTCGCGCATGGCGCTCTCGAGCAGGGTGTGATCCGCCGCGAGGCGTTCCACCGCGAGCCAACGCATCCAGTCCTGCCGTGGGCTCCAGCCGGCCTCGTCAATACGACAGTCCGGCAGCCGGTAGTGATAGGCAGGCCGCGCCTTAATCTTCTCCTCCGGCAGCGCGCGGCGGACCCGGTCACCGTCGATCTCCGCGAGAATGGGCAGCAGATCGAGGGCACGGTTGCGCGTCGGGTTAGCGGCGAGATAGTCGTCGATCAGCGACGCGGCCGTAGGCGCATAAGCGGGGTCGAACACCATCCGCCGGAAGTCGGCAGGGACGGCGTGCTCGAATCCCAGCGCGCGCCGCGCCCGATCAACCTCGATCTCGTCGCGCAGCCAGTCCTCGAGCAGCAGGAAGCTGCGCAGTATGGCCAGGATGGCCGCGGGCTCCATCGACGCGGCCTCGATGTTGAGCTGCATGGCGAAGGCGTTGGTGGGCGCCGCGCGCGTGCCGCGGGCGCCCGCAGCGCGCAGCGTGTCGACCATCTCGTCGATCAGTCCGGCTTGGGCGATCTCGATCGGAGGGGCGGTGATCTCGGTCGGCACCACGAGGCTCGCGGCATCGCCGGCCATGTCCCGCACCTTGGCCGTTAGCGCGGTGTCCTGCGGCTGGTGTTTGGCATGGCGCGTATCGAGCGCGATTTCGGCCTCGCCCAGGGCAGGGATATCGGCGGTCACATCGTGGCGCGAGCGAAGCTCGATCGCCGCATCGAACTGGCGGTCAAGCAGGGCCGAGGTGTCTGCCACGGTCAGCCCGGCGAACTCGAGCTCGATGCCGATGCGGCGCGGCGAGCCGTTGTCTTTGTGGGTCACCGGCGGCGGGGGCCAAGCGGCGGGTACAGGCGTATCGATGGGCCGGGCCGCCGAGGCCCGGCTTTCATTCCGTGTCATGGTGATCTCGCTTTGATGGCTGGGAAGGGCGGGCTCGGCCGCCAGGGCTCACTGCGTGACGATGGCGCGGAGCGTCCAGATAGCTTCCTCGTGGAAGGCCATGCGGCTGTTGGCGAGGTCTTCGGTCGCGCCGTCGCGGCTCTCCGCCGCCAGCGTGGCGAGCTCGCGCATGCGGCGCGCCAGCAGCTCGTGATCGGCGATGAGTTGGCGCACCATGCACTCGGCACTGCGCGGGGCCTGCTCCTCGACCAGCGCCGCATTGGCCAGAAGGTCGGTGAAAGCCATGGGTGCGACCTCGCCAAGGGCGCGCACACGTTCCGCCATGGTGTCGATGGCCTCGAAGAGATCGGTGTACTGCGTCTCGGTCAGCGCGTGGATCGGCTGGAAGAGCGGGCCGACCACGTTCCAGTGGTAGCCCTGTGTCTTCACCATCAGGACAAAGCTGTCCGCCAGCACACCGGTCAGCGCATTGGCCACTTTCGTGCGCGTCTCGATCCCCGTCTGGGGCGTTTCGCGATCCGGCATCGCGGTGAGAGTGGCATAGGTCATATCAGTCTCCTTTCGTTGCTGATGGCCGGAGACCTAGAACTCCAGGAGGAAAATAACAAATAAATTCATATGCTTAAGTTTGTGAAGTGAGGCGGCTTGCGGCAGATGCGACGCCGGCGCAATAGCCGCAATCTGCAGAAGCGCCATCGGACAGTAATGACACGTCTTCGATGGAAGCTACATAGGTGGAGTAAGTGACGCTGCCCGGCGCCGCACTCGGAAGAAGGACCCAGGATGAGCGAGACGCGACCGCCGAAGCGCACGGAGAAACTGCAGCTTATGCTCGACCATGAGGAGCTGCAGGCGATCGATGACTGGCGCTTTGAGAACCGGCTGCCCTCGCGCGCAGCCGCGATCCGCGAGCTTCTGCGCCGCGGCCTCCTCGCTGCCGGCTTCGAGGAGCCCCCCTCCGACGCCGCCTCCGGCGAGTTCCGGGTCATCGACGAAGAGAGCACTTAGAGCGTCCACGCCATTTTCCGGCTCGTCCTGACCTTCTCCCCAGCCTCCGACATCGACGATCTCTTGCAATGGGCTTTCAATGCAACGTCAAGCTGACATCCCCGTGGGGCGCAGGAACGCGCTTCGTTGGGGGCTAGGCGTATGACTGGTTTGTCCGCACTGCGACCGTGATCGCCCTTCTCAGTTAGCAGCCGCGGCGAACGGCAGCAAATAGGGGCGCCGCTGCAGCATCCGGGGCGTGACGCCGACGTCGGCTATGGGCCGGATCTATCGCTTTGGATCATCTCGCGCTGCGTCAGGAACTTGCGGATGTCCACGTCATGTCTGCTTGGCCAGATCGGGCGGGGCGGTTTCAGGGCGGCCATCCGTTCTGGCGAGCCGGGCCTTCAGCGCTCCGAACGCCCAAGCTGCCGGCAGAACGGTCAGGAACAGGAGGGCCGCGAAGACCAAGGCCGGGCCCGGCGTGCCGGCCGCGTCGGAGAGACGTCCGGCGACGGGCGGGGCGGCGGTCATCACGGCGTAATAGACGGTGAAGAATACCCCCATCCCGAAGGCCCGGCGCTCCGGCGCAACGGCCTCAGCCGCCAAAGCCATGATAACGCCCGCGGGTGCCATGCCGACGAGACCGAAGAGCAGGCTCGCCGGCACGCCCGCTCCGGGGACGGAAAGGAGCGCGAGGGAGAGGGCCGCCGCCGTCATGCAGACGCCAAGCACGATGTGCCGCCGGCCCGTCCGGTCGACGATCAGCCCACAGGCCGCGCCGGACAGGATCATCAGCCAGCTTCCGATGCTGATCACGATCGCCGCGTCGAAGGCTGATCGGCCATGCGTCCCGAGCATCGCCGGTCCGTGCGCGAGATACCCCACATAGCCCGCGTTGAAGAGCCCCCAGGCGAGCCCCGCGAGGACCACGAGGCCCCATTCGGCCCGCGTCAGGCCAAGGCCCGGCACGGAACCTGACGGTCCGGACTGCGCCTCGCCCACCGGCCGGTAGAGGATGAAGACCGCGACCGCCGCCACAAGACAGTAGAGCGAGGCCGCGTGGAACGGCGCGCGCCAGCCATACTCGAGCGCCAGCCACTCATGCCCGATCTGTCCCATCGCGATGCCGAAGGGCCAGCTCATGACGAGGATGCCCATGGCGGTGGCGATCTCGCGGCCAGAAAACCAGTCGGCCACCATCTTGGAGAAATAGAGTGTCGAGAGCAGGAAGCCGAGGCCCGCGACCAGCCGGCCGGTCCCGATCCCTCCCGCATCCTCTGCGGTGCCGGAGATCGCTCCGCCGGCGGCGAGCGCCAGCAGACCGAGACCTGCCAGAACGCGGTCGGACGCATGGCGCCCCGCGAACCCGGCCGGCAGGGCCAGCACCAGTCCCGGCGCCATGAAGAGACCTATCAGCACACCGATCTCGGCCAGGCCGAGCCCGAAGGCGACGACGAGATCGTCACCGACGGAGGTCAGCGTCTGGAACTGGACCCCGAGCCCGACGCGCGCGAGGAACAGCAGGCTCAGGATCCGCCAACGCATCACGCCCAGCCGAGCGCGCGCAGGGCCGGCACGTCGTTCCAGATCTTGGTCATGTGCCGGATCTTTTCCCCATCGAAGGCCATCACATAGGCGTAGTCGGTGGCGACGGTCTTGTTCGTCGGCGGGTTCGCGGCGCCGGGTCCGGTGTTCGAGCCATGGAAAACGGCGGTGGCAACCACCGTCCCGCGGGCCTCGTCCGCAGCGAAGGCCGTGAGTTCGTAGCGCCCGTCCGGGATCGGGCCGAGCAGTCCCTTCATCCAGTCGACATACCCCTCGAGCGTTGTCGTGTCGGCCAGTGCATCCGCCTGGCACGAGAAGGTCGCGCCCTCGTGGCAATGCGCCTTGCACATGTTCCAGCCCTTGCCCGTCTCGCAGGCCTCGAAGAAGGCGGTGGCAGTCTCGATCATCGACATGGGTATCCCCCCTGAAACCGGCTTGCCCATCGCTGCCGGTCAGCGAAGGTTACGGTCCCGCCCCGGGCCCCGGTATCGACCAGATGCGGTAGAACTGCGGCCTGGATGCGGTAGCGCTCCGACGCTGTTGCGATCCCTGCTCCGCCGATGCAGGCTCCTGCGGCACCCACTGCGCAAACGCCGTATTGCAGGACGACGATGAACCAAGGGATCGGGTCGCTCAGCGCCCGCGAACGCGAGATTGCGGACGCCTATGTCAGCGGGGCGAGCTACAAGGAGATCGCCCGCCGGATCGACCTCTCTCCGTCGACCGTTCGCACGCATCTACGCACGATTTACCGCAAGCTCGACGTCGCCTCCAAGCTCGAACTGGCCGAGGTGCTGAGGGGCGAGGCGTCGCCCGGGGGGCAGCCGGGGCGCGACCTGCGGGCGCTGGTCGCCGATCTCGCGCTGGAGCTTGACGAAGCGATGCGGCGCGAGCGGATCCTCGCCCGGGTCCTGCGGATCATCAGCCAGGAAGGCGACCGTCTGGACGCCGTGATCGACGCGGTCCTCGACCATGCGCTCGAGATCTGCGAGGCCGAGTTCGGCATCCTCTTCGAACATCTTGGCGACCTGCGCTTCCGGGCAATGCAGTCGCGCAACATCTCGCCGGCCTTCGGGCGCTGGCTGTCCGAGCAGGGTGCGTTCGAGGTCGAGCCCGAGACCGGCCTCGGCCGCGTCGCGCAGGGCTTTGAGAGCATCAACATCGCCGATGTGCGGGGTGAGGACATCTACCGGAACGGAGCGGCGCTACGGATCGCGACTGCAGATCTCGGCGGCGCACGCTCCTTCGCTGCGATCCCCATGATGTCGGGAGACCGGCTGATCGGTGCCTTCACGGTCTACCGGACCCGGGTGCACCCCTTCAACGAACGGACCCTCGAACTCGCCCGGCTCTTCGCGGATCAGGCGGCGATCGCAATTAAGAACGCCCGGCGCCCCGAGACCGTCGGCGGAACGCCGTCCCAGACGCCAGACGGCTCGCCACCGGCAATGCCGGGCGCGTAATTGTCGGCGCAACAGGCGTCGGCCGCGGCCGTCACTCTTGGAATTGCCAATTCGTCCGCGCTCACGCCTCGTTGATCCAAGGCCGACGAGCGGCTGTCGCGAATGGCAGGAACCAGGAACGCGTCTGCAGCATCGGGCTTCTTGATGAACGGCGGCTTTGGGCCGGAACGCCATCGATGACCGTATGCGTGGCTCGTCCGTCGCGCGGTATCACATTGAACGGTTTAGGCTCGCCATAGGTGTGTACTCCGCTAAGTCTTGCAGTATGCGCTGGCTTCTAACGTACCTATGTCTCGCCCCTTCAGCCGTCTGGGCGTGGGAGTTCACTCCAAGCCCGATCTGCACGCTCTCACAGGAGTCGGAAGCCTTGGGGGTGACCGTGACTTACGATCCGCGCTCTCTGGACTATGCCATTGCTCTCAAGCGGGCCGTACCCTGGCCCGACGATCCCGCCTTCGCGATCCGGTTCGACGGCCCGCGTGGATTGACCATTTCCACCTCGCGCCACCAGCTTTCCGAGGGCCGTACCGTCCTTACGGTCACCGATCGGGGCTTCGGCAACGTGCTCGATGGGCTCCAGTTCAACGATACCGCAACTGCGCTCACGGGCTCGGCGGCGCTCTCGGTATCGCTCGACGGTGCCGCCCCGAAGGTAGAGGCCTTCAGGGCATGCACGAAGGCGTCGTCCGTCTGAGGTAAGGCGTCGTTGTCGGCCCCGATGTCGGCGCGACACCGCTAGTGAGCGCCTGCAGCGGATTGCCAGGGAACGCCGGTCGGCAGGCTGGAAGACGACAGGGGTCATCTTCTCGGCGTCCAACCGGGCTTGCGGAACAGGTATCCCAGCGCCTCGCCCATGCTCTTGGCCTGAATAAGATCAGACACCAGCCCGGGCAGCTCTGAGAACCACACCTTGAACGGGTTACGGCTGTCGAAGTCCCGCTACAAACCGTAACGGGGGGTCTCCTCTTCGACTTGAAACGTGCCCCATAGCCGATCCCAGATGATCAGAACGCCCCCATAGTTTTTGTCGAGATACTTGTCGTCACATCCGTGGTGGACCCGGTGATAGGATGGCGTGTTCAGAACTCGTTCCAGGGGCCCCAGCTTGTCGATCAGCTCGGTGTGCAGCCATGTCTGGTACGCCAAGACGAAGATCACGCCGAAGATGATCGCCTCAGGCGCGAACCCCATGAACGCCAGCGGGAGATGGGCGACCAGCGACCAGACGCCTTCCAGCGGGCCAAAGCGCACGCCCGTCACGATGTTCATGTCACGGGAGGAATGATGGACGGCATGTTGCGTCCAGAGCAGCCTCACCTCGTGGGCGATGCGATGCTCCCAGTAATACGTGATGTCCGCGAGCAGGACGATCAGTACCAGGCTCCACCACGTCACGGGGATCGACCAGGGCAGCGCGTAAGCGATGATCCAGTAGAGGCTATAGGCGCTGGTGAGGATCAGTGTCTCGACGGCGATGTAAGGGATCTGCGTCGAGGCGCTGACCAGCATCTCGCCGATGGTCCTTCCCTTCAGTTCCCTCTTGAACAGCATCTCGCCGATCTCGATCAGCAGGATCGCGGCGCCGATCAGAAAGAAGACATCGTCGACCTGCGTGGTAAGGGCCTCGAGGTTCATGAGGGATCTCCTTGAAGACCGTTTGAAAGGGTGTGCCAGGCAAGCTCCGCCGCCTGCTTTGGCGTGGCCTCTCCGTCGCGGACAAGCGACCATGCGGCATAGATCAGGTTCTCGAAGACCGTGACGATCCAGGCCGTCGGCATATCGGCGGCGAAGAAACCTTCGGCTTTTGCCGCCTCGACATCCGCATGCAGCTGATCGCGGCTTGCCTGGTAGGCGGCCGCAACTTGCGGGTCAGCTTCCAGCCCCTCTTGCGCCAGGAACAATTGGCGATCGGCCAATGGGACGATCGCATGCAGCGCGAGCCGAAACCCATCGCCATAGTTTTCCGCCGGGGCCGTCTGCGCCGTGACAGCTTGCTCCAGCTCCTCCATCGCCGTCAGGGCGAGCGCCCTCATCAGGTCGGCGCGCCCCGCGAAGTACCGATGAAGTGTTGCGCGCCCAACCCCGGCACGCTCGGCCACATCGCCGAGTGAGGCCGTCGGTCTCTCCGCGTACACAATAAAAGCGGCTTCGATGATGGCGTTCTGAGCATCAGGTCTGATTTTGGACATGAGACACAGGTGTCTCATTTGGAGTACAAGTGTCAAGAGCGGGATCTGCGGACCATCTTGGCCGCCAATGGCTCAGGACAGTCCGGCTGAGGGCGCTTTCGCAGCATCCTTTGCCGTTCGCCGACGATCACTTCGGGAAAAGACATACGTCATCCGCCACTCCACTCGTCGCACCGCCGCGAACGGCAAGAACGAGATGCTGCAGCGCGACACTCGACACTCGTGCTGGACGGCAGGTACGGGCCGTTGCCGTTCAACGGATGGCGCTGATATGGGACGCCAACGCTTCGTTTCGCCGTTATCTGAGCTCGAAAAACTTTAGTTGGCGTGGCTCGGCTCAAAAAAAGAACAGAGCCGCGCTTCGCGAAACTGCTACGCCACTATCTCCGCAACGAAATCCGCCAAGGTGACGCTGGCCCTTCTTGCGTTGGGATCCAGAAAGGCGATGCGGCCGTTGTTTATGTTCTCGTGCATCTCCGCCATGGTCTCGGCCGATTGCTGGGACAGACCGCTGTCTTTCAAGACCTCGATCCAGGCCTCCTGGGGGACAAGGACCGCTGCGATGCGGCGCCCCAGCGACGCTGACAGTTCCGCGGCGATGTCCTCGGCGGAGTACTGCTGCGTACCTTTCAGTTCGATCACGCGATGCGCAACCGCGGGAGGATCGAGAAGAGCATCCGCGATCGTCCGCCCGATGTCCCGCGTTGCCACCATGTCGATCTTGAGGTCGAGCGGCAGAATCATGCTCGGGTAGATGCCATCCTGCAGAACGGCTGGCATGACATCTCGGATGTTCTCCAGGAAGTATGCCGGCCGCACGGCGCTGAGCGGGATCATGGCTGCGACGAACAACTTCTCCATATGGGAGATCGTCGAGATCGGGCCGACGCGCTCACTGTGTTGCGCACCGACTGACGACAGGATTACGGCATTCGGCAGGCGCGCCGCGGAGGCGGCCTTCACGATCGCCTCTGCCCGCTTCAGACTGTCGCCGAGGAAATCCTCGTTCGCGAGATCGGGCGGCAGAATGAAGTAGGCCCCCGAGGCGCCGTCCAGCGCGTTGATAATCGCCTCCGTATCCATGATCTCGGCGACGGCAACTTCCGCTCCCTTGGCTTTCCAGGGTGTGCCCTTTTCCTCTGAGCGCACGATGACGCGGACCGCTTGCCCTTGGTCGAGGAGTGTTTGCGCGACGACGGAACCGGTCTTTCCGGTGGCACCTGAAATGACGAACATAATGGTCTCCTTGGGTTGGGGGGTTGCGCTGGAACGAACCTAGGAGAGCCTGTTGGATATCCCTAATGCATGCTTTATATTTTACTCATGCATGACGCGCATATCAAAAGCATTGATCTCAACCTCCTCAAGGCGCTCGATGCCTTGTTGGAGACCGAGAGCGTCAGCAAGGCGGCCGACCGGGTAAACATCTCCCAACCCGCCATGAGCCGGGCGCTCAATCGGCTTCAGCATGCACTCAAGGATCCGCTGCTGGTTCGGTCCGGTCGAGGGATGGTCTTGCCCCCCCGCGGGGAGGCGTTGCGCGCGCCGGTGCGCGATGCGCTGGCGCGGGTGTCGCTGGTCTTCAAACCCGCGGTGTTCGACCCCTCAATCGCGCAGGACCGGTTCCGCCTGATCGCTCCAGACTACCTGGCGCAACTGATCATGCCGCCGGTCTTGGCCCAGATCTTTGCCCTGGCGCCAGGGGTTCGGATCGAGATGGAGAATCTCTCGGCGACAGGCATTGCGGAGATGTGCGAGGGGACGATCTCGTTGGGGTTCGGTGTCGTTGAGGATGGCCCAGCGCTGGACAACGTCGCCAGCCAGGCGCTGTTCCAGGATCGTCAAGTTTGCCTCGTTAGAAACGGGCACCCCCTGCTCGAATGCGGCATGAGCCTTGAGCGTTATGCTGCGACACCTCACGCCATGCTAAGCATCACGGGACGCGGCGGCAGCCGGATTGACGAAGTTCTGGGAGACTATGGTCTTTCGAGAACCATTGCCCTCAGGATCACCCAGTTCATGACCCTAGGCGCCGTGATCGCCCCGACAGACTTGATCATCACCGTGCCCGAGGCGTTGGCCAAACAAGTGATGACCAGCGATCTCAGGGTGGTGCCGCTCCCCCAAGAACTGCAGGCCCCCGCGTTCAGCGTCTCCCAAATCTGGCACGAGCGATTCACGAAGGACGCTGCTCACCAATGGCTTCGCCGGCTCATCAAGTCGGCCTGCAACGACCTGCGCTGAGGCCGCTCTGACAGGTCGCACCGCACTCAGGTAACGATCCGCCAAAGTCGGCTTTGGGCCGCCCACGTAGGACGGTCCGCCGCCATCAGATCTCGACCGCTTCCGAGATCGCCAGAGCGTCTTCAAGTTCGACGCCGAGGTAGCGGACCGTGCTGTCCATCTTGGTGTGACCAAGAAGCAGTTGGACCGCGCGGAGGTTGCCCGTCTTCCGGTAGATCTGAGCCACCTTCGTCCGACGCATCGAGTGCGTCCCGTAGGCACTCGGTTCGAGCCCGATCGACGTGACCCAGTCACGAACCAGGCGCGCGTATTGTCGGGTCGAGATGTGAAGCGGCTCGTGGAACCGGCCGGGCCAGAGATGCTCCTGCCCAATCATCATCGGATGCGCGAGCCAATGCTTGATCGACTTGCGAGTGCCCTCCGTTAGCTCGAACCGCACCGGCTTGTGGGTTTTGCTTTGCAGGATCGACGTGCGCTCCTTGACTTGGCCGGCGGCGTAGACGTCAGCCACCTTGAGGCGAACGAGATCGCAGCCACGGAGCTTACTGTCGATTGCCGTATTGAACAGGGCGAGGTCACGGATGTTCTCAGCGATCTCCAGCCGCACTCTGATTGCCCAGACATGCTTCGGCAGCAGCGGCCGCTTCTGGCCGACGATCCGCCCCTTGTTCCAGGCAGGCCGACGCGGTCGAATGGCGGGTAGGTTCACAATGCGCATGGCGGTTCCTCCGATCCGCCGCGCCCTACCCAGCGCCAACCCAACGTTGGCGAGAGCAGAATACCTCAGGTCCAATGCACTACAGAACATGACTGGAACGAGCCCATGCCGGACCAAGCGCCCCGGTGCTGCACGCGCACGCAGCATTGGGGAAGATCCAAGTCCTCAGTGCCTATGCTGCGGCGCAGTTAGAAAGGCGGCCTTTCGCTACGGCTGCGCCCAGCCAGCGAAGTCAGTCGACCGCAGCGCGGGACGTACCGGACCTCAACGGGCGTGGGCTTATGGGCTCTGCCGCAAGGATTCCGAAACTCGAGATCCAGACGCCTGGTGAAACCTGCTTTCTTAAGGCTGCTGTCGATGCCGCCAGACGGTCGGGCTCGAACCCGTGATAGCGGCGAAGGCGCCGGTGAAAGTGGGGAGATGTGCGTAGCCCAATTCCCCGGCAATGGACTTGATTGGGAGGTTGGTCTCAACAAGCAAGGCACAGGCCCGCGATACCTTCGCTGCGTTAGCCAGCGTTCGAAACGTGCACCCTTCGTCGCTCAGCCGTCGCTGCAAGCGTCGCGGCCCCATATCGAACATGCGTGCCATATGCTCCAAGCTGACTTCGCTGGCGCGAACCTGCACGTCGATCGCTTCCCGGACGGCCGGAAGGAACCCGAATTCCCGACGGGGACCGCGCTCGCGCAGGACGTCGCTAAATGTGGTGAGCCGGCTCTCGGGAGGCAAACGCGGTACGCGCAAATCGTCAGGACGGATCGCCAGACCAATCGCGCGCGCGCCGTAGGTCAGGGGAAACGGAAAAACCCTCTCGACGGCCTCGGCATGTCTGGCCTCAGTAAGGTCGATCTCCCCAGCGAGTGGCAGCCAATCCGGGCCGAGGAATTGCCGGCACAGATCGACGAAGATGCCGAGCGTCGCCCAGGCCAGGTGGCGATATTCGCGCTTCGCCGCAGAGGGGAACCGTTGCATGATCCACACCGCCCCTCTGATCCTTTCCACCCGGACGCCGTCGTAGGGCGTGTGCAGAGGCACGATGCGCTTCAGCCGCATGACGCAGTCTTCGAGGTCGGCGGCCTGCGACAGGTAGCGCCCCCATTCGCCATAGCGTGCGAAGCTGACCGCGGTCGCCAATCGGACGCCGGCAAACTCGTCCCCCATCAGACGGGCGGCTGACGCGAGGAAGTGGACGACCGCAACCTCTGGAATGAAGCCTGGCGCGCGGCGCTCGACATCTCTGGCGAGCCCGGCGTCGGCATATGCTCTGGCAACCGTCCGATCACCGAATTCCGCACGCACGAAATCTGTCAGGCCCACTAGGCCGGATGTGTGGATCAGGGGTAGGTCGTTTGAGGTCACAGCCCCGCCTTCCTATCAGCGGGAGTTCCTGTCGCAAAGTGCTAACACTTTACCGTGTGCCTCACCGCGCAAGACGCGTAGAATCGAGCCGCAATGAAAACGGGGGAACCATGCTCAGGAGGATTTCTGCACTCTCGCTCGGGATCCAGCTCGCGGGAGGGGCCGCCGCGCTGGCACAAATGTCCGACATCGAGCGCGACACGGTGGTGCGGCGCGCCTGCGAGGCGGCGATCTGGGGGATGCCGGCCGTGGCCGTCTATGACATCGAGTTGGCCATGCAGCGCGATGTAGGCGCGGCACCGGGTGTCGTTGCCTACATGTCGGCGCCCATGGATTCGCGCCACGGGTTCCTCACGGCCAATGACGTGACGCCCTACGCGATCGCGGGTCTGAGTACCAAGGACGGCCCCCTCGTGATCGAGATCCCGCCCGCAGGCGAGAAGGCCGAGTTCTTCGGCACCATCGTGAACGCCTGGCAGGTCCCCATCGCGGATATCGGCACGACCGGAGATGATGAAGGCAGGGGCGCCAGATACCTCTTTCTGCCGCCGGGCTATAAAGGGCCGGTGCCGGAAGAGGATTTCATCACCTATGAGGCTGACACATACGGTGTCCATTTCGCGCTGCGTCCTATCGCCAAGAATGGCGGCACCCATGCTGATCAGGCGGCCTATGCCCAGACCCTGAGATGGTACCCGCTGAGCGAGGCGGACAATCCGCCGGAGACGGGGTTCTTCGACATGAAGGAGAATCCGGTCAACAACCTGCCCGTCAATGACATAACGTTTTTCAACGACCTCAACACGGTCGTGCAGCGCGAGCCCGTGCTGGCGCAAGACAAGGTCATGATGGGGATGTTGGCCTCCTTCGGCATCGTGCGCGGTGAGCCGTTCGAGCCAGACGAGACCATGCAGGACGCCCTGCTAGAAGGACTCGATTGCGCATACGACACCCTGCAGGACAGGTTTGTCACCGAAGGCGGCGGGTTCCGGAGGATCTGGGACGATCGGGAATGGGGCGCGTTTGCGATCAACCCCGAACAAGCAAAGCTCGGGTTCCCCTTCGTGGATGACGAGCAGGTCCTGATTGATAAGCGCGCGGGGCAGTATTTCTATCTAACCTACCTGCCAAAGAACCTCGGAGGCGGGACGTTCTATCTGGGCACGGTCCGTGACGGCGAGGGCGAGATGCTGACCGGAACGGACACCTACAAGTTGAACATCCCGGCCGACACGCCCGCGGAGGATTTCTGGTCGGATATCGTCTACAGCCTCCGGACAAAGGGCTATTTCGTCGGCGCCGAGCGCGTCGGGCTGGCGACGCCAAACCTGCCTGACATGCAGGTGAACGACGACGGCTCGGCCGACGTCTATTTTGCGCCAGCAGCGCCCGAGGGGTTGGAGAGCAACTGGATTCCGACTGGTGAGGACTTTCTCCTGCTGTTCCGCCTCTATGGCCCGGCGGAGGGTTGGATCGAAAGCGGTTGGCAGTTGCCCGATGTCGAGCGGATCAAGTGAAGCGGACTAGACGGCGGGCGGGGTGCATCTATCGACGCGCAGAACCGTGATCCCTTTGGGCGTCGCCGGGGCGTTGGTCGTCGAGGGTGGCATCGCATTCGCGAAAGTGCCGCCAACGCTGCGGAACCAGGCGCCCCATGCCCTGCGGCGCCGCGCTATGAAGCATCCGCATCTTCGCGGCGGAGTATTCGGCAATGGTAGGATTGACCGTTTGCCACTGACCGGGAAGCCGAGCCAGAAAGGCGCATGACGAACACCCATCTCAAAACTCTCGGAGGAAGAGGGATGACTAAAGACCTAATTGCCCTGACCACCGCGCTCGCAGTGGCGCTGCCAGCGGTGGCGCAGGACGCGCAAAACTAGGAGTTCAGCACCGAGATCCCGGACGGCATCACGATGCCCGACAACATCGAGACGCAGCTCGGCGACCTCAACTTCTTCGACGGCGTGCCGGACGAGGATACGACCGCCAAGATCTACAACCTCTACGACTTCTCGCAGGCCTATCAGGCGTATCTCAGCGGCATCAAGATTGCCTCGATGGATGCCATGTTGCGCGGGATCGAGGAAGTGGCCCCCGCCAACACCCACGTAGCGCAGTTCGCCGACCTCATGGACTCTCGGACGCTGTTTCTGACGCCTAACACGACCAGCGTCTACCAGACCGCGTTGCTTCGGATGACGGACGAGCCATGGGTCATCGAGACGCCGCCCAACGTGCTGGGGTTCGTGAACAACGCATGGTTTCGGTACGTCATGGATTTCGGCAATCTTGGCCCCGACGAAGGGCAAGGCGGGAAGTTCCTGATCCTGCCGCCGAACTACGAAGGCGTCGTGCCAGACGAAGGATACACGGCGGTTGTCCCAACGACCACATATTCCCACTGGGTCCTCTGGCGCGGCTACACCGACGAGAACGGCTCGCCCGATCTCGCGGTACAGCAGACTCAGGGGGCGTTCCGGATGTATCCGCTCTCGCAGGCTGACGCACCGCCCGAGATGACCTTCGTCAACGTATCCGGCGAGGAGTTCAACACCATCCATCTGATGGACGAACGGATGTTCGATGAGATCAACAACGTCATCCAGGCTGAGCCGCTTTATGGCGAGAGCCCCGAGCTTCTGGGCTATCTCGCCTCCATCGGCATCGTAAAAGGACAGGAGTTCGCGCCTGACGAGCGGATGCGATCGATCCTAGAGCGGGCCGCCGCGGCAGGCGCCGTGACTGTCAAGACGCTGATCTCAAAACCGCGTGACGAGTTGGTCTACTGGTATCCCGGCGAGAGCTACTGGCAGAACGCCTTTCCAGGCAACGAATACACGTTCACGATCGACGGTACGGTGAAGCATAACTTCCGAGCGGCGTTCCACTTTTACGCGACCGGGATTACCCCGGCGATGGCGTTCAAGTCGGTCGGCAAAGGGTCGCAGTACGCATTCACCTATCGTGACGCCGAAGGGAACGCGCTCGACGGCGCGAAGACCTACGTTCTGAACGTGCCAGCCGATGTGCCCGCGCAGGATTTCTGGTCTTTCACGCCGTATGACAACCAGACCCGTTCGATGCTTCAGACCGACAAGCAGTTCCCAGCCTTGGGTAGCGAAGATGGCCTGCAGCAGAACGACGATGGCTCGTTCGATATCTACTTCGGCCCCGAGCCGCCGGAAGGCAAGGAGAGCAACTGGCTTCAGACCGTGTCGGGTAAAGGCTGGAACGTGATCCTGCGTCTCTACGGCCCGCTCAAGCCGTGGTTCGATCAGACCTGGCGGCCCGGCGAAATCGCGCTCGTCGAGTGACCCAGCACCAGGGCGCGGCGCAACCGCCGCGTCCGCAAGCTGCCGGCGTCGGACTAAAGGAAGAAGAACCGTAAGTTCATTTTAAACAGGGTTCTTTGTGCAACCACCGAACCCGCTACGGCTGTAGGATCGACGAACCAGTGCTAAGATTGGGAAAGTCATGCTGACGTTCAGCAGTCCAATACTTCCGCTCCGGCCTCCGAGCGATCGTGTGCGGCGCGGTGCGAGGGGTCAGTGCACGATGGGCATTCCGGCCGTTGTGCAGCTAGCAGAGTGAATGGCGCCGACGCGGTGTCGGCGTGGAGGCTGGGCGGGACGGATGGAGGCCAACTGATGCCAACATCCAACTCCCAGCCGTCAGAGCTCGACGCGTGCCCTGGAACAAGGGCCGGTCGATCAGCCAGAAGCGCCCGCTTCCGCCCAAACAGGCCTACTCAATCCGCGCGCGCCTCCAACTCGCGGGCAAAGGTCAGACTGGTCCGCGGCCCCGATCTTGTGTGCGCCGGCAGCGGATGGCCGGTTATGGTCGGCTAGATCAAGGCCGTCGGGAATGGCCGGTATCGTGGAAGCGCACGGCATTGCACCATAGGTGTCGCCGGTCCGACGCCTCGAGCGTTTGTCAGTACAACTGATAGTGCTGCGCCAGCGAAAGGCCGGTTTGTCCGCTGAGCCGACCTCTGCGCCCCGCGCCGCGAGCCGCTGCTTGCCGCCCAATTCTGTTGAAAAACAATGTGTTGCGGCGCGGCAGGATGTGTTCGACAAGGAGGCCCAATGACACCCTCACGCTGTTGCGGGAAGGCGTTTGGCCATCTCTCGGAGGTTCTGGGCGGTGGCGGCGAGAGTGAACTCGTCCTTGGCGCCGTTTGGTCCTCTCACGCGCAGGTGGTCGAGGCCGAGGATCTTCTTAATGTGGGCGAAAGGCATTTCGACCGTTCGCCGAGCGCGGCTTCCGACAGAACGAGCTTGTTGAGCGTCAGGTCTGAAACTGCACGCCGAAGATTGACGCTGCGCGCCCATCGAACGAGAGCGTTCGGTCTGGGCGCTCTGGAGCGGCGAGGTCAGCCCTGGTTAAGCTGCCGCGGCAGTGTATCGCCATGGGAGGAGGTCGTCGATCCGGGTGATCTTGTCGTCCGCGGTTCTGCCGAGGACGTCGGTGAGCCATGCCTTGGGATTGACGCCGTTCAACTTCGCGGTCTCGATCAGCGTATGGCGATTGCGGCTGACCTTCTGCCGCCTTCAGAGCCGATGAAAAGGAAATTCTTCCGGCCGATCTCCACGGGCTTCATCGCGCTTTCCGCAGAATTGTTCTCCGCTTCCAGAACCCCTGCTCGAGATAGAGCTGGAGCCGCTTCAGGCGGGTGGGGGGTCGCGGATGGCCTTGGCGCGCTCGGACTTGCCGGAGATCCGCGGCAGTTGGGCGTGGGGCCATGCCTCGAGGTCGTCGAACACCGGCAGCGCCTCGGCCTGGAAGATGTCCGTGAACTTGCGCCGGATATGCGCCAGGCAGGTCACCTCGGAGATGCCGCCCAATGGCATCGGCCAGCGGTTCGAACAGCGCCGCCAAGCGGCCGGGGATTTGGTCGAGCTCCTCGGTGACGTCCTCTCCGACGCCCTTCAGTGCGCTGCCGCACTGGCCGAAGGCATCGCCCGGGACAAGCACCTGCTCGTTGCGCGGCAGACTGTCGGGCAGCGGCTTGCGCT
>JBCBYB010000046.1:0-31246 GCA_039816045.1 Pseudomonadota bacterium
GATGACAGCCTGCTCGGCGGCTCCGGCGACGACCTGCTCCAGGGCGGCTCCGGCGACGACACCCTCGACGGCGGCGCAGGATGCGACACCCTCATCGATGGCAACGGCGACGACCTCGTCTTTGGCGGCGCCGAGGCCGATCTGTTCCTTGTCGGCGACGGCGCAGACACCCTCGACGGCGGAACCGGAGACGACACATTCCTTGTCGCAGCCGAGGAGGGTGGGCTTTCAGAGAACGTGATCGAAGGCGGCTCGGGCAAGGACTACGCCCATTACGGCGAAGGCAGCGGGTCCGATTCCTTTGCTGACACGATCAGCGACAGCTCTGGTGGCTTCGTCCTCAACGTGAGCGATCTCGGAGACGTGCTGAGCGGTGCGGATCTCACGCTCACTTTCATTGGAGACGCGGATAACGGCGACGAAGAGGACGACGACGGCGATGACGAGAACGAAGGGTTCATCTTTGAGTTTCTGATCGACGGGAAGACTGTGACGGAGACGATCGTGGTGGGAGACGTTGCGGATGCGACGGATGCCGACGAGATCGCAACGGCGGTTTTCGATGCGCTCGAGAGCCGAGGCTACTCAGTCCAACAGGATCAAGGCTCGGACACCGTCACCATCGAGGGCTTCGGCGGTTCGGGTATTGCGGTAAACGATATCACCAAAATCGGTTCCATCGACATTTTCGACGAGGACAACGGTCCGCCGGAGTTTCTTGGTCTCGAGGGTTTTGGCTTGGTTGTTGATCAGGGCGCTGGCGAGGATCTCGATCTGATCCAGGCCTCGATGCTGGGTGTTACCCGCGTCAATCTCAACCAGGGTGACATTGAGGCCAGCATCGACACCTTCGACTATGACGATCTGGAGGTGCGCGGGGCCGGCGGCTTCGACGAGGACGACCCGGGGGAGATCGACTTCAACGCCAAGTCCGACGACGGCGAACTGGTCGAGAACCGGCTCGAGGATGAAAACCTCGATGTCAGCAGCGCGCTGATGCGTCAGGACGGCAATGTCGACGTCGATGGCGGCGCGGGTAACGACACGCTCCGCGGCAACGAGAGCGGCTGGGGCGAGGAGTTCGACGGCAACGACGGTGACGATGTGATCGAGGCCGGGGGTGGTGAGGACCTCGTCTTTGCCGGTTCGGGCGACGATAGCGTCGACGGCGGTTCGGGCAACGACGTCATCGGCGGCAACGAGGGCGATGACACGCTGAACGGCGGGTCTGGCAAGGACACCCTGCTTGGCGGCTCGGGCGATGACGTTATTATCCTCGGTGACGGTGAGGCCGGTATCGGCGACGGTCTGGCGTTCTCTGCGTCGCTCGACGAAGAAGCGGATGAGGAGGACTTCCAGTTCAGCTTCTCGCTTGACGCCGGCGACATGGTGGTCATCGATCTCGACAATGGGTTCATCGAAGGTTCGCTCGGCGGGGACGACAGCGAAACCGTCAGCGTGCCGTTCGACTACTCGATGACACTGTTCGGTCCCGGAAGCGGGGACGACCTCGGGCCCGATATCGAGTTTAGCGACGATTTCTTGGCCGAGCCGGGCAGCCCGCCCTTCGGTGGCAGTGGCATCGATGATGGCCCGTTCGATGGGTTCTTTGCATCGCCGGATCCGTTCATTGCGATGCCGGAGATCGACGAGGACGGCACCTACACCGTGGTCGTCGAGGCCGAGGGTCCACTGGGCGACGCGGACTTCGACGGTGAAACGCTGCTCACCTTCGATCTGCTGGTCGAGCAGGTCGGCTCGCAAGCCTATGGCGGTGACGGCGACGACACCATCACAGGTGGCGACGGCCGAGACACCATCGAGGGTGGTCAGGGCGATGACAGCATCCTCGGCGGCGACGGCAGCGATGACTTGCGCGGCGACGGCTTCTTCGGTCCGCTGGTGTTGGGTGACATCTTCGTCGGTGATGAGGAGTTCGACACGGATCTGCTTGAGGACCTCGGTGTCTTCGAGGAGGACTTCATCATCGGCTTCACAGAGGGTGGAGATGACTATATCGACGGTCAGGGAGGCAACGACTTCCTGCGCGGCGATTTTGGCAACGACACCCTTATCGGTGGGGACGGCGACGATATTCTGGAGTCGGGCTTCTTCTTCTCGGAGTTCCCGTTCGGCAGTTCTGGCTTTGGTGCGGACGAGCTGACGGGTGGAGATGGCGCGGATCTCTTCCGGTTCATACCAGCCATCTCCGATGATCCCAACACACAGTCGCGGCCGACCGAGCCCGGGCCAGACTGCATCACCGATTTCAGCGTCGAGGAGGGTGACCGGATCGATCTGCTGGCCTTCATCGTCGAGTTCGAGATCGGAGGTATCTCCGAGGTCGATACCGATGAGAACAATTTCCTCGTGGTCGAAGAAGAGTTCGACAGCGGGGACTCCGGCAACATCGAGCTTATCGTTGTGGATGGCGATACGCAGGTCATTGTCGATCTCGATGATGACGGTCGCTTCTCGCAGGATGATTTGGTCTTCATACTGAAAGACTTCGAGGCGAACGACGACGAGGGATCGGAAGGTTTCAACGTCGAAGACATCTTCCTGGAGCCAGAGTTCGACTTCGGCCCGCCAATCATCTTTGTGCCCACCGATGATCTGTTGACCTGATCCGAACCGGTTCAGCCAGATATTGACAGGCTGACAGCCAACAGGCCGCCGCCCAGACCGGGCGGCGGTTACTTTCTTTCTACCAGGCTACAGGTTCCGCGAATGCACCTTTTACACATGAAAGAGTGTGCCTACACCATAGGCCAGTATTGCTGCGGCACCGCCAATCAAAGATGTCTCAATTGCGGACCGCCACCAAGAGTTGAGCGACCAGAGATTCTTTGCGGCGCCGATGGCAAAGAACGTCGCCATAGTCATCACTGCCGACGCAGCGAAAGCATCGTTCACTTCGATAAGAAAGGGCAGCAACGGGATCATCCCAGCGAGGAGGAAGGCAAGGAAGGTTGCGACGGCCGCATGGAGTGGCCGCGGGTCTACGCCTCCCACACCATACTCGCCCTCAAGCATGATGCTGATCCAACTCTCCTTATCTTGCGTTATCGCATCCGTTGCCTGATCAAGAACCCTGCCTTTCAGCCCTTTTCTTGACAGTATTTCCCGGACTTCGAGCCACTCCCCCTCTGGGAAGTCTCGTATGTGCCGTTCCTCAATCTTTCGAATGCGCCGAATGTTGTCTAAATCTGCCTTGGTGCCCGAATAGTTTGCCGCTGCCATTGAGAAGCCATCGGCCAGGACGTTGGCTAGCCCAAGTGCAATAATGACAAACGGTGACAGACCAGCTCCTGCTACACCTGCAACGATTGCAAAGGTTGTGACCGCTCCGTCAATGCCACCGTACACAGCATCGCGGAGCAGGCCTCTACCAGGCGGTGCGCCAATGCGCGCTGCGATCTCACCGCGCGTGTGGCCATGTTCAGGCATGATGGTCCTCCTACTGTGCTTGGGCTATGGGGCCAGCTCTCCCTCCGACACTCTGGTGCCCAGCCGGGCAGCTCTGAGACTACCGACGGGTACTCGACAGCGCGTATGCCGCCGTTCGAGGACGACCTGCCTTCAAGGGCAATGATCTGAGTGCGAAGGATTTGCCTCGATCCGCGCAGCCAAGGCGAGCGCGAGTTGGTGGGCAAACTTTGCCGACGCCACCGGAAGCGTGCGGTCCTTCATCTGTCCGAGCAAGAGTTGGCCGCCAACGATGTCTCTGGGAGAAACCGCCCGGTGTGCAAGCAGCCTGTCGTTGTCCATCTTCAAGCCGATGGGGATCTGAAACCCCACGGCGTTCTCATGAAGCACGTAGTGACGGATGAACTCGAAGGACTCCGTCTCGACCGTTGCGCTGAGGGTTCGTCCACGCTGCGCCGCCGCTTGCTCCAACAAATGACGCACCCCATAGGCTTTCGCAGGCAGGATCAGGTGATGGTCCAGACAATACCGGAGGCGTAGATCTGTTCTTTGCATGAGGGGGCTGTCACGGCGGAAAATGGCATGGACCGGTTGCGCCATGGCATGGAGCACCTCGAACTCAACCAAGTGAACAGGCTCGAAGACCAAAGCCAGATCGCTGCTGAACGAGGCTAGGTCACGCTCCGCCTGTGATCGGTCCCGAACGTTCACAGAGAAGGTCACGCCGGGATGGGCAGACCGGTAGATCGCGATCTGCTCCGGTAAAAAATAGGGCAGCAAGGCTTGCGAGCACGCGATCGAGACGTGGCCTCTGCGTTCGCCGGACAGGTCTGCCACCTGCGACTGAACCCGTGTCAGATCGGTGCGTTGAGACTGAATGTGCTGCATCAGCAGTTCGCCGGCGGGATTGAGACGCATGCCACGCGGGAGACGCTCGAAAATGGGCCATCCGAACTCTTGCTCGAACGCTTGGATCCGGCGATTGAGCGCCGATGCGGTGAGGTTTGTGTCCTCTGCTGCTTTCCGGATGGAGCCCGCACGGACGACGGCTTCGATCAGTACGAACGTCTTTAAGTGCTTCATAGTTCTACGACTCTCTCAGAGCGCTGCATTTTATGCAGCGGATATATGATTTTATAGCAGTAGCTGTGTTCGCAGATCTGCCCCAAATCTCATGAGGGACAAATGAGACCGGCAAAGGGACCTGCGATGACAAACACATCCTCACGACGCGATTTCTTGAAGATGGGCATGGCGGGTGCGTCGGTCCTGCCTTTCCTGAAGGCTCTCCCGGCGAGCGCCGCCACAGATACGATCGTCGTGGTCACCGGACAGGCGATCAATTCGCTGGATCTGCATCGTTCGGGCACCAGCCGAGCGTCCTATCAGGTGGGGGTGAATTGCTATGATCGGTTGCTGTCTTTCGGAACCAAGGAAGCGATCGGCGGTGGCTACTCCTACGATTACTCGGTCGTCGAACCGGAACTGGCCGAAAGTTGGGAGACATCCGACGACGGCTTGACGTTGACCTTCAAGCTGAAGCCCGACGCCACGTTCTGGGATGGACGCAAGGTTACGGCGGAGGACGTGAAATGGTCGTTCGACCGCGCGGTATCGGTTGGCGGCTTCCCATCCGTGCAGATGAAGGCGGGGGGGGTCGTGCGCCCGGACCAGTTCATTGCGGTCGACGAAGGGACCTTTGTCATCAAACTGGACCGGCCATCCAAGCTGAGCATTCCAGATTTGGCCGTCCCGGTGCCCTACATCATGAATTCGGTGGAGGCGAAGGCGAACGCCACCGAGGAAGACCCCTGGGCGTTGGAGTATCTGCACAACAACCCTGCGGGATCCGGCGCCTACAAGGTGGCCCGCTGGCAACCGGGCGAGCAGCTAGTGTATGAGCGCAACGAAAACTGGGTCGGCGGCCCATTGCCCGCCATCCGGCGCGTGATCATCCGCGAAGTCCCGAGCCCGGCCACGCGCCGCGCACTCATCGAACGGGGCGATGTGCAGATGGCGTTCGGTATCCCGGACAAGGACGCTGCCGAGCTGGCCGACAAGATCGACGTCTTCTCTACACCGGTCGAGAATTGCATCCACTGTCTGTGCCCGAATTTCGCCTTCGAGCCGTTTCAAGACCCGGATGTGCGCAAGGCGATCGCCTATGCCGTTCCTTACGAGGACATCTTCCAGGCGGCCGCATTCGGGCGTGGTTTGCCGCTCTATGGCGGGTCGGAGGAGATCACGGACATCGCCTGGCCACGCAAGACGCAGTACTACACGGATCTCGACAAGGCGAAGGAGCACATGGCCAAGTCAGGCCATGCCGATGGCTTCGATGTGACGATGTCGATCAGCGCGAACCTGTCCTCCTGGATGGAGCCGACGGCCCTTCTGGTGCAGGAGGCTCTGGGAAAAATCGGCATCAACGTGACCATCGAGAAGATCCCGGGCGCGAACTGGCGCACGGCCGTGCTGGTGGAGAAGCGCCTCGATCTTCACCTCGAGAACTTTGGCGGATGGTTGAACACGCCTGACTACTACTTCTTCTGGGCGTACAAAGATGGCCACCTCTTTAACTCCTCGAACTACCGCAACGAGGAGATCGAAGAGCTGGTGGACAGCTCGCTGCATATGCCCATGGACGACCCTGAATACGCGCCGAAGATCAAGCGCATGTTCGAGATCGCACTCGACGAACTGCCCCGCATCCCGCTCTATCAGCCTGCGCTGAACGTCGCGACCAACGGGGTTGATGGCTATGAGTTCTGGTTCCACCGCCAGCTGGATGTCCGTCCGCTGACGACCACCTGAGCCATGTTGGCGAGCCGCCCCCGCCTGCGCGCGACGTTGATGCGGATCGTGCAGGCGTTTCCCGTTGTCGTGGGTGTCGTCGTGATCAGCTTTCTGCTGACACGCGCGCTGCCTGGCGATCCTGCCGTGTATTTCGCCGGGGCGGCGGCGGATGCGGAGTCGATTGAGGAGGTGCGGGTCGCCATGGGCCTCGACAAGCCGCTGCTCCAGCAGTTTGTCGTCTATGTGGGGGATCTGCTGCGAGGCGATCTCGGCCAGTCTCTGTCCACAGGGCGTCCGGTGGCCACCGATCTTGCGACACGGTTGCCGGCGTCTCTCGAGCTGACGCTCACGGCGCTCCTGTTGGCGGTTCTTATCGCCGTGCCTTTGGGTGTTTTGGCGGCGACGCGCCCTGGGTCCTGGGTCGATCACCTGTGCCGGGTCGTGGTGACGGCGGGCGTTTCGCTGCCGACGTTCTTCACCGGGATCTTGCTGATCTACATCCTCTATTATCTTCTGGGCTGGGCCCCGTCGCCCATCGGACGCTTGGACTTCATCTACCTCTCGCCAGAGCATATCACCGGCTTCTATCTCATCGATGCGGCCCTGGTCGGAGACTGGGAGACGTGGTGGGGTGCCGCACGGCAATTGGCCCTGCCTGCCATGACGATGGCGTTGTTCACTCTGGCCCCCATTGCGCGCATGACCCGGGCTGCGATGCTGAGCGCCCTGTCTGCGGACTTTATCCGGACGGCCAAGGCGGCGGGCCTGTCGAACCGGAAGGTGCTCTATGGCTATGCGTTCCGGAATGCACTGCTGCCGGTCGTTACAACGCTTGGGATGGTGTTTTCGTTTGCGCTCGGCGCGAACGTGCTGGTCGAGAAGGTGTTCGCCTGGCCTGGCATAGGCTCCTATGCGGTGGAGGCGCTGGTGGTCTCGGACTACGCAGCCGTTCAAGGGTTCGTGCTGACCATGGCGCTGTTGTTCGTCGCGCTGAACCTCTTCATCGATCTGCTCTACACGGCCATCGATCCGCGCATCGGGTTCCTCTCGTCATGAGCGACACCGCAATGGCTTCGGCTCCCTCTCGCGGGCGCTTCGACCACGTGCTCTACGTGGTGCGGTCGAACCCGGTCACGATGATCGCATTTGGCATGCTGGCGTTCATCCTCTTCTGCGCGGCGTTCGGCCCCGCGCTCGTGCCCTACGACCCGCTCGCCACCAACGCGGCCAACGCGCTTCAGCCTCCATCCATGGCGCATTGGTTTGGAACCGATCAGGTCGGCCGCGACGTCTTCAGCCGGGTGATCGTTGCAACACGGCTCGATCTCACGATCTCGGTCGCGGCGGTGGCGATGTCGTTCGTCGTGGGGTCGATCCTCGGTGCCGCTGCGGGTTATTGGGGAGGACGGCTGGACATCGTGCTGAACCGCATCCTCGACACGATCATGGCCTTTCCGCTGTTTGTTCTGGCCATGGGGATCGTGGCCGCGCTCGGCAACACGGTCGAGAACATCATCTACGCCACTGCAATCATCAACATGCCGTTCTACGCCAGACTCGTACGGGCCGAGGTCAACATCCGGCGAGAGGCAGGCTTTGCCCGCGCTGCCAAGCTTTCCGGCAATTCGGATCTGAGGGTTCTGGCGCTCCACATTTTCCCGAACGCCCTGCCGCCGATGATGGTCCAGGTCTCTCTCAACCTCGGTTGGGCCATTCTGAACGCAGCGGGTCTGTCGTTCATTGGCCTCGGCGTCCGGCCGCCCACTCCGGAATGGGGGATCATGGTGGCTGAGGGGGCCAACTTCATCGTGTCGGGTGAGTGGTGGCTGGCGGTGTTCCCAGGGCTCTGGCTGATGATGGCGGTCTTCACCTTCAATCTCTTGGGGGATGGGCTCCGCGACATCGTCGATCCGAGAAAGCGCACCTGATGCTGCGGGTCCGCGATCTTGCCGTCTCGTTCAAGACCCGCCGGGGGCAGGTCGATGCCGTCCGCGGTGTCAGCTTCGAACTCTCCAAGGGCGAGATCCTCGGCATCGTGGGAGAAAGCGGATCGGGCAAATCGGTTACTTCCTACGCTCTGATGCGCATCCTGGACGCGGGTGGCGTGATCAAGCAGGGTGACGCCGAGTACTCCGGGATCGATCTACGTCGTGCGTCGGAGCGCGATATGCGCGACATCCGGGGGCGCGAGATTTCGATGATCTTTCAGAACCCGCGCGCGGCCCTCAACCCGATCCGCAAGGTGGGGCATCAGATCGAAGACGTCCTCCGACAGCATGCCAGTGCCACGCGCGGAAACGCGCGCGCAAAGGCCATCGAGGCCCTGGAAGCTGTGCGGATCAAACACGCCGAGGCCAGATACGATGCTTATCCGTTCGAGTTGTCTGGAGGCATGTGCCAGCGGGTGGTTTGTGCAATCGCGCTCGCCTGTAATCCGCGCATCCTGATCGCGGACGAGCCAACGACCGGCCTGGACATCACAACCCAGAAGGCGGTCATGGATCTGGTCCGCGACCTGATCAGAGAGCGCGGCATGAGCAGCATCCTGATCACCCATGATCTAGGGTTGGCCGCCCAGTACTGTGATCGGATCGTGGTCATTAAGGATGGCGAGATCGTCGAGCAGGGCGACCCGGCCGCGCTCTTCGGCGGTCCCCAGCATCCCTACAGCCGCAAGCTGGTGGACGCGACCCCGCGTGCTGGAGAGAGTATCCGGAGCCTCCTGCCGCCTGAGGACCGCCGCCCGGTGCTGGCGCATGACATTGGCGACAAGCCGTTGGTCGAGGTCCGGGATCTCGTCAAGACGTATCAGGGCAAGTCCGGTCCCGTGCACGCGGTCAAGGGGATCTCGTTCGCCATCCTTGAGGGGCAAAGCGTGGGCTTGGTTGGCGAGAGTGGATGCGGCAAGTCGACAACCTCCGAGATCCTGGTGCGTTTGCTGGACCCGAGTGGCGGTCAGGTGATGTTCGATGGCGAGGATATCGGCGCCATCCCCGCAAAAGGCTTTGCCCGTAATCCTCGGCGCGCGGACATTCAGATGGTGTTTCAGGACGCCACTGACAGTCTCAACCCACGGCATACGTCACGCCAGACAATTGCCGAGCCGCTAAAACGCCTCACCGATCTGCGTGGCGCCAAGCTGCGAGCGCGCATCGAGGAACTGGCAATCCTGGTCGGCCTGCCGCTGCCCCTATTGGATCGGTTCCCGCACCAGCTCTCGGGCGGTCAGAAGGCGCGTGTCGGCATCGCCCGGGCCATCGCGCTGGAGCCGAAGTTCTTGATCCTCGACGAACCCACGGCGGCGTTGGACGTGTCCATCCAGGCAGTGGTTCTGAACCTGCTTGTGGATTTGCGGGCAAAGCGCGGGATGACGTATCTTTTCGTGAGCCATGATCTGCACGTTGTCCGTCTGCTGTGCGACCATGTCATTGTCATGAAGGACGGCGAGATTGTCGAGCAAGGTCCGGCTGCGGAGGTCATGAACGCCCCGCAGAACCTCTACACCAAGGCGCTCTTGGATGCTGCGCCAACCCCGCCTGAACTGCGCGAGATGCTGATGACTGGAGTATCCTGATGCTGAGCGATCTGCCCTTCACTCTGGACGCCTTGCGGGCGGCATATGCTCGCGGCGTTCGGCCCGAAGATGTCATCGACGAGGTCTTCCGGCGCCTCGACGCGGTGAACGACCCGGGCATCTTTATTCACCTGCGCGACCGGGACACACTGCGCGCTGAGGCGGCAGCGCTCGGGAGCTTCGACCCGGACAAGCCCCTCTGGGGCATCCCGTTTGCCGCAAAGGACAACATCGACGCGGCAGGTATCGAAACGACAGCGGGTTGTCCCGCTTATGCCTATACGCCCGATGCCGATGCCTTTGTGATCGCCAAACTGCGTGCCGCGGGTGCGTTGCTCATCGGCAAGACCAATCTCGATCAGTTCGCGACCGGGCTGGTCGGGGTTCGCACCCCCTACGGCGCGCCACGGAACGCTGTGGACCCGGAGATCGTTCCGGGCGGCTCCTCAGGCGGGTCGGGCGTGGTTGTGGGGCATGGGGCGGTTACCTTCTCGCTCGGCACCGATACCGCAGGGTCGGGCCGCGTCCCTGCCGCGCTGAACAACATCGTGGGATTGAAACCCACGCTTGGGGCGCTGTCGGCGCGCGGCGTCGTCCCGGCCTGCAGGACGAGCGAAACCGTCTCGATCTTTGCCCTGACGGTCGACGATGCATACACGGCGTTTGGTGTGGCCCGTGGGTTCGACCCAGCGGACTCCTATTCTAAGCCGCTTATGCACCACCCGCTTTCGGACTGTCCGGCTGGGTTGCGCATCGGCATTCCGGATGCCGCTTCCATCGAGTTCTTCGGCGACCAGGAGCACGAGGCTGCGTTCGCGCGGGACGTTGCCACCCTGAAGGCCCAAGGCGCCGAGATTGTACCTATGGATTTCGAGCCGCTCTACGCCGTGGCCCGAATGCTCTACCAGGGCACCTGGGTGGCTGAGCGATATACCGTCATAGAAGCCCTTTTGGACAGCGACCCTGATGCCATCCACCCGGTGACCCGCCAAATCATCACGGCTGCCGAGAAGATGTCTGCCGCGGACGCGTTCCGAGGGTTCTATCGACTGGCTGATCTGAAACGGACTGCCGAGCCGATGCTTGGCGGCGTTGATCTGCTCTGTGTCCCGACGATCCCGACATTCTACACGGTTGCAGATCTCGAGGACGATCCGATCACCCCGAATTCTAACCTTGGGACCTATACGAATTTTGTGAACCTCCTCGACATGTGCGGGATCGCCGTTCCAACCGGGCCACGTGGCGACGGTCGACCGGGCAGTGTCACATTGCTTGCGCCGGCAGGTGGGGACGCCCTGGTCGCCTCTGTCGCCCGAACGTTTGAGGCCGGTTGCATTCGCAAGATGGGGGCGACCAGCCATCCAGTACCGCCTCCGGCAACTCTGCCTCCGACCCCGTCAAACCGGTCGGACGAGATCGCGATTGCCGTTTGCGGCGCCCACATGGAGGGCTTGCCGCTGAATTGGCAGCTGACGGATCTGGGTGCACGGCTCGTACGCAAGGCGCAGACGGCCCCCGACTATCGGTTCTACGCCCTTGCAGGCGGGCCGCCCGAACGGCCGGGTCTTGTGCGGGTCGCGTCGGGAGGCGCTGCGGTCGCGCTGGAGATATGGGCCTTGCCCAAAGCGGCCCTGGGTTCTTTCATGGCCGAAATCCCTGCACCTTTGGGTATCGGCACCATCGAACTCTCGGACGGGGCCCAGGTTAAGGGTTTCCTGTGCGAGACCCGTGGAACCGAGGGCGCTACGGATATCACGCATCTGGGCGACTGGCGGACCTATCTAGCCTCGAGCCATGTGGAGACGGTGTGACTGTGTCCCGCACTGAGGCGCGATTGGCAGAACTCGGCCTGCAGCTTCCTCCTAACTGGACCCCAATGGGGCAGTTCCTGCCCTTCCGCCGGGACGGGACAACGGTCTATCTGTCGGGGCAGGTCTGCGAATGGGGTGGGAGAGTGACCCATACGGGAGCGGTGCCGAACACCCCCGACGGCATCGCGAAGGCCCAAGAGGCGGCCAAAATCTGTGCACTCAACTTGCTCTATCGGTTGCGGGAGGCTTGTGAAGGCGATTTGGACCAGGTGGATACGGTCCTACGGCTGGGCGGGTTCGTCCAATGCGAGACAGGTTTCCCTGCCAGTCCACTTGTGATCAATGCCGCGACGGAGATCTTCTTGGCACTTTTTGGCGAGGATGGCTGGCACGCACGCACGGCCGTGGGGGTGCCGGGTCTACCGGGGAATGCTTCGGTGGAGGTTGACGCTATCGTTCGCTTGCGGGTTTAATCAATCGTAACCCCCCTTTGACTGGAGCAGGGACCACGTTTCGCCTTCCAAACGGGCATTCGCGTCAGGCGCCTTGTGGGTGTTGAAACGCATCACGACCATTGCGCTCCGCCGCTTCATCGAGATCGCCGGGTCGGTTCTCGCTTGCGATCCTTGAGGGCGTGACAGTCGAGCCCGTTCGTGGGCCTAAACGTCTCCGAGATACCGCTTAAGGTCCGGGGGAGGATTGGCGAGCAACTCGGTTGTCCGCTGCGGCGGCGAGATCCGTCCATCCGCGAGGACGCAGGCCTCATCGGCTATCCGCAGCGCGTCTGCAGGGTCGTGGCTGACCATGAGGATCTGGAGCCTGTGCTCGCGCGCCAAATCTGCAACGAGATCAAGCATGTCGTGCTTCAGCGCGGGACCGAGCGCGGCGAAGGGCTCGTCAAGCAAAACCAGCGGACGGTTCTGGAGCATGACACGCGCCAGCGCAGCGCGGCTTTGCTGGCCCCCGGACAGCGTGCCCGGTCTCCGTGCGCCGAACCCTGAGAGTCCGACGCGATCCATGGCGGCCGCCATCGCTGTGCGTTGGGCGTTCGAGGGGCGGCGATGGGTCAAGGCAAGCGCGATGTTCTCGTCGACTGTGAGGTGGGGAAAGAGATTGTTGTCCTGAAACAGCATCGAGACCGGGCGTGCCGCCGGCGTGGCCGCAGTGATGTCTTGCGTGTGCCAGAGGATGTGGCCCGTCGCGGGTGTGACGAAACCCGCGACCGCGTTTAGCAGGGTGGATTTTCCCGAACCCGACGGTCCGATCAGGGCCGTGACTCGCGCATCAAGGGTGACATTGGCCGTCAAGGTGAACGATCCCTGTCTCACCTCCAATGCCTCAAGTCGGAGCATGCATGCGTCCTCCTCGGTCGAAAACCCAGAACAGGGCGAGGCTGATTGAGAGCAGGAGCAGCGCCGCGGCCTCGGCGCTCTCCATCTGATAGCTGCCCATTAGACGATAGATTTGGAGTGGCAAGGTGGCGCCTTCGCTGTTGGCGAAGAGCGTGATGACGCCAAGATCGCCCATGGAAAGGGCGGCGGTCAGCCCGGCGGCAAATCCCAATGGACGGCGCAGGCGTGGCAGATAGACGACGCGCCAGAGCGCCCATCCTCGGAGGCCGAGCGAGGCGGCGAGGCGACCATAGTCGGTGCGCGCAACTTCCATCGCAGGGCGCAGTACTCTCAGTACAAAAGGCAGCGCCATCAGCGTGTTGACAACGAGCGTGACGGGGAGTGCCACCGCGCTCGGCCGGATCAACGGTTGCAGCAAAAGAAAGTAGCCGGTGCCAAGGACGAGGCCCGAGACCGAGATGCCGAGAAGGGCTGCGGTCTCGCCCGCTCGATTGAGCAGCATGAGGGCAACGGCGACGGTCAACCCGGTCGCACCGAGCGCCACTGCGAGCGAGCGCATGGTCGCCTCCCAGACCTGCGGCGGAAGTTGGAATAGGCCCGGCAACCCCGCCAGCGCGATTGAGGCGAGAGGGACCAGGAGAAAGGCGGCAGCCAGGGCGATGGCGGCGGTGTCCAAGAGACGGACCGACAGCGAAGTCCCGTCCCAGCGCTGTATCGCCCGATCGAGACCCGCACCGAAGCCATCAATCGTTGCGAAGCGCAATGCCAGAAGGCCAGCGCTAAAGCCAAGCGCCAACTGGATCAAGGCAAGGGTCGCTGCTTTGCCGAGGTCGAAGTCAAACTTGAAGGCTTGGTAGATCGCGAGTTCGACCGTTGTCGCCCGCGGCCCGCCTCCGAGCGTAAGCGCCACCGCAAAGGTGCCGAGGCAGATCACGAAGATCACGGCAAACGCTCCGGGGCAGGTCCGGCGGAGCATTGGCGCCTCGAGCAGCCGCCAAACCGAGGCGTCGAGCGATGCCGCAAGGCGAAAGCGCTCGGACGGGATTGAGAGCCAGCCCTGCAGAATGAGGCGCACCGCGAGGGGCATATTGAAGAACACATGCGCCAGGATCACCCCATGGATCCCATAGACATCAAACCGCGGGAGACCGAGCGGCGCTGCGACCCGGTTGAGGAGCCCGTTGCCGCCGAAGACTGACAGAAGTCCGAGGATCGCTACGATCACGGGCAAGATAAAGGGGGCGCCCATCAGCGCGATAAGTGTGCCCCGCCCAGGAAAGCTCCGACGGGCGAGTGCACGGGCCACAGCTATGGCGAGCACCACCGAAAGAAAGGCCGAGAGCGCCGCCTGCCAGACCGTGAAGCGCAGCGCGCCCCAATCTGCGGGCGACAGCGCGGTGATCCCGCCGCTCCGCCAAAGCACGGCGAGAACAGGGCCGATTACTAGCCCTGCAACGAGCGCGACGGCGCCTAGTTGGAAAGCCCGCGACGCCATGCATCGATCGCTGCATCGCGGATCGCTTCCGCCTCATCTTCGGGATAGAACAGAACGGTCTCGGGCAGGGGCAAGTCCTGAAAACCTTGTGGCCACTCAGCCTCGGGCAACGCAGAGGGCAAGGACCAGTTCGTGGTCGGGATCATGCCTTGGAAGGTCTCGGAGAGAATGAAGGCCATGAACTCGGCGGCCAGTTCTGGCTGATCCGTGCCCGCGATCTGCGCGGCGGACTCGACCAGCAGGTAGTGCCCGTCCTCAAAGATCGCCGCCGATTTGGTGAGGTCGTCTTCCGCGAGGATATGATACGCAGGCGATGTGGTGAAGCTGAGCACCATGTCCGCTTCGCCGTCGGTGAACAGCCCGTAGGCCTCGGACCAGCCCTGCGTGACCGTCACGATCTTGGGCGCGAGTGCCGCCCAGGCGTCCTCCGCGTCCTCGTCGAAGACGTGCTGAACCCACAGCGCGAGCGCCAGCCCCGAGACGGAGCTTCGCGGATCCTGAATGACGATCCGCACGTCATCGGGGGCGTCGAGCAAAGCCGCGAAGCTGGTCGGCACCTCGGCCACTCGGGTCGTGTCATAGACGAAGGCGGCGTGGCTGTAGTTGAAGGGCAGGAAGATCTCGTCGGTCCATTCAATCGGCAGGGTCAAGGCCGAGAGGTCTTGCCCGTGCGGTGCAAAGAGACCGCTTACGCGTGCGCGGCGCGTCAGGTCCGAGCTGAAACCAATCGCGACATCGGCCTCGGTCCTCTCGCCCTCCAGCAGCAGGCGCGGCAAGAGATCGCCCGTCCGGTAGATGAGATCGCAAGCACAACGCTCTTCGAACCGGGCTTCGATCCCAGGTCCCGGTCCCCAGTCGGAGGCGAAGTAGTCAGGCGCGTACACGATGAGTTCCGCGGCGTCGGAAAAGGCCGGTACGGCAAGAGTGAGACCCGCAACGAGTGGAATTGCTTTCAAAGCATGCTCCCTAGGGTGTGGGCGGAGCAGGCAGATGCACGTTGCAAACCTTTCCCTCCGCCGGTTCTAGCCGGTTCAGGTTCAACGGGTTTGCGTGGTGCATCTCAGCCCGACGGGCACCCCGAGGTATTCCAGGCTTAAAACAAGGCGGCGCGAGGCTCAAGTGATATGAAATCCACTGACCGGTACTGGCCTGTCCCCATGGAGCGGCCCGTTTCGGTTGTTGGTGGATGAGGGGGCCTCGGATTGACCTGTATGATCGCCTTGGGGGCCGGCTGCTTGTGGCAGAGACCGTGCGGAGGCTGACAGTTTTGTCGTGGCGTCACCACCCCCTGGTCACGGGGCGTTGGACCAGAAAGCGGCCCGGTGAAGTGTTTTCCCGAGGCGCAGCCACGCGGAGGCGGAAGACCTCGCTGTTGAGCAGCGCGCTGTTGAACTGGGCGATGCCGCCGCGCAGCAAAGCGCGCGGTGCACGTGGGGCATAGTCCGAGCGGATGCACTCGGGCGATCTCCGAAGGAGGATGAGACCCGTCAGTGCGTCGACCCCGTCGACGGAGTTGAGTGTGCGACCCGTGCGGATCACCCGTTGCCCAGAAAGAGCTGCCAACGCGGTTGAGAGAGCGCCAGCCTGCACTGTTCGAGCCAAGCCGGTGATGATGCGCGTTGCGGCGTTTGCGGGCAAAAATCTACCGGCCAACGGATAGCCGTAGCGCCCGCAATCGCGGGTATGCGCGATAGCGTCCTCGGTCAGCAGTTCCGCATCGCAGCGCTTTTTCACAGTAGTCAACGGGCACGCCAACCGTCTGCTGCAGGTTATGGTTCAGCGCTGGCGATGCAGGGAGCTCGGCGGCACCGCTGGTCAGGTAAACGAGACCGCACGCCCACGCCGCTGGCCGACGCTCCGCGCCAGTCGCTCCGCGGTGTCTCGAACTCCTTCAACCCCGGCTGCTGATTCCGGTCTCCGTCTGTGTCGAGTCGACGCCACCGATAGGAAGTCCGCACCGTCACACCGATCTGACTCGTGCAGGTTCATCTCTGCGCCAGTATCGCTCGGACCAACGGCGCCAGAAGGATCAGGTCCTCGGGCTTGTCTCGCTTCCCAGCCGTTCATCGTCCGCTTCTATGGCGTTCCCCGAGCGTCAAGACACGCGTTGGGATGCCCAGGATGGTACCGACTGGCTCTATCGGACGCACCCCGCGGATGCGTCAGCGTCCTTTCCCAAAAAGAGGCGCACTCTAGTATGTGGTCTCATAGGCACGGCATGTCTGCGCAAGACCCATCTCGGCGACATGGGCGATCTCCGATTGCTTGTGAAGCCGATAGACAGTCAAAACGAACTCGCCGAACCAAGAGGACACGACCGGGTTGTTGGCAAGACGATCGAGCGCCGCGTCCAGTGTCGTTGGCAGCCGCTGGAACCCCTTCGATGCGAGCGCCTCTTCGGACAGGAGTGACAAATCCTCTTCGGTTGGCGTCGGTGCCGGAAGACCCTCTTCGATCCCCTGACACCCGGCATGGACGACGGCCGCTAGGGCGAGATGGGGACAAGCGGCTGCGTCTGCTGCGCGGTATTCAAGGTTGAACTGCCGCGCGATGCTCTCCGGTTCCTTAGCGGTCACCGGACAAACCCTGAGGGATGCTTCCCGGTCCCGAAAGCCCAGATTGTTGTAGGCGGCAGACCAGCGATGGGGCGTCAAGCGCTGATAGGAGATGACCGAGGGCGCCGTCAGAGCAAGGATCGCGTCAAGGTACTTCAGCACCCCTGCGGCAAACGCCCCGGCAACGGGGGAAAGGCCATGAGGGTGCGCCGGATCATAGGTGGCAGGTTCGCCCCTGGCATCGAGAAAACTCATATGGATGTGCACGCCGTTGCCGACGCTCGCTGGATCGCGGATCGGCGTGAACGTCGCAGTCTCTCCCAGATGCCGCGCGGTTGAGCGTGTGAGTTCCCGCAGGATGACGGCGGCATCTGCAGCCCTGGTACCGATCTCAGGCCCGATGACGACCTCAAACTGGTTCGTGCCGTATTCCTTCATGATGCTGTCGGGCGAGAGGCCCGCCGCTGCCAGCTGGTGCATCAGGGTCTCGCAGAGCGCCCGTTGTTCTTCGAACCCTGCCCGGCCATAGCCTTCGCCGACGAGAGAGGTTTCGGATCTCAACTGGAACTCGTGCTCGAACGCGCAAAGCAGCTGCACCCCGGCCAACGCCTCCAGACGGGCAAGCGCGCGCTTCAGGACAGATCGGGTGCAAAGGGCCCAGGGCTCTCCCTCGAGCGTGAGGATGTCACCCAGCATGAAGTGCTCGGTCTGATCGCCAAACTCGGCACGGACCTCGGCTGCAGGGTCAGGGACGAGCAAGAGATCACCCAGTGCGCCGAACGGGCTTTCCGCGATGCCGTCAAAACAGTTGATCTGTACGTTTGTCGGCGTCCATCCGACCCCGCGGGACAGCCGGCGCTCCAGATCGTCTGCGGGAAAGGCCTTGCCGCGGACCTTTCCTGCCAGATCGCAGGTCGCTGCATATATCAGGGGCATCATTCTCCGGTATCTCCCTCTATGTTTCGAGCAGCATCCCATGCCGTAATCCTGGCGCGCACTTTGTTCCAGTCTGCGCTGGCGATGCGCGCGGCCAGGGCTTCGGTGACGGCCAAAGCCGCTGCATAGCTGTCCCAGATGGTGCCCGTCTCAATCGGAACGGCAAGCACTTCGGTGGCAGTCCTGTTGATCGGTGAGAGCCACTTGTCGGTTACCACCACGATCCGCGCTTTGCGATCCGTGGCGGCTCTCTCTGCGAGCCGAGCGAGTTGCGTTTCATAGCGGCGAAAATCGAAGATGAAGAAGACGTCCCCGGGCTTCATACGCAACAAGTACTCGGGCCAGACCTCAGGATCTCGCGGTAGGTGAAAGACGTTCGGCCGCGCCTGTCCCAGATGAAAGGCCAGGTGGCGCGCGATGTTGTCGCTGACCCGGCCGCCAATGGTGTAGAGGCTGCGGCGCGGCTCCGCAGCCAAAGCACAGATCCGGTCGAACTGGGCCTCAGTAATTGCCGTTGAGGCCGAATTCACCTGAGCGGCTGCACGGGAAAGGAACTCGCCCAGATAGCCGCCGCGGATGGTTTCCGAGGCCTCGTGGATCTGCACCGGGGACAGTGCGCCTTGTCGCAGCTCGATCAGCAATGCGCGTTGCATTTCGGCATAGCCCGAAAGGCCGAGTTTCACGACGAAGCGAGAGATCGATGGCGGACTCACCTCGGCCCGCTCTGCCAATTCGTGAATCGGCGACAGCCCCGCATAGGGATAGTCCGAGAGCAAAGCAGTCGCGAGCTTGCGCTCGGTCTGGGTCAGAATGCTGGAATGTTGTTCAATCTTTGCCCTGACTGACATCGCTTTCAGCATTTCTGAGATTTTTGTTTCAGCAGTTGTAAATGCGACTCGCATTGAAAGCATCGTTTCGTCAAGGTTCAAGGATGGATGCGCAACACTCCCAGGGGCTGCTCGGTCCCGGTGACCCATCGCCTATCGAGGTGCTGAACCCGGAGAGCCGGGCGGAGGTCTTGCTGGTCTGTGAGCACGCAGGCCGGGCTGTGCCCCATGCGCTCAAGGGGTTGGGGGTAAGCGATGCAATCCTCGGCAGCCACCGGGGCTGGGACATCGGGGCAGCATTGGTGGCACGCCGTTTGGCGGAACACCTCGGCGCGCCTCTCGTTCTGCAACGGTATTCGCGGCTCGTGGTTGATGCGAACCGGCCTCCGGGCAGCCCGACATCGATCCCAGAGTTCAGCCATGGCGTGGAGATCCCTGCCAACCGTAACCTGACCACCGCGCAAGAAACGGCCCGAGTCACCGAGATCCTCGAGCCGATGGATGCGGCGATCGATGCAGTGTTCTCAACACACCCACGCCGAGCGGCCTTCTCGGTGCACAGCTACACACCCGTGCTCGACGGGGTTCCTCGCCCATGGCATGCGGGCCTCCTCACACGACGCTCAACCGAGACCGCGGACCAATTGATCGCCTCGCTTCGCCGCCAGGACCCCAACGTCGTGGTCGCACTCAACGAACCGTATCGGATCGAGGATGACGGAGATTGGTTTGTCCCACATCATCTAGAGCCGCGTGGGGTGCCACACAGCCTGATCGAGATCCGCAACGATGAGATCGCCGACGAAGCCGGCGCTGCCCGCTGGGCGCAACTGCTGGCCACCGCAATCTCAGATGTCATGGAGGCGCTGACATGACCCTTACGAGAGAGGTGCCGCTCGACCCCGCTCAATCGGCTTTGTTGTTCATCGACGTCCAGAACTACTGCGCGCGCCGCGACGGTGGCGAGTTCCAGGGGATATCGCAAGGTGAGTTCGACCGAACCTATGGGTGGTTCTTCGACGAGCTGGAGACCCGCGTGATCCCGAACATGGCGCGCATTCAGGCAGCCTGTCGCAAGGCAGACATCGAGGTGATGTACACCACGATCGAGAGCCTGACGCTCGATGGCCGCGACCGGTCGCTGGACTACAAGATCACTGGCTTTCATGTGCCAAAGGGCGCTTGGGACGGTAAGGTGATCGACCAGATCGCGCCCGTAGGCGATGAGATCGTTCTGCCCAAGACGTCGTCCTCAGTCTTCGTCTCCACCCATGTAGACTATATCCTGCGCAACCTCGGCGTGCGCCAGCTTGTGCTTGCGGGGCTCGTCACCGATCAGTGCGTCGAAAGCGCAATCCGGGACGCCTGCGATCTCGGTTATCTGGTAACGCAGGTGACCGACGCCTGCCTCACCTACACGCAGGAGCGCCACGACCATTCGCTCCGCACAATCAAGGGCTACTGTCGCCAGCTCAACACCGATGCGTTCGTCGCTGAGCTCGAGACCCTGGCCGCGTGAGCGCGCCGCTGGCAACCCTGCCTGGTCGCATCCGGGTCGCGAATGTCGCACAAACGGCGGTCTGCGTGGGGCTGCTGGCTCTGGTCGTTTTTGGCTTGATCGCCCTTTTTGGCCGAACGGGTGAGCGGATTGCCGTTCTCATGAGTGTGAACGTCGCAGCGGTCGTCGCACTCGGGGTCTTCTGCGGGAACACCGGCATCGTTTCCTTCGGGCACGGAGCGTTCATGTTGGTGGGAGCCTATACGTCCGGGATCCTGACCATGCCCGCCGCCTTGCAGCGCACGGCCTTGCCCGAGCTGCCGGGCTTTCTGGCGGGCCATGAGCTCAACATGCTGGTCGCCGTCCCGCTCGTGGCACTTGCTGGGCTCGCGCTCGCCGCCACCAGTGGCAGTGCGATTGCGCGCCTCGCTGGCGCCTCCGCCACCATCTCAACCCTTGGTCTCCTGATCATTCTGCACAGCCTGGCGGTCGGGGCGCGTGAGATTACGCGCGGCAGCCAGACCTTTTATGGCATCACACGGATCACCGACGTCCTCCCGATACTTGCGGTCGCCGTGGTTTTCATCGTGATCGCAAGGCTCTATCGGGAAAGCAGCTGGGGTCTTATGGCGCGCGCGGTGCGTGACGACAGCGCGGCGGCGGAAGCGCTCGGCATCAACCCAAGGCGGACACGTTTCGTCGCCTGGTGTTTGTCGGGCACGATGGCTGCGCTGGCAGGTGCCCTCTACGGTCATATGCTCGGTGCGTTCTCACCAGCGTCATTCTATCTCTCGCTGGTGTTCGCACAGGTGGCCATGTTGATCGTGGGCGGTATGACGTCGGTCAGCGGGGCAGTGATCGGCGTGATCGCCGTCACCCTTTTACAGGACGGCGTCCGCCGGCTCGAAGGAGGGATCACAATCGCCGGTATAGAACTGCCGGCTGTGTTCGGACTAACGACGGTGGCGCTCGGGGTTGCAATCCTGCTGGTCATATGGCTGCGACCAAAGGGGCTCGTGGGCAGCCGAGAGCTTGGTCCGACTGCCGAAGCAGGCCTGTTCGCACGGCTGGGCGCTGCCGCGCAGGCAGCCGCAACGCCGGAGGCGCGACAACCCATGGTGCTGCGCGCACAGTCACTGTCAAAGAGCTTTGCCGGCGTTCAGGCGGTATCAGATACCGGGCTGACTGCGCCAACGGGCAAGATCACCGGGCTGATCGGTCCGAACGGCGCCGGCAAGTCGACACTCGTTAATCTGCTTACACGCGCCTACGATGCCGATGACGGAGCTGCCCACTTTGGCGAGGCTGATCTGTTGGCGGCGCCGCGGGACGGGATCGCGGGGTTGGGACTTGCAAGGACGTTCCAGAACCTGCGCCTGTTCGACGAATTGACGGTCTACCAAAACGTTTTGGTCTCTGCGCTTGCGGCGGGTCACCGAGGCAGAGGTGCAGCTGCCATTGCCTTACGCGAACTCTCCGCGTTCGACCTCGGCACCCTCGCCACTCAACCAGCTGGGGCGCTGCCTTACGGCGCACGAAAGCGGTTGGAAGTGGCACGGGCCATGGCGCAGGACCCGGGCTTTGTCCTCCTCGACGAGCCTGCAGCGGGTATGAACCCAGCGGAGACCGAAGACCTCGCCGATCGCCTGATCCGAATTGTCGAGGAGCGCGGCACCGGAATGCTCCTGATCGATCATGATCTGCGCTTCGTGAACCGGTTGAGCACACGGATTGTTGTGATGAACCGCGGCTCCGTCATTGCCGAAGGCCCCCCCGAGACCATCCGCACCGACCCGAATGTGATCGAGGCCTATGTGGGCCGCGGCCGCACAGCCACCCAAGCCCGAAACCCAGAGCCCTTTGCAGGAGAGGAAGTCGTATCATGAAACTCAGACACTGCTTGCTGGCCGCAGCCAGTACCGCCGCCCTGGCCGGAGCCGCCATGGCGGAAGACAGCTACATCATCGGCGTCATGTCGGCCCAGTCCGGTTACCTCGCGCCCTATGACGGGCCCGCTTATGCAGGGTTCCAGTTTTGCGTCGACGAGATCAATGCGGCGGGCGGCCTGAACGGCAAACTGCCGGTGGAGCTGATCGTCGAGGACACTCGGTCCGACATTGCGGTCGGTGTCCAAGTCGTTCAGGAAATGCTCGATCAAGGCGCAAAGTTCATCGTCTCCTCGGCGGATGCGGACCCGACGATCGCGGCCGCGCAAATCACGCTGCCGGACGGTGTGCCGACCATGACATTCGCAGGCACAGCACCGGTCCTGACGCAAGTTGGCGAGCATGTCTTCGGCAGCTACCCCGCAGACAACCAGCAGGGTGCGGTGTTGGCAACCTATGCGCGCGACCAGGGGTTCGAGCGGGTCTGGTTGGTGAAATCCCCCGACAGCGCCTACACGCTCGGCGGTCCGGAGTACTTCGGCACAGCGTTCGAGAGCCTTGGGGGCACCGTTGTCGGAGAGTCGCTCTATTCTCTCAACCAGCCCGACTTCTCTGCGATCGTTACAACCATTGCCGCCGCTGACCCGGCACCGGATGTGATCGTAACCTGGGCTTGGGAACCGGACTTTCCGGCCTTCATCCGCGCGCTGCGCGGAGCTGGGATCGACACGCAAGTGATGGGTGGCGATGTGCTCGACACACCGACGGTGCGCGGGCTCGGCGAAGTGGTCGACGGTGTTGTCCACACCTCCGGCGGCTTCCCGGACAAGGGCTCGCAATACGCCGACTTTATCGAGCGTTTCACGGCGGCCACGGGCACGACGCCTGATAACAACTACTACGTGAACGGCTGCGACATTGCCTACATGATCGAGAAAGCGGTTGGCGCGGCAGACAGCACCGATCCGCGTGCCGTAGCGGCCGCAATGGCCTCGATCGAGAACGGCGACGGGATCATGTCGGACTACACCTTCAAGGGCACGGACCGCATGCCTCTGCGCGATGTGGTGGTGGCCCGGATCACCGGTGACGGGCAAAAGGTCTTTATCCTGCGCTCGGCCGCCGATCCCGCAATTCTGCCGGCGCCCTGAGGGTCGACGATGACGGATGCCGTCCTAGAGGTCGACGCTCTCGATGTCCGCTATGGACAGGTCCATGCCGTCCGCGGCGTGTCCCTCGGCGTGGCCCAGGGCGGCGTCACGGCGTTGCTCGGCGCGAACGGGGCGGGCAAGACCTCCACCGTCATGGCCATCGCCGGAACGCGCCCGGTCGCTTCGGGCACGGTCCGGATCTTTGGCCAGGACATGACCGGACGTGCGCCCGAAGACATCGTCCGAGCGGGCGTTGCAATCTCAGCTGAAGGACGGCGGATCTTTGCCGCCCTTACAGTTGAGGAAAACCTCAAGCTGGCGGGCGCCATCGTGGCCGACAGCAACACAGAAGCGGATCGGCGTGCTGCACTCATGGAGCGGTTTCCGATCCTAGGGCAGCGGCGGCGTCAATTGGCCGGTTTGTTGTCTGGGGGCGAACAGCAGATGCTCGCGGTTGCTCGGGCCCTGATGAGCGCGCCGCGGCTCCTGTTGCTCGACGAGCCGTCCCTCGGTCTCGCGCCCCAAATGGTAGATCGTATCTTCGACATCATCGAAGAGCTCAGAGACGAGGGCATCTCGATCCTTCTGGTGGAGCAGAACGCGACGCTTGCCCTTCAAGTCGCGAGCCACGCACTCGTCTTGGCCAATGGAGCCGTGGCGGCGGAGGGCCGACCAGAGGACATCGCCAACGACGCGGTGCTCCGCGAAGCTTATCTGGCGGCCTGAGCCATGGATGTCATCGTTCAACAGCTTATCAATGCGATCAGCCTCGGCGGGGTCTATGCGATGTTGGCGCTCGGGCTGGCCATCGTGTTCTCGATCGTGCGGCTCATCAACTTCGCCCATGGCGACATCATGACCTTTGGCGGTTACGGCATCTTCCTGTCGCTCTCCTTTGGAATGCCTCCACTCGGAGCGTTGGCAGTTGGCGTCGGAGCAGCGGTCGTGATGGCGCTGGCGATGGAACGGGCCGCGTTCCGCGCCATGCGGGGCGCAGACGTGGTGGCTTTGCTGATCACCAGCTTTGCGGTCTCCGAGATCCTGAAGGTGTTGTTCCAGAACACGATCTCACCACGGCCTGTGCCGATCTCCCTGCCTGCCGCGTGGTCGAGCAGCTACCGGATCGGCGATGTGGTGATCGGCGTCGGGCCGACGGTTTCCATTGTCGTTGCCCTTCTTTCGCTTGCCGGTCTGACCCTTTTCTTGCGGCGCACGACGACGGGAATGGCCATGCGCGCCGCGGCCGAGGACTTCGAAATGCTGCGCCTTCTCGGGGTCCGGGCGAGCCGGGTGGTGGCCACCGCTTTTGCCATCTCGGGGGTGCTCGCCGGCGCCGCTGCCCTCGTCTGGACCGCACAACGCGGATCGGTTGATCCGATGATGGGCTTCTTCCCGGTTCTGAAAGCCTTCATCGCGACGGTGCTCGGTGGGCTCGGCAGCCTTGGCGGCGCGGTTCTCGGCGGCTTTGTCGTGGGCGCAATCGAAGTGATGACCCAGGCCTTTCTTCCCGACGCGCTGTCACCCTACCGGGACGCTATTGTGTTGGCTTGTGTGATAGCTGCATTGCTCTTACGCCCAGACGGTCTTTTGCCAGCGCGAACCGGAACGCGGTCCTAGCGCCGGTAAAGTGCCAACATAAAGGAGGCAAAGCCCATGACGACAACCATCGACTGGACCCCCGAGAACCTCACTTTCGGCTTTTTCGACGCCAACCGGGCGCCGGTCGCATCCGTCGCGTCAGGGGCGGAGGTGGTGTTTCATTGTTTGCCGGCTGCCGCGCGCCGCTCACTGCCACCAGACGGTGCAGGTGTCCTCCCAGCCCACTTGGCAGCCTTGGACTATCACGAGCCCCGCGCGGGAGCGACGTCGCATATGATATCGGGCCCTGTCTTTGTTGAAGGTGCAGCGCCCGGAGATGTGCTCCAGGTCGACATTCTCGAGGCTGTCCCCGCGCAAGACTGGGGTTATGCGGCGATTGTGCCACTCCTCGGAGCCTTGCCCGACGATTTTCCCGAAGCGGAGCTGATGCATATCCCGATCGACCGCGATCGGGGCACCTGCCGACTGCCCTGGGGGTTGGAGCTGCCTCTGGATCCCTTCTTCGGCATCATGGCGGTCGCGCCGCCAAAAGCGTGGGGGCGGGTCGGCGCCGCGCAGCCCCGTGCGTTTGGCGGCAACATTGACAACAAGGAGCTGAAGCCGGGCACGACGCTCTATCTTCCGGTGTTCCAGGAAGGCGCTCTCTTCATGGCCGGCGACGGTCATGGCTGCCAGGGCGATGGAGAGGTCTGCCTTACCGGGTTGGAGACCGCTCTGACAGGCAGGTTCGGGCTCACCGTCCGCAAAGATATGGCGCTGAGCACCCCGTTTGCCGAAAACGCGACCCACTTGATCTCTATGGGCTTTCACGAAAGCCTCGATGAGGCGATGCGCCGGGCCTTGCGCCAGATGATCGGCGTAGTGGCTGAACGCGCAGGTCTCACATGCGGCGAAGCGTACATGCTGCTCTCCCTCGCTGGCGATCTGCGGATCACCCAAGTCGTTGATGGCGAGAAGGGTGTCCATATGATGATGGACAAGACCCTTTTGACAAAAAGCTAGATCGGCTTCTTCTTCGAGTGGAGACGTGTCTGGGTCGTGGTCCTAGGCAATGCCTTCCCTCCTTTGCCCCCCCGAACCGCCTACTTGGTCAGCAAAAGGTCTCGCATCCAGCACTCGACGACCGATAGATGTTACCGCCAGCCCACTTAGAACCGATCAATCGTTTGGACACACATGACACGGGACCGTGCCCACTTCCTGCTTCTGAACATCGGACACTTCCTGGACCATCTGTTCATGCTGATCTTCGCGACCGTCGCCGCGCTCGCGCTGTATCGGGAGTGGAACGCGGGCTACGCCGAGCTTCTGGCTTACGCGACGCCCGGGTTCTTCGCGTTTGGCCTGTTCTCGTTGCCCGCAGGATGGCTTGCCGATCGATGGAGCCGAGACGGCATGATCGTGGTTTTCTTCCTTGGGATTGGCGCCGCATCCATCATGACCAGCCTTGCCCAGACGCCGCTACAGATGGGCATCGGCCTCTTTGTGATCGGCGTCTTCGCGGCAATCTATCACCCTGTCGGCCTGGCCATCGTCACCTTGAAATGGCGCAACACCGGAATGCGGATTGCCGTGAATGGTGTGTGGGGCAATCTGGGAGTGGCCAGCGCCGCATTGATCACGGGATATCTCATCGATCACGGCGGCTGGCGCCAAGCCTTTGTTCTACCCGGCGCGCTCTCAATCCTCCTGGGCCTGGCCTATGGATGGCTCAGATGGGACAGCATCGACACCGAGCGCAAAGAACGCGCAACCACCCCGGCAAAGGCGCCCTCTCCGATGCACCGTGAAACGAAGCGGCTCCTTTTCAGGATGTCGTGCATTGTGTTTTTTACGACGGCGCTTGCCTCGATCGTTTTCCAATCCACAACCTTTGCGCTGCCCAAAATGTTCGATGAACAACTTGCCGGTCTCGCACAGGGTCTGGCCGACCGGGTTGACGGGGCCACAGAGGGCGAGGGCGACGTCGCGACGGTGGTTGGCCTCTTGGCTTTCCTGGTTTTTACTGTCGCTTCATCAGCTCAATTGGTCGTGGGCGCGCTGCTGGATCGGTATGGCCCGCGGCCCGTGTTTCTGACCGTGGCCGCGATGCAAGTCGTCTTCTTTTCCCTGATGCCGGGCCTGACCGACATCGCGGCTCTCGCCGTTGCGCTGGGGTTCATGCTGGGAGCGTTCGGCCAGATCCCGATCAATGACTTCATGATCGGCAAAATGGCGAGCGGTGCGGCCCGCGCGCGGGTCTATGGCATCCGCTATGTCGTGGCGTTTACAGCCCTCGCCGCGACGCTGCCCTTGATCGCCATTGTCTACGACCGCTGGGGCTTCGATACACTCTTCGCTGTCCTGGCCGTGACCGCGTTCCTCATCCTCTGCGCCGTCGCGTTGTTGCCTCGCCAGCTCCCCTCCGCGGAGCATTCGACTGTAACGGCAACCTAGCGGCAAACAGTTCGTTTGACCGACGTTGTGCCGTCACTAGTTGCGCCTGACTGACATCCGTGCAGCCAGCGAATGTCGAGGAGCGCGCCGAAAGATCGCCGGCATCGGATCAGTGCACTTGGATCGTTACTCGACAATCGCCCGGTTTCGCGTTGAAATCGTTCAATGCGCAGAATTCTTCTCGGCCTTGCCGTTACACTTTTCCTCTTCGGCCCGGCCCGCTCCGAGACGCCGGTCGATGTCGAGCTTGTCCTTGCCGTCGACGTCTCGCTCTCCATGACGTCCGGTGAACTCGAGATCCAGCGTCGCGGCTATGCGGAAGCCCTTGTCAGCGAGGATGTCGTCGAAGCGATTGCTTACGGAGGACCGCATGGTCAGATCGCGCTGACATATGTGGAATGGGCCGGACCCTCGTCCCAGCGTGTGATCATCGACTGGACGCTTGTGCGCTCGCTCGAAGACGCCGAAGCCTTCGCAGCACAACTGACCACTGCCTTTCCCGATGCGCTTCCGCGGACTGCTATCTCAAGCATAATCGATCACTCGGTCAAACGCTTCGAGGGCAACGGGTTTGCCGGGCAGCGTCTGGTCATCGACATCTCGGGAGACGGTCCGAACAATGGGGGCCGTCCAGTCCTCGCCGCCAAGACCGAAGCCGCCGCACGCGGGATCACAATCAATGGGCTTCCGCTTATGACGCGGGAGGGGCAATGGCTTCAGTTCGATCTCGAGGACCTCGACGAGTACTATCGGCACTGCGTGATAGCGGGACCGACGGCCTTTGTGATCCCGGTGCTGCGATGGGAGGACTTCCCGAGCGCGGTCCGCCGGAAGCTTGTGCTTGAACTCTCGAACAGTCGACCGGTTCTGACGCCTCTTCGCCGCGTGACGGGGTACGACTGCCTTATTGGTGAGAAGATCTGGCAACGGTATTTCGGAGATTGGAACTGACGTCTCGGCAGCATCGATCAGAGTTCGACCGACCGCTTGGCAAGGGATGACGGCTGCACACCCGAGGCAGGTGTCGCTCCGAGCGGCACAGTGCGATCGCGGCCTTCGCGCCGGACCTATGGACATTGGACAGTGGTCGAGACTGCGCGGCATGGCTCGGACTGATGCCATGGCAACGCTGAACCGGCTGAGAAGCTCGCCTCGGCGGGGTGAGCGACCTGGGGTGTCCTGGCACCAGGATGTTGCTGAGCGTCGGCGCACTGAGCGCGAACCGCTGTGTGGCCAGGAAAAGCACACGCGCGAACCGCTGGCTCGCCGCTCTCTTTGCGCGTGAGCCCGACCAGGACGGTGCGGGAGCACCGGATGGCCGCAAGGCCGGGGGGCGCGGAGCGTGAAGATCGCTTCATCGTCCGGTCCTCTAGCTCGGTCGGACTCTAGCATCAGATGGAGGAAATCTCGGGGGTCACAGCAAATCGAACACCGCGCCGACGTCTCGACACCCTGCTTCGCAGACAGTGGGCATCCATACACGCTCTGGGTTTGCCGCAAGCCGTAGTTCTTTAGCCGCACGGCCTGATCGCGAGAGAGCAGGGCTGCGGCGTGTTTGGGCTCGGCGCGCCGCGTCCCAGAGGATGACCGAACACGCCGAACCCCGAAACGTTCCGCAGACGCGGGTTGGCTCGCCGTCGCATCGAGAGTGATCAAGGCGCACCGCCGAAGGTCTCTGGGCAGCCATCGGCCGCCTCATTAATTTCATCACACCAGCATTGAGCGAAAACTGCTTCACCGCAGCAGGCCATGAACCAGAATGATCATGAAACGCTCTGGTTGGCGCAGTTGACGAAGGGTTGGTTCCGTTGAAGAGTTCTCTGGTTTCGGCGCTTTTGTTTAGGGATCTGTATACTTAGCTAGCCGCTGGCACGGCACGAGCCGCGCCCTAAATCAAGCTTCCTGCCTCGGAAGGGCGAGTGTGAGTTGGACCAGTTCACGCCCGTAGTGCCGAGCGACCTTCTCCCGAAGCTCTTGCATGTCATGACAGTCTTTTGCCATTCCCACCACCTCGTAACTCCTCGATAACAGCGCTCGAACACCGACGTTCTCGCTGAGCTGCTGATGCCACTTCACGCCGGTCGGGGGCTTGTTATTGCCCTTCTCCCCTGATTGTCGTCGCTCAAAGGGAGAGTCTGTTCCGGGTTTGGTCCTTCTCTGACCGGTTGCGATATTCCCGCGGGGTGAGGCCGTCGAGGCTCGTGTGCGGGCGGTGATGGTTGTAGTCGTCGCGCCATGCCGCGATCAAATGGCGGGCATGGCGCCAGCCGGCGAAGAGATGCTCGTTGAGGCATTCGTCCGCTGCCCGGCAGGCGTTTGTCAGCAAACGCCGAGAGGGGGCGGAGCCGGCCGATGAAGCTCTCGACGAAGGCGTTCTGCATGGGCTTGCTCGGGGCGATGTCGTGCCATTCGACCTTCCGGTCCTCCTGCCATTTCAGGCTGGCGTTCGAGGTCAGTTTGGTGCCGTTGTCGCTGACCACCAGGCAGGGGTATCCACGGGTCTCGGCGATCCGGTCCAGTTCTCGCGCTACGCGCTGCCCAGACAGCGACGTGTCCACGACCGTCGCGAGGCATTCCCGGCTGAAGTCGTCGATCACGCACAGCACCCGGAACCGCCGCCCGCAGGACAATGCGTCCGACACGAAGTCCAGGCTCCAGCGCTGGTTCGGCCCCTGCGGGACCGCCATGGGCGCGCGCGTGCCGAGCGCGCGTTTCCGTCCGCCCCGCTTGCGCACCGTGAGCTTCTCCTCGCGGTAGAGGCGATACAGCTTCTTCCAGTTCACCTCCCACCCCTCTCGTCGCAGCAGGATATGCAGGCGCCGGTAGCCGAACCGCCGGCGCTCGGCCGACAACTCGCGCAGCCGCGTGCGCAAAGGCGCGTCGCCGTCGCGCCGGGAGCGATAGCGGTAGACCCGCGGATCGATGCCCACGAGCGCGCAGGCGCGCCTCTGCGAGTATCCCTTCTCGGCGATGGCCCAGCTCACGGCGGATCTCCTCGAGCCGGGCTTCAGAAGTTTTTTCAGAGCATCTCGCGCAGGGTCGACACGTCCATCATCGACTCGGCGAGCAGCTTCTTGAGGCGCGCGTTCTCCTCCTCCAGTGCCTTCAGCCGCTTCGCGTCGGACACCTCCATGCCGCCATACTTCAACCGCCACTTGTAGAACGTCGGCTCGCTCACGCCGTGCTTCCGGCAGAGTTCCCTCGCGCTCAGGCCCGCCTCGTGCTCCTTCAGGATGCCGATGATCTGTTCGTCGCTGAACCTCGATCGCTTCATCGTCCGTCTCCTCTGTCGAGGAACAGACTACCTCAGATCGCGGACACTTCCGGGGAGCAGGTCAGCTTCACCTGCTTCTCTAAGCCGTCCACTTCAGGCAACCGAAATGGCACTATTCGCTCGAGAACCAAGTCCCTGTTGATAAAGGGTTCTAGCAAACTTACCCCTATGGTGTTCTCGAGGCTTCCGCCACCCTTGATGCCGGTCAGAAGTTCGGTTGCCGAGGTCCGGCCAATGATCTTTTGCCCGTCGCTGAGCACGTAGCATGGAACATCCGTGCCCATGATGTTCATGGTGCCGCGCCAATGAGCGACAGGGAGATCGTCGAAGGGGCCGTTTACCATCTCCTCCATGAGAGGCGCGGCGCCACCGCCGCCGATTACCGCATCGACAACTTCGTCAACGCTCGCGTCAACCGGCTCAATCTCTTTCGGTGTTTTAGGCAGTGATCAGATCCTTGTACGTCAGGCGCTTCCCGGCGGCGCGAGCGATAGTCATGTTGATGAAGGGCATAGTTCCGGCCTTCACGATGTTATGCCGGAAGGAGCATTCCTTCACTGACCGGTGCAGGTGCTTGCCGCTCATGTAATGATAGACGCGCTAGTGCCCGCGCTTCAGGAGCGC
>JBCBYB010000047.1:0-30148 GCA_039816045.1 Pseudomonadota bacterium
CTCGAGCGAGGTGACGCCGGGGCCGGTCTCGACCACCACGCCCGCGCCCTCGTGCCCGAGGATCGCCGGGAAGGCGCCTTCGGGGTCCGCGCCCGAGCGGGTGAACTCGTCCGTGTGGCAGAGCCCGGTGGCCTTGATCTCGACCAGCACCTCGCCCGCCCGCGGGCCGTCCACATTGACGTCGGTGACCTCGAGCGGCTTGCCCGCCTCAAAGGCAACGGCGGCCCGTGTGCGCATGGTCCTCTCCCCTATCCCCTGTTCTCTGGGCCAACGCACACCACAGCGGCCTGGCCCTTATGACCGAGACCCTATCACTGAAAAACACCAATGGAAGCAGTTACCGTGCCGCGGAGGCGGCGCCTGTGCGGGCACTGCCTCTAGGGCGCCGCGTCGGCCGTGCGCAGCCGGTTGCGGCGGCCTTCCTCGGCGCATTGCTGGATGATTGCGGCGCGCTGGATGCCTGCCGGATAGCCGCCGCCGGGTGAGTAGAGCCCGCCCCGGTGAAAGCGTTGGGCCATCACGTGCAGCGGGCGCTCGAGCCCGAGGCGGGCCAGCAGTTCGGCAGCGAAACAGTCCGCACTCATCTCCTGATCGCGCACGACGGCGGTCGACAGGGCCCGGGCCCGCCGCGAGTGCGGCAGCGCGTGGCGCATGCGGTGATGCGCACATTCATGGGCGACGAGGAACTGCATCCGCGGGCGCTCCTCTTCGGTGTCGAGCGAGGGGTCGAGGAGGATGATCTCTCGCCCGCGCACATCCAGCACCGCCTGGGCGACAAAGGGTGTGGGCACGAACCGGACCGGATAGCCACAGACCGCCGAATATCCCGGAAACGGGTCGTCCTCCACCGCCGCCGCCCCAGCCGGCACGAGCGCGGACAAAACACCCGCCAGAGCCGCGTATAGCACTCTCCGTTCCATCGCTAGGCTAGGGTGGGTCGCTGTCGGTGGCTGTCAATCGCGGGAGTTCTTATAAATCTCTTATTGTGAAACAGTGTTTGCAAGGCGCGGCCAAGGGTGCTTACGTGTCGCATCCTAAGGTGGAGGAGACGACAAATGGCTTGGAACACACCCGAGATCGAAGAAGTCACCTGTGGCATGGAAATCAACATGTATTTCCCGGCCGAAGACGATGGTGATCTCTTCTAAGTTCTGCTCTCTGAGCAGGCAGACATAAAGGGCGCGCGGGCATGGCTTTGCGCGCCCTTGTCGTTGGCGCGGCTGCCGGTGGTGGCCTGCCCCAATGGAATTGCAACGGGCCGAACTCGGCGCGCTTCTGGCGGGGCGATGCACCGCTGGCCGCTGCGACTCAGTCGTCGCTGGCGGTGTCCGAGAATGGGCAGGACTGGGCGCTGCTCAACGCCTCGCCCGATATCCGGGCGCAGATCATGGCGCGTCCGCAGCTCCAGCCGCGCGACCCTGCGGCCCATGGCTTGCGCGATACGCCGATCCGCTCGGTGCTGCTAACCAACGGTGATATCGACCATATCGCCGGTCTTCTGACGTTGCGCGAGAAGCAGCGCTTCACCCTCTTTGCGACCGAGAGCATCGCGACCGTGCTGGCTGAGAACCCGATCTTCAACGCCCTCGACCCGGCCTTTGTCACGCGCCGGACGGTCGCGCTGGATGCGCCCTTCGCGCTCTTGCCCGGCGTTGAGGCCACCCTCTTCGCGGTTCCCGGCAAGGTCCCGCTGTTCATGGAGGGCGAGACGGTGGAGACCGATCTGATGGGCGAGCAGACCGTCGGGGTCGAGATCGCGGAAGGCCCGCGGCGGATCTTCTACATCCCCGGCTGCGCGCGCATGGTCTCGGCGCTGGAGGAGCGTCTGTGCGGCGCTGCGATGGTGCTGTTCGACGGGACCCTCTGGCAGGATGACGAGATGATTCGCGAGGGCGTCGGCCAGAAGACCGGCCAGCGCATGGGGCATATGTCGATCTCCGGGCCCGAGGGATCGATCGCCGCCTTTGCCGGGCTCGACGTCGCCCGTAAGGTCTTCGTCCACATCAACAACACGAACCCCGTCTGGCGAGACGGTCCGGAGCGCGCCGAGGCCGAGGCCGCCGGCTGGGAGATCGCCTATGACGGGATGGAGCTGAGCCTATGACCCGCACCCCTGACGAGATGGAAGCCGCCCTGCGCCAGATCGGCGAGGAGCGCTATCACCACCTGCACCCGTTCCACCAGCTCTTGCACTCGGGCGGGTGCACCAAGGATCAGGTGCGGGCCTGGGCGCTCAACCGCTATTGCTATCAGCGGATCATCCCGATCAAGGACGCCACCATGCTGGCGCGGCTCGACGATGTGGTGATGCGGCGCGAATGGCGTCAGCGGATCGTCGACCATGACGGCGAGATCGGCGACGCACCCGAAGGCGGGCTGCGGCGCTGGCTGGCGCTGACCGACGGGCTCGGGCTCGAGCGGGACTATGTGACCTCGATGCGGGGGGCGCTGCCGACCACGCGGTTTGCCTGCGAGGCCTATGTGGCGTTCGTGCGCGATCGAAGCGAGCTGGAGGCGGTGGCCTCCTCGCTGACGGAAATGTTCTCGCCGATGATCATCGGGCAGCGGGTGAAGGGGATGCTCGCGAACTATGAGTTCATCACCGAGGACATCCTGCGCTATTTCGGGCACCGGCTCTCCCAGGCGCCGCGCGATGCGGACTGGGCGCTGGAGTATGTGAAGACCCACGCCAAGACGCCCGAGCAGCAGGAGGCGGCGCTCGATGCGCTCCGTTTCAAGTGCGGGATGCTCTGGGCGCAGCTCGATGCGATCTACCATGTCTATGTGAACGGTCAGCCCTGCCCGGGGGCTTGGGCTCCCGGAGAGGCCCTCGTGGCCGCCGCGGCGTGAGCGTGCTCGCCGAGACCGCTGTGCCGTTCCTGCCGCGCGGGGTGCGCCTGCACTGGTGCAAGGTGCGGGGCGGCTGGTTCCTCCTGGCGCCGGAGCGGGCGGTGAAGATGGACCAGATCGGCGCGGCGATCCTCGGCGCGGTCGACGGAGAGCGCTCGCTCGCGGGCGTGGTCGACAAGCTGGCGGAGGACTTCAAGGCGCCGCGCGACCGGGTGGCGACCGATACGGCGAAGTTCCTCACCGATCTCCGGAACCGCCGCATGGTGGAGGTGCGCGCATGAACGAACAGCCGAAGGATCTGACCGAGGCGATGCGCGCCGTGCCGGTGCCGATGGCGCTGCTCGCTGAGCTCACCCACCGCTGCCCGCTCAAGTGCCCCTATTGCTCGAACCCGCTGGAGCTCGTGCGCCGGTCGTCGGAGCTTTCCACCGAGGCCTGGATCGCGGCGTTCCGTGAGGCGGCCGAGATGGGGGTTCTGCATGTGCATCTTTCGGGTGGCGAGCCTGCCTCGCGGCGCGATCTCGAGGACATCACCGAGGGCGCGCGGGAGGCCGGGCTCTACACCAACCTCATCACCTCGGGCGTCGGGCTGACGGAGGCGCGGCTGAAGGAGCTGGTCGCCCGCGGGCTCGACCATGTGCAGCTCTCGCTCCAGGGCGCGAATGCTGAGACGGCGGACCGCATCGGCGGCTATGCCAAGGGGTTCGAGACCAAGATGCAGGTGGCCGAATGGGTCGCGGCGGAGGGCCTGCCGCTCACGGTCAATGCGGTGATGCACCGGCAGAACCTCGACCAGCTGCCGGAGACCATCGATTTGGCGGTCCGCCTCGGCGCGCGGCGGCTCGAGGTCGCCAACACGCAGTACCACGGCTGGGCCTACAAGAACCGCTTTGCACTGATGCCGACCGAGGCGCAGGTGAAACGCGGCGGCGAGGTTGTGGCCGAGGCGCGGGAGCGGCTCCGCGGTGTGATGGTGATCGACTATGTCACGCCCGACCATCTCGGGACCTACCCGAAACCCTGCATGGGGGGCTGGGCGCGCGTCGGGCTCTGCATCACGCCGACGGGCAAGGTGCTGCCCTGCCATGCGGCGGAGACGATCACGTCGCTGGAGTTCGAGACCGTGGGCGAGCGCCCGCTGGCCGATATCTGGGCGACCGGGCCCGCCTTCACCGCCTATCGCGGGACCGACTGGATGCCCGACCCCTGCCAGTCCTGCGACCGCAAGACCCGAGACTGGGGTGGCTGCCGCTGCCAGGCCTTTGCGTGGAACGGCGATGCCGGCACCACCGATCCGGTCTGCTCGAAATCCCCGCGGCACGCAGAGATCCGCGCGGCGGCACTGGCCGAGGCGGGCGAGGCGTCCGACGCCTTCGCCTATCGGATGCCGTGACCGTGCCTCAGATCGCCTTGCCCGGCAGCCCGCGTCCGCAGGTCCAGCGCCCGATCCGCCAGCGCGGGTGGGTCAGCGACCATTCGGCGAGCCGCGTCTGCGCCTGCATCAAGCAGCGATAGGGCGAGAGGTTCTCTTCGGCGAAAACAAGGTTGCGCTCCTCACACACGGTTGGCTGAGCCTGGAGGCAAGCAATGAACACGAGAGTAATCATCGGTAATCCTTTCGAGGTCCTGGTCGGAACCGTCGCCACACGCTGTGAGCGCGAGCTAAGGCACAACTCCTCCCCAGAAAGGGCCATAAGTATTTTTCAACACCTCTGCAGGGTGTCTTTGCGAATAGACAACTGCGTAAGAAAACAATGCCTGTAGAGGATTAACAAGCGCTTTCGCTACAGTGCTGCAATCGAGGATGCTGCGCTGCACAACAAAGTCAACATAAAAAATCTGAAGGGATGGCATGCGGAAACATATCTTGACCCTCGTGGGAGCGCTGGCTCTGGCGGCGAACGTAAGCCCGGCGATGGCCGCGGACTTCTCGGACCCGGACTGGCCCTGCGTCCAGCGCAAGGTGCCGCACCTCTCGGTCGGGCAGATGTGGGCCGGTCCGCCGATCGGAGAGGCCGATCTCAGCGCCTGGCGCAAGGATGACCGGGTCGCGGGCCTTGCCCCCGTGCTCGCGGTGCGCCGCACGGCCGAGGAACAGGCCGACAGTCTGATCGGGGAGTTCTCCGAGACCCATGCCGAGGACCGCAACCGGGCCCTCTCGCTGCTCTTTGCCGGGGCCTTCACGCTGATCGAGCGCGAGCGGTCCGAGATCATCAGCGGCATCGGCCGTTATGCCCGCACCCAGACGGCCCTCGCCGCCGGGATCGACGCGCTGCAGACCGAACTGGCGGAGCTGCAGGCCCTCGCTGAGCCGAACTTCGACCAACAGGACCGCATGGAAGAGCTCGAGGACAAGGTCCACTGGGACACCCGCATCTACAAGGACCGCCAGCAATCGCTCACCTATGTGTGCGAGACACCGGTGATCCTCGAGAAACGCGCCTTCGCGCTGGCTCGGATGATCCAGGGGCGTCTCGACTGAGCGCCTGACGCAGACGGCAAACGCTTCCCACCGGCGCATGATCCGCTAAGATCGCGGGAAAAGACGATCCGAAGGGAGCGAAATGCCGGATACACCGGACCAAACCGCGGCCATTGCTGGCCTTGGTGGATGGATCGAGAGCCGTTTGATCGGCCGCTCGCCGCTGGTGGAGCGGCTGCTGATCGGGCTCTTGACCGGTGGCCATGTGCTGGTCGAGGGGATCCCGGGGCTTGCCAAGACCCGTGCGGTGCGCCTGTTGGCCGACGGGGTGGAGGCGCGCTTTGCCCGCATCCAGTGCACGCCCGACTTGATGCCCGCAGATCTGACCGGCACGCCCGTGTTTCGCCCGGACAGCGGGCGCTTCGAGTTCATGCCGGGGCCGGTCTTCAACTCCATCGTGCTGGTCGACGAGATCAACCGCGCGCCGCCCAAGGTCCAGTCCGCGCTGCTGGAGGGTATGGCGGAGGGCCAGGTGACCGTGGCGGGGGAGACGCGCGCGCTGCCCGATCCGTTCATGGTGGTCGCGACGCAGAACCCGATCGAGCACGAGGGCACCTTCCCGCTGCCAGAGGCGCAGCTCGACCGGTTCCTGTTCCACGTGATCGTGACGCCGCCCGGGCTGGAGGACGAGCGGCGCATCCTGGATCTGGTCGAGACCGAAGCGGAGGGCGAGGCGGTGCCGGATCTGCGTCTCGGCCCGGGTGCATTGTCCGAAGCGCGGGCGGCTGTGCGCCAGGTCCATGCCTCCCCCGCGCTCAAGGACTACATCGTGGCACTCGTCACGGCGACGCGGGATCCGGAGCAGTGCCCTGAGATCGCACACCCGATTTCGCCGCGCGGGTCGCTGGCGTTGCTGGCCGGGGCGCGGGCGCGCGCCTGGCTCGACGGGCGGGACCATGCGATCCCGGAGGATGTGGCGGCCCTCGCCCCCGATGCCCTCGCGCACCGTCTCGTGCTCGGCTGGCGGGCGGAGGCGGATGGCGCGACGGCGCGCGGGGTGATCGACGGTCTGCTCGCCCGGATCGAGCCGCTCTGAGCGATGATCGCGCTCGAGGCAGAGGATCTGATCCGCCTCCGTGCCTTGGTGCGCGAGGGGCAGGGGCGGCAAAGCCACACCGGGCTGCCCGGCGGGTTCGTCACGCGCAAACGCGGCCCGGGTCTCGAGATCGCCGATCTGCGCGCCTTCCACGACGGCGACGACCCGCGCCATATCGACCGCAACGCAACGGCGCGGAGCGGCAAGCTCCAGCTTCGGACGTTTCAGGCCGAGCGCGACCGCACGCTGATGCTGCTGGCCGATTTCCGCCCGTCGATGCTGTGGGGGACACGGCGGACGTTGCGCTCGGTGGCGGCGGCCGAGGCCCTGGCGCTTGCGGGCTGGCGCGCGGTGGCCGATGGCGGGCGGGTCGGGGCGCTGGCGGTGACGGCGGGTGAGCCGGTCTTCGTCCGCCCCCAAGCGCGTGAGGCCGGGATGATCGCGGCGATCGGTGGGCTGCTGCGCGGGCACCGGGCCGCGCTCGGCCAGGCCAATGCGCCCGAACCGCCGCTTGCCGATGGGTTCGAGCTCGCTCGCCGGCTGGTGCCGAGGGGGGCGAGCGTGCTTCTGGCCTCCGCGCTCGACACCCCCGGAGAGCGGTTTCGCGAGGCCGTGCAGGCGCTCCGCCACCGGGCGCAGCTCTCGGCGATCCGCATTGTGGACGCCTTCGAGGACGATGCCCCGAGCCAGCGCTACCGCTTCGCCACACCAGCGGGGCGGACCGGGGCCGGCGCTCCTACGGCGCTTGCCGGATATGCGACGGCGGAGTTCCCGGACATCGCGCTCTACCGCGCGGCTCTCCCGCCAGACCGGCAGCCCTGGGATGCCTGAGCACGCCGACCTCCTGGCCGGTCTCCATGGCCTGCGCGTGCCGGAACCGGGGCTGGCCGATCTGTTGGTCCCGCTCGGCCTCGGCCTCCTGATCGGATGGGCGGCGCTGCTGCTCCTGCGCCCCCGGCGCCCGAGGGGCCTGACCGTCTCCGAGCAGATCGCGGCCCTCGACGCCTTGCCCGAGGCGGAGCGGCTGACGGCCCTCGCGCATCTTCTCAAACGGCAGACGGAGCCGACCAAACCGCCCGCCACCCCTTGGGCCGACCGAGCCCGGCGACTGGGGATCCCGCCAGGGATGCTCCTGCGTCTCCGCCGCGTGCTCTATGCGTCGGCCGATCCCGCAGAGATCGCCGAGCTCGAGGCTGCCCTGCGCCGCGCCGCGCGCCGCACGGAGGTGTGAGCGTGCCCGGTTTCGCCGATCCTCTCTTCCTGCTGCTCCTCGCGGTCCCGCTGCTGGCGCGTCTGCTGCCGGAGGCCGGGCGCGAGGGCGGTGCGGCGCTCCTGGTGCCCGAAGGGATCGGCGCACTCCTCGGGCGGGGCGCGGCCCGCGGAGGACGCGCTCTGTGGCGGACCGCGCTGCCGCTCCTGCTCTGGGCCTCGCTGATCACGGCGCTGGCCGGGCCCCGCTTGCTCGTCCCCAACCCCGCCCTGCCGGTCAGCGGACGGGATCTCGTGATCGCGCTCGACCTCTCCGGCTCCATGGTGCGTGAGGATTTCCTCATCGACGGGCGCGAGGTCTCCCGCCTCGCCGCGCTCAAGCATGTGGCCACGCGCTTCGTGCTCGGCCGCGGGGGCGACCGCGTCACCCTGGTGATCTTCGGCAGCCGGGCCTATGTGGCGAGCCCGCCGAGCTTCGACGTGCAGGCGGTGGCGACCGCCATCGAGACCGCGGAGATCGGCATCTCTGGCCGTGCGACGGGGATCAGCGGGGCCCTCGGGCTCGCGCTCAAGCGGCTCGGGCAGAGCGAGGCGACCAGCCGTGTGGTGATCCTGCTGTCCGATGGGGTGCACAATTCGGGGCCGGTCGAGCCACGCGACGCCGCCCGCCTGGCCAGCGAGCAGGGGGTGCGGGTGCACACCATCGCCATGGGTCCGCGCGACCTGACGAACCCGGGGGGAGAACGCGACGCGGTGGATGCCGCGACCCTGCGCGCGATCGCCGAGCGCTCTGGCGGGACGGCGTTTCGGGTGCGCACAACCGACGACCTGCTGGCCGTGGCAGAGGAGATCGACCGGCTCGAGGCAATCTCGGGCGACGGCCCGGCGGCGCTGGTGCACCGGTCGCTGTGGCTTTACCCGGCGCTGCTTGCCCTCGGGCTGGCCGGGCTGATGGTTTGGCGGGCGCAGCGGGCATGATCGAGCTCTTCGGCATCCTTTGGTTGCGTCCCTGGTGGCTGCTGCTGATCCCACTCGGCGTTCTGATCGGGGTTCTGCTGACACGGCGGGCGGGCCGGCTCGGGGCCTGGGAGGGCGCCATCGACCCGATCCTCCTCACCACCCTGCGCGGTCTCGGGCGGGTGCTGCCCGGCCAACGCGCCCGGAGCTGGCTGCTGCCCGCGGTGATCGCCGCCCTCGGGGTCGCCCTCGCGGGTCCCGCGACCGAGCGCCGGGCTGGCAACAGCTACCGTAATCTGGACGCGGTGGTTCTGGTGATTGATCTTTCGCCCTCGGTGACCGAAAGCGGGCGGCTCTTCGATGCGCTGACCGCCGCGCGACTGGTGGCGGAGGCCGCAGGGACCCGGCAAATCGCCGCCGTCCTCTATGCCGGAGAGGCTTATGTCGCGGCCCCTCTCACCACCGATGCCCGTGAACTGGCGGGCACACTGGCGCTGCTCGATGCCGAGACGATGCCGGTTGCGGGCACACGGCCCGAGGCTGGCCTTGCGCTGGCGCGGCGGATGCTGGAGGACGCCCGGATCCTCGCCTCCGACGTGGTGCTGATCGGCGATGGCGGTGCGCTCGGCGGCGCAGCGCTTGCGGAGGCGGCCGCGTTGGTCTCGGCAGGTGCCCGCGTCTCGACCATTGCTGTGCCCGGCAATCCGAACGGGGCTGCGGCACTCGGGGCCCTCGCGCGGGCGGGTCAAGGGGTGGCCGGCACGCTCGACGATCCCTTCCCCGTGGTGCGCCAGCTGGAGACGCGCCTTGCCACCCGGCTGGCCGAGACGGGCTATGCGGTGCTCGTGCTCGACGATCTCGGGCGATACCTGCTGGTGCTCGCGCTGTTGCCGGCCTTCCTGCTGTTGCCGAAAGGGGGACGCAGATGAGCCCGGCCCGCCTTGTGCCCCTGATGGGAGTGTTGCTCCTGGCCCTCGGCCTGACGCTAGGCGGCACAGCACCGCTCGCCCGGTTGGCGCTGGAACTGGGAGTACCGGGCCTTGCCGTGCACCTGACCGGAGAGCCGGGGCTGCGCGGTGTCGCGCTCCTTCGGACGGGGCACCCCGCAGAGGCTGCTAAGGCGTTCGAGGCCGCCGCTCAGCCCTACAACCACGGGCTCGCGGCCGCTCTTTCCGGCGACTATTCCACCGCGCTGGTCGCCTGGGAGCGCGTGCTTGCCGCCACGCCTGCTGACCGCGAGGCGCGGGAGAACCACGCGTTGGTGACAGCGCTCCTCGCGACGGTCGAGTTCGACCCGGTTGCGCGGCCCGAGGATCGCCCCGAGGGCGGCCCCATCGTCGAGGCCGAGCCGGGCCAGGGCAAGGCCCGCGCCTCCGGCCAGGGCGACGACGCCACGAACGCACAGACCGGGTTCTGGATGCCGGAGGTGCATGGCTCAGGCCTGCGCCGGGTGCCCAACATCTTCGACGCCCAGTCCATTGCCGCGACCGAACGCTGGCTGGAGACGCTGGAGGATCAGCCGGGGGTCTATCTGCGTGCCCGCCTCGCCGCCGAGCAGAAGGGACGCGAGGCCGCTGGACGTGCGCTTCCCGTGCCGGAGGATCCGCGGTGAGGTGGTTGCTCGTTCTCTTGCTGCTGGCCGTGCCCGCCACCGCGCAGGAAGGCATCGACCCGGGCGACATCCGCATCGAGCTCGCCCTCGAAGAGCGCGCCCATGCCCCTCATCCGGGCGAGATGGTGCTCCTCAGCATCCACGGCACCTACCGCATCCCCGTGGTGCGGGAGAAACTCCGCCAGCCGGAGCTTGCGGGTTTCGACTGGATGCAGCTCGGCGAAGACCGCTGGTACAAGGACCGCGAGGACGGCTTCGAGGTGCTGAAGTTCGAGCGGCGCATGGCCTTGTTCCCGCGGCGGGCCGGGGCGATCCCGATCCCGGCGTTTACCCATGGGCTCGACATGCTCTCGCGGCGTGGCCAGACGGTGACGGTCGACAGCCCCTCGAACGCGCTGGTGCTCGATGTGGCCGAGGCGCGGGAGAGCGCCCATTGGTGGTTCCCGGTGCGCCGGATGGAGATCAGCGACAGCTGGAGCAACCAGCCCGAGCGGCTGGCGCCCGGCTCGGCGGCGCTGCGCATCGTGACGCTGACGGTCGAAGGAGTGGAGCCGCAGCTGATCCCGCCGATGCCCGAGCTGACCGGGGCGGGGGCGTACATCTTCCCGCATCCCGAGCACAAGATCACGGCGCTCGGGCCGGATGGGCCGGTCACGCGGGTGTTCTGGCGCTGGACCGTGCGACCGCGAGAGGGCTCGGCCGGCTATCTCAACCCGGTGACGTTCGCCTATTTCGACACGGAGACGCGCGAGGAGCACGAGATCACCCTGGCCGGGCAGCGGGTGGCCCACCGCGACGGGCCGCAAGAGGTGCGGCAGGTGCAAGCGCCGCAACCGGAGGCAGACCTGCCTGTCAGGGAGGCGGCCACCGGGCGGCCCGCGTTGCCGGGATGGACGGTGCCAGGAAGTGCGCTTCTCGGCCTCGTCCTCGGTGCAGTGGCGCTGGGCCGGGGGGTGCGCTGGTCTGACCTCCGTCCCGCAAGGGGCGGCACCCGCCGGGCGCTCCGCCGGGCCGCGGCGCGGAGAGATGCCGGGGCAGTGCGCCGCCTCTCCCATGCGCTCTTGGCGGAGGCGGGGCAGGCGCCGCCGGAGGCCTTGCGCGCCCTCGACGCCGCGCTCTACGGCGGCGCTTCCATGCCGGACCCGAAAGCCGTGGCGCGCGCCGTGCTCAAGGCCGCCCAGCAAACCCCTCAGCCACCGCGACGCCGCGCGATCAGCCCTCGCGAGGGGTCATAGGCGAGGAACGCGCCCCCGAGGAACGCCGCTCCCGTCCCGACAACCACCGCGAGCGAGATCCAGTTCACCTCGAAATAGAGCGCAAACCGGATCAGCTCGACGCAATGCGTGAACGGGTTGAACAGCGCGATGTCGTGCAGCCAGACCGAGCCCTCGCGCAGCCGCCACAGCGGATAGAGCGCTGAGGAGGCAAAGAACGTCGGGAAGATCACGAAGTTCATCACCCCGGCGAAGTTCTCGAGTTGCTTGATCGCCGAGGAGAGAAAAAGCCCGATCGCCCCCAGCAGCATCCCCGACAGCACCAGCGCCGGCAGGAGCGTCACGAACCCCAGCAGCGGCGGTTCCACCCCCCAGGCATAGGCAATGGCGAGGAAGGCATAGACCTGGAAGAGCGACACGATCACCGAGGCCGCCAGCTTGGAGGCCAGCAGGAACCAGCGCGGATAGGGCGAGATCAGCAGCGTGCGCATGGCCCCGGTCTCACGGTCATAGACCATCGAGAGCGAGGACTGCATGCCGTTGAAAAGCTGGATCATCGCGCAGAGACCGGGGACCACATAGGTCTCGTAGAGGATGTAGGTCTGGTAGGGTTCGGTGATCGAGAGCCCCAGCACCGCCCGGAACCCGGCGGCGAAGATGAAGAGCCAGACCAGCGGGCGCACGAGGGCGGCGAAGAACCGCTCCTTCTGCTGCAGGAACCGCAACGCCTCGCGCCAGATGATGCCGCGCGCGCAGATCAGCCAGCCGGGTCTCATGCCTCGGTCCCCGTCAGCGCGAGGAAAGCGGCCTCGAGGGTTCGCTCTCCAGCGATCTCGGCCGCGGAACCCGAGGCCAGGATCGCGCCTTTGTGGAGAACATAGACCGGGTCCTCCGGCGCCACTTCGTCGATGAGATGAGTGGTCCAGAGCACGCCGAGGCCTTCGTCTGCGGCCAGCCGGTGCATCTCGGCGACGATGTCGGCGCGGGAGCGGACATCCAGCCCCACGGTCGCCTCATCGCAGAGGATCAGCCGGGGCTTGTGGAGCAGCGCGCGTGCGATCTCCACCCGCCGCTGTTGCCCGCCCGAGAGGCGTCCTGCCTTGTCGTGCATCCGCTCGGAGAGCCCCATTCGCCCCAGCAGCGCCTCGGCCCGGGCCAGTGTCTGACGCCGCGCCAACCCGTGAAGCGCGCCCTGGTAGAGCATGTTCTGCGCGACTGTCAGGCTGGTGTCGAGCGCCCGGCTCTGGAACACGACCCCCATCTGGGCGAGCGCGTCCGAGGGGGCCCGTCCGAGATCCACCCCGCCCACGGTGATCCGCCCGCTCTGGGTGCCGAAGAGCCGGGTGATCAGGTTGAAAAGCGTCGTCTTGCCCGCCCCGTTCATCCCCAGCAGCACGGTGAACTGCCCGCGTGCCGACTCCAGCGACACATCGCGGAGCGCCTCCGTGCTGCCATAGCGGTGGGAGACGCCCTCGATGGCCAGCGGAACTGGCTCAGAACTCACAGGTGCTTTCCGGCTCGTCGAAGCCCAGCGTGTCGAGCCGCGTGTGCTGGTGCAGAAACTCCTCCTGCGGCGAGACCGTGACCACCAGCTTGCCATCGGCCAGGATCACCCCGTGGCGGAGCTGGTTGTTCCACGGCCGGAAGCTGAGCGCTTGCCCCTTGAAGCCCGCAATTTCGAAGGCATCCGACAGCAGATACTCCCGGATCGTGGCGGGGTCGGAGGCATTCGTCCGGGTCACCGCCTCGCCGATTGCGCGCACAGCCAGCCAAGTCAGATAGTCGCTGTCACGCATCCGCCGCTTGGTCTCCCGCTCGAAGCGGCGCTGGAGCTGCGTCGCCCCCCAGCTCTCATGCGAGGCATGCCACATGCTGGCCACCAGCCCCGCATCGCCAGCGACGGGCCGCGGATCCCAGGCCCGATAGGGGAGATAGGCGCCGAAGACCTGGCTCTCATCCGCGACGACGACGATGTCGTGCTCCTCGGCGCGCTGCATGAAGACCGGGATCTGCTTCTGCACCAGCACATGGCCGGAGTCCGACCGTCGCGCCCCGCCGGTGTCCTCGAAGACGCGCTCCTCGACGATCTCGGCGCCAAACTTGCGTGCGGCCCGGCGATAGGCCTCGGCCATCAGCGCGTCTTCCGGATGCGAGCCGTGCACCAGCAGCCAGTCGGTCCAGCGTTTCCAGACCATGTACTGGGCGAGCCCATCGGCAATCATCGCGCGCGACGGCGCCACATGCAGCACGTTGGCGCGGCAGTCCGCCCCCCGCAGCCGGTCATCAGACGCGGTCGCGTTTACCACCAGCATCTCTGCGGCCTCGGGCAGATCGGCGATCGCCAGCAGCGCATCCGCATCGGCGACGGTCACAACCATGCCCACGCCCTCCGCCGCCAGCCCGGCCATGGCGGCGGGCAAGCCGGCGGCATCGGTCCTCTGCTCGACGAGCTCATAGGTGTGTTTGAGGAAACGTCCCGTCGTGTTGTTGTCGATCAGCCCGACACGGGCACCGGCAAGCGCCTCGTCCTCGGGCGGAAGATCCAGTCGCGAGAGCGGCAAGGGCGTCTCTCGCTCCACCACGAGCACGCCGATCTTCGCCACGACGTCGGCATGCGCTGGCATCTGCGCGAGTGCGCTCGCGGACAAACCCAGCAGGAGCGCTGCGAAAGGCAGTCGGATCATTCGTCTTTCCTCCCCTTTTGGGCAGAGATCATCGGCGTTGGACCGGGTGGGTCAAGCGTGAACGGCCCGCTTCCCTGGGGTTTGGAATGCATTTTCATGATGCGGACTAGGCGCTGGTTTGACCCTCCTGCATCGACTGTCTATGCTGAAGCGAAGTTACGGAAATATAAGAAAAAAATAAGGGGGTGAGATGCTCTGGCGTAGCCTTGGAGCGTGGCTTTGCGTGGCCGCGACAGGCCTGATTATGGCCGGACCGACGGCGCGCGCGGTGGCCCCCTCCGTGCGGATCGCGGTGCTGAAATTCGGCACGGTGAACTGGCTGATGGAGACCATCCGCGCCAACGGGCTCGACCGCGCAGAAGGCATCCAGCTCGATGTCGTGGCGCTCGCCGGCAAGCCCGCGACGACCATCGCTTTCCGCTCGGGCGACGCCGATATCCTCGTGACCGACTGGGTTTGGGCCCTGCGCCAGCGATCGGCAGGACAGGATCTGCGCTTTGCCCCCTATTCCACCGCGCTCGGCGCTTTGGTCGGGCGCCCCGGCATGGCCGATCTCTGTGCGCTCAAAGGGGCCGATGTCGGGGTCGTGGGGGGCGAGTTCGACAAGAGCTGGCTGGTCCTGCAAGCGGTGGCACAGCGGGACTGCGGCTTCGACCTCGCGGCGGAGACCGAGGCCCTCTACGGCGCACCCCCCCTGATGAGCCGCCAGCTCACTACGGGTACGGTGGACGCGGTCTCCACCTTCTGGCCGTTCGTGGCCCGGCTTGAGGCGCAGGGAATGCCCGCGGTGCTGCGCATTGATGCGGCCCTCGAGCGGCTCGGGATCGCACCGGCCCCGGCGCTTGTCGGCTTCGTCTGGGACCGCGCCCGGAGTGACCCCGACGCCATTGCGGCATTCTTGCGGGCAGCGCAACAGGCATCGGAGATCCTTGCCGAGGACAATGCCGCCTGGACCGCGATCCGCCCGCTGATGCGCGCCAAGACGGAGGCGGAGTTCCTGGCGCTTCGCGATGCCTACCGAGCTGGGATCACGGCAGGCTGGACCGAGGCCGACACCGAAAGCGCACGGGCGCTCCATGCGTTGCTCGGCACGCGAGCTGGCGCTGCGTTCACGGAGAAGGCCGGGCCCTTCGATGCGCAGCTCTTTTCCCGCGATTGAGACCGACGGATGACCTCGCAGGCCCGGACACTCTGGCCGCTCCTCTCGCTGGCCGGGCTGTTCGCGGTCTGGGCCGTGGCTGCTTGGCTCGCCGCGAGCGATCTGCTGCCGGGTCCCGCAGCGGTCTGGCAGAGCTTCGAGCGAGAGCTGGCGGGCGACTATCTCACGCATATGGGGGCCACGCTGCTGCGGGTCGCGGCGGCCTTCGTGCTGGCGATGGGCATCGGCTCGGCGATCGGCATCGCGCTTGGCATGAGCGAGGCGGCGGACCGGATCTTCGGCGGCTGGTTGGTCTTCTTCCTCAATCTGCCGGCGCTGGTCACCATCATCCTCTGCTATGTCTGGTTCGGCCTGCTGGAGAGCGCCGCCATCGCCGCGGTCGCCATCAACAAGATCCCCAATGTCGCTGCGACCTTGCGCGAAGGGGGCCGGGCGCTCAGCCGCGATCTGGCCGAGATGGCGCATGTCTTCGGCATGGGCTGGCGGGTGCGGATGGTCCATGTGGTGCTGCCGCAGCTTGCGCCCTTCTTCGCGGTGGCCGCGCGGAACGGGCTGGCGCTGGTCTGGAAGATCGTGCTCGTGGTCGAGTTGCTGGGTCGCCCGAACGGGATCGGCTTTGCAATCCATCAGCTGTTCCAGGATTTCGACGTCGCTGGCATTCTCGCTTATGCCTTGGGGTTCATTCTGGTGGTGCAGGCGGTGGAGATCTTCGTGCTCGGACCATGGGAGCGCGCGGCCAACCGGTGGCGGCGATGAGCGGGCTTGCGGTTGCGTTGGAGGCCAAGCAGTTCGGCGAACGCGCGGTTCTCGGCCCCATCCGCTTCGAGATCCCGCCGGGAGAGCGGGTCGCGCTGCTTGGGCCCTCGGGCATTGGCAAGAGCACTCTTCTGGCGCTGATCGCGGGGACCGAACCGGATTTGCAAGGGCGCATCGAGCGGCCCGCCGGGCGGATCGCGATGGTGTTTCAGACACCCCGGCTGCTGCCTTGGCGAACCTTGCTCGAGAACGTTCTTCTGGTGCCGGGCGCGGGCGGCGAGGCCCATGCGCGGGCGCTGCTCGCCCAGGTCGGGCTCGGCGAGGCCGCGGATCAGCACCCCGAAAAGGTCTCGCTCGGGATGCAGCGCCGGGCGGCGCTGGCGCGTGCGATGGCGATCGAGCCGGCCCTGGTGCTGATGGACGAGCCGTTGGTCTCGCTCGATCCGGCATCCGCGGCGGAGATGCGCCGGCTGCTCGTCGCCATGCTCGACCGGACCGGGGCGGCCGCGTTGATCGCGACCCATGACCGGGGCGAGGCGTTGGCGCTCGCTGACCGGGTCCTGATGATGGGTGGCCAGCCGGCGACGATCACCTCCGACCGCCGCTCGCCACTCGACCGGAGCCGCCGCGCCGACCCCGCCGCCGTCCGCGCCCAACAGGATGCGTGGTTCGGCCATGGCTGAGCGCGTCCCCACCCATGCGAGCCTGCGGCTCCGTCTCATCGTCGGCGCGGCGGTGATCGCGCTGGTCGCGGTCTTCACCGCGGCGCTGGCGGTCCAGGGCACCGTGACGATCGCCCGCCAGATCGAGCGCGCGGCCTCAGCGCAGCAGCGGATCGATCTGCTTTCGGGCCTCTCGGCGCGGATCAGCGATTATGCGGTCATCGCGGTGGAGACGGCGGCGCCTGAGGTCCCTGTCGAGGCCCGCCGCGCTCGGCTTGGGTCCCAGGCCGAGCGCGTGGAAGACGCCTTTGCCGCTATCGATATCGCCCTCGGCGCGGCCGTCGCCGAGGTGGCGAAGGACGGAGAGGCCGAACAGATGCGCCGGGCCACGCGGTCCCTGGTTCTTGCGCGGATGCGGGCGCAGTTCCAGGCGCTGACCCGGTCGGTGGACGCGACCGACGGCCCCGTCAGCCTGCGCGCGTATCTCGACGGCTTTGCGACCCAGTTCTCGCCGCTTCTGAACGAGGCCGTGAACGAGGAGCAGCGCGACCGCGACGCGGCGCATCAGAGCGTCTCGGAGCTGCGCGAGCGGATGGTGCTCCTCGCCCTTGCCGCGGCGGCGAGTGCGGCGGTGCTGACCGTCCTCTTCTACTTTGTGCTGGTGCGCCCGCTGATGCGCCGGCTCGCCAGTGTGAGGGAGGCCGCGGCCGGCATCGGCGAGGGCGATTTCGGCATCGCGCTCGAGGCAGGCGGGCAGAGCGAGATCGACTGGCTGATGCAGGAGATCAACCGAACGGCGGCCCGCCTGCGAGAGCGCCAGGACAGCGTGACCCGTGACCGTGCGGCGCTGAACGAGACCATCGCCGAGCGCACGGCACGGCTCGAGGAAGCGAACGCCCGGCTCGCCCGGATCGATGGGGAGCGGCGGCGCTTCTTCGCCGATATCGGGCACGAGCTGCGCACGCCCCTGACCGTGATCTTGGCGGAATCCGAGCTGGGGCTGAGCGACGAGGTCAACGCCGAGGACGCAACCGAGGCGCTGTCCGTCATCCGGGCAAGGGCCAAGCGCTTGAACCGCCGGATCGACGATCTTCTGCGGGTGGCGCGCTCCGAAACCGGGCAGATCGAGCTCGACGCTGCACCCTTCGATCTGGCCTCTGCCGCCGAGGAGGCGCTGTCCGATATGGCGCCGCTTGCCAAACGCCGGGGCGTGACGCTGGTCCCGACGCTTGCCCCGACACCGGCCACGGGCGATGCGGACTGGACGCGCCAGGTGATCAGCGGCCTGATCGAGAACGCCATCAAGAAGTCACAGGCCGGCGGCGTGATCGAGGTGTCGGCCGGGACCGTCGCCAAGCGCGCGCAGCTCTGCGTGACCGATGAGGGCGAGGGGCTGCCTCCCGCGGATGCCGAGCGTGTGTTCGACCGGTTCGCCCGCGGGACGCGAGAAGCGTCGGGGTCGGGCTTTGGTGTCGGGCTCGCTCTTGCGCGTTGGGTTCTCCAACGTCAAGCTGGCGGTATTGAACTTGAGAGCCCAGCGCCGCGGCCACCGAGGGGAGGGGGCTCGGGGCGCCCCGGAGCACAGGTCCGGTTGCATCTGCCAGCGGTCGGCTCACCTTCGCCAGCGGAGATCCGAGAGTTATGAGTACATCCGCCAAGCGCATTCTGATCGTCGAGGACGACGAGGACATCTCCTCGGCCCTCGCGCGTGGCATGCGGCGGGCGGGGTATGTGCCGATGGTCGCTTTCGATGCCGCCGAGGCGGAGCGGATCCTGGCTGAGGGCTGCGATCTGGCCATCGTCGACGCGATGCTCGGCGAGGACAGGGGCGAGGACATCATCCGCAAGCTCCGCGCCGAGGGACACGAGATCCCGATCATCATGCTGAGCGCGCTGTCGAGCGTCGAGGACCGGATGCGCGGGCTCGAAGTGGGTGCCGACGACTATGTCGCCAAGCCCTATGAGATGGGTGATCTCATTGCCCGGGTCCAGGTTCAGGAGGGGCGCCGTGCCGCCACCACCCGTGAGGGGTTCCGCGTGGATGCGGATCGGCGCGAAGTCACCGGCGGCGGGCGCAGCGTCACCCTCACCCAGCGCGAGCTCGATCTGTTGCAATACATGCTCGACCGGCGCGACACGGTACTGAGCCGGGGCGAGATCTTCGACGCTCTCTGGCTGAACGAGGGCGGTTCGTCCGAGAATGTGGTCGATGTGTACATCGGGTATCTGCGGCGCAAACTGACGCCGACGGAGACCTTCGGTGTCGAGATAAGAACGGTGCGGGGCCGCGGCTTCGTGCTGTCGAAACCAGGAGGAGGAAAAGCGTGAAACAGGGTCTGACAGCGGCAATGCTGCTCTGTGTGACGGCGGCGGCCGCCCTTGCCGGGACGGCCAGCGAGCGCGTGTTCTCGCGGGCGGCGCTCGATCTGCTCGAACCGGGGGCGGTGGCGGTCTACGAGCACAAGCGCGTCGGGACCTCGGGCGAGGCGCTTTCGCCCATCGAAGACGGCGAAATCCGCATCACCATGCGCACCGATGAGCGCGGTGGGCGCGAGGCGGTTGTCACCAAGGGAGAGGCGGGCAAGCTGAAGCCGGTGAGCATTTGGCCAGCCTCCAATGGCAACCCGGTTGTGCCGATCTTCCTCGAGTCGGCGCTGCGCACCATGGCCCGTGTCACGGGCGGCAGTGAGTACTACATCCGCAATCGCATCAAGGAAGCGCTCGGCAAAGGGGGCACGATCGAAGCGGTCGATCTCGACGTGAATGGCGAGACACTGCCGGCTCAACACATCACCTTCGAGCCCTTCGAGAACGACAAGTACCGCGACCGGATGGGGGAGTTCGCCGATCTGACGCTGCACTTTGTCGTCTCCGACGCCCTGCCAGGGGACATCGTCTTGTTTGAGGCCGAGACGGGCGAGGGCGAGGCGGTGGCCTATCGCGAGGCGATCAGCTTTCTGCGGCTGACGGAGGACGAGTGACATGCGGCTGACCCTCTTTGCCCTCGCCATCAGCGCCCTGCCGGCTGCGGCACAGACGCCTGCGGTGCTGAACGACTACCCGACCGTCGTGCGGGCCGACTACGTCTTTGGCTGCATGGCGGCGAATGGGCAGACCCGGGCGGTGCTTGAGAAATGCGCCTGCTCCATCGACGTGATCGCGTCGATCCTGCCCTATGCGGCCTATGTCGAGGGGGAGACGGTGCTGCGCATGCGCCAGGGGGCGGGCGAGCGAATGGCGATCTTCCGCACCGCCGAGGGCGCCAAGACCGCTGTGAGCGATCTCCGCCGAGCCCAGGCTGAGGCGGAGATCCGCTGCTTCTGAGGACGGGAGCGCGGCTGCGCTCCCGCTGTCGTCAGATCGCCTTGCTGTCCGCGTCGAATGACCGCTCGAAGACATTGCCGTCGGTGTCGGTGGCGCGGACCCGGATCTCGGCGGCGCCGTTCGCGGTGTAGGAGAAGCGGAACACCGGATCTTCGCTGATCGAGATGCCGCCTTCCATGCGGAACAGCCGCTCCTCGCCCTGGAACACCTCCAGCTCACTCACGAAGAACGCTGGGATGAAGAGCTGCGTGATCTGGTTGCGCTGCATGCCGGAATAGTTCGGATGGCGGATCATCACCTGCGCTTCCTTGCGCGAGGACGAGGCCGCCACCGGCTTGACCGCCGCATCGAACAGGCGGAGCTTCATCTTGCCCGCGCTCGCGATCGCCTCGTCCATGCCCTTCAGCGCGGGAGCCGAGCAGCCGCCCGAGGCCTTCACGAAGCGCCCGTTCATCCAGATCTGGCCGTCCTCGGTCTCGGCGATGACCCGTAGGTTCGAGTATTGGTCGACCCGCACCCGCGTCTCGAGATCGATATGCCCCATGGACGGTCCGAACTCGAAGGTCGCAACCACCGGGGCCGGGTTCTCGTCGACCACCATGGTCATGCGCGCGATCCGCTTGTCCGACAGGGCGTGCTGGGTCACCCGGACGGGCACGATCGCCGCGTCATGGGCGCGGTAGGGGGCATCCACCTCGAACAAGGAGGCGCCGTCCTGTGGGCTCGCTTCGCCGATCACGTCATAGGCGAGGTCCGTCCAGGTCTCGGACGCACGCAGGGGGTTCTTGACCTCTCCCGCCCACGCCGAGCCGGCTAACAAAATTGCCCCAATACAGGCGAGTTTAGTTGCTTTCCGCATCTTTTTCCCCAGGTTATCCGCAATTTTCGTGCGAGCTTACGGTCTGGTCAGCGAAATTTCCAGCTTTGATCTGTTCAAATCCGCGGCATCGGGGGGCTGCGTTCCTTGACCTGATCTTCCGCCTCGACCGAAGCTGAGCGTCCAGACCGGTGAACGAGAGGACGACCGATGTTCGACATTCTGCTGGGTCTCTGCATCGCGGGCAGCGAGATCTGCGAGGACCGGCTGCTGCCTGTCGCGTTCCCGAGTGCTGCCGATTGTGTGCGCGAGGCACCGGTGCGGGCAGAGGCCTGGGTCGCGCGGCACGAAGAACTGGAGCTGACGCAGTACCGCTGTGTGTTGCATGAGACGCTGTCGGCCTATGTCCCGCCGCTCACGACCGAGGAGGTGGCCCCAGGCGTCTTCGTCCACCGCGCGCCCTATGCGATCCCGACCCCGGAGAATGGCGGCGATCTGGCCAATATCGGCTTCGTTGTCGGTGAGACGGCGGTGGCGGTGATCGATGCGGGCGGCTCGCGGGCCATCGGCGAGCAGCTCTACACGGCGATCCGGGAGCGCACCGATCTGCCGATCGGGTGGCTTGTGCTCACCCATGTGCATCCGGACCATATCCTCGGCGCCTCGGTCTTTCGGGAGGCTGGCGCTCGGATCGTGGCGCACCCCGGTTTCACGATGTCGCTTGGCAACCGCGCGGGGAGTTACGAGACGGCGATGCGCCGGCTGCTTGGGGAACGGGTCTGGATGGGGACCGAGCTGATTGCGGCGGATGAGGGGGCGCCGGTCACCGAGATCGACCTCGGCGGACGCGTTCTCGAGCTAGACTACCACGACATCGCCCATTCCGAGACAGATATGACCGCCTTTGACCGGGCGACCGGAACTTGGTTCGTGGGGGATCTGGTCTTTGCCGGGCACACGCCTGCGCTCGATGGCTCAATCCTCGGTTGGCAGAGGCTGCTGGCAGAGATGGCGGAGCGTTCGGCCAAGCGTATCGTTCCCGGGCATGGCCCCGCATCGCTCGACTGGCCGAAGGGGGCCGATCCGATCCGGGCCTATCTCGCGGCGATCACCGAGGAGGCGCGCGCCGCGATCCGGGCCGGAGAGCCCCTCAGCGCCGCCTCCCGCCATATTGGTGAGAGCCAGCGCGGGTCCTGGGCGCTTTTCGACGAGTTCAACCGCCGCAACGCGACGGCTGCCTTCAAGGAACTCGAATGGGAGTGATCACCGTCACTGGCCCGCTTACTGGATGGTGATCTTCACCTTCTGGGTGTCGCCTCGAGTGCCGGGCACGCCCAGTTCGTACTGGCCGGGCTTGATCGCGATGAACTTCATCTCGATCGTGCCCTCGTCGTCGAACTCGAAGCTGTCGAGGCCGAGCGGGCGGATCTCCAGATCGTTGATCACCACCTCATTGATCCAGATCGCACGGAAGAAGTCGGCCCCGGCGAGCGAGAGCTCCTGGCTGCCGTCCGAGACGATCTCGATGGTGTAGTAGACGCCCGATTGCAGGGCCATCGGCCCCTCGGCCAGCGGCTTGCCCGCGGCGAGCGTCAGCGGCGGGAGCTCTGCGCGGTTGCACTTGGCCATCAGCCCGGCGAAACCCAGCTTGTCGCAGAGCAGCTCGGCCTGGGCGGGTTGCGGCGGCAGGCCTACGGTCGCGACAGTGGCCAGGGCCGCAGCGGTCAGCAGCGTTCTCATGATAACCTCCCCTTGGTTGTTTTGGTCTCAGTTCGGCGAGACGACGACGCCCCAGGGCTGTTCACCGACCTGGATGGATTTGATGACCTTCTGGTCTTCGACGTCGATCACCGAGATGTCGTTCGAATTGCCGTTGGTGGTGAGGATGTATTTCTCGTCGGGCGTAAAGGCCATCTGCCAGACCCGCTGACCGACCAGGAGATACTCCTCCACCTCGTCGGTCTCTCCGTTGACCACCGCGACGCGGTTCGACGGGCCGAGGGCGACGAACACCTTCTTGCCGTCGCGGGTGGCGCGCACGCCCACCGGTTGGATCGCTTCGGGCAGCACGCCTTGGATCTCGAACTCGATGGTCTTGGTGATGGCCCCGCTCGATGGCTCGATCACGGCAACGGTCCCGCCGATCTCGGCCGAGACGTAGAGCTTGGAGTTGTCGCTCGTGAATTCGGCAAAGCGCGGGCGCTGATCGACCAGCGTGTTGTGGAAGATCTCAAAGGTCTCGGTGTCGATGAAATGCGCCATGTTGGTGGTCTCGGAGGTGTTCACAACCACCTTGCCGTCGGGGCTGACGCCCATGCCCTCGGGCTCGACGCCGACGGGGATCTCCGCCAGCACGCTCTTGGTCTCGACATCCACCACGGTGACGATGTTGTCGTCCTCGTTCGCGATGTAGAGCGGGTTGCCGCTCGGATGCAGCACGAAGAGCTCCGGATCGGGACCGGAGGGCAGGGTGTGGAGCTGCTCATAGGTCTCCGCATCGAACACCCGCACGGTGTCGTCGTCCGAGGCGCAGACATAAAGCTGCTTGCCATCCGGTGAGATCGTGATGCCGCGGGGGCGCTGACCACCATCGAAGGTGTGGACGACCTCCCAGGTCTCGCTGTCGATCACCGAGATGGTGTTGCCCTTCTCGTTCGAGACGAAAACCGTGTAGGCCGAGGCCGGCGCAGCAAGCGACAGGGCGATGAGGGCCGTGGACAGCGCCTTCAGCATGACATCCTCCAATGTCGACCGGGCGGTCTCGTGCCGCCCCTAGGCTGCCACTGTGCGGACTGGCGGCATGAGGTCAACATTGGAGGGCAATCAATATGAGCATAAGAGAATAATAAACGCTGTCAGGGCGCCTTCCTTCTTGCGTGCCAAGGTCATAGCGACAAGACTTTTCACATGAAGGAAGCACTTGCCACTTTGCTGATACTGTTCTCTACGACTGCCGTTGCGGCCGAGATTTCGCCCGGCGCGAAGATTGCTTTCTTCGGTTTGCATTTCATCGACACCTCGACTGAAGGCGCCGTGAACGGTGTGCGGGCGGACGAGGTCGAGCGGATCGCGCTGGTCGAGCGCTATGTGGCGGAGCAGTTCACCGAGCGGCAGCTGGAGCTTGTCGACATCACCCCGGTCCAGAGCGATCTCGACCGCATCGTGAACCCGGCCGACTGCAACTATTGCGATGTGCTGATGGCCCGGAAACTCGACGCAGACTTCACCTTGGTCGGAGAGGTTCAAAAGGTTTCGAACCTGATCCTCTCCATGAACCTCGTGATGCGGGAAACTGCGGAGGGCCAATTCGTCAAGGGCATGTCGGTGGATGTCCGCAGCAACACCGATGAGAGCTGGCTGCGAGGCATGAGATACATCCTCAAGAACAACATTTTCCGGGGCGAGTAAGATGGGCGGCCGGACAGCGACCGCGCGTTCATTCCGGCTCCGCGATCCGGTAGCATGTTCCATCAAGCGGCGATTCGACCGTCATAGGTAACCGGGGAGGTTTAAGACGATCATGAGCGATGATCCGAAACTGTATGGGATTGGCGGGGCCGCAGTCGGCTTGCTGGTCGGAATGGTGGTGAGCGGCTCCGGGGATGACGGAGAGGACAAAAAGCTGCTGGCAGCGCTTGATGCCCAAACTCAAGCCACCATCGAAGCGGTGGATGAACGCCTTGCGGGCGTCACAGCGCAGTTGGATGCCGTGACCGCGAAGGTTGGCGATCTCGATGCGGCCATGCTGGCCGCGACCGAGAGCCAGGGGCTGATGGGCCAAACCGTGATGGCACATGTCGACGGCGCGATGAGCGGCCTCACCGGCCAGTTGGACAAGCTCACGGAGATGGCGACGGCCCATGAGGCGCACCGCATCGCGATGCACGGCTCTGCATCCGCGGGCACTGCGGACGCTGCGGCCGAGACTGCCGCGGCGCCAGAGCCAGAGCCAGCGCCCGAGATCGAAGGCACCCGCGTTGGAGAGACCGAGATGATGCTGGAAGGCAAGGCCCGCGTCTTTGTCTCCAAGATCGATGCCAAGGCTGGGATCGCGCGGGTCGCCGTCAACGGGTTCGACGTGCAGACGATCGGCGGCTGGCAGGAGGCGACCTTCGAGGTCGATGAAGTGCCTTGCACGCTGACGCTCGAGGCCATCGTCGAAGGCCATGCACAGATGAACGCGACCTGCGGCTGAAGCCGCCATAACAAAACCTGGGAGACGCCAAGATGAACTGGACGAGGGGGCTTGTCGGAGTGGCCCTCTCCGCGCTGATCGCGGGGCCGAGCCTCGCGGACGGCGTGTGGGAGGACCTGCGCGCAGAGATCTATGGCGACGTCGTGCCGGTGCTCGCGCCCCAGGTGGTAGAGCTTGAGAGCCCCTACCGCACCTATGACGATCCGCGCACAGAGATCGGCGCTCGGATCGTCGCGCCCGTGGGGGAGTTCGTCACCGAGGTCAGCCTGATCATCGACGAGAACCCGATGCCTGTCTCGGCAGTCTTCGAGCTTGCCGAGCCCATGCGGGCCTTTGAGTTCACCGGCACCATGCGGATCAACGGCCCGACGATGGTGCGGGTGGTGGCCGAGACGGACCGCGGCAAGTTCTATATGCAGGAGGCCTTCGTGAAGACCTCCGGCGTCGGGGCCTGTGCCGCGCCTCCGGGGACCGATCCCGAGATCGCCTTGCAGACGCTCGGCACCATGAACTTCAAGCTGCTGCCGGAGCTCGGCGAGACCATCCTCGCCACGCTCGAAAAGACCCCGAACCAGAGCGATGTCACCCCCTATCGGCGGTTGGCGGAGCTCGAGATCGACCATCCGAGCCATTCCGGCATGCAGATGGATCAGATCACGCTTCTGTTCATCCCCTCGCGTTTCGTCGACGAGGTAGCGGTGCGTGCCGATGAGAAACCGCTCTTCAAGATGCGCGGGTCGATCTCGCTCAGCGAAAACCCGGCGATCCGCTTCGAGGTGCCGGAGCAGGCCGTGGGCATCGGTGTGACCATGACCGACACTGAGGGCGCGCGGTTCGAGGAGACCTTCACGCTGCCGGGCGGCTGAGGGCCGAGACCGGCGCGCTCACTCGGTCGCGCCGGGCGTCTCGAACCGCTCGATCTTCTCGGTGGGATAGTCCTCAAAAGCCCACCCATCGGTCCCGTCCGGATACCAGTAGACCTGCGTGTAGCCGTAGTCGAGCGCCCGTTTGGCAGCGTTCCAGGACATCCAACACTCAGCGAGGCAGAAGAACAGCACCGGGTGATCCGTGTCGCCCTCGGTCGCGTGGGCAAGCCCCGCCTGGAAGTAGGCGTGCGTGTCCGCGTGGATCGCGCCATAGCCGACATTGGGCAGCCAGACTGCGCCAGGGATCGAGCGGCGCGGCTTCTCGCGCCAGATCGTCCCTTCGGGCAGGTTCGTGGGCTTCGGCGGGCGCGGCAGGACATCGATGAACGCGGTCTCTCCACCCTGCCAGAGGGCATGGGCCCCCGCGTCGTCCACCACCTCGGCCCCAGCCAGCGTTTCGGGCACGGGCGCTCGGTAGTGATCCATCCGGTAGCCTTCAGGCTCGGCCTCACCGGCCAGCGCCGGCAGGGCGGCGAGCACCACCACTCCCACCGCCCAGGCCAGTCTCATTGGGTGGGCTCCTTCAGGCTCCCCCCCATCTCGTCGAGCAGAGGCACGCCATACTCGGTGAGGATCGCGTCGATCTCCGCCTGGTTGCGGCGGATTACCCTGTTGAGCGCGCGCTTCCAGACAAGCTCGCCCTGACGCACGCCCATTGTGATGCGGTAGAAAAGACGCGGCGCTCCCTCCTCCTTGAGCAGCGGCACCATCGAGAGCCCCTCCGCTTTGGCGAAGTTGCCGCCGATCGGCCCCCAGAGGACAGCCGCATCGACTTCACCCGATTTCAGGTCTGCGATCATCATCTCACCGGGCGACTCGACACGGCGATCCACCATGAGGCGGTAGCCCTTGGCCTTTCCGATCAGCCCGTGCCGCGCCAAATGCGTCGCCGGCGGGGCGCCCGCCATCACGCCGATCCGCATCCCCTGAAGCGCGGGGTCGCTCAGCGTCTCGACCGCCGCCAGCGGGCTGTCCGGCAAGGTCACCAGCACATAGGCGGAGGTGTAGTAGTGGTTGGTGTTCAGCACCAGCTCATGACCCTGAGCGAAACCGATGATCACGTCGCAGCTGTTGGTCCCGAGCGTGCGCCGCACGAAGCCGAGCGAGTCTGGAAACCACGTGTAGGAGAGCGGCCGCTCTAGCTTCTCCGCCACCAACTCCGCGATGCGGTTCTCGAAGCCCTCGCCCTTCTCGTTCGAGAACGGCATATTCGCCGGGTCCGCGCAGACGCGCAGGCGTGACTGACTGACCAGATCCGAAGTCTGGGCGACGGCGGCAGGCGCCCCGAGCGCCGCCGCCAAGAGGACCAAGAGGCCCTTAGCCCATGCAGGCATCTTCTGCCTCGCGATACGCGTCGGACTTTCCTTCTTTCTTCGGCGGACGGCCGCGGGCCAGCGCATCCGTGCCACGTGCCTTCAGATAGACGTAGATGTCGTCCAGATAGCACATGACGTTGGCATTATCGCCGAAGGCCGGCATCACCGACTGTGCCGAGGCATCCACGTTCTTTCGGCCATTCACGATGACGTCGACGAACTCATAATAGTCCATGTCGACTGCCGAGGCCTTGAGCGCGGGTGCATAGGTCGAGCCCTCACCGTCCGGGCCGTGGCAGACATGGCATTCGGCGTGATACCGGCGAAAGCCCGAGAACGTGTACCAGTCGACGGTCCCGTCCTCTTGGATGTTGAAGGTCGGTATGTCATCGGCGGTGTAGTATTTCCCGTCCTCGCTATAGGCGACGGCAATGTTGTCGGCGGTGGCCGGCGCTGCCAGCAGGACTGCGGCCGACGCGAGCACGACTGCTCGATGGAGCATGGTGCATCTCCCTCCCTGGGTGTCCGTTTCTTCGAATTAATCTGACGCTAGAACGGATCCCGGCGCGGAAACAGGCCCCGCGCCGGGTTTTGTTCTAAGAGCTGTCTAAGGATCAGTCAGGCAGCTTGAACACCGTCAACTGACCGCCGAGTGCGGTGTAGTTCGACAGCGCCGCATAGCCGCCGACCGCGCCCAGACCGTCGTTCGGGTTGGTCAGACCGGCCGCAAGACCGATGCCTGCCCAGCCACCGACGCCCGAGAGCACCGCGACGTACTGGTTGCCGTCATGGCTGTAGGTCATGACGTTGCCGATGATCCCGGACGGGGTCTTGAACTTGTAGAGCTCCTGACCCGACTCCGCGTCAACCGCCTTCAGATAGCCCTCGAGCGTGCCGTAGAAGACCACATCACCCGCGGTGGCCAGAGCGCCCGACCAGACCGAGAACTTCTCGGGCAGCGACCAGACGATCTCACCCTTGGTGTTGTCCCAAGCGATGAAGTTGCCCATGCCGCCATGGCTCTCCGGTGCAGGGTACATCGACAGCGTCGCACCCACATAGGGCTGGCCGGCGGTGTAGCTCACACGGAACGGCTCATAGTCCATGCAGACGTGGTTGGTCGGTACATAGAACAGCTCGGTTTTCGGCGAGTAGGCCGCCGGCTGCTGGTCCTTGGTGCCGAGCGCCGCCGGGCAGATCCCGGTGGTGTTCACATCTTCGCCGTTCTGCTCGGTCGAGAATGCGGACACGACCATCGGACGGCCATAGGTCTCGCTGTCGGGATCCATGTCGACATGGGTCGCCCAGTTGACCACCGGATCGAACTTCTCGGCCACCAGCAACTCGCCGCTGATGCGGTCGAGGGTGTAGCCGAAGCCGTTCCGGTCGAAGTGGGTCAGAAGCTTGCGCTCCTCGCCATCAATCTCCTGATCCGTGAGGATCATCTCGTTGATGCCGTCATAGTCCCACTCGTCATGCGGGGTCATCTGGTAGAACCACTTGGCCATCCCGGTGTCCGGGTCGCGGGCCATGATGGTCATCGACCAGCGGTTGTCGCCCGGGCGCTGGGCCGGGTTCCAGGTCGAGGGGTTGCCGGTGCCGTAGTAGAAGAGGTCGGCATCCGGATCATAGGAATACCAGCCCCAGGTGGCACCGCCGCCGATCTTCCACTGATCGCCTTCCCAGGTGTCCAGCGAGCTGTTCTCGCCGATCGGCTTGCCGAGATGGGTGGTCTCCTCCGGATCGACCAGGATCTGATCGTCCGGACCCATCGAGTAGGCGCGCCACACCAGTTCGCCCGAGTTGATGTCATAGGCGGTCACGTGGCTCTGGACGCCGAACTCACCGCCCGAGATGCCGACGATCACCTTGTCCTTCACCGGCAGCACAGTCGCGGTGTTGGTCTCGCCCTTGGCCGGATCGCCGTTAACCGCCGACCAGCGGACCTGGCCGGAATTGGCATCGAGCGCGACGACCGTCGTGTCCGCCTGGTGCAGGAACACCATGCCGTTCGCATAGGCGAGGCCGCGGTTGACCGTGTCACAGCACATCACCGGAATCACGTCCGGATCCTGCTTGGGCTCGTACTTCCACTTGATTGCGCCGTCGTTCGCCAGATCGAGGGCATAGACGATGTTCGGGAACGGCGTGTGCACATACATCGTGTCGCCGACCACGAGCGGCGAGCCCTCATGGCCCCGCAGCACACCCGTCGAGAAGGTCCAGGCAACCTGCAGATCGCCCACATTGTCGCGGTTGATCTGGTTCAGCTTGGAGTACCGCGTGTTGGCGTAATCGCCGGTCTGCAGCACCCAGTCGTTGGGATTAGACGTTCCCGTAAGCACGCTATCGTTAGCGAAAGCAGAGCCAGCGACAAGCGCAGCCGCTGAGATACCCAGCAAGAGTCGTTTCATTATCTCCCTCCGAGGTGTCCTGACGGTGTTTGTTCCATCAGATGGCCGGTTCGAACCGGCGCTGTTTGTTCGACAGCCGGATGCTGCCAGGCAGGGCATTCGCGAAACGCGGCGGCATTGGTGCAGCCCTCCCACGTTTGAGTTTCTGCATGCCGAGCCGAATTTCAATAAGTTTCTTTTAAGAGCCACATTTTTGTTTCGATTATAAACCTTTCTCGGCAATGATTGCGCAAATGCGGGGGCGAATTGTTCGGAATCTTGTTTGCGCCGCCGAAGCAGTTTCGCATTTGCAGCACGATTTGGGCGAATTTGCTGACGGCGATCCTGTCAAGCACCTCTGACAGACGCGCAGGGCGAGCAAGGTCCGGACTTGAAGCTCCGACCGATCAAGTCAAACGCCGATTTGAGGACGCCGCGCAGGGCGGCCGCAGAATCAGTGCGACTGCTCCAGCTGGCTGACGGTCAGAACTGCACGACGGCGCGGATAGATTTGCCCTCGTGCATGACGTCGAAGCCCTTGTTGATGTCGTCGAGG
>JBCBYB010000048.1:0-28492 GCA_039816045.1 Pseudomonadota bacterium
GCGCTCGGCATGAGGACACCAGCCGCAGCCTTCGAATTAGCGGCATAACCTGGGCAGATTCCGCTGGGTCGATACAACGACGCCGTCGGCATCTTCCGCGATCACGGCGGTCTTCATACGGTCGTAAAGGATCTCGGCGGTCTTCCCGGCCATGGCCTCGAAGGTGGTGATGTGGCAACGGAGCACGGTCTGAAGGTCCGGGCTCGCTCAAAATCGGCCTCAGAACCAGTGACCAGAGCAAGCGACTGGTGCCCCAGCACGATAGAGAACAGCCACACTGTCCGGACGATGCCGGGCGCGGCGGCGAACGCCATCTTGACCTCTGCGACGTCGACCTGTGCCTGGCGGCCCGGCGGCGTCTCGAAGCGCCGGTAGATCCCCTGGGTGCCGCGCCGGTCGGATATCGCGCAGGGACGCCGTCACCGCCGGATAGCCACCCTCGTAGCCGAGATCGCTGATCTCGCGCAGCGCCGTTTCGCGGAAAGGTCGGGATCGTCGGCAACGCGGTCGCGCACACAGACCTCGAACGGGCCTCCCTTGTCGCTCGGCGGCGCGGGCCCGCGCGCGAGATGGCGTCGAACAGGTTTGCGGTCGCAGCCGACTTTCCGCCCAATCGCGGTGATGGTGAGCCCTTAACTCCTCAGTTCGTGGATCAAGACGACCTCGTTCAGCCCCTTCACCTGCCTGCAGCGCAAAACGCCGAAGCGGATATTGGCGTGTCGAGCAACATGGGCGATACCCTCTCAGAATGATGCGACCACACCTGGACAATCAGCGCGCCCGCAGACTGTTTCTTGACAAGCATGGGCTTCTGCGCACCGAAGCGGGATCAGGGAGAGCGCACGACCTTGATGCGCTGCTCCTGAAGCTCGGCTTTGTCCAGGTTGACAGCGTCGACACGCTTGCCCGCGCGCATGACCTTATCCTTTGGTCCCGACGGACCCAGTACAGGCCGAAAGCGCTTCAGCAACTTGTCGCGCGCCATCGCACTGCGTTCGAACACTGGACGCACGATGCTGCGGTCGTCCCGATGGATTTCTACCCAATGTGGCGCCTGAAGTTTGAGCGTGACGAGGCTAGAATCCAGGCGCGCTGGCCAACCGGGCGCCGAGCGGGGTGGTTGGAAGATATAGACATCGTTCTCCGGTACGTTTCCGAGAATGGGCCGACCTGTTCACTCGATGTCGGTGAAGGAGAGACCAAGGGATCCACGGGTTGGTGGGATTGGCATCCGTCGAAGACAGCCCTTGAGTTTCTCTGGCGAAGCGGCCGGTTGGCAATCTGCAAACGACAGGGCTTTCGAAAGTACTACGACCTGGCCGAGAGGGTCATTCCGGCCGCGCATCGCGACCGCCACCTTGATGACGCGGAGATTGTTGACTGGGCATTGTCGGAGGCACTGGGGCGCTTGGGCTTCGCCACGAGTGGAGAACTGTCGGCCTTCTTCGAGATCGCGACACGGGAAGAGGCAAAACAGTGGTGCGCCGCTGCGCTGAGGGCGGGACGCATCATAGAAGCGGACATCGAGATGGCGGATGGCGCGCGCCGACGCAGCTTTACGACCGAGGCGCACCTGGACGCCGCCGCATCTTTGCCGGAACCGACTGCGCGGGTGCGTTTGCTGTCGCCGTTTGACCCTGCTCTGCGCGATCGGGCCCGGGCCGAACGCCTCTTCGGCTTCCGCTATCGGATCGAGATTTTCGTGCCTGAAGCCAAGCGCACTTACGGATACTACGTGTTTCCAGTGATGCAAGGAGATCGACTGATCGGTCGTCTTGACGTCAGGCGCGACGGCGACGTTCTGAGTGTCCGCGCCTTCTGGCCGGAGGCCGGTGCCCGCATGGGCAAGGCGCGCAGGTTTGCTCTTGCATCGGAATTGGAGCGCGTAACCTCTCTGGCTGGGGTGCAATCGGTCTGCTTCGCCGAGGATTGGCTACGCCAGTAAGCGCATGTCGATCGCGGCCCGTTGGCTCTGGGCCCACCTGAGTCGCTGCGCTGCAAAGCACGGACCGCGTTCGGTTGATGAGCAAGGGCGGCCAGTCACCTGTTGCATTTGGCGGTCGTAAGCGACCGCAGGCTGAGCTAAATGGATTCACTTCCGGTGACCACTGACTGTGCTTCCGGAGCGACAACACGTGGCAAAGTCCGCGTGCTCTGGCGCGATACAGGTTGAGCGTCGCCCCGCGACATGGCAACGCCACCGCGGTTACAGATCGCGCCGGGAGAGACCCCTTGATGGGGCGCCGAAGGGGAAACGACCTCGGAAACTCTCAGGCAAAAAGGACCGGTGCGAGATTGGAAACTCCGTAGAGTGGTCGCCAGGCGCGGCCCGCCCATGGTGCAAGCACTCTTCCCCGCGGTGGGGGACAGTGTGAAACTCTCAGGCGAGTGACGGAGGAGGTATGTAGGCAGGGCAGCGGGCCTTGCATACGCCTGCTCGGAAAGACTCGCAAAATGCGCGACATCGCGATCATTGGCGCCGGGATCACCGGCATCACCACCGCTCATGCTCTGATGGACCGGGGCTTTCAGGTGACCGTTTACGAGCGTCACCCCTATGCGGCAATGGAGACGAGCTTTGCCAATGGCGGACAGCTCTCCGCCTCAAACGCTGAGGTTTGGACCCATCTCACCACTATCTTGAAGGGGTTGCGCTGGATGCTGCGTCCCGATGCGCCGCTCCTCGTCAACCCCATGCCGACCTTAGCGAAGTACAGCTGGTTCGCGCGGTTTATGGCCAACATCCCCAACTATCGCCGCAACACGATCGAAACCGCGCGCCTTGCCATCGCTGCCCGCCGCGCGCTTCTCGACATGGCCGAACGGGAAGGGGTCAAGTTCGACCTCGAGAAACGGGGCATTCTGCACTTCTACGCAACGAAGGAGAGTTTCGAGCATGCACGCCGGGTAACCGACATGTACCGCGAAGCCGGACTCGAACGCGAGGCGGTCACACCCGAGGAGATGCGCGCGATCGAGCCCGCACTCAAAGGCGATTTCTATGGCGGCTTTTATACGCCGACCGACATGACTGGCGACATTCACAGCTTCACGATCGGCTTGTCAAAAGCGCTCGGGAAGAAGGGTGTGGCCATTCGCTACGGTGTCGAGATTGCCGATATCCGGGCTGACCGAGGGGTGCGTCTGACGTTTGCGGACGGAAGTGTTGCCACCCATGACGGTGTGGTCGTCTGTGCCGGTGTTCGGTCGCGCCAGATTGCAGCGCGGCTTGGTGATCTGGTGCCGATCTACCCGGTCAAAGGCTACTCGATCACGGTCGACCTCGACGATGAGAGCCAGGCATACGCGCCTTGGGTCAGCCTGCTCGACGATAGGGCCAAGCTGGTCACCTCTCGGCTCGGCGCCGGGCGCTTCAGGGTTGCCGGCACTGCGGAGTTCAACGGTGCCAACCTAGACATCCGGGCGGATCGGATCAGGCCGATGGTTGAGTGGGTCCGGCGCTTCTTCCCTGGCGTCTCAACCGAGAAGGTGACGCCCTGGGCCGGGTTGCGCCCTATGATGCCCTCCATGCTGCCGCGAGTCGGTGCGGGAAGGCATCCTGGCGTGTTCTACAACACGGGGCATGGCCATCTGGGTTGGACACTGTCGGGTGCGACCGCTCAGATCGTGGCGGATACAGCCCTTGCTTCGGTTCGTGACCCGGTTCCCGCATGACCCGGAGTGGGTCTATCCGGCCCTACACTTGAAACGGGGGACCTCGACCGCTCTGTTGCACTGGATCAGCATTGGGTCGGGGTGCCCCTCGGACAGCGCCGTTGCCGAAGAACCAAACGCTGGTATCCGGGATGAGCAGAGCGCCGTTTTCTGGGTCAGTGTCGTCAACGCCCGCAAGCACATGTTCACCGACTGCCAGCTCCGGTTTCGTTCCGAGCGTTAACACTCAGATCTCTCGCAACCAGGAAGCTTGTCAGCTGATGTCCTAGAGACCTTGGCGCTCTTTCGCTCACGCCTAAAGCTCCAGTGCTGTCCGGCGATATTCGCAAGGCGGGCCAGAAGCATAAAAATCCCGATATCCTCATGCTTTGCTCATCGGAGACCTCGGTCAAGCCGCGATGGAGCTCCGCGAGAAGGATCTATGGCCAATGAATTGAGCCCTGGAGACAAAAACAACGAGGGGCAACTTACGCGCCGAGTTGGTGTTGGGCTGCTGCCCTCTCGGCCTTCTCCTTCGCGTCACTCTTTACGCGTATGCCGCAAGCAGTCATCCTGAACGCCGACGCAGGCTACGTCCTTGGGCTTGTCGACATACCGCGCGCGCCGCTCGAGCTTGGCAAGCTCACTGGCTTTGCAGGGGATCGTTATCGCAGCGATGGTGGAGTGCCGTGGCTTCGCCGCTCTCCGAGATCGTCGGACTTCTCCCAGTGGCTGATCGTACCATCGGCTCTTCCTCCTTCCCGAAATTAGAACGGAAAGAAGGTTAAGTGGGCAGGCTTAGCCGGCGGCAAACCGTCTTTGTACACTTCGCCCAGTTCCAACCTCGAATGCGCATGCCGGTCAGGGCGGCGATTGCGTCGGCGGTTATCATTGGCGGTCCGTTCCTCTCCTCACCGATTGAGACACTGGGATGACCTCGATCCTCGTGATCGGCATCCTTGTTGTTATAAACGCCGCCCTTCTGGTGTTGAAGCGCCGCAAACCGCCGCCGCCCGGCTTGCCCAACGTTGCGAGCGATTTCCCTATGCTGGGAACGTTTCAGTGCTCGTAGTGCTGGTCCTGTAACCTCAATCGACCGTCCGATCGCAGGTTCGCTGCGAAGGCCAGACGATCAGCAAGCGCACCGTTATGGCTATGCCTGGCACGACCAAGCGAGAGCGCTGAACACGCCAGCTGGTTTGCCGATACCGCTCTGAGTTCCAACAGCGTGGTCCGACCCTATCGGGTGGACCGCTTGACGTGCGGCTCGGTCTCATCTGATCGAGACGATAACGTCAAGCGTGACACTTATAACAAGACCTGCTACGTAGGGGCTGCGAATCTGTACACGCTTACATGAGTGTCGCGAGCAAGCTGAGATGCGTTGGTTGTTGGGATGTCCGCGGAACCGCCTGGAGCTTAGGCGCGTTCGATAAGGCCTGAACGAAACATCATGAGGGGTGAAAGCAATGTTTGTGGAACAGGATGGAATACTTGTCATAGAGGCCGAGTCGGCCGGCTCAGATCAAAGCGGCTGGAAGACGCGGAACACCCACACATCCGATGGCGTCGACAATCCAGGACAAGCAACCGATGGTGACTTCCTCGTTTGGAGCGGAGAGAACCACTTCGGCGATGCCTCAAATGGCGTGATCACCTACGAGATCGAGATTACGACGCCGGGGCTGTATCAGTTCGAATGGCGAAGCCAGATCGGGAAAGCCAACACACCGACCACCGAGCACAACGACACCTGGCTCAAGATCAATTCCGATCAGTTCTACGGCTATCAGGAGGGAGCTGAGCACGAGTATGTTCGGCCTCACATCGCAGACCCCGGGACCTATCCCGAGGGCGCAGAGCCGACCCACGGCGGGTACAACGCGCAGGGATTCTTGAAGGTTTTCTCCTCAAAGCTCGACTGGACTTGGTCCACCAAGACAAATGATGGGACCTTTCACAACATCTACGCTGAGTTCGACGAGCCGGGCATCTATCAAATCCAGATCGCGGGGCGCTCCAAAGATCACGTTATCGATCGGCTCGTGCTGCACCATGAAGACTATGTGGGCAACCCATACGATCTGAGCTTGCCGCAATCTGAGTTTAAAGGAGGCGGCACAACGCCTCCGCCAAGTCGGAATCCGGACCCCGATCCAGAACCGTCCGGCGACATCTCGGTCTTTCTGCTCGACGCGAAAGTGAACTCGCGCGTTGACGAGATCGAAGACGGCGATGTGTTCAGTGCGGATCAGCTCTATGGGGACACGTTCAGCCTAGCGGTGGAGACCACGCGGACCGATGTGGGTTCGGCGCGGCTGACCTGGCTCGACGACGATGGCAAGACCGTGCACCGGGAGGTCGACAACACCGAGCTCTACACGCTGTTCGGCGACGACAACGGCCAAGTCATTCATGAGTCCATGAACTACAAGTTGGGGGCGCAGTCCCTGCGGGTTGAGCTCTTCACCGGTAAGAATGCGACCGGCACCAAGGTCGTCGATGAGACAACTGACTTCACCATGATAAGGGCTCAGCCTCCTGAGCCGCAAAGGAAGGAAAGCGATCCGGCGCCGGACCTTGACCCGAACGGCCTGGCGGCTTGGGCCGACCACATCGTGTTCAGCTATGACGGCAATCAGGGCGATCCGGACGACATCGCCGCAATGCCGATCGTGGCACTGATGGCGGAAGCAACCGGAACTGCTGACAAGACCAGCTTTTACTACGGCAATGCGCAGATACGCGGAAATCCGACCAATGATTTGCTGCCAGATCTGGAGAAATCGGCGGAGTTCTCACGTGGTCTGGGGATCGATTCCTATTCGTATCAGGAGGATGTCGACGGCACGATCGCACGCCTTGTGAACCTGCTCAACTCGGGCCAGAAGGTGCTGTTCATCGAAGGCGGACGGCTCAACGCCATCCACGAAGCGCTGCAGTCCGTTGATCCGGCGCTGCACAAGAACGTGACGATGCTGAGCCATTCAATCTGGAACGAGAATGGCGGTTATCCAAGCTGGTCGGATATGGAGGTGGAGTATCCGGGCGTCACCTATGTCCGCATCACTGATCAAAACAACGGCCCCTACAACACCAAGGGGTTCCGCAACGAGAACTGGTCATGGATGGACGAGTCCGACGATCCTGATGTTCAAGAAGCCAGAGAGCTTATGGAGCTCGTGCCTTGGTACAAGTTGAACGACCCGTCCGATGCGGGCATGTTCTACTACGCTCTGACGGGTGACGAAACTGGCGGCGCCTTAGACGTCAAAGCAATGGTCGAAAACCCAGAGCACTATGGCGAACCTCCAGACCCGACCAATGACTCTCCGCCGAACACGGGCAATCGAGCCCCGGTCACGGCAGACGACCGCGCAACAACTGAGCAGAACAAGACGATCGTGGTCGATGTCCTGGCCAACGACCGCGATGCCGATGGCGACAGGCTCAGGTTGACGGATGTGGAATACAACGGCGAGACGTCGATTGTCTCTATCGAGAGTGGAAAGATCAAGATCAACCCGCTGAGTGTCGCCACCCATGATCGGACCGAAGTCATCACCTATACCGTTTCCGACGGCAAAGGCGGGATCGACGAGGGCACTTTGCGCGTCGACATCGGCGGCGAAACACCGCTTCCGACGCAGCCAGAGCCGGCCAACCAAGCGCCTGTGGCCAGGGATGACACCGCATCGACCGCGCAGAACAAGACGATCTGGGTTGATGTCCTGACCAACGACTCCGATGCCGACGGCGACAGGCTCAGGCTGGCGAATGTGGAGTACAACGGCGAGACGTCGATGGTCTCTGTCGAGAGTGGAAGGATCAAGGTCAACCCGTTAAAGGCCTCCGAAGAAGATCGGACCGAGGTCATCTCTTACACTGTTTCCGACGGCCAAGGCGGGTTCGACAAAGGGACCCTGCGTGTCGACATCGGCGATGAAACACCGCCTTCAACCCGGCCAGAGCCCGACAGCCGAGCGCCCGTAGCCAGGGATGACACCGCATCAACCACGCACAACAAGACGATTAGGGTAGATGTTCTGCGCAACGACACGGATGCCGATGGCGACAGGTTGACCCTGACGGAAGTCGACTATAACGGCGATACATCATTCGTTTTGATTGAGGATGGAAAAGTCCTGGTCAACCCCAAAATGGGCGTGACGAACGGGCGAACCGAAGTGATCGAGTACACTGTATCTGATGGCAACGGCGGTCTTGATCAGGGAACGCTCAAGGTAAAAGTCGCGGGCGAGAAACCCGCGAAGGAGAAGCTCTTCGATGTCTACCTTGCAGACGTTGTTACAGACGAAGCGAAAAGCGAATTGGAGAGCTTTGACAAGTTTCTCAAGGACGAGATCGGTAGCAATGTAACCTTCTATATCACGTCAATTAATCCTGGTACCGATGTCGACTATGTCGAGTTAGCCTTCGACAATCACACTCAAATCGAAAAGGTGACGCCTTACGCTCTCTTTGGTGATAACGGTGGAGACTTCTCGTCAGGCGTTGACCTAGAAGCCGGAAAGCACGAGCTGGAATACAAGGCTTATAATGATGGAAAAGTTATAGAAGAAGACTTGATCGTGTTTTGGGTAGAGTAAGTGAAATGGACGCCGACTGCCGGGCTGCGGTCACTGCTTGTCAGCGCCCGGCCGTCGCAACCATTTGAGGGGTTAACGGGTTAGACGCATGTAAAGGGTGGGCAGTTTCTCCACGAGCGCCGAGATGTTCGTGAGTTGTACAAATCCGCGGGCGCCAAAAATGCGGGCCTCTTGTGCGGTGTTTCTGGTGCCCAGCCCCACGCAAAACACATCGACCCCGTGTGCGCTGAGCGCCTGGACCGCACGCCGCGCATCCTCGACCAGATACTGCGGATCGGGACAGTCGATGTCGGATGGCTCGCCGTCCGTGATCAGAAGAACGAGCCTCCGGTAACTCGGCTGACGCGCAAGGTCCGCACCGGCGTGACGCAAGGCAGCGCCCAACCGCGTCGAGAACCCAGCCCTAAGAGCCGCGAGCGCTGCACCGACCCGAGGTCCTGCCGGCTCGCGAAAGCCCTTGATACGGTGATAGCGCACGTCTTCGCGCCCGTTCGAATTGAACGCCGCGATTGAGAACGGATCGCCGAGACCTGCCATCGCTTGCGACAGCATGATCACCGCGTCGCGTTCCAACTCGAGGATAGACCTTCCACCCGGGACCGTATCGGCTGTGGATTGCGAGACATCCAAGAGCACCGCAACAGCGAGATCGCGGGTGCGGCGGGCGGTGATCTGGTAGACGCGCGGATCCGGCATCGCGCCACTGCGCAGGGCGGCAAGCGCATTGATGCAAGCGTCAAGATCAAGCGTTTCGCCTTCGGCCTGCCGACGGACACGCACGGGCCGCCCGACCCGAGCAGCGCTGACAAGAGCTGCGATCCGTTTCGCAAGATCGGCACGGCGGTCAAGGACCTCAGCGGCGAACCGGGGGTCTCCGAGCTGCGGCGCGTGCTCCACCACCGTCGTCCAGTCCGGGCGTTCGCAGCCGGCTTGGTAATCATACTCCGGGTATCTGGCGACCGGGACACCGGTATCTGGAACCTCGGCGATGCGAGCTTTTCCCATCTGAGGCGTGGGATCGGGGTCCTGCCGCTCGCGATCTGGCTCGTCGGTTTCCGACTGGCGAACGCGCACGCTCTCCACAACCACCGCTTCGGAGTCATCAGGCGGCAGCGTCTCGTCGTCCGGAGCCCAAAGACCGCTGTTGTCATCCCGGTAAGGCGGTTGAGGAGCATAGGTCTTGGCGTTGAACTGGACCCGCATTTGGCCGAGCTCGTTGCCGAGCAGGTTTCCGATCGCGCGGCTGATCTCCGGGTCGTCCAATCGATCCCGTGCCGCGTGGAACATGTCGCGACCCTTGCGGACCCACCCATCGATATCCTCGAAGTCCGGGTCGAGGAGCGCCCGGGAAAGGCGCGCGAACAAACTCTGCGCCGTCATCGCACCGGAAGCTTGGGCGATGTGGAATGGCAACCAAAGGCGTGACAACCCTGGCATCTCGCGCATTGCCAGGGCTTCGACGCGCGCATCCTCAATCAATGAGACCACCGCCACCTGGAGTGGTTTCAGCTTACCAACTGGAAACCGAGCGCCTGAAAAGCGCATATGCGCTCCGATATGGGCGAGGGATGCCCGATAGAGTTGAAATGCCTCTTCACCATGGAAGCCAGGAAAACTGGCGGGCATCCGAATGATGCCATCGCCGAAGCTCGCCCGTCGCCCCGCGCCATCATGTCGGTCGGGTGGCGCTTCGCGCACCGGCGCTGTGATCCCATAGAGGGAGGTCATGTAGGCGCGCATCCGGCGTTCCACGTCGAAGAACCCCGTCTCGCCGGTTTCCCGGTCGAGCATCCGCTGGGCATCCGGGCTCTCCATGCGGAAAAAGGCCAACCGCTTCTCACGGTCGGCGCCTGCAAGCCGAACGCCTCCAAGCAGCCACACTTCGAAGCCGGACAGGTTGACGCGAGCCAGGAGCACGTCGATCCGATCGAGCACGGGACGGACGGATTCCGGCGCCATCGCGGCGAAGCGCTGCATAAGGCTTAGCCAAGATCGGAACCGGGGCCCGTCGCCAAGCCGCTGGGCTACTGCCGGAGCAACATGGCACAGTGCTTCGCCGCTGTGCCGCCCAGCCTTTATGGTCACGGCGGACAGGTAGTCACCCATATCAATGGCAGGTTCGGGACCCACTATTCGGGCACAAGCGGGCGCTGCCTTGCGAAACGCGGCCTCAAGCGGGGCGCCGTACCCTGCTCCCTCGATCTTCCGGCGCGCTCGGAGCCAAGGCGCAAGCCATTCCCCGGGAAACGCTTCGTTCACCTCATCCGGTTCACCGGCATCCTCGGCGGTGCCGGCAACCCTGAGGAAACCGCGCGGATCGGGACTCATCTCAGTGCCTTCGGCTCAGGCGCAGGCTGCAACGGCATGGGCCAGCGCGTCGCGCATTTCTGGATCATCCGTGATCGGCAGGATCAGGGCCAACTCGCAGGCCTCCGACAGCGGCACGCCCTCGCGCAACAGCGCGCCCGCATGGATCAGCATGCGTGTCGATGCCCCCTCGTTGAGCCCTTGGCCTCGCAGGTTTCGAGAGCGCTTTGCGATCTGCACCAGCCGGTGCGCCACCGGGCTGTCGATCCTGGCCTCCGCGGCAACGATCTCGGTCTCGACAGACGGATCGGGATAGTCGAAATTCAGCGCACAGAAGCGCTGCTTCGTGCTCTCCTTCAAGTCTTTCAGCACCGATTGGTAGCCCGGATTGTAGGATATCACGAGTTGGAAGTCCGGATGCGCCTTGACCAACTCACCCTTCTTCTCGAGGGGAAGGATGCGCCGGTCATCGGTCAGCGCATGGATCACAACAGTGGTGTCCTGGCGCGCCTCGACAATCTCGTCAAGATAGCAGATGGCACCATGCCGCACCGCAAGCGTCAGGGGACCGTCGCTCCAAACCGTGCCCGACGAATCGAGCAGATGGCGGCCGACAAGATCCGACGCTGTCATGTCCTCGTGGCAAGACACCGTGACGAGAGGGCGCCCAAGCTTCCAGGCCATGTGCTCGATGAACCGCGTCTTACCGCACCCCGTCGGCCCCTTGAGCATGACCGGGAGCCGGGCCGCGTATGCCGCTGAGAACTGATCCACCTCGCGGCCGACCGCGTGATAGTAGGGTTCCGGGTCGATCAGGTACTGGTCGAGCTCCATAGGCCTCTCTCCCTCCCGTCGCAGCCGGGCCCAGATAGGCCCGGCCCCGCGTCGGCTCAGCGGTGCGCCGCTGTCTTCTCGTTCGGGATCCCGTCCATCGGACACTCGTCCGTGCCAACGGTGGGACGGGTGAGCGCCTCAACCATCTCACGCGTGCCCTCCGGATCGGTCGCCCACTTGGTGTAGAAGTCATAAGGGCAAGCAGCGAGCCCTTTGTCCCCGTCCCCCGAGTTGATCATGCCCGTATAGCCGCGGTGCAAGAGTTTGAAGAGGTGGTTTTGGCTCTGGCCGTTCTTGCGCGCATCCCTGATCGCGGACACCGACATCTGAGCGTATTGGATGCCCATCTCCTCCTCACCACACTCCCCGAGCGTGCGCCCGTCGAAGCCGATCAGCGCCGAGTGGCCGAAATAGGAGTAGACCCCGTCGAACCCGGCGGCATTCGCCACCGCCACATACACATTGTTCGCCCAGGCCATGGATTTCGCCATGATCACCTGCTGCTCTTTCGCGGGGTACATATAGCCCTGACACCGCACGATCAGCTCGGCACCCTTCATCGCGCAGTCGCGCCAGATCTCGGGGTAGTTGCCGTCATCGCAGATGATGAGGCTGATCTTCATGCCTTTGGGCCCTTCGGACACATAGGTGCAGTTGCCGGGATACCAGCCCTCGATCGGCACCCAAGGCATGATCTTGCGGTACTTCTGGACGATCTCGCCCTTGTTGTTCATCAGGATCAGCGTGTTGTAGGGGGCTTTGTTCGGATGTTCCTCATGCCGCTCTCCCGTCAGCGAAAACACACCCCAAACATTCGCGGACCTGCAGGCTTCGGCGAAGATCTCTGTCTCATCGCCTGGGCATGACGACGCCGTCTCGTACATCTCCTTTTCATCGTACATGATCCCATGGGTCGAGTACTCCGGGAAGATCACGAGATCCATTCCGGGCAAACCGACCTTCATGCCTTTGATCATCTCGCCGATCTTCTTGGCGTTCTCCAGGACTTCGTCACGGGTGTGCAAACGGGGCATCTTGTAGTTGACGACGGCCACCCCGACCGTGTCATTGCTGCTGGTGATATCTCCGTGGAACATCTCGTTTCCTTCCTGTTGCGGTCATGTTTGGGGAGGCTTCGGCATCGGCTATCCCGCCTGCTCATAGGCATGGGCGGCCCGAAGGACTGTCGCATCGTCGAAGTGGCGGCCTGTGAGCATGAGACCGATCGGGAGCCCGTCGACGCCCTTTGCGGGCACCGAGATCGAGGGATGCCCCGTCAGGTCGAAGGCCGCGGTGTTGGCGACCATGTTGAGCGCCTGAACGATGTGGTCGGTCCGGTCGTCCTCAGGCATCGCAGGCATCTTGTGCGCCTGCTGCGGCGTGGTCGGCATCAGCACAAGATCGGCATCGGCCAAGACATCGTTATAGGCCGCTGTCAGCTTGCGCGAGAGGTTCTGGGCGCGCGCATAGAAGACACCGTCATAGCGGCGGCGCATGTACTCCGCGACGACGGTGCCCAGTTTCGCGGTCGGAGAGAGGTCGTGCGCGTGTGTCTTTACGGCCCGCATCATCGCGCTGATCAGGCGGGGGTTGTAATAGCCTTTGGTCTGGAAGGCTGCGTGGCCGCGGTAGAAGCTCTCGATGCCCCCCTCGATCGCGATGCAGTTCCAGAGCGGAACGACGGCCGCGTGCATGGGCACAGAGACTTCCGCGACCTCGGCGCCCATCGACGCAAGCTTGTCCGCTGCTCCGCGGACTGCCGCATTGACCGCATCGGTCGCCTCGGGCGTCTCGAACGCTTCCTTCACCACCGCGATCTTGATGCCCGAGATGTCGCCGGTCAGCGCAGCAGAATAGTCCACCGGCGCGATGATATCGGGCTGACGCGGATCGATCGCTGTGTCGTCTACCCCCGCGATCACACTCAGCAGGAGCGCACACTCGGCGACCGTCTTTGCCATCGGTCCGATGTGGTCGATTGTCTGATCGAAGCCCACGATACCGGTATAGGGCACGAGCCCATGCGTGGGCTTATGGCCGACGACCCCGGAGAACGAGGCGGGGATCCGGATGGATCCGCCTTGGTCCCCGCCGAGGGCGATGTCGACCTGACCTGTTGCAGGTGCCGTCGCGGAACCGTTGGAGGACCCGCCAGGCGCGTGGGTTGCATCAACGGGGTTCCGACCCGGTCCGTAGCAGCTGGTGTGTCCACCGCCGGAAAAGGCAAAGTCGTCGGTGTTCAAGACAGCGGTGATGTGGCCCCCGGCTTCGAGGATGCGCTTGACCACAGTCGCGTCGATATCGGGCGTGTAGTCGTAAAGCAGCCGTGACGCGCAGGTCATCGGCAGACCCGCAACACAGATCGTGTCCTTCACGCCGATCTGCTTTCCAACCAGAGGCCCTGGGGTTTCCGGGGCCGCTTTCACTGAACAGCGCCGCACGATGCCGTTCAGCGGGTCCTCAGCGGGGCTTGGCCGCGGTCCGGGGATCCTAACCGCCGGCGTAACTGCTCGAAGCGGATCCGGCATCTGGTCGAGGGCATCATAGCCCCCGATCACGCCGGCGATGAGCGGCTCGAGCGTCTCGACTTCGGAGGCCGTGAGGTCGAGACCCATCACGTCACCGATCTCAGCAATCTCTGCGGCGTCCGGGCGGCGAAGTGTCATTTCCGCCTCCGCGCCCAGCCGATCCCTGCGAGAACAGCCAGAACGGCCACGATGGCTAGGATGCTGGCCGAGGCTGCATGCCCCCCGTCATGCGACGGTTGCCCCGTAAGATGGGCGGCTGCGGGCGTCGCAGCGAGAACGGCGAACAGTATGCCGGCGTAGAAGCTACGGTGCATGGTCCTATCCTCCTCTATCATTTCCTTCGAATCCGGGGCGCAACGCCGGTTAGAGCCATCCGTGCCGCAGCCCACGCCATCGCGAGTGCGTTGGTTAGCGAGGCACCGTCCGTTGCAAGGATCCGCGCAACCGAAATGTCCCGGTCCGCATAGGCGGACGCGCCGGCCCAAAGATCGGGCAAACGGGCAAGCGCGTCGCGCATCGAGCGCGCAGCCGCGGGGGCCCCATCCCCCGCGACGGCCAGACTGGCATGACACGGCCAAGGCCCCGTGCGCGCGCGCCAGTCGCGCCCATCGACATCAAAGTGGTCGTACAGCAGGGGGCCATCCGGCCCCATGACGTTGGTCTCACCGGTCAGCCGCTCGAAAGGATCGCCTTTGCCTTCTGGGTCATGTCCGAGGACGGCGTCGCAAAGGATCGCTCGGGCACCAGGCGCGAGACAAAGCGTTGTGGATGACACCAGGCGGGCACCCGCGAACAGGATCGACGGGTCCGGCAGATACTCCACAAATGCTCCGTCTGCCGCATGAATGTCGACGCAGATTCGCGAGACGCCGCCGCGGGCGTGATGCACGACGGTCGAGGCCTGGGTTGTAACCTGGGCCGATGCTCCATCGCCGACCTGGATCGATAGCGACAGGTCGTCATCACCGTAGAGCCCGCCGGAGGAGGACTGGAGATAGAGCGTGGCCATCCCGTTCGGATCATCGGGAATGCGAAAAGGCCGCGTGATATGAAACGGATGCGGCGTCAGTTGGTCCGCAAGAAAGGTGCCTTCCGGCCCGTTCAGGAACTCGAGCCGCGCCGCAACCTGCCTTCCGGCGCGTAGCGGTGTTCCCTCTGGACGGATGCGCAGCGGGATCACCGCGCCGTCTCCAAGTCGCGAAACAGCACCTGCTCGGCCATCAGCGCGGCAATCCTGCCGACCCCATCGTCCGTGCCCTCACGTCGGCAGCGGCAGCCGACGACCGGTCGTTCACCGCGCACCTGGCAGGCCTCCGCCAGGATCGATGCGGCATCCACGCCGACATGGGGTGCGAGGTCGAGCTTGTTCACGACAAGCAGATCGCATTGCAGGATCCCTGGGCCGCGTTTGCGGGGGATGTCATCACCCTGGGCGACATCGATCACGAACATCCACCAGTCGACCAGGTCGAGGGAGAAGGTCGATGCCAGGTTGTCGCCCCCGCTCTCGATCAGGATCAGCTCAAGCTCCGGATAGGCAGCCTCAAGGTCATCAGCCGCCGCGATGTTGAGCGTCGGATCCTCTCGGATGACCGTGTGCGGACAGGCGCCGGCCTCGACGGCCGAGACCCGCGCCGGATCGATCAGACCACCAGCGCGCAGCCGTCGAGCATCCTCCTGGGTGACCAGATCGTTGGTGACCACGGCAACTTCGACGCCAGCCGAGTGCAGCCTGGGGATCAGGGCCTCGATCAGAGCAGTCTTTCCAGACCCGACAGGTCCACCGATGCCGACCCGCGCGGCCGACTGGCACGCCTGCGCTCCCTTCCTGATAGCCGATGCATCGGTCATCTGAGCATGTACCTCTGCGCCAAAGGCACCTCGGTGGCGGGCTCGCAGGTCGCAAGCTCGCCCTCGACGAACACATCGAAGGTCGCGGGATCGACACTGATCTCGGGGCAGGCATCGTTGAGGTGCATGTCCTGCTTACGGAGTTCTCGCGTTCCGCTGGCAGGCAGCAGGGCCTTCTTCAGATCCAGTGTCTGGTCGATACCGTTCGCGATGGCCCTGGGGTTCACGAAGCACCCAGAAAGCGCTGGCGCCGCGCGCCCGAAGGCCCCCCATTGCGGACGCAGCGCCAGCGGCTCGCATGTCATCAGGCTTGCGGCGCTGTCCCCCATGGCACCCCAGGCGATGAAGCCGCCCTTGACCACAAGCTCGGGCTTGATGCCGAAGAAACCGGGCCGCCACAACACGATATCGGCAATCTTGCCATCCTCGAGGCTGCCCACATGGGGCTCAATCCCAAAGCAGCGCGCGGCGTTGATTGTGTATTTGGCGATGTAGCGCTTGATGCGCGCGTTGTCGCCCTTGACCGTAGGCTCCTCCGGCAGCCGCCCACGCTGTGCCTTCATCTTGGACGCCAGCTGCCAGGTCCGGCAGATCACCTCGTTGATGCGCCCCATCCCCTGACTGTCCGAGCCCAGCATCGAGATCGCGCCAATGTCATGCAGCACATCCTCGGCAGCGATGGTCTGGGCACGGATCCGGCTCTCGGCAAAGGCCACATCCTCCGGGATCGCCGGATTGAGGTGGTGGCACACCATCGTCATGTCGAGGTGCTCGTCGAAGGTGTTCACCGTGTAGGGATTGGTTGGGTTTGTCGAAGAGGGCAGGCAGTTCTCGACCCCCGCGACGCGGATGATGTCAGGCGCATGGCCCCCGCCCGCGCCTTCAGTGTGGTACATATGGATCGCGCGTCCGTCGATGGCCGCGAGGGTGTCTTCGAGGAACCCGCTCTCATTCAGGGTGTCGGTGTGGAGCTGGACCTGGAAGTCCAACTGATCCGCAACCGACAGGCAGCAATCGATCGCCGCCGGCATCGCGCCCCAATCCTCGTGGATCTTGAGGCCGAGACAGCCGGCCTCGATCTGCTCGACCATGGCGTCCGGCTTGTGCGCGTTCCCACGTCCGAGAAAGCCGAAGTTCATCGGCCATTGCTCGGCCGCCTGCAGCATCTTGCCCACGTTGAAGGGACCGCCGCTGTCGATGCCCACCGTGATCGGCCCCAGCGAGCCGCCCAGCATCGTCGTGATGCCCGAGGAGATCGCGTGGTCCACCAGCTGCGCGCTGTCGAAATGCACATGGACATCGATGGCGCCGGCCGTGGCAATCAGCCCCTCGGCATCCCGCACCGTGGTGCCAGCACCCACCACCAGCCGAGGATCGACCCCATCCATAATGTCCGGGTTGCCCGCCTTGCCGATGCCGACAATACGCCCGTCCTTGATGCCGATGTCACCTTTGACGATGCCGACCATCGCGTCGATGATCAGAACATTGCAGATCAGCATGTCGAGGACGCCATCGGCAGCACTTGTTGCCCCCGCCACCAGCCCCATGCCGTCCCGCAGCGTCTTGCCGCCGCCATGAAGGCATTCCTCGCCATAGACCGCATAGTCGTGCTCGACCTCAGCCCAAAGGCCAGTATCACCAAGGCGGACAAGGTCGCCCGTGGTGGGTCCGAACATCGCCGCATAGTCGGCACGGGACATCGTGGCCATGGCTCAGGCTCCTTTGAATCCGGCCGCACGGGCCTTCTCGAGCGCCGCCTCGCGGGCTTCGGCGGTCAAGGCGCCATCCGTCAGAGCATTCAACCCGCCGACGCGGCGGTTCCCGCCGATCTCGACCAGTGCAACCTCCTTCGACTGTCCGGGCTCGAAACGCACTGCCGTCCCTGCCGGAATGTCGAGGCGCATCCCGAATGCCGCTGAGCGGTCGAAATCGAGGGCCTTGTTCACTTCGAAGAAGTGGAAATGGCTGCCGATCTGCACAGGCCGGTCGCCGGTGTTCAGGACGGTTAACTGACCCTTGGCACGACCGGGATTCAGCTCAAGCTCGCCCTCCGCGGCTCGGATTTCACCAGGCTGTTCCGCGTCGGCGCTGTTTGGCCCAGGGCGGATCGGGTCATGGACCGTGACAAGTTTCGTGCCGTCCGGGAACGTTGCCTCCACCTGCAACATCGGCATAAGCCCACCAACGCCGGGCATGACATCGTCGTATGTCAGGATCGTCGAACCGAAGCTGATCAGCTCCGCAACGGACCGGCCATCGCGCGCGCCCTCAAGGATCTCGTCGGAGATCAGCGCGACCGCTTCAGGATAGTTGAGCAGCGCACCGCGCGCCCGTCTTTTCCGCGCGAGTTCCGCCGCACTGAAGATCGTGAGGCGCTCCATCTCAGTCGGTGTGAGCAGCATTTCAACCTCAGCTCATGTTGCAAACAGGTTCACGTCCGTCTCGTTGCGGCGTTGCACAGCGATGTCGGCGATCGGGGCGAAGGCAGAGGGAGGCTCTGGGGGCCGGCCTAAGGCCTGTGCGTGCCGGTCGATGGCTGCCGCGACGGCCGCCTGAGCATTGAGCGCTCCGATCCGGCCAAGCCGCACCGCGGCCGCCGCGAACCCGCCGAGCAAGCCGTGAAACGCGCCGGCCTCCGCCTCCTCTACGCTCAGGCCGAGGCCGCGCCCGACGATCCCCTGCACCACGGGCGCATGTGCCGGCGCCTCTTGTCGTGTACGTGCGGCATAGTCGGCAGCGCCTGGCGTGCCGATGCGCGCATGGCTGATCAGCAAGGCGCGGCCCATACGCTGCGACGCCGTCGACAGCTCCGGAACTGATTGGCGGACGTGACAGTCTCGATCGACAGCCTGGACATCGTCCGCTGTCATGGCGCCGCGAAGGAAATACCGGTCGAAGGTCAACCAGCGCGGCGCGATCTGATCCATCAGCACCTGCTCCAGGGGCATCTGCGCCGGCACGATGCCTTCGGCCACAAGGGTTTCCAGGCCGTTCGAAAAAGCGAAAGCACCGGACGGAAAGGCGCTGTCGCTTGTCTGCAGCATCCGCAGGAGAGTGGTCGCACTGCTCATACCGGCTCCTGGGCAATGATTCGGCAGAAGCCGTCTTTGATCTGTTCCGCCAGGCGATCCCGATAGCGCTCCTCCGGCCCTTCCAGCGCAATCAGCAGGTCGCTTCCGTCGAACCGGACGCGCCAGTGGAGATTGCCGGCGTAATAGCCGAGCCGCAGCGCGCCATCTGGGCCGGCCGGGCGCACGCGCAACCAATGTTCCGCCTCGACACGGACGACCAGCGCACCGTGATCGTCGAGACGGAGCACGGCACCATCGTGAAGCGGCGTTTCCCGAGGCAGCGCGATCGCGATCTCGACACCCTTGGAGGTGGTCGCGCGCAGGCGGCGTCTGGCCAGATCGGCGCGTGGCAGTCTGAGCACATCCACCGCATCCGCATGCTCAAGGTGGTGCAAGGGGGCGGCGAGCTCGGGATCGTCCGACGTCCCGACGATGGTCGTGAGCATCTCCATCAGATCGCCATGTGTCGGGAGACGAGGTCGTCCGTCAGGTCACCGATGGGGCCAGACGCTACCGCACGGCCGTTCTCCATCATCGCGAAGGCATGTGCCGCCCGCCGCGCGAAGCCGACATTCTGCTCGACCAAGAGGATCGTGAGCGCGAGTTCGGTGTTGAGGCGCAAAATGCATGCCTCAATCTGCTCGACAATATTGGGCTGGATGCCCTCCGTAGGCTCGTCCATCAGTAGGATCTTGGGTTCCGCGGCGAGGGCACGTGCGATGGCAAGCTGCTGTTGCTGGCCGCCCGAGAGAACACCGCCCGGGCGGTCGAGGTTCTCCATCAGGTAGGGAAAGAGCTCCGGCACAATCTCAGGGATCCGACGTTGCCCGGAACGTGCCGCGAAGCCGCCCATGACGATGTTGTCCCGGATCGTAAAGTCGGGAATGATATGTCGGCCCTGCGGCACATAGGCGATCCCGGCACGGGCTCGGGCGAAGGTGTCCTGGGACGCGATGTCGTCACCATCCAAGAGGATTGCGCCTTCTGAACGGTCAGTGAGGCCGAGGATGGTTTTCAACAGCGTCGTCTTGCCCACACCATTGCGCCCGATGATCGCCACGATGCTTTTGTCTTCCGCCGAGAAGCTGAGCTGGTGGATGACCTGACTGCGGCCGTAATAGCTGTTAATGTTGCGGATCTCGAGCATCAGTGGATGCCTCCACTGCCCAAATAGGCAGCCTGGACCTCGGCATTCGCCTCGATCTCGGCCATCGGCCCCTCGGCGAGCAGCTTGCCCATATGCATGACGGTGATGCGCTCGGCAATCTCGCGAACAAAGGCCATGTCGTGCTCGACCACGATGATCGTGTGCTGGCCCTTGAGCTGGTTGATGATGTGAGACGTCTTGTGGGTTTCGGCCTGCGTCATGCCCGCGGTCGGCTCGTCGAGGAGCAACACGCGCGCATCCTGAACAATAAGCATGCCCAACTCGAGCCATTGCATCTGTCCGTGGCTGAGATCGCCGGCGCGGGCGTCCAACACGGTCTCGAGCCGGGTGAGAGCGATCACGTCGTCGATTTTCTTCTTCTGCGCCTTGCTCATGCCGAGCCGCAGATTGCGCATGACCGAGGTTTCGTCGACGGCCGCGACTTCGAGGTTCTCGCGCACACGGAGGTCGCGGAAAATGCTCGGGATCTGGAACTTGCGCCCGATTCCGGCGCGCGCGATCTCGTGCTCGGTCTTGTTGGTGATGTCCTCGCCGTGCAGCGTGACCTTGCCTTCGGTTGCCCGGGTTTTTCCGCTGACGAGGTCCATCATGGTTGTCTTGCCTGCGCCGTTCGGCCCGAGGATCACACGAAGTTCGCCGTCGTCCACAACGGTCGAAAAGCAATCGACGGCCTTAAAACCTCCAAAGGAAACGCCGAGACCGTTCAGTGTAAGTGCGGGCTTGCCAACCATCGCTCCCTCACTCTGCCGGTTCATGCTGCGGGGAGGGGTGACGCGCCTCGCGGCGCTTGGGCGTGATGAGGCTCACGAGATCTTGCGCAAACCCGGCGAGGCCGCGCGGCAGGAACAACACCACCAGCACGAAGACCAGGCCGATGATGGCCTTCCAGGCCTCCTGGAACATCTCGGTTTCGCTGGCCGTGGCCTCGATCGTGTTGATCAGGATCGCCCCAATACAGGCGCCCAACAGCGATGCCCGTCCGCCGACTGCCGCCCAGACCACCATGGAGATTGAGAAGGCGAGATCCATAAAGCTCGGCGAGGCGAACTCGGCGGCGATCACATAGAGCAGACCTGCAAAGCCGGCGATCCCAGCGGAAACCGCAAAGAAGAACACCTGATAGGCCGCCACGTTGTAGCCGAGATAGCGGGCCCGGTTTGGATCATCGCGCGTCGATTGGAGGATGAGGCCCGCCCGGGTCGACACCAGCCATCGGGTCAGGAGCAAGACCACAGCCAGTGACGCAGCGACAAGATAGTAGGTCTCGACAAGATAGGGGTCGAATTCGAAACCGTTGATCGTCAGCCAGCCCAAATCGGTAAGCCCGTTGAACCCGTTGGTGATCGGTTGGGCATCAATAATCAGGAGCCGGACAAGAAGAACCATCGCAAGCGTAATGATTGCGACATAGACGCCGGAGACCCGCAGCCGGAAAATGGGCCACGCAATTGCCAGCGCGATCAGCGTCGGCACGATAAGCGCCATCAGCATGCCGAACCACTGCGCCTGGAACGGGATCCAAAGGAACGAGCCCGGGTTGATGCAGCACAGCTCGGTCGGGGCTCCGGGCTCCGCGTTCCAGAGCATGAAGTCTGGCACCGGTTTGTCCGATCCCTGCTGCAGGCTCGTGTAGCTCTGCAGCTTCAACGACATCGCGACCATATAGGCGCCGAGGCCAAAGAACAGGCCCTGCCCGAGGTTCAGCACCCCCGCATATCCCCAGGAGAGCGCAATCGCGACGCCCAGCATGCCGAAGACCAAAAACTTTGCGATCCTGTTCAGCCAGAAAACGTCGTCCAACCAAAGCGGCAGCAGCAGAATCGCTGCGATGAAGCCTGCATAGGCAAGAACTTCGGCAGCGCCACGGATGGTGATGCTCATGAGCTCCTCACCGCGACCGAAACGAGAACAAGCCGTTGGGGCGCCACAGGATCAGAAGGATGACGACCCCGAAGACGACCGCACGGGCTAAGATGTCATTGGTGAGCACGGCGACCGAACCATTCAGCTGTCCGAGCAGACCCGCCGCAGCCAAGGTGCCGAAAAGACTTCCGACGCCGCCGACGACCACCACAAGGAAACCGTCCACAACCACGCTTGCCCCCATGTCGGGCTGGACGGTCTTGAAACCAGCGAGCAGCACCCCCGCGACACCCGCCAGACCAGACCCGTAGGCGAAGGTCAGCATCGAGACGCGCCGCACGTCGATGCCACAGGCCGCAGCCATCTGCGGGTTCCGCATGATTGCGCGCACCTGCATGCCGATGCTGGTGCGATACATCAGCCACCATGTCAGCACCGTCAGCAGCAGGGTCAGAACGATGATAAAGCTGCGATAGGGCTGGATCGTCATGCCAGCCACATCGAATGGCTGAGTGAGGAACGTGGGCACGGCCATGTTCTGCAGCCCCGGACCCAAGCCGTCGATGTGGATGTCGAAAAAGGCGAGACCGAATTCCAGTCGGATCGCCTGCTGTAAGAGGATCGCCACCCCCCAGGTCGCGAGAAGGGTGTCGATGATGCGGCCATAGAGCCGCCGGATCACCAGCCTCTCGATCAGCAACCCCACCATGCCCGACATCAAGAACGCCAACGGCAGGGCGAAAAAGAGGTTCATCCCCAGATAGATGCCCGCCATGACAGCTGTGTAGGCACCGATCATGACAAGCTCGCCATGCGCCATGTTGATGACGCCCATAGCGCCATAGGTAATCGACAGCCCCAGCGCGATCAGCAGCAGGATCGAGGACAGCGACAAACCTATGAAGAGGATCTCGGACATTTGCGCACGGGTGCCTTGTGGTCAGGTGAGATGAGTGCGCCCGGCCCGAAGACCGGACGCGTGCCGTCTCAGAGCTTGGAGGTATCGAGGCCGGAAGCTTTGCAGAAGAGGTTGTCGCCGCTCTCCCCATAGGCCACGTAGGGCAAAGGTTGGATTGGCTCCGGGTACTCGTCGATGATCGTGCCCTGACCATCGCCGCCCCACTGCGCAATGCGCGGTGTGAGATAGGCGTGCAGGTTGTCCGGGTCGATCGTGACTGTCCCGTTGGGCGCTTCGAAAACCTGACCCTTCACGCCCTCGCGGATCGCATCCGGTGTTGCCTCACCGGCCTTTTCCACCGCCTGCTTCCATAGGAATACCTGGAAATAGCTCGACTCAAGCGCGTGGTGCGTCACCGCTGTGTCGTCTTCCACAAAGCTCCGATAGCGGTCGATGAACGCCTTATTGTTCTCCGTATCAATCGCCTGGAAGTAGGGGAATGAGGTGTAGCTGCCAGCGGCGAATTCGGCCCCCATCGCGGCGATCTCGATCTCGGATGTGACCGTCGCGCAGATCGGAAGCGTGTCATGCGTCAGACCCTGGTTCTTGAACTCTCGGTAGAATGCGACGACCGAGCTGCCGACAACGTTCGACAGAACCACATCGCAGCCAGAGTCTTTGATCTTAGAGACCATCGCCCCCCATTCTGAGTGGCCGAGCTCGAGATACTCATCCGCGACCCACTCGGCGCCGCCCTGCTCGATCAGGATCTTGCAGACCTTTGCCATCTCGCGCGGATAGATGTAGTTCGAGCCGACGATGAAGAACTTCTTCTTCCCAAGGTTCTCGATAATCCAAGGGATAAAGTTCGAGAGCTGCTGGTTCGGCACGGCGCCAGTGTAAACAACGTTCTTCGAACACTCGAACCCTTCATAGTAGGTAGGGTAGAAGTACATGTTGCGCCGTTTCTCGAAGACCGGCAGCACGGCCTTCCGGCTCGCTGAGGTATACGACCCGAAGACGGTCGGAACCCGGTCACGGATAACGAGCTTCGAGGCTTTCTCGTTGTATGTCTTTGGGTCCGAAGCGCCATCTTCGAGGATCGGCTTGATCATTTTGCCCATCACACCGCCGGCCGCATTGATCTCTCCGATCGCCATCATCGTGGCGTCCGCCAGCGACTTCTCGACAATCGAGAGACCTCCTGTTAGCGAAAACAGCACCCCGACCTCGATCTCATCGGCTGCACGCGCCGTAGACGCGTAGAGCGAAGGCCCGAGTGCGGCAGCAGCGCCGAGCGCGCTCGATTGGTGAAGGAACTTACGACGGTCGATGGTCATGATCTTCTCCATGTCTCGGGTCTCAGGTCCGGTGTTTTCGGACTCAGCTTGTTGAGGCGGAAGCTCCGAGCGAAAGAGGTGGTGGCCGCGCGCTCGGGCCTTGCTTGGAGAGGCCGTGTTGCCACGACCCTGAATGGTGTGAGATCAGCGTCTTGCGGACAGCGTGCGCTGTCGACATGGCGCCACGGGCGGCACTGCCCACTCGACAAGGGTCAGCTAACACTCTGATCACGCACGAGGAGCGATCAGTTGAGCCAAAACGACAAAAGCCCGACCGGATCCGCAGATCCAAGATCGGGCTTTCCTTGCCATCACACAGGACATCATTGGCCTGCGTTAGTCTTCATAATGCATCATCAGATCGTGAAGACAAGAGCTCATTCGCATTGATGATCGCAACGGCCATTTCGTCGATTGAAACGCGCTTTGACATCGCCTGCGAGCGAATGGTGCGGTAGGCGGCTTTCTCTGAGATCCCTTGCGTCTCCATGAGAATGGACTTGGCCTTCGCAATTCGCTTTTGCCCCGAGAGACGCGCTTCGAGCGTCGCGATCCTGTTCGTGAGCGCATGTTGTTCGAGCCAGGCGTTGCGGGCGACGACAAGGTTTGTCAGCAAACCAAACGGGCGCACCGGCTTTGAGATGACCGCAACCGCCTCCAGATCGAGCACCAGTTGGAGCATTGCCGGGTTCTCATAATCGATCAGCGCGATCACGGCCGGCTGCGGCGGCTCGCTGCGTCGGATCATCCGTTTGAGCGCAGCGTGATGGTCATGCGTGATACCCGCGAAGACAACATCAACACGCGCCGGCAAGGCCTTCGGCGGCGGCCAAGCCGCCTCGGTTCTACACCCGATCCGACGCAGTTGGTCGAGCACCACACTGCCGTCTTGATCTGCCGGATGCACGACGGTGACCGATAACTCACGCAGGTCGCGGAGGACAACGCGCGGCATCTTTTGTTCCCTTGTCCTTATTGCGCCGCCGCTTCGCCGTCCCAGCCTTCATGCCCCGGCTCGACCATGTAAGGGTCTGGACGGACAGGCGCCCGCGCTTCCTCAAGGATCTCGAACGCGCCCGAGGACGAAACGCGGGCAAGGCGGGGCCAGAGATGTGTGTGGTTGGTCCGGGAGTCCACCCGAACGGCACCCTGTGGCGCATCGAATGAGAAGGTCGGAAGGGCCGCGAGGATTTTCTTCGGATCATCCGACTCCGCCCGGCGCGCGGCTTCCGCAAAGAGATGCACTTGGAAATAGGCGGCCTCGGTGCAAGCAGAAATCGCTGCATCGCTGCCAAATCTCTCGCGATACCGCCGGACGAAATCGCGGCTTTCTTGGCGATCGACCGAGCTGAAATACGGTGCCGACGTAATATGCATCTCTGCCGCGGCCACACCCATGGCGTTGAGCTCCGGCTCACCGGTTGTGAGGCTCGCGATCGGCGAGGTGCTGCGGTCAAAACCGGCCTTGTCGTAAGCCCGATAGAAAGCTGTCACACCGTCGCCGACGATGGTGGAGAAGATCGTCACGGGCGCATGTTTGCGGATGAGGGCGATGACGTTTGCGATCTCGTCCTCCGATGGGCGCAAAGGCAGATAGCGTTCCTCGACAATCTTAGCGCCTCTGTTTTGCAAGAGATCTCGCATGATCCGGTTCGACTCATACGGAAACACATAATTCGACCCGATGCAGAGGAACCGCTTGTCCACCTGTGAGGTCAGATAGTCGGCAAGGCCGAGGCTATTCTGATTTGGCGCCGCACCCGAGTAGACGCAGTTCCTGGAGTACTCGAACCCTTCGTAGAGCGTGGGATAGAACAGCAAGGCATCGCGCCGCTCGATCATTGGCAACACCGCTCGCCGGGTCGATGACATGTAACAGCCAAACATGATCCGCACCCCCTGATCGAGGATCTCCGCGGCGGCCGCGCCATAGCGTTTTGGATCGGATGCCGGATCAGGTGCGATGGCCGTTAGTTCTCGACCACAAATGCCACCTGAGGCGTTCACTTCGTCAATCGCAATAAGGGCTGCGTTCCGTTGCGTGCGCTCCACAACGGCCGTGACTCCCGTTTCAGAAAACAGAACACCGACGGTCAGGGGTGCCTTGGCGGGCATGCGAAATCCTTCCTTGCGCGATCATGAGAGATCCCACGTCGTCAAATTGTCGAATGCAGCCACCACACATGGGGTAGCAATTCAACCTGGTCCACGCAATCCAATCGGTTCGGAACGCGAATACGAGCCTTCCCCGAAAGCAGCGGCGGCGTGGTGGCAATGGCCTGTCAGCGCGTCAACCGCCTCGGGAGTTGCCTTAAGTCAACGAGAAGATGCTCGAGTTGTGCAGCTTCTCTCCCGGATCTCCTTTGCGTGGATGCCCCCGGATGTGCGCTCGGTTGCCCGAAAGGTTGAAACCAGCGATCGAGTGCCTCCCTCGGTCAGGTCTGCATGGTGCAGCGCTGAGGCTGCCCGCGGGCCGGTATGGTGATGTGCGGATCCGGAGCAAATCAGCCGGGAGAGCTTCTTGGCACCTGGGAGAATCCTGGTTTGTCTGACACGGATCTGGTCGATCATGTGCCTTTGACGTTCAGCGACCTCCTCAAACCCCTGACGGACCAGGACAAAACGGCACGCTTTCATTGTTCTCGTCGTCACCACCGTCAGTTTTCGGTAAGGCTCATGCTTCGTCATCATGGCCGACAGACTGCGCACCCTTTTGGTGGCCAGCGCGGTCGCCACAGCATGCGGGCGAGCCAGAAGCGCTCCCGCGCGCCATAACGCGCGGCTCCCCGCACCACGGCCAAAGCTCCGATGATCAGAAGTTGCTCTGTGTCGCGTGGGCCCATCTGCGAAGGTCTCTCAAGCCGCTGTCTGTCTCCGTTGAACGCTGATATGGGCCTAGGCGGAGCCGGGCTGCACAGTCCCGACTGCCCCGGGATGTCTCCATTGGCGGCGCTAAGGTCTCCACCGCTAGGGCTCAATGAATAGGGGCCCAGCTCACGGACGACCCCGGGCAGGTCATCGTTCTCGTCACGAGTTACGTGGATCAATCGCTTCAGGTTTGCTGCTTCCTTTGGCGAGACGGTCCCGAGCTCGGCCCCGTGATCGGCGAGGGGGCCCCGCGATGCGTTTGTCAGCTGGATGCGCTGGCGCCCCAATAGACCAAGCGTCCGGAACAGCGTGGCGCGGGTTTGTTGGGCCTCACTCTTCACTGCTACGAACCGCATCGTCGGGCGTGATGCTGCCCCGACGATCGCCCCTGTGTCTGCCCCGTCGTTCCCCTTCCTCGATATCCTTCGAAAACATCCTCGTGGCACACTGTGGTGCCGTCCGGAGGGGGCTTCCAATCCATCAAAGAGATGCCGTTTAGGGTCGTAGTCGAGACCTTATCGTCTCGATGCGGTGGAGCGTTCGGGGGGACGGAGCAATGCGGCGCCATGACGACACAGGTATGAAGATAGAGAATGCGGCGATGCGCAAAGCATCGGCTGTTTTCACCCGATGGGCGCGAAGACATGTTGCGAAGATCCAGCTTCGCGGGCACGACTGCGTACCGTCATCGCCGGCCTGGGGCTTCACGTGAACCGGTGTTGGGGTCTCGCGTCGTTCGCGCTGCGACAGCTGTACCGACGCGGTCATCTCCGCAACCCACATCGCCGCAATCGTCATATACCGGTTATGGGTCCCGAGCCTAGAAAGGCAGACGCAGCGATGGCCTGGATCGCCAGGCGCCCGTGCAGTTCATCGATGTGAAGCTGCTCGTCAGGGGCTCCGGGGTTGTAGGCCGTCAGGCCTTGTACAATCGTCTCCATGCCGGCCCGTCGCCAGAGACGGGCATCCGATCCACCGATCCGCATGTCGGGGAACTCGGGAACGTCCAAGACGGAACTGCCCGCTTGGAGACCGGCGACGGCAATCGGCGTTCCAACGCCAGTCCGAGTCGGGTCATAGCGCCGCGCCACCGTCCATGTGATGGCAGGATGGTGCGCAAGAATACTCGACACCGCGCTTTTCACATCCGCAACTGAGACGCCGAGCGGCAGTCGGATATCCAACCCATCAACGGCGCTGGACGGGACCAGGTTGGCGGATGTGCCACCAGACAGGCAGCCGAGGTTGACGGTGACCCGTGTCATGGTCGCGCGTGCCGCCGGACTGTCGGAACCGGGAATAGCGGCCGCCGCGCGTATGACATCGGCCGCCTGAACGGGGGTGTGGACCTGCAGGTCTTCGAGCACCCGCAGGTCGCTGAGCGCATTGTTGAGCCGGTCGGCCGTGCAGTGACCCCCGATGATCATCCAGCTGGAACCGGAGTCGTAGCGTCACTGTGGCGCTCTGGCGCCGATTGAGCAACGGGCGGCTGGCGGA
>JBCBYB010000049.1:0-17500 GCA_039816045.1 Pseudomonadota bacterium
ATCTCTTCTGTCACTGTCTCGCTCATCGCTACATCGTCTCCCTTGTAGCATGAGCAGGAATCCACTGGGTCGATACACTCAGGTCGACGAGATCCTGAGCACGATGCGTCGCTTTCCGGATCACCACCCGGCCGGTGTCCTGATGGCGATCATCGAGAAACGATGCGGTTCGTTTACCTTTACAGAATAGGCTTTGAGACGCCGGAAATGCCGTCACTAGGAGCCGCGGCAGTAGGGGCCGCCTCTGTAACGGCCTCTGTTTGCAAGCCGACGGGGCCATCTTCGATGCGCCTCTGCCAATCATCCATCTCGCCTGGGGTGATGGGGCGGTCGGGGTCTTCCCAGCGGTTGCGGGCGGGGCCGAGAACGTCGACCTGATAGCGGCGGATGGCGTCTGCGCGCTGGCGAGCGGCGTCTGCGCGGTTCTTCGCCATGAGATAGTCCTGATAGCTTGGCGCGCCGTCCTTCCAGACAATACCGGCGGCGTCTGTGTCGTCGATGACCTGGCCGTTCTCATCCACAATCCGGCCGTCTTCGGTGCGATAGACGCGGCGCCCATCGGGCAGCGTGTTCGCCTTGTCCTGAAGCACTTCGAGGTCAGCCTCGGCAGCTTCGAGCTCGGCCAGTGCTGCATCCAGAGCCTGCTGGGCTGAGGTCTCGTGCAGGGACAGCATCTTGCCGAAGGCCTCATAGCGGGCGCGATAGGCCGGATCGGCAAGCATCATCTCAAGCGCTGTCTCATAGACGATGCGATCCCGGCGGGCCTTCTTCGCCCGGGCCTCCGGCGTCAGCGCGGCATCCCCGAGCAGGAACCGGCGCACGCGCCCGGTCACCAGCCCTGCCAGCTCAAGGTTTAGATCGGCCCGGTCCAGCAGTCGCTTTGCAGCCGCCCCGTCCTCGGCCTTCCGTCGAAACTCGTCCCTCGTCTCCGTCACACACACTCTCTTTCCATGCCTCCAGTATACAACTTATGGGGGAGGGAGTGCAAATTCTGGGCATATCTTGCAATATGGATGGAATTGGATGGACAAATGGAGGTCTTTCTGGCAGGATGAATGGATGGAATTGGATGATGAAATGGATGGCGGCCTGAACACCGCCACGCTGCGGATCGCAAGCAAGACCCTCAGACTGATCGCCGAGATCGACGCGTTCAAGGGCGCCTGGCAAGCTATTGGGCGTATCGCACCGGAGCGGCTCTCGATGTTGCGCCGGGTCGCGACCATCGAGAGCATCGGCTCCTCCACCCGGATCGAGGGGGCACGGCTCACCGACCGGCAGGTGGAGACGCTCCTCTCCAACATCGAGATCCAGTCCTTCGAGACCCGCGACGAGCAGGAGGTCGCGGGCTATGCCGCCGTCATGGAGACGGTCTTCGCCCATTGGGACGCGCTGACGCTGACCGAGAACCATATCCGCCAGCTCCACCGCGACCTGCTGCAGCATACCAGCAAGGATGCACGGCACCGGGGCGCCTACAAGACCCTCGACAATCATGTGGAGGCCTTCGGCCCGGACGGCGAGAGCCTCGGCGTCGTCTTCCGCACCGCGACGCCCTTCGACACGCCGCGCCTCATGGCAGAGCTGATCGCCTGGACCGACCGCGAACTGGCAGGCGAGGAGCATCACCCGCTCCTGGTCATCGCGATCTTCGTCGTGGTGTTCCTTGAGATCCACCCGTTCCAGGACGGCAATGGCCGCCTCTCACGAGTTCTGACGACGCTGCTGCTGCTCCGCGCGGGCTATGCCTATGTGCCCTATGCCTCGCTCGAAAGCGTGGTGGAGGAAACCAAAGAGGACTACTACCGCGCGCTCCGCCGCACACAGGGCACGATCCGGACCGTGGCGCCGGATTGGGAGCCCTGGATCGACTACTTCCTCTCAGCCCTCCACCGCCAGAAAGAGCGGCTTGAGGCCAAGATCGCCCGCGAGCGCCTGATCCTCGGCGACCTGCCGGCCCTCTCCGTCCAGATCCTGGAACTCGCCCGAACCCGAGGCCGCATCACCGTCGCCGAGGCGGCCGCAGCGACCGAGACCAGCCGCAACACGGTCAAGGACCACATCAAGGCCCTCACCAGCGCCGGTCACCTGACCCGCCATGGCGCTGGGCGCGGGACATGGTATGGGTTGCAGTGAGCGATGCGGACCCGCCGACGCGTCACCATGATCCTCCGAGCGGGTCATTCAGGCAGGCACATTCCATCAAAATGACCCAATGCTGCGCCGCAGCATGAACCGGGGATGAAACGGGGCGGAGCCCCTTTCCAAGCAGGTTTTGTAATACGCAGGTATTACAGAACACAGCTTGCATAATGCGCTTAGCTCTATCTGACGCGAAGATGGAGTCGCCAGACTGTGTATTCTCGTGTGGGACGCAGAGAACGGCAAAAACCTAACTCAGAGCATTCTGGAGAAAGCGGATCACTCTGGAATGACCGCGCTTCTTGGCTAATGAAAGTGCTGTCGCACCCGAGTCTGTGCTTGCCAAAAGATCAGCGCCTTCTCCATACAGAAACTCGACTATCTCCAGATGTCCGGCGCTGCTGGCGAGCATCAGTGCATTCCACCCACTGGTACTTGCCGCATCGATGAGATCCGGATTTCGGGAGTGCAGCAACTCGACCACTTTGAGATGACCCATTTCGCTAGCCGCCATCAGCGCGGTCCGACCATCAGCTAGTTTCGCCGCGATGAGCTCTGGGCGCTGATCGCACAGAAACGCAACTACCTTGAGATGACCGGCCAGGCTAGCGAACATGAGCCCAGTCATTCTATCAGCGCTAGTCGCTGCAATGAGATCCGAGTTTTGTGCGTGTAAGAATTCGACTACCTTGAAGTGTCCGTTCTTGCAAGCAAGCATCATTGCTGTTGCACCATCAGTCATAGTCGCTGCAACGACATCTGGGCATTGGGCATACAGGAACTCGACGACGTCGAGATGACCTTCCTGGCTAGCGGCCATGAGCGCGGTACCTCCATTACACGTGGATTTCGTGATGAGATCAGGGGATTCGGCGTGCAAGAAGGCGACCACTTCGAGATGACCGTTCAGGCTGGCTGCAATCAGCGTGGTGGCTCCGTCGTCCGCTGTCTCCGCGATGAGCTCCGAAGCCCGTGAATGCAAATACTCGACAACCTTAAGATGGCCGCACATGATAGCTGGAATCATAGCATTCAGTTCGTTAGTTAGCTTTGCGCGTATAAGTTCAGGGCTCTCGGCGAGGAGGAACTCGATCACCTCGAGATGACCGTTCTGACTAGCAGCCATCAGTGCGTTGAAACCATCAGCCTTTGTTGCGGCCATGAGCTTAGGACTCCGCGCATGGAGATACTCGACCACTGCGAGATTTCCATGCAGGCTAGCGAGCATTAGTGCGTTCCAGCCGTTTCGAACAGTGTCAGCTTCTTCGTGAGTGTGCTCCAAAATAGCCCTCACGCAGCGGAGCCAACCTCGGACTGAAGCAAGCCACAATGCTGGCGTGCCATGCTCATGCCGCCAAAAAAATGCCGCCTTGCAGACCTCCAACTCGCCAATGCACTGCCTCGTTTGCTCCGTGCTGTAATCAAAGTAACGAAAGAACGCTTCACTTGCCTCTAAGGGATCTTCCATTTTTGCTGGATCTAATACATCACTGATATCAAAAATACTCTCGATTGATGATCGCTTATCCTTCAATTCGATGGGAGCCGAGACTTCAGTTCGAGGATCAAACTCGAAATCGTGAGGAAGTTTATTGCGAGTCCGTTCTATCAAGAACGCCATCTGCTCCATAGTATCAGCTATGGCATAGGACATGGCGAGCCGAAGGGGAGCCCCATCCTCCACGAGTTTGGGAGAAAGAATCGAACACAGAGCCTCCCAAGCTCGCTCAACATCAGGACGGCACTGATCGTCGTTCGCCAGATTTCGCGCCGTTCGCGCGACTGTGTCACGGTAACTGTCTGCGATTTCCTGGGCATCCTGCGGTCCATCTTGCGTAAGGAGAGCCATGTGCAACTCAAAGAGCGCGGGACGATTTCTTGCCTCCTGAAGGAACTGGAGCACGAAGGTCTCGCCGAGGATATCCGGCAGTAATGGTGGGATGCTGTTCGGATCGTCCGACGAAACGACCCTACCCGCGCGCTGCATTAGGTCGTCAAGCTCTTCAGGCCTCCAATCGACGCGTCGCGCCACATCGCGAACCGCAAGCCCCCGACGAAGAGTTGCTGCGCTAACCACAGCGCCTATGACAAGGCCCTTCTCTAGCCTCCGGTCGAGTTCGCTTCGCTGACTTTCGGATACCGTCAATGCCGTCCAGCCTGTCCAGGGAAGACGGTCCGGCGCGTCGAAGTAGTACGTCAGTAGGTCGCGCCGCTGCCATGCGGATAGGTCAATGTCCCCGCCCTCATTCTCCCGAATGATCTGCCCCAGAAGGCCGGCGAACAGTGGGTGCCGAACGGCGCCCTTCTGCTGGATGTCAGTTCCCAGACCCTCCAAGTGCGCCGCTGCCCGTAGCACCGTCGGGTTCTCTATTCCATATCGTTCGTCGCCGCGCTTGCCCACGCTCGCGGCAGCCGCAATGACATGCCTCGTCAGCTTGGAGTTATCCCTCGCCCCCTTCAGGTGGATGGGGGCCTCAAGGTACTCCGTCTCGATCTGACCGATCCGAGACACATGCCCGCCGCCCATCCGGCGCCAAAAAAAGTCCCGTTCCAGAAATCGTGGCATCACGTGATCGAGGAGGATCAGCCGGATAGCAAAGCGCGATTGGCTGGTTGCCCTCTCAAAAATGGCACGGGCGACGTCATCGAAGGCGTGCGTGTAGTCGATCACAACAAGGGTGTTTCGTTTGATCTCCCACTCGGCCCTCCAAGGCCTCGGATCCCGAGCACTCGGCCGTCCGGAGTTGGTACCTTCGGTGGTCAGGATTCCTGCATCCCATCCCGTCTCCCGGCCATTCACCGGCACATACTGCTTCATCCACTGGGAGATCAGTCGGGTCTTGCCCGCGCCCGATGGGCCGATGGGCCGATGACAGGGCAAATCCGGAACGGACTTGTCTTGCTCATGAAAGCGGTCAGAAGCCTCTGCTGCTCCTCTCGCCCTTCAAGCGGGATCGTATGATGGTTGTGGGGATCGAGCCAGATCGCGTGATCTGGTCGGTTCTCAAGTATCCGTTCGACGTTCTTGCGGGTTTTGTAGGGCGGGTACGAAAACGGTGCCGTCGGCTCGGGGAACCAGATCTCGTCAGGGTCAAACTCGAAGAGCGGGCCGAAGATCTCCTCTGCTTGGCGCTGGAACACGAACTCGTCGAGTTCCCGAGCTTGGGCTCGATCCTCTTCCCGTTCTTGCGCGAGCAGCCGGTAGTGTAGGGCAATTGCATGTACAACAGCTGAGCCGCGAGCCTCAGTGCCAAGCTGATAGAGGGTGTCCTCGCTCATTTCTATGCGTTTTTCCCACTCAATGCCCGCAGAAGACACCTCAATTTCGCTAAGCCAGGCATTTAGTTTTGGGGTTCGCGCACTTTCATCCAAACTGCTTTCTCGAAATTTGCGGAATATCCAAAATTGTGTGTGCGCGGCCTTCTTGTAACCGCGCTCGCTTTTGTCTTTAAGCGCTTTCTCGACAGTTTCGCGGAAGGTCTTGAATGTGATTATCGCCCGGATGTGCATTTGAGCTCCGCCCGTCGGTCAAACAGGCTCACTCTTGCGCACGGGTCATCCTGGTTCAACAGATGAAGGTTCATCCAATCCCGGATGTGGGGGATCTTGAGCATATTCCTGTTTGGAGATTTCGTTGGTCTTGCGGTCCCGACAAATGACCCAAGGCCCCAGCGCTCTTGGCCTTGGCTCACCATAAAGTTCGAAGGTCTCAATGGCGTGGATGCCGCTGGGAACATCGAAGATGATGGTCGACGGACCTGTCGTGCGGTGATGGACACCTTCGTTATGCCAATCGAAGGAGATCGGACGGCCTTGGCTGTCATAGGCGGCATGGGAAGGCTCGTCGCTGGGGGGGCTATGGAGCTTTCCGTTCAGGCGCACTTGACGGATCCGGAGAACGCCTGTTTCGGCGTCGTAGATCTCCCGAATGTCGTACTGCGTCTGGCCTTCCCTCGGTCTTGTGTCCATACAAGTTTATTATACACATGATTAATGTATAAATAAAGAGCTACTCAGATTTCGAATACTTTTCAGTGCCTTGGAGAATTTCTGAGGCTTCGGATCGTTTCCGACGGATTTCGGATCCCGATCTGAATTACACGCCGACCCGCCCCGCATAGAGAGGATCCAGGAGCTCTCGCGCAGCTGGATGAGCCACTGCGCTCCTGCCTTGGAAGCCGCGGCCTTCCGTTTTTGCGGAGGCGACGATGGAAGTCACCGAACAGGGGGTCGTGCCCCCTTCGTCCATGATCATTCGCGGGGAGGGGTTCGTGAGAAGCAGTGCAATTTATGCGCGGGATCGCGCCGGCTCGGCAGAGATGCGGATCAGCGAGGTGCTGACCGTGGTCGACGGCTGGGTCAGCTCCGGCAACAAGATCCTGACCCCTGAACGCGTCGAGCTGGTCATGATGCCAAGTCTCTCCAAGCTGGATGGGTTCGTCTATCCGAAGAAGGGCGGGCCGGTCTTCAAGGAGCTGCAGCGCCACCGGACGTGGAAGCACTTCCGGCTGCAGGATCCGCCCATGTCCTTCAAGGAGGACGGTAAGCGGACCATGAACCGCTTCATCGAGAAGGCGGACGGGGAGATCACCGAGATCCTGGATATCCGGCTGCTCTCGATGGTGTTTTGGATCGGGGTTGCCCAGACGATCGAGGAATATCAAGGCCAGTGACGAACTGGATCCCGGGCGGATTTCCGCCCGGGATCCGCCCCAACCCTTCTTCGGACGTCTCTACCGGTTGATCTGGCGCCATGTCCGGCGCCGTCGCCAATGGAGCACGTCGTGAAGGACTTTGTTGGAAACGACCCGCCAGAGCGGGGTGGTTTGGATCCCACTACGGTGGCGGTCATCTGCACCGATCTTGCCTTTGTGGGGGCCGATGATGAGCGCGTCCGCACGCTGACTGGGGCGCATTTCAAGGGCCAAGTGCTGTGTGAGGGAGGGCGCGCGGAATGCGAAGCGATCGCGCGCGAGCGCAAGGCGCTTGCCGCCCGCATCCGGAAGACCGAGGCGGAACACTCCGCGATGAGCGATCTCGTCACGGTCATGTCAAACGAGCCGTTTTGTAAGCAGCACTGGCTCAAGCGGTCCTTCGGCCTGCTGCTGCTGGTGGTTGGGCTCGTCATGCTCGCCGTCATCCCCTTGGTGGTCGCGGCCGGCATCTATGAGGCCGATCTGATCGAACGGGTCTACGAGAACCCATACTGGGGCCTGCTTTATGGCATCGCGCCGGTTGGCGGGGCGCTTGCGCTGCATGCACTCAAAGACTGCCTTCGCTCGGACCGGATGCGGCGGCTCTTCGACATCGCGATCTATGGCGGTGCGGTCGTGTCGATGGTGATCTGGGCTTCGCTCTTTTCGAGGACTTTTCTGGTAGACGCCACCGCCGGCTTCGGCGCTGCGAATGTCAGCGCCGTGTCGCTGTCCACCTGGTACCAGTATCACCTCCTGTTGGAGCTGTTCGCCGGTGCCGGGGCCCTGAGTGCTGCATCCGATCTGCTGACAGCTGGCGCAAAGACCGTCTCGGTCCCGAACCCGGCCAAGGCCGCCCTTGGCGAGACCCTCTCTGCAGAGCGAGATCGTGACCGGGCCCTCGCCGCCGGTGAAGACGCCCTCGAAGCGGCGGAGGCCTTCTACGAGGAGGCGCTTGCCGAGTTCCAGGATCGCTGCGTGCTGCACGTGCAGTCCGCCAAACACCTGCTCGCAACCATGGCAGCGGTCGAGACGCAGTCGGCCCTGGCGGCGGTGCGCGACACCCTGATCAACAGCATCAGAGGAGGACACTGACATGCGAAGTCTCTTTGCCTGCCTGGCTTTGGTCTTTGGCCTCGGCAGCACAGCCGTCGCCGATGACACCACCAACCACTGGGCCGTGGCCCTGCCGACCTCCATGCCGAGCGAGAGGGCCGCGCTGGAGCGCGCGCTTTGGGGTGTCTTCATCGACACCCTGCGGCCTGGCGATCGCTACCGGGTGGAGAACGCCACCGTGCCTGGGCGCATCGCTCACATTTCGCTTCCGAAGGACGAGGCCTTCACGCGCGCAAAACGGCGGGCACGGCATTTTCGGGAGGAGAACGCCAGGATCCATGCGCATCTGACAAAGATGGGTGCGGGTCCGGCCCTGGTGGATCTGCCGGGCCTCCTCCGCCGTGAGGCCTTGAACCGCGTGGATCGGGAGACGCCGCTCGCCCTGCTCGTCATCGGCGACATGGTTCAGATCTTCTCCGACGAGCCGAGCTTTTCGATGCGCGGTGAGGCGGGTGGCATCCAGATCCCCTCGGACAAGCATCTCTCGGCCAGTCTTTCCCAGACGCCCTGGGGTCTCGGCGATGAAGGGCCGCGCGGGCTGACGGGCGTGGCGCTCCATCTCTGCCATCAGGGAGGTGAGGCGACCCTCAGCTCGGATGCGTAGGCGGGGCTACGCCGCTTCTGGTCGCTCTATGCGGCTGCACGCGGGGCTGTCGTCGCCACCTGGAGCTCGGATCTGACCAACTGCTTCGAGCGCTTCGCCATCCGGATCAGGACGCCACTGATCGATGCCAAGCCGAACCCCCAGGATCGGCTTCTAGTGATGGGGGAGGTCGACCGGGCAGAGATCGCGGTCGAGACCAACAAGGCGGGCAAGACCATCATCAACGGCGTGGAGGTCGAGGACTTCAACCTCTTTGCCGACACGCCGCATCCGTCGCTTCCGGGCGTGACGGTGGTCACCGGCATCCGCTACCGCCCGGCGGACTATCCTGAGCGCTATGAGACCGCCTGGTGCTACTTCTCGGTCTGGAAGAACGGGACCGAGATCAAGTTCGATCTCGGCAACAAGGCGCCCGGCGAGCCGCCGCGCCCCCGTGCGAGCACGAGCTCGGCCAGGAATGCCGCCGGCATCGCCATCAGCGACCATCAGGCCGGCATAACCGCCTGTCAGTGGCCGACACCTTGAGCGTTCGAGCTCTCTGACCAAGACCAATCCGGGCGGAGCAATACCGCCCGGATTGCGCCCTGGCCGGAGCGACCGATGCGCCAGCATCGGCAGCGCCGATGCCGGTCGGATCCACCCGGCCGGTCGGTTTCCCGGTCCGGTCGCACGGGCGATCGGCCCCCCCTTTCAAGAGGAGACCATCATGTCGATCCCATCAGTGCTTCGGAATGCCCCCTGGGCTGCTGCGGTGAGCACAGCGCTCATCCTGCCGGCGTCCCTCGCCGTCGCGGGCGGCGGGCTTGCCATCGGCAAGATCGCCGATGACCTCACGGCGCGGTTCAACAAGGCCGCCAGTCCGAGCGCTCCACCACCGAAATCGACGCCGAGGCTCGAACACCGCCCGCCAGTGCCCGTGCCAGGCGGAACGCAAAGCTGGAGCACGGGCCAGGTGCCAGGGACAACGCAACCACTGGAGAGCGCTCCGGATATCTTCAACCGGGGGGCCCGGGATTATCCGGCATCCGAGCATCTGACGGATGTCTTCAACCACGCGCGGCGCCTTTTCGACTGATCACGACCGAACCTTCGAGCGGCGGCCAAGCGAGCTTGGCCGCCGTATTCTTTTGTCTTTTTGCACCAACAATACCGATCATGCTATTTTACCATCATGCTGTTTAAAGGATTCCGTGAGCTTGACTGTTATTCTGTAATTGACAGTACCGGCACAACCGTTTCGCTCTATCTTCCAAAACGACAATGGGACTATCTGCGCTGGCTGCTGAGCCAGGGGTTCGATCTGGCCGCGTACACCCGGACCTGCGATCATCGCCGGCAGACGCTTGCCGACAGGACGGTGTCCCTGGCGGATTTCGTGTCGTTTGCAACGGACCGGCTGCATCGGTTGCACGACCACTGCCAGACCGATTGCCGCTGCGTCGTCCAACCGGTTTTCCCATCACAGATCGAGCAGGCCCTCGACAAGACTGAGGCCTACTTTCGGAGGTCCGGTCCTGACCCCATGCGCTGGCATGGTTGGACGGCCTGAGCACAGGGTTGCCCTGCAGAAGTTGCGCCCGTCTTCCGCCCGCCAATCCTGACCGCTTCGGCTTTCCTGCGGCTCCATCACAACCAGATCGGAGCATGCGCATGTCGGGAACCATTGAAGCTTTCTTCGTCTATCTCCTGAACGGGCTCACCTTCGAGTTCGGTGACGATCTTCTCTGTTGGGCCGGCCAGGAGCTCGGCCGCGGCCCGATAAATGCCTGCCGCTCGGAGATGATCCGCTGGAGTGCGCGGCTTGCCGAAGACCATGCCTATGCCGCTTTTGCCGGCACGCTGATCGGATACGCGATCACACCGCTCTCCGGTCTTCTGGCGCTGATTGCCGGCAAGCCGAAGAGCGCCGGGCAGGCCTTCGGGCGCGGACTTGGTCTCGAGCTGGTCGAAGGGGGGCTGTCGGTGATCGGCCAGCTGGTCACGGATCCCACGATGGGGACAGCGCTCTGGTCGCTTGGGCTTAGCGCGGTCATCGCGCCGGTTCGCGGGATCGTCGCAGCCTTCACCTATTCCTGGGTCTCGAGCGGTGTCTTCCGGTTCCTGATCGTCCTCATCCTGCTTGCAGGCCTCGCTATCCTCTTCGACGGGCTCGGGCTCCTGCCGCACTAACCCGGACAACCAGCCGGACGCGTGCTTTGCCAAACCAGCCCCGCCTTCGGCGGGGCTGCTGATCTTTGTCCTGCGACCGCGATCTCGGTGCGCAATTCCGCCCGGTTCCCGCCCTCGCGCAACAGCGCCGTCTGCTTCGATGCCGCGTGAAGCGATCAAGGAGGCCTATCCGTGTCGATATCTCAGTCTCTGGGGAGCAGCGGGCTTGCCCTCCTGTTGATCTGCGTGCCTGCGGCCTGTTCCGATGCCATCACCCCAGCGCCGGTGCCGACAACAGCCACGCAGGTCGGATGGCAGGCGGTCTATTTCAAGCCACACGAGTTCGCCTCGAAGGGCAACGGGGCCATGGGTGTCCAGCCCCGCCTCGTGGCTGCCCTAGACGCCACGCGTGCAGCCTTCGGCCGGCCGATCCGAATCCTCTCAGGCTACCGCGATCCGGCCCACAATCGCCGAATCGGCGGCGCGCCGAAGAGCCGGCACGTTGTTGGCGATGCAGTCGACATCGATCTCAGCCGTTACGACAACTGGGCCCGCTACGCACTGGTCTGGCACCTCATCGACAACGGCTTCACCAGCTTCGGCACCTATGGCGACCGACCGAACATGCTCCACGCAGATATGCGCCCCCGCGCCGCGATCTGGCGCCATGGCGGCGGGCGGCATCCGGATTGGCTCCGTCGAGCGCTCGCAGAGTGGCGCTGGGAACCGATCGGCGGATCGCCGTTCCGCTGAGCCATCAACGCGGATGCCCAGCTCTGCTGCGCGTCTCACCCAACAGATCAGGAGATCTCGATGACGGACGCACCGAGTGGATGGACGACGGTCTGGAAGATCAACGCTGCGTGCCTGAGGGTCACCGCGAGCGGCGTGCTCGCCTGGCTCTTCTGGCAGGGCGGCACGGAACCGGGCTTTGAGGGCTTGCTGTTCGTCGCGGCCATTTTTGCCCTGGTGGCGGTCAAACATGCGGGCATCGCCCTGATCGAGACCGTGCGCCTGGTCTTGCGGGCGCGCAAATGGGCGCGGTTTCAGGCGAAGGGCGCCAAGCCGAAGGCCGACCGCATGGCCGCTGAGGCCGATCTCAAGGCGCGGGGGCTCATCCGGTGAGCCTCTGGCCCAGACCGTCCCGCGGAACCGACACGGGGGGAGGTCGGATCCTAGGCCTCTCCCGCGAGAGTGAGAAGCCGATCATCGCGCCGAAGGGGCATGGGCTTTTGCTCTCGGCCAATGGCGGGGGCAAGACCACCCGTGGAGCCATGCCTTGGCTCTATTCACTGCTCTCGACGGTGTCCGACCGCGCGATCCTCTGCCTCGACAGCAAGAACGGCGAGATGGCGATCCAGGCCGCGCCGATGCTCGCGAAGATGGGCGCCAAAGTCGCGGTCATCGACGATATGGAGATCTGGCCAGAGCTTGCGCGGTACCGGGTCCAGCTGAACGCCTTCAACCCGATCATCTCCGCCTATCTCCGCGATCCGCGAGAGCTGATCTACGCCGCGGAGACGATCACGCACGCGCTCATCGAGGAGCCGAAGGACGACGCCAAGAACCGGTATTTCAGGGCTTGGCCGCGCAATCTGATCGAGTTCGTGCTGACCCTTCTCGTGAAGCGCGATCCGGGGACCACCACCCCTGGCGGGGTGGCCGCCGTTCTGGGCGACCCCGAGATGCTGCGCAGCTTCGCCGAGATCGAGGCCGAGGAAGGCGATCCGCTTCTGCGGTCCCAGGCCAAGGCAATCACCGAGACGATCGGCCATGAGCATTGGCCCCAGCACCTGGAAGAAGCGCAACGTGCGCTGCGGCTCTTTTCCGAAGGAACCCGGCTCCACGAGGCCGGCCGGGGCGCGACGCTGTCCCATGAAGAGCTGATCCGGGAGGGCTATGTCATCTTCCTCGTCGGCCCGCAGGCGCGGATGACGCGTCTCGGCGCCTATTACGCCCTCCACCTCCAGGCGTTTTGCGATGCGCTATACCAGGGCGCGGGCGCGCTCCGGGTGATCGCCAACGAGTTCACCAACACACCGCTCAAGTCCCTGATCGAGGCACTCACCACGCTGCGTGCCTTTGGCGGCGAGCTCTTCTTTATCGCGCAGTCGCGCTCGGAGATCATTCGCCGCTTCGGCGAGCAGGAATGTCGGACGATCGAAGAGAACGCGATCGTCAAGCAGTGGTTCGGCTTCTCGTCCTTCGAGGAGGCCGAGCGGGTCTCCAAGGCGATGGGAGAGCAACACGCCGTCCAAGCTGGACTGAGCGGCGACAGCACAGGGCTCAAGTCCCAGACCAGCCTTAGCCTGATCAAGCAGCGCTGGATGTCGCCGGCCGAACTGATGGCCATGCCGGCCTCGCAGCAGCTTATCCACATCAAGGGTGTCGGCTTCTTCCTCGCTGGCACGATCAGCCAGGCGAACATCGCGCCCTATTGCGATCTGATCGGCGAGAACCCGCTCGAAGGCGGGCGCCTCCCGCCCGACCCGAAGATCACGCTGGCGCTGCCGGGAGCGCGCCGATGAAGCTCCTCGCGCTCTTTCTGTGGATCAACGTGCCAATGGGGCTTTGGCTGGCGGTCTGGCTCTGGGGGACGCCGCATGCCTTGTGGACGTTTCGCTATGTCGACCCGGGCAATCCGTACAGCACGGCGCCGCGGCGCCACATCGACTGCACGTATCTGAGCTGGACCGGTTCCCGAACTGCCCCGGCCGTTGCCGAGCGCTGTCCCTGGATCCGGTTCTTCAAGCCGGAGGCCGGCTAATGGGTGCTCGCGAGGTACTGCGCAGCGACGGGCTCATAGACCCGCTCGGTCAGATCGAAGCGGTCGGCCAGCTCGATCCGCGCCATGGCCTTGAGGCAGGCGAGCACTGTCTGCTCGACGGAGACACCGTCCGCGATCGCCGCATCGCAATGGGCGCGATCCTCCGGCGCGAAGAGGCCGAACGGCGCCACCGCGTCCCAGAAGCCCGCGTAGTCGAGTGGCTCGAGCCAGTCCCGGATGTCCTGAATGTCGTCAAACAAATCCATGGCTCCAGCATAGCAAATCAGAGCTGCGGCCTGCAAATTTCGGGAGGGAGTTCATGAGCTTATCCACAACAGATCAGGTCCACACAGTCTTCTACGAGGCCACCAAGCAGGCGCTCACCAAGCATCTGCGGACGGGCGAGGACTTCCAGCGCTTCGCCACGATCGCCCGGGAGGCCGAGGCGCGCATCGCCGCCGAGCAGGTGGACTTCCGCGAGCACTACCCAACCCGCCTCGCCGAGGCCCGCGAGGTGATCCTGCGGGAGAAGACGGGCCAGCGCCTGGACAAGCCGCGCCCCCGGAACGCGCCGCACATCTCGGACCAGGCCGTGCTCGACCACCATGCCGATGCCCGGGTGCGCCACGACCATCAGCGCCGGATCGAAGCCATCAAATCGGACGAGCTCCATGAGCTGGCGCTCCTCCGCCAGGACATTTTCAAGCGCGACGCCCCGGACCCGGTCCACGGGCGGAGTTTCAGCCGCTCCCCGACCCGGAGCGGCCCCAGCAGAGACTGAAGGAGAGACGAACATGACCAAAGACACCGACGAACAGCAGACCCGGATGCAGGCGGCCCGCGAGAGTTTCTCGGGCAAAACCATGACGGAGACACAGATCCGCCAATGCCTGGGGATTGCCGGGATCCTGAACGCCGAGATTCACCGCAGCGGCAGTTTCAAGGAGTCCCTGGTCGACTATGCCCATGCCTTTGCGCGCAATGAGAAGTTCGACGCGCAGCGGGCCGAGGTGATGATCCGCGACATCTACGGCGCGGACAACGGCGAGACCTTGAACCAGACCCGCGAGCGGCTGATGGCAACCGAGGAGACCCTGCCTGAGGCGGCGCGCGCTCGCGCGCTGACCTGTGCGGAGACCATCGGCCAGCTGATCGAGAAGCCGCCGACCCAGCCCTTCTACCAGGCCTATGACCGGGCGGCCGTCACCCTCGCGACCGAGCTGAAGATCACTCAGACCGGGGCGAAGGCGCTGATGAAGGAGACCTTTGAAGCCAAGCACGGCAAGGAGCTTTACGCCCATGGCAAGGAACTCGAAGAGGTCTATCACAAGCCGGTCCGCGAGGCCGAGATCGCCGCGCGCAAGGCCGAGCAGCTGCAGACCCGCAGCCGCTCGCGGTCCATGAGCTGAGCGCATGCAGAGCAAGCGCAACTATAGAACCGAGCCGGAACGTATCGTCTGCGCATTCCGGATGTTCTATATTTGTTCTTTACTTCTGCGCGGAGCTCTGCTACTATGCCCATCAAATGACCGGCCACCTGTGGATAACTCCGCGGGTGGTCTCTTTTTTTGAGGTATTGCCTATGACGAACCAGATAGACTGGACAGACAAGAACAAGAATTGGAGGATCGCCACGGCGGCGAGACGACGGGAGGTGCTCTCCGCAGTCGTGAGGTTTATGGCGCGCCGGGCCGCGGAACGGCGGGACGCCGCGATGCAGAGGCCTCAGCCGGAACCACCCCCGAAGGAAGGACACCGCCCATGATCCGTGCCGCGAGCTATGCCCGCTATTCGACCGACATGCAGTCGGATGCTTCAATCGAGGATCAACTGCGGCTCTGCGCGCTGCGCGCCAAGGGCGATGGTGCTGTTGTCATCGAGACCTACGCGGACCACGGGATCTCCGGGGCCTCGACGCTGCTCCGCCCCGGCGTACAGGCGCTCCTGCAGGACGCGCTCGCGGGCAAATTCGACGTGCTCTACGCCGAAGCCCTCGACCGGCTGAGCCGCGACCAGGAAGACATCGCGGCGATCTACAAGCGCCTGAGCTTTGCAGGCATTCGCGTCGTGACGCTTTCCGAAGGCGAGATCTCCGAACTGCATATCGGGCTGAAAGGCACGATGAATGCGCTGTTTCTCAAGGACCTTGCGCAGAAGACGCATCGCGGCCTACGCGGGCGCGTCGAGGCTGGGCGCTCGGGTGGCGGCAAGTCATATGGCTATGACGTGGTCCGAGGGGCGGAAGAGCGCGGCGAGCGCAGCATCAACGCGACCGAAGCAAAGATCGTCCAGCACATCTTCGAGGAATACCTTGCTGGGACGTCACCAAAGAAGATCGCCTTCCAGCTGAACCGCGACGGCGTCCCTGGCCCCACGGGGCGCGACTGGGGGCCGAGCACGATCTACGGCAACCGCGACCGCGGCACGGGAATCCTGAACAACGAGCTCTATGTCGGGCGCATGGTCTGGAACCGGCTCCGCTATGTGAAGAACCCGGAGACCGGCAAGCGCGTCTCGAAGCTCAACCCCAACAGCGAGTGGATCATCCACGAGATCCCAGAGCTGCGCATCATCGATCAAGCGGTCTGGGACGCGGTGAAGGCCAAGCAAGGCACAATCAACAAACAAGCCAAGACCGGGTTCATGCAGGCCCGCCGCCCGAAGAATCTCTTTTCCTATCTGATCAAATGCGGCAGCTGCGGTGGCGGCTGCTCCCTGATCAACGCCAATCAGATCGGCTGCTCGACGGCCCGGAACAAAGGGACCTGCGACAACCGGCTGACCATCAGCCGCAGCTTTCTCGAGGAAGACATTCTCGGCGCGCTGCAGGGCCAGTTGATGGACCCAGAGCTGACGGCGGTCTTCTGCAAGGAGTACACCGCCCACCTGAACCGGCTGCGTAGGGGCCGCTTGGACGCGGCAGCCGGCAGCCGCAAGGAACTGGCAAAACTCGAGCGTGAGCGGGTCCGGATGGTCGAAGCGATCAAGGGCGGCATGCCGGCGGAGATGCTTCGCGAGGACGCCCAGCGGATCGCGGCCCGGATGGATGTGCTCAAACGTGAACTGGAGAACGCCGACGAACCGGCGCCGATCCTCCACCCGGCGGTGGCGGACATGTATGCGCGCGAGGTGGGCCGGCTGATCGAGACGCTCAACGAGGACGACCACCGACAGGAGGCGGCGGAGCTGATCCGGAGCCTGGTCGACAGGATCGTGCTGACGCCCCATGCAGACGGATCACGGCTGACTGTGGATCTCCAAGGGGATCTGGCGGGCATATTGGCTGTTGCGGAGAAGGGTGCCGCTCAATGCGATCTCGAAGCCGCCAAGTCCCTGACGGCGCTCAGCTTCCGGCTGCCAGAGCGTGGCTTGTCGGACGTAGGAATAGGTGGTTGCGGGAGGGGGATTTCGCCTATTCCTCAGGGGGTGGTAGGAATAGGTGGTTGCGGGGGCAGGATTTGAACCTGCGACCTTCAGGTTATGAGCCTGACGAGCTACCGGGCTGCTCCACCCCGCGGTGGGTTCTGTTTTGCTGAGATCGTGTTGAGAGGGAGTTGCGGTTTGGTTTTATTGGTCTGGCGGTGACCTACTCTCCCACGTCTTGAGACGCAGTACCATTGGCGCAGCGAGGCTTAACGGCCGAGTTCGGGATGGGATCGGGTGTTTCCTTCGCGCTATTGCCACCAGACCTGGGAAGGGCTCGGGGTGTTTGTCCGAGCGCTTTCCGGGTTTGGTGTTTTTGCCCCTGTTTTTGCCCGGCCCCTTTTGGGGATGGGTGGGGCCGACAACACTGAGCTGAGGGTTTTTGGTTTGGTGCGCCCTCGGGCTTTCACCCTCGGGAGTTCGCCTTGCATCCCTCCGCTGGAGGGCTGCGCATCCACCGCCGTTTTGGGCGGTGTCTGGCGGCTTCGTCACCTGTCTTCTGGACCGGATCCAGCCGATCGAGCGATTAGTACCGGTCAACTGAACGCATTGCTGCGCTTACATCTCCGGCCTATCGACGTGGTGGTCTTCCACGGCTCTCAGGGA
>JBCBYB010000049.1:25000-27612 GCA_039816045.1 Pseudomonadota bacterium
ACGCCCCCGGCGGCGGCCTGCACCTCCGACAGGACGGCCTTCAACCGCTCCTCGAACTCGCCGCGATACTTCGCGCCGGCAATCAGCGCGCCCATGTCGAGCGACATCAGCTGCTTGTCCTGAAGGCTTTCCGGCACGTCGCCGTTGACGATGCGCATGGCGAGGCCTTCGGCGATGGCGGTCTTGCCGACGCCGGGCTCGCCGATCAGCACGGGGTTGTTCTTGGTGCGTCGAGAGAGGACCTGCACCGCGCGCCGGATCTCCTCGTCGCGGCCGATCACCGGGTCGATGCGGCCCTCGCGAGCGTCGGCGGTCAGGTCCCGCGCATACTTGTCCAACGCTTCGAAGGTGTCCTCGGCGCCCACGGTATCTGCGGTGCGGCCCTTGCGAACATCCTCGATCGCTGCGTTCAGCGCCTGGGCGCTCGCCCCCGCGTCGGTCAACGCGCGCCCGGCCTCGGTTCGGCTCATGGCCAGCGCCACCAGCAACCGCTCGGCGCTGACGTAGCTGTCGCCGGCCTTCTTGGCGATGTCCTCGGCCCGGGCCAGCACCACGGCCGTGCCCTGATCCAGATGCAGGTCTCCGCCCTGAACCACCGGCAGCTTGGCGACGGCGCGGTCGTTCGCCTCGCGCGCCCGCTGCGCGTCGCCCCCGGCGCGGGCGATCAGCCCCGCTGCAAATCCCTGGTCGTCGTCCAGCAGGGCCTTGAGCACATGGTCCGGCGTCAGCCGCTGATGCCCCTCGCGCGCCGCGATGGTCTGCGCGGCCTGAACGAAACCGCGCGCGCGGTCGGTGAACTTCTCGAAGTTCATCGGTCTCTCCTTGCAGCGCTTTCCCCGGACGCCCGAAGCACGCCCCTGAAAGCCTGAATTTTTCGTGGACGCCCACACCTCGGCACGCCCTTTCTCGAAAGATATGGGAGTCGGCCGCAGGCCTCGCAAGCCGACGAGCTTCGAGCGTCGCGCCGCTTGCTTCACCGCTCTGCGGTCCTTAGGCAGACGCCCAGCCGAGGAGCTTGCCATGCCGGACGTCGCCCACGCCGCCCACGCCGCCGACCCAGCCGACGACCGCCTGATCGTAGCGCTCGACGTGCCCGATGCGGTCTCCGCCCTCGCTCTGTCGGACCGCATCGGACCCGCCGTATCGTTCTACAAGATCGGTCTCGGCATGCTCACCGGCGGCGGGCTGGCCGCGGCGATGGAGCTCAAGGAGCGGAACAAGCGCGTCTTCCTGGACATGAAGCTCTTCGACATCTCCGCGACGGTCGAGGCGGCGGTGCGCGGCCTCGCCCAGTTCGACCTGGATTTTCTGACCGTCCATGGCGATCCGCACGTGGTCCGCGCCGCGATGGAGGGCAAAGGCGGCAAGGATCTGCGCATTCTGGCCGTGACCCTGCTGACCTCGCTGGACCGCGCGGATCTGGACGAGGCGCTGATCGCGCCCGGCGACCTGTCGGACCTGGCGGTGGAGCGGGCGCGCCGCGCCCTCTCCGCCGGCGCCGACGGGGTCATCGCCTCGCCGCGCGAGGCCGCGGCGATCCGCGCGCTGCCGGAGGCGGTCGGACGTCTGATCGTGACCCCCGGCGTGCGGCCTGAAGGCGCCGCGCTCGGCGATCAAAAACGGGTCGCCACGCCGGCGGAGGCCGTCAGCGCCGGCGCCGACCACATCGTCGTGGGCCGGCCTGTCCACGGCGCCGCCGACCCGGGCGCGGCGGCCCGCGACATCATCGCCACCCTTCCCTGAGGCGCAGGCGGCGAAACCGTCAGCCGCGGCACGCCCCGACCCGCGGCGTCGGCGCCGGATCGCCCTGTCGCCACTCATACGCGCCCGCCGCGACGCCTTCGGCCGCGCTGCGAGCGCCGTCCGGCCAGATCACTTCGATCCGATCCGCCCGCGTCGCATCGCCCAAACCGGCCACGATCTCCCGATTGCCGGAGGATCGGCGCGACGTCTCCTGCGCCAATGGGGACAGCAGGCGCGTTCGGCCGTCGACGGTCAGACGAACGCGCGCGCCCACGGCGTCCGGGTTCTCCATCGGCCCGACCAGGTCCAACACCAAGGCCCCGCCAGACGCGCCGCGGTCCAGAAACAGCGCCGCAACCCACGGCGTCTGCGCCACGGAGGCGTTCCGAAACGGCCGTTCGACCACGGCGAAAACGTCCAATCCCCCGTCGCCGTCCGCGTCGAACCAGGACGCGATCGCGTTGCGGCCGCTGTCGCCCTCGCCGAAACGCAGGAATCCGGTCGGCTCGAACCGTCCGCCCTCCGTCTGCCGAAACAGGCCGGAGGGGATGAGGTGCACGTCGAGGCGACCGTCGAGGTCATGATCCGCCCACTGCGCCGCCGCCTGCCGGGCTTTCGGCAGTCCGGCCTCCTCCCGCTGGACCGCCGAATACCCGCCCTCGCCGTCATTGCGGTATATAGTCTGCGGTGCCGGGACGAGTAGGTCCAGATCGCCGTCGGCGTCGGCATCGGCGAGCGCGCGAACCTTGTCGCTCCGCTCGCACCCAACACGAAACGTCATCATGCCACCGTTCGATATGCCGGTCACAAAGACCCGATCAGTATCGACGCCATACGCCTCCACCATTGCGCTGATCATCGCATCGACG
>JBCBYB010000004.1:0-192365 GCA_039816045.1 Pseudomonadota bacterium
GCCGACGACAACCACCGCCGGCCGCATTCCGCGATCGGCTACCAGACGCCGGCGGCCTATGCCGCCCGGCTCACCGCAACGGGCGGCAGGCGGCGCGGAACGGAAACGCTCCGCCAGCCGCCCGTTGCTCAATCGGCGCCAGAGCGCCACAGTGACGCTACGACTCCGGTTCCAGCTGGATGATCATCGGGGGTCAGAGCAGAACGTCTACCTCTCCTCCCGTCGCGCGAGCGTACTCTCAATCGGTCGAGCTATGCCTTTGACCCACGTTCTACCATGAGTGCCAAATGCGGCCTGCGTTCTCGTGCCGATCCCACTCTGAACACCCTGGAGTTAGGCAAACCACACGGCATCACGCCTTCATGATCATGCTTGCGGCCTTCGCCTATTCGCGGTCCGACTGTCTCTTTGCGGAGGTTGCCACGGCTGGAGCCACTGCTAACCGTACAATTGCTGAGAAGGACGGTGAATTCGATCCCTTTGAGAACACGCAAGCAATGCGCAGACTGCGGCGTCTCCTGCGCTAGGGACAAACGAGGACCGCCGCCCGGGGGGCGGCGGCATCGATACAGAAAGATCAGGTTGGCTGCGGTTCCGGCCCGCCTTCGAGGCCGTCTCCCCCTCGCTTGGGCTTGCCGGCTTTTGGGATGGCGGAGCGGCTGCCCTCTGCCGGTGGTGGTGGCGAGCCGGCATCATCGGATCGGTCGAGCGGCTCCCCACGCAGCACTTTGCCGATCTCCTCGCCGGTCAAGGTCTCGTACTCCAAGAGACCCTGCGCGAGCCGTTCAAGGTCGTCGGCCTTCTCGGTGAGGATGTTCTTGGCAGTCTCGTAGCCTTCATCGACCAGGCGCTTGACCTCCTCGTCGATGATCTTCTGGGTGTTGCCCGAGACCTTTCCACCGGCCTGGAAGTTGCCGAGATAGCTGTCCTGCTCATTGGCGTAGTCGATGGCGCCCAGCTTCTCCGACATACCGAACTGTGTGACCATCGCACGGGCAATGCGGCTCACCTGCTGAATGTCCGAGGCTGCACCATTGGTCACTTGCTCATCGCCGAAAGTCAGCTCTTCTGCCACCCGGCCGCCCATGGCCATCGCGATCTTCGAGGTCAGCTGCTCATAGGTCTGAGAGAGGTGGTCCCGCTCCGGCAACGACAAGACCAACCCAAGTGCGCGCCCGCGTGGGATGATGGTCGCCTTGTGGATCGGATCGTGGCTAGGCACATTCAGGCCCACCACCGCATGGCCCGCCTCGTGATAGGCGGTCAGCTTCTTCTCTTTCTCGGTCATGATCATGGAACGCCGCTCGGGGCCCATCATGACCTTATCCTTGGCGAGCTCGAAATCCTCCATGGTCACGAGGCGCTTGTCGGCACGCGCAGCCATCAGAGCCGCCTCGTTCACGAGGTTCGCGAGATCCGCACCCGAGAAGCCAGGTGTCCCACGCGCGATCACCTTAAGATCGACATTCGGCGCGAGCGGCACCTTGCGGGCATGCACTTGGAGGATCTTTTCGCGTCCGCCAATGTCGGGGTTCGGCACCACCACCTGACGGTCAAAGCGGCCGGGGCGCAACAGCGCCGGGTCGAGCACGTCCGGCCGGTTGGTCGCGGCGATCAGAATCACGCCTTCGTTGGCCTCGAACCCGTCCATCTCGACGAGGAGCTGGTTCAGCGTCTGCTCGCGCTCGTCATTGCCACCGCCATAGCCTGCGCCACGGTGGCGGCCGACGGCATCGATCTCATCGATGAAAACAATGCAGGGGGCGTTCTTCTTGGCCTGCTCGAACATGTCGCGCACGCGGCTGGCACCAACACCGACGAACATCTCCACGAAATCCGAACCGGAAATGGTGAAGAAGGGCACGCCCGCCTCGCCGGCGATCGCACGGGCCAGCAGCGTCTTACCCGTACCCGGAGGGCCGACCAGCAGCGCGCCCTTGGGGATCTTACCGCCGAGACGCGAGTATTTCTGCGGATCGCGCAGAAACTCGACGATCTCCTCAAGTTCCTCTTTCGCCTCATCAATGCCGGCAACCTCGTCAAAGGTCACTTTCCCCGTGCGCTCAGTGAGCAGCTTGGCCTTGGATTTGCCAAAGCCCATGGCACCGCGCCCTCCCGACTGCATCCGGTTCAGGAAGTAGATCCAGATCCCGAAAATGATCAGCATCGGCAGCCAGAAGCCGAGGGTCGAGAGCAGGCCGCCCTGCTCCTGCGGCACCACATCAATCGCGACATCCGCCTCGCGCAGCTCTGCGATCACGTCGGTATCCGGTGGCTGAACTGTCGTGAAGCGATCACCGCTCAGCGTCTCGCCTGCGATTTGCTCGCCATCTATGGTGACCTTCGAGACCTCGCCCCGATCCACTTTGTTCAGAAAGTCAGAGAACGGAACCGAGCGGCCGTTGCCATTGCCTGCCCCGTCTTGGAACACGCTGAAAAGCGTGACCAGCAAGAGGATCAGGATCGCCCAAAAGGCCAGATTCTTCGCGTTGCCCAAAAGATATCTCCTGTTGGTCCAGACCGCGGCGCGCGGGTTACCAGCCCTCATACATAACGCCCGCAGACAACAAGTTAAGCCCTGGCGTTGCTATCAACACTGTCGCAGCCCCGAATGTCGCAGAGCGCACAGTCTCGAAAGCCGATCAACACCCCGTCTGTCGCGTAATCAACACTCGGGACAGAAAGCAAGTCTTGGCCCCTCCAGAGTGCCGGCAGCGTCCGAAGGATGGCGGCGGGTGGGGCTGCCGACACTCCCGCCGTGCGAAGGATGCGGGTTCCTTCGGAGCCGAGCCTGCGGACCTCACAGCCGTCTGGAACCGTTCCCTGAAGTTGCCACCGATTGTCCCACAGAGTGCCGGGCTTGGCCGTCACAGGGCCTTCCTGGGCGGCCAACTCTCGATGGATAAGCAGACCGTCATCAGCCGGCGCAATCTGACAGCCGCAAAGGGTCGCTCCCCCGAACCCAGGCGTAAGCGCCTTGGTACACAGCGCATGGAGGGCATCCCATCGTGTTGGATAGGCGGCACCGCCAATGACACGCAGAGTTTCTGCCATTAAACGCATGCGGATTGGCTCTGGCGCGCCGACCAGGATATCGGTCCGCAACCATGCCTCGCCGAACGCGCCGAAGCGCCTCGCCTTGCCGGCCAGCATGTCCACCAGTTCGCCGATCACCGCTCGGTCGGCAGCGAGACGAGTTGCCGTCTCCGCCAAGCGCTCTGCCGTGAGGCCGAGCGCGCCCAGTCCTTGGAGCGCCTGCCGCGCCCGGACCCGGTCGAACCGCGGGTCCATGTTGCTCGGGTCCTCGCTCCAACCAACCCCGCGCCGCCGCAACTCCGTGCGCAGGGCTTCACGCGAAAGGCCCAGAAAAGGCCGAAGCCACAGCGTGCCGCTGATCCGGCTGCGCTCGGACATACCGGCGAGACCGTCGAGCCCCGATCCCCGGAGCATCCTTAGGACGACCGTCTCTGCTTGGTCATCCAGCGTGTGGCCCAGGAGAACGGAAGAGAGGCCGAGGTCCCGCGCCCAAGTCCCGATGAGCCTATGCCGCGCCTCGCGGGCCCGTGCCTGCAGGTTTCCACCGGGGCTGGCATCCAGCCAATGGAGGACCGTGTGGGGAATGCCGATGCGCGCGGCCAAGCGGCCCACACCCGCGGCTTCCGCACCGCTCTCAGGACGGAGCCCATGATCAACCGTGACTGCATGGAGCGGGCGCCCCTTTGCCCAGTCCGCAGCGATGAGAAGAAGGGCTGTGCTGTCGCTCCCGCCAGATACTGCGATGCCGAGCGGCCCTGGCACGCAGATGCGGTCAAGCGCCGCCTCCGCTGCGGGTATCGGGTCCGCCCCGCTCCCCTCAGGGTGCACAGGCCAAACGGTCGCTCTCGGCATCGGCGGCATTCAGCACCTCGCGTGCGGCGGCAGGGAACTGCGACCGGACTTCACGCAGGGTCAGGCAGGCTTCCGAAAGCTGACCGAGACGCCCAAGGCTGACCCCAAGCTGAAGGAGGTTGCGCGAGGCCATCGCACCTTGGCGTTCAGCGTTATAGCCAGCGAGGTGACGCCTGGCGGCCTCTGCAAAGGATCCCCGCACAAAATTGCTCCGCCCGAGCCAGAACTGCGCCTCGGCCGCCCGAGACGCATTCGGAGCGTCGGACAAGATCTGTTGCAGGCGTCCCTCGCCCTGATCGAACCGGCCTTGCTGAATGTCCGCCACCGCCAAGGCAAGGTCAGTATCCTGCGCACTCGATGGCACAGACGGTGTTGTGGGAGCCGGCGTTGTCGGTGTTGCCGTAAAGCTCTGCCCAGACGTCGCTCCTCCAAGCGGCTGAGGCGCCCCAAGCGCGCTTACGTCACCGCCCTCGAGTTCGGTCAGCCGAAACTCGATATCGCCCAGTCGCCGCCCGGCATCCTCCGCCATCTGCCGCTGCTGGAACTGCAGCTCCTCCAGCGCACCGGTCAAGCGGCGCAACTCCACCTCGAGCCGATCGAGACGGACAACGGCGTCACCGGAGATTGCGCTGCCGACGGACGCGCCGCCCCCGCCTGCCCCGCCGCCGAGCGCTTGGATGCGCGCCCGGATATCGGCGAGTTCCGCATCGAGAATGCCGAGCCGGTAGCGCAGATCCTCCACCGTCTCTCCCGTGCCGGTCCAGCTCTGCGCCGATGCCGGAGCCGTCGCCAGGCCCATTGCGAGCCCAACCACCAGTGCCGCGAAGAACCCCCGCATCGTCGCCTCCCCGTGTTCGTTCAGCTCACTTAACTCGTTCAGCTCACCGGCCCGCGCAGCACGACCGTGACACCACGTCGGTTCTGCGACCAGCAACTCTCATCCGAGCAGAGCGAAACGGGACGCTCTTTGCCAAAACTCACGGTCTGGAGGCGGTTCGCTTCAACACCACGGCTGATCAGGAAGCTCGCCACTGAACTCGCCCGACGCGCCCCGAGAGCGAGGTTGTAGTCCCGGGTCCCACGCTCGTCCGCATGGCCTTCGATGGTCGCTGTCGCGCCTGGGTTGGCCAACAGCCACTCCGCCTGACGCCCGAGCACGGTCTGCGCCGCACTGTCGAGATCGAAGCGATCGGTGTCGAAGAACACCCGATCACCGACCACGACGTTGAAATACTCGACCGAGGTGATGTCGTTGATCCCGCCTGCGCCGGCCGCGCCGTCGCCGCCGGTACCTGCACCCGTTCCGGGTGTCGTCTCGTCGGTTGTGGAGCAACCGGCCAGGAGGGCGACACAGAAAATCGCCGCAAAATAGGGGGTCGCTCTGAGTGTTGTGGTCATGCCTGTTTCGCCTCTATTCTGAGTGTTGGGTCATTCAGCTCGCGCAATCCACACCGGGTCAAACGCCGCTCCTCACCAAGCGCCAGTATCGGCGCGATGCCGCCCCGCCGCAAGCCCACGGGTCACGGCCTGAGCGCCGACCAAGACGGGTCGGAAGCCGCGTTCGGGGTAACCAAAGGGCGGAGATTGCGCCCAGAGATGTCGATACTGGCAAGGCTCGCCCGGCCCGCCTGCCCTGGTGTCTCCTGGTAGAACGCGATCACACGCCCGTTTGGGGAGAAGCTTGGGCCCTCGACAAGGAACCCTTGGGAAAGCAGGCGCTCTTCAGAGCCGTCGGTCCGCATTACGCCGATATTGAAGCGCCCTCCGATCATCTTGGTGAACGCGATCATGTCTCCGCGCGGCGACCAAACCGGCGTCCCATATCGGCCCCGGCCAAAGCTGATGCGCTGTGCCGGGCCACCATTGGCTGGCATAATGTAGAGCTGTTGGCTGCCGCCGCGATCGGACTCGAAGACCAACTGGCGGCCATCGGGCGAGTAGGAAGGCGCGGTATCGATCCCAGGATTCCGCGTGAGGCGCCGAAGTTGCCGGTTTGCCAGGCGCAACGCGTAAATGTCCGTGTTCCCGCCGGACGAGAGCGAGAGCACCACTTCCGATCCGTCGGGCGAGAAGCGCGGCGCAAAGCTCATACCAGGGAAGTTGCCAAGCCGCTCCCGTCCACCGCCGAAGAGGTTTTGGATGATCACCTCCGGCGCGCCATTGTCATAAGAGATGTACAGCACCCGGTCGTTCTTCGGGCTGATCCGCGGGGTCAGCACGAGACCATCAGCGCCTGGCAGGTAGCGGATATTGGCGCCATCTTGATCCATCACCGCGAGGCGCTTGCGCCGGTCACCCTTGGGGCCGGTCTCATCCACAAAGACGATCTGACTGTCGAAATAGGGTCCTTCGCCGGTCAGCGCCGCATAAACGCCGTCGGACACCTTGTGCGCAACCCGGCGCCAGTCCTCGGGCGCGGCCAGGAGTTGGAGGCCGGACACCTGGGACTCGGCCAGGGTATCGAACACACGATACTGAACCTGGAGCCGCCCATCGGAGGTGCGCTGAACCCGGCCCGTGATCAGTGCCTCGGCCCCAATGGTGCGCCAGTTCGCGAAGGTGGGTGTCGTGTCAAAAGGAACAGAGCGATCGATGAAGGCGGCGGGCGAGACGAGCTTGAACAGTCCGGAGCGCTCCAGATTGGCCTCGATGACCGTGTCGATGTCATCAGCGACGCCAGCCAGATCCGCGGAGACTGCCTCAAAGTCCACAACGGCCGCGGGGATCGGTTCGAACTCTGCCCCTGCAACCGTGATCTGAAGAGCATCCGATTGCGCGTGCGCATGGTTCGAAAGCACCCCCACAAAGAGAACTAAGCACAGAGACGCAATGACTTGCAGGGTATATTTCATGTTCCAAAGCCGAGTTCTGTTGGGGTAAAGGTTACGTGGATGACCTTCCACGCGTCGTATTTCTCGATAGGCAGCTTGGCAAACTCACCGCCATTCGCCGCCCGGATGAGCGCACTGCGCCCCGAGCGAAACAGCGCATTCTGAACCGCTGGGGTCGCGCCGCCTGCTTCCAAAAGCTCTGGCCCTTGGACGATCCGGCCAGACGGGTCCAAACCAATCGCGATCCGGACGAATAGAGAGCGGTCGGCGCGATTACCCGCATACGTGAAGTAGCGCTTGAGCCCGATCCGCAGCGCGTCCTTTTCTCCTCGCGTGACCTGGGCTGCAAACCGTGAGGCTGCAATCCTGGGGCGCGCCGGTTTCGGTGCGGCCTTTTGCGGAGCCTCCGTGGTCTGTTGTGCTTGGCGCGTCTCCTGCGAGGCCGGTGCGGCGGCCGCGATTTCCGCCGGTCGGGCAATAGGCAGGGTTGCCTGCTGGGGCGCAGGGCCCAAGGGGGCGTCCACCTCGGCAAGCGTCTCAGCCTCGGGCGTCGGCTCCTCCACGACCTCTGGTTCGGGTTGCGGCTCCTCAGCGACTTCAGGCTCGGGTTCCGGGGGTCGCTCGGGTCGGTCGCCCGGGAGCGGCGCCTCCGCACTCGCCAGCGGCTGGAGGGGTTCGGTCGCAGGCGGACTCTCCGGTTGAGGGGCCTGGTTGGCCAGTTCCTCCGGAACCGGCACCTCGGCAATGGAAGGCCGCGCAATCTCCGTCGGCACCGTGGTGGGTGGCGGCGGCGTGGGCAGGACCGGCAGGCTGGGGTCGGCGGGTTCTGGCTCGGCCACCCCTTCAGTTGGCGGGCGTTCTGGCGCCGGCTCCGAGATCTCAGGTGCCGGTGGCAGGTCTTCGCCAGGGCGCGGGTTCAAAGCGTCGGGTGTGTCGGTCACGGGCTGCGGTGCCGCCGAGAGCGCCGCATCGAAGGCTGCGCCATCAACCACGGTCACCTCGGCAAGCGAGATCGCTGCCGGTGGTTCCGCTGCCCAAAGATAGGGATCGAGCAGCACTGCCATCAGCAGCCCGCCATGCAACGCCCCGGAGATCGTGGCACCCGTGCGCATCGCCTTCCCCGTCAGCCCCCCGGATCCCGCTGATCCGTCACCAGCGAGATGTTGCCAAAACCCGCTCCGTTCAGCGCCCCCATCACGGCCATTACACGGCCGTAGTCCAGCGATCTGTCGGCGCGCAGAAAAATCCGGTCATCCTCGCGTGCCTCTTGGATGGCGGCGAGGCGCGGGAGCAACTCGTCGGAGCTCACTGGCTGATCCTGGATATAGATCTGCCCCTCGGCATCCATATTCACCGTCAGCGGCTCTTGTTCGGCTTGCGGCAGCGCTTGTGCATCGGTGTCGGGCAGCTCAAGCGGTACGCCTACGGTGAGAAGTGGGGCCGCAACCATGAAAATGATCAGCAACACCAGCATAACATCAACGAACGGCGTCACGTTGATTTCAGACATCGGCTGCGTGCGCCGCCGACCCCCTCGCCGAGGACTGCTCCGAACGCCCGCACCCATCAGTTCAGCCCGCTCTGCTCGCGGTCGATTTCGCGGCTGAGAATGATGAGGAACTCATCGGAAAAGCCTTCGAGCCCTTCGCTGAGGCCGTCTGCCTCCGCCGACAAACGGTTGAAGGCAACCGTTGCGGGGATTGCTGCGATCAAGCCCATGGCCGTTGCAAGCAGGGCCTCGGCAATGCCGGGGGCCACCACTGCGAGGTTGGTGTTCTGTTGGATCGCGATCGCCTCAAAACTGTGTTTGATGCCCCAGACCGTCGCGAACAATCCGACAAAAGGCGAGACTGACCCAACCGTCGCCAGGAACGGCAGCCGGCGCTGAAACCCTGCTGCTTCGCGCTGAATGGTTGCCGCCATGGCGCGGTCCACCCGCGCCTCCGTTCCACGAAGCACTCTGCCGGCGGGGCCAAAAGAGCGACGCCACTCCTCCATCCCTGCGACGAAGACCCGCTCGATCGGGCTGATAGGATCGCGAGACACTTCACCGTAGAGATCATCGATCGAGCCGCCCGACCAAAAGCGGCCTTCAAAGTCGCGCGCCTCGCGGCCAAGCCGCCTTAGCATCCGCGCCTTTTCGATAATGATCGCCCAGGACCAAAAAGACACCGCCACCAGCAGGATCATCACGGCCTGCACAGTCGGTGTGGCCCGTGCAAACATAGCCATCACGGAAAAATCAACGCCCTCCGCCGTAGGGGCCGTAAGCGCAGCTGTCCCCGCCGTCTGCGCAACGGCGAGGCTAGCGAGGGCGGTCGCAGATGCGATCTCCATCGTCGGTCCTGCTCTCCTCGGGCGCCGGCCACGGTTCTCGTGCCACAGCGTCGGCGCGTCCTGCCTCGGGACGGTGCCGCAGACCTGCGGGCCGAACCTCAAGCGGCTGTATATTAACTATCAGGAGCCAACTGGTCCAGAGCATCCCCGATCACCGGTGCGAGACGGACTGGCCTCCCGGCATCATCCATACACGCAAGTGTCACGCGCGCGGCAACAAGCGTGTCCGCTCCTCGTTCCACGGTCTGTGCCAGGATCGCACGGGCAGCCCGGCGCTCTTCCAACACGGTTGCGACCGTGATCAAATCGTCAAAGCGCGCGGATCGACGGTAATCAATCTCAACCCGGGTCACGACGAAAACCAAACCCTGCTCGCTCTTGAGCCGCGTTTGATCTACCCCGAGCGCGCGCAGAGCTTCCGTTCGCCCCCGCTCGAGAAACCGAAGATAGTTGGCGTAATAGACCACACCGGCGAGATCGGTGTCCTCGTAGTAGACCCGGACCTGCATCCGATGCACCATCGACCGCCCCCTTCCGACTTCATCCAAGAGAGCTTGGTATCACAACCGAACCAGCGCGGACCCCAAAACCTGCCGCTAGATCAAGCTGTCAGGCTCGTTCAGCACCCAAACCCCCGGTTCGATATCGGGCTCGGTCCGTTCGATGTTCTCCCGGCTCTCGGAGAAGCTGCGCAACATCTCGGCCTGATCGAGGCCCCCGGACGAGAACTGACCCAACCAGTAAGCTTCGCCTTCTGCATCAGGAAGACGTTTCAACACATTGACATACAATGTCCGGATAAACGCCTCATCGCTGACCTCTGTACCATAGCGATCGGCGAACTCAGGGCTTTCTATGAACGAACGGGCTACCGACAAGAGGGCCTCACCGGCCTCTAGAACCGTGATCCAAAAGCGCAATCCAGGCTCATCCGGGGTCCGGGCAAACGCTGCGGCATAAAGGCGATAGGCCTCATCCACCATCCCACCGCGAAGATCCAGCAACAGATCGCCGTCTGCGAGATCGATCCGCTCTATCCCATCGAGGCGGTCGGTCGCACCGTCGTCCGCCTGCACGTCGACGGTGCCGTCCTCATGCCGGAGGATCGCAACCGCTTGGCGCGGTGCCTCATAGGCCGCCGTATCCATACCCGACCCACCGAGCAGGAAGTCGAAACCATCGCCTCCCATCAGCCAGTCGTCGCCGTCTCCGCCTTCGATGGTGTCGTTGCCGTCTTCGCCTTCAAGCGTATCGTCGCCCCCGAACCCGCGCAGGACATCCGCTTCTGGCGTTGCCGAGATCACATTGCCGTCGCCGTTCCCGGTGCGCTCGATACCGAGGCTGTCCGTCACCTCGATGTAGTAGGAGCGCTGTTGAACGCCGCCGAGGCTGTCGATCTCATCGAAAACGAGCGTGTGACCCGTCGCAGTCTCGTAATCGAGTGAGGCGCCAGGGGCGAGGTAAATGGACTGACCGTCGAAGGTAACGAGCGCTGTCGACGCACCCGATGCCGCCGAGTTCAGCGCATAGCGCGATCCGGCAGGCACCGAAGGAAGGGTGCCAAGCAGTGTGCCGGGAGCGGCATTCTCTCTGACCTCAAACACTGTAGCGCCGTCCGGCCGCGGCGCTGGCGGGCTCGGCGTCGGGACCGGGTCAGGCTCCGGGCTGGGGGGCTCGGGTGTCGGAGGAACGGGGTCCGGTTCGGGCACTGGCGGAGTCGGATCGGGCTCCGGCGGCGCCGGGTCGGGTTCGGGCGGTGTCGGATCCGGTTCGGGTGGCGAGGGGTTGGGCTCGGGATCCGGATTTGGCGGGACCGGGTCGGGATCCGGCGCCGGTGCCGGCGGTGGGGCGGGCTGCGGCTCGGGGTCAGGCTCCGCCGCTTCAACCGTGATGGTAAAGCTCTCCGCATAGGCCGCGCCGGTCGCATCGCGTGCCATGACGGTGACGCGGTGGCTTGGTGATAGATCGGCATCGAGATCCGCGACCGAGCTGAGGCGCAAAGTGTCAACGTCGAGTTCGAACCGTCCCCCCGCCGAGTCGGTCAACGAAAACGTCGCCGTCGGCTCCTCACTCCGACCCTCGCGGGCCTCAAAGCGGGTGACGGCTGTGCCACCCGTGGCGTCCTCTGCCACGGATGTGCCCCCCAACGCCCGGATATCGCTGATCGGCGCGTTCTCGACTGCGACCACGATCGTCTCGGTGACCGTTGCCCCGTCCCCATCTCGAGCCTCGATCGCTAGGCTGAAGGACGGCTGCTCCTCGAAATCGATCTCGGCCCCAGACCGCAGCCGGAGGTCGTCGCCCGAGATCTCGAAATTCTCCACCCCAGGCCCCGACGCGTTCGCCACGATCCGGAAACTGTGCGTATCGCCAGCATCCGGATCCTCGGCACTCAGGGTCCCGATAACCGTCTGCCCCGCGCTGTTCTCCTCCACCGATCCACTGCCGGAGAGGCTGACCCCGGTCGGCGCCATGTTCTCAGGCGGGGGAGGGGGAGGCGGCACATCGTCAACCGGTTCCTCGGGCGGAGCAGAGACATCCCCACCGAGCGCCAACGCCTCCGAGAAGCTCAAGGTCTCGTTGGCAAAGACCAGAAACTCGATATCGTCATCGATGAAATCCGTGCCCTCACCGGTGATCTCAAGTCCGCCGCTCACCTCGCGCACGCTGTAAGCGTTGGTGTCGAGGGTGAACACAGCACGGTCCGTCCCTGCACCACCGCGCAGGGTATCGTCACCGCCGAGGCCCGTGAAATAATCCGAGCCGCCGCCGCCAAGCATCGTGTTGTCGCCGTCGTCGCCGACCGAACGTCCGCCATAAAGGCCGATGTGGATCACATTGGCGAGGCCGGACAGCAGCTCGACCCCCGTGCTCGTCCGGATGGTCTGTTGGTCCTGGATGTCTATTTTGATGTTCTCGTTCGACACCGAGACCCGCACAGACTTGGTGCCTGAGAGCCCGCCACCCGAAAAGGTGACGGTTTGGCTGCCGCTGCCGGACATCGCAATGCTGTAGCCACCGCTCGACCAGGTGCTGTCGCCGTCGCCCCCGATCGTGACCGAGACCCCGCCGCGGCCCTCGCCCATCGAGTAGAAATCGTCGTTGTCCCCGTCGGAATAGACAACACCGGTCAGATAATAGTCGCCCCCGGAGCGCGCAAAATTTTGCGTCAGCATCACGGAGTTGTACTCGACCCCATTCGTGTGGGTGAAGTCGCCGTCACGGTCGCCGATGCCGATCTCGCGAAAGCCGCCGTTCAGGATGTTGTCGCGGTGGCCGCTGCTGCGGAACAGGCCACGGTGTTGCGCCAGGGCGAACGCCTCTTCGTCGATTGATCCCGTCGTGCCGCGCCAGGCGATGTTCTCACCCCAGCTCCAACTGCCCGAGAAAACATAGCCCGCGCGCTCCATGCGGACGCCGGCGCTCGAGCCATCGGACCCTGTGTGCTCGAAATAGTCGTCTTCCAGCATCGACAGGCTGTGGGTCCGCGCGGCGTCGATCAACAGCTCGTTCATCGCAAGCGGTTGCACCGGTGAAGACGGGACCGATGAGGTCACATCATGCAGATCGGCCTCGGCGCGCGGATCAGAGCGCGCACGGTTGACCATTTCGAGAACGAATTGCTCGTAGTCGGACGGCGCGGCCATCCCTCTCCCCATTCGCAAACGACCGATACGCCCGGTCCTTTGGCACTCACCCTAAGGTTGCTCTAACCCAGATCGGCGGAGGCGGAAAGCGCTTCGATCACCAATCGCCCCGTTTGTGATCAACTTGCGGCGCGATTTCCACGCCGCGGAAACGACTTGCTTTGCCGGGGCCCTCACTCGGGCTCGAAAAGTTGAGGCTGTGTGGGGGGGCTATCCGGCGCTGGCAGACCGAGGTGCCGCCACGCCCCAGCGGTAAGCAGCCTTCCCCGCGGCGTGCGCGCGATGAGCCCGGCTTGAAGAAGGAAAGGTTCGATCACCTCCTCTATCGCATCCCGGGCCTCGGAGAGCGCAGCCGAGATGGTCTCCACCCCGACCGGCCCCCCTCCGTAGTGTTCCGCGATGAGGGTGAGGTAGCGCCGATCCGCCCCGTCGAGACCACGCGCATCGACGCCGAGACGCTCCAGCGCACGGGAGGCGAGTGCTGCATCCAGTCGACCATCCGTCTCCACAAGGGCAAAATCAGCCACCCTCCGCAGCAGCCGCCCTGCGATTCGCGGCGTACCGCGTGCCCGGCGCGCGATTTCCCGGATGCCATCCGGCTCCGCCGCGAGGCCCATCAAGCCCGCGGCGCGCGAGACGATCTGCGCGAGCTCGTCCTCCGTGTAGAAGTCGAGCCGTACCGGAATGCCGAAACGGTCCCTAAGCGGTGTGGTCAGCAGACCGAGCCTGGTCGTCGCGCCAATCAGGGTAAACGGCTGCAGCCCAATGCGAACCGTTCGCGCGGCCGGACCTTCTCCGATCACGAGGTCCAACTCGAAATCCTCCATGGCAGGATAGAGGATCTCCTCCACGACCGGACTGAGGCGATGGATCTCGTCGATGAACAAAACGTCCCGGGCTTCGAGATTGGTGAGGACTGCGGCCAGATCCCCCGGACGGGCGATGACTGGACCTGAGGTCATGCGGAACCCGACGCCGAGTTCTCGGGAGACGATCTGGGCAAGGGTGGTCTTCCCGAGGCCGGGGGGGCCATAGAACAGCAGGTGATCCATCGCCTCCGAGCGGCGGCGCGCGGCTTCGATGAAAATCGCGAGGTTCGAACGGGCCTCGGCCTGGCCGGTAAAGTCCGCAAGCCGCTCAGGGCGAAGCGCGCGCTCGGCGCCGGCGGTCTCATCCGGTCCCGCCTCGGGGCGCAAGATCGGGTCGGGCTCGCTCACGTGGTCCCCGGCATAAGCGCGCGCAGAGCAGCACGAATGAGGTCCTCCGTGCCGGTCTGGCCCTCTGACGCCACCTCGGCCACGGCCCGCGCCGCCTCCATTCGGTCATAGCCCAGATTGACGAGTGCCGAGATTGCCTCCGCGGCGCCATCCGCACCGCCCTCAGCCTGCGCCGCCCGAACCGCACGCTCCGGAGCAGCCTGCCCACCGAGCGCCATCACGCCCGCCGCCTTATCCGCAAGTTCGTTCGCGATGCGGCTGGCGAGCTTTGGCCCGACGCCGGGAGCCGCCCGGATCGCCGCCACATCCCCAAGTGCAAGCGCGCGGCTGACCCCATCTGGCCCGAGCGCATCGATGATCGCCAGCGCCACTTTCGCTCCCACCCCCTGGACCGAGGTGAGAAGCCTGTGCCACTCCCGCTCCGCAAGCGTTCGGAAGCCAATCAGCTGCATCAGGTCTTCTCGGACGATCATCTCGGTGTAGAGCGCAGCTTCGCCCCCGGGCGACGGCAAGGCCGACAGCGTTCCGGGCGCGCAATGGACGATGTAGCCAACCGCCCCCGCCTCGATCAGGACATGGTCCGCGGCAACATAGTCGATCCGGCCCGTCAGCTTTCCGATCATCCGCGCACCCGGGCAATCGCCGCCTGTTGTCTCCGTTCGGTGCCCGCGGTCCAAGCGTGGCAGATAGCGATGGCAAGCGCATCTGCGGCATCTGCACTGCCAGGCTGAACACCGGGCAGGAGAAACCGGACCATATGCTCCACTTGCGCCTTGTCAGCGTGTCCCACGCCGACAACCGTCTTCTTGACCGCGTTTGGCGCGTACTCCGCAACGTCTAGGCCAGCGCGTGCGGGCACGAGGAGTGCCACGGCCCTCGCCTGCCCCAGTTTAAGGGTGCCGGCGGCGTCGCGGTTCACGAAGGTCTGCTCAACAGCGGCAGCGTCAGGAGCTGTCTCTTGAATCACACGCTCCAGTGCGTCGTAGAGGCGCGCGAGACGCTCTGCCAAGGACCCCTCGCCAGACCCGAGCACTCCGTGCCCAATCGGGGTGAGTCGGCCCTTATGGCTCTCAACCAGGCCCCAACCCATCCGCCTCAGCCCGGGATCGAGCCCGATCACACGCATCCTGCACCGCTCTTGTCGTTCGCTTTTGTCATTCTCTTTTTACCGTTAGCACGAAAGGAGAACGGCGACCAGTGCCTTGCCATGCTGCATCTGCGAGAAAGCGACCCTGTGCAGCCCGGAAACGACAGACTGTGTCGCCTTTCGCACGCATGCAAAAAGCGCATATCCTGTATGCGGTTAGAGCAATTGAAAAAGCACAGTGGAAGGCGCAGATGGGGCGTGTCGGCAACAGGTGCTGACCTCGAAACCACAGACAGGGAGCTGCGACATGGCCACTGCTGTTTCTACCCGGGCCGCGACCGCCCTTTCGACCGTCATGGCATTTTTCGCCGGTGGGTCGGCGTCGCATAGTGATACTGCGCTGCTCCTGTCGAAGACGCCGGATCAGCGCGAGGACCTCGGCCTTTCGCTCGCCGACATACGCGCGATCCGCCGCTGAGCCACAAAACCGCCGGCGTTTCTGTCGGCACTCAGACCCAGTGACCGACGCCGTGTCCGGATGTCCGGAGGCGGCGCCCCCGTCAGAATGACCCCAACCCCCCGTGCCGGAGATCCGGCGCGTCCGGCGCATTGAGCGCTTGAGAAAGGATAGAACGATGACCACCATGACCAAAACCCAGGCCCTGCCCTTCGGCGCCATCACCGTTCACTCGGTCGTCCGTCAGGTTGAAGTGTTGCGCGAGCGTATCGAAGACTGGCGCCGGACCCGTGCAACTGTTGCCGCTCTGCGCCAGCTGACGCCCAAACAGCTTGAGGACATCGGGCTTACGATCGCCGACGTCGAGATCTACGCCGCGCGCGGCAGCTGGTGAGATGAGATCACAGGTGCGGCTGGGTCTCTAGCGAGATCAGCCTCCCCTGCTTCAGGCGATGCGATACCGGCGGCGTGAAAGGGCCAGGCTTGTCCACCCGTCGCGCCGCTCGATCGCAACCTGGCGCAGTCCCCTGCCCGCATAGACCGCTTGGACCGCCGCCGCCTGGCGGTCCAAAATGCCCGAAAGGATGGCGACCCCTGCGGGTGCCAAGTGCCGCGCGATATCGGGAGCCATCCTCTTCAACGGCCCGGCCAGGATGTTCGCAAAGATCAAGCCGTAGGTTGCCGCCCGCCGCACCACATCCGACCGCGTCCCGGCCGCCCTGACCACCTGGACACCGGCACCAACACGGTTGGCGCGCATGTTCTCCCGAGCGGTCGCCACAGCGATAGCATCGAGATCTCCAGCAACCGCACGGCAATGCCAAAGCCGCGCCGCCGCCATCGCCAAGACCCCTGTTCCCGTCCCAACATCGGCGATCCGACCGGCCACCAAACCCGCTCGGTCCAATCGATCAAGCAGCAGCAGGCAGCCGAGCGTCGTCGCGTGATGCCCCGTACCGAAGGCCATGGCCGCTTCGATGCGAAGCCCAATCGCATTCAGTGAAACCCGGTCCGCGTCGTGGCCGCCGTGAACCACAAAGGGGCCAGCAACTACGGGGCTGAGTTCCCGACGGACTTGCGCAACCCAATCGCGGTCATCAAGCCGGCTTACCGCAAACGGGCGCGCACCGAAGGCCGCTGCGAGAACGAGCAAAGCCGTCTCATCTGGGATCTTGTCGAAATAGGCGCCGACCTCCCACATCCCCGAACCATCTTCGATCTCGAACACCCCGACACCAGTCGGTGCGCGCTCCATGCGCTCCAGGGCGTCCCCGAGAGCTTCCGCCGAGGCGCGCGAAGCGAGTGTGGTCATGGCTGTGTACGTGGTCATGGCTCTGAGGGGTCTCCAGGCTCGGGCGCCTGACAAAAGGGTCATCAACCGAGCCCGTCAAGGATTTGTTTTGGATTGCAGTGGAGACTGCACGGGCAACTTGAACCGGAGGCTCCAGATGTCTGGATTGCTGACGAGTGTGTGTGTGTGTTGCCTGTCCCTTCGTTCTGCTTTCCGCCCTTACGCCGATGACAGCTCCGGGACCATGACCATCCAGGTCTTGATCCTGTCGATCTTGCTGTTCGGCACGACAGGCATGGTGCTGGATTCCGGGCGCGTTTATCAGATGCACTCGAAGATGCAGTCCTTTGCCGACCAGGTGGCAGTGGCGGCAGCGGCGGAACTCGACGGAGAGCCCGACGCCATACAGCGCGCTATGATCGTGCAGACCGGAAGCGTTGGCGCAACTGCTTGGGACTGCTCGAGCGCGAGTGCGGGCAGCAATCCGGCCCTTGTGCGCGACAATGACAGTGGCGGCTTCGAGTTCTGCATTGAGAGGCTCGACTTCTACTCGAGCTTTGACGGCCCCGGTGAGGGACAGGTGCGAACCCAGGCCGATATCAGCGCCGCATACACCAACGGCTACATCCCAGATCCGTTGGCCGAGGGTGCCTCTGAGCAGGCACGGTTCGTCGTTGCCCATGTTGCGGCGGTCCAACTCGATAGCGCCGCTGGCGCGCTCTACGCAATTGTCCAGGGGCTTTCAAGCGCCATCGGCGTGTCCCCGGCAGCGGATGTCGGGGGCGCAACCGTGGACGCGGTCGCCGCAGCGACAGTTGTGCCGCGGCGTTGCACGGCAGCGACAACCCTGGTCCTCTGCAATCCCTGGGAAGGCACGGGCGGTTCGGACTATGGTGATTACGCCGAGCGCGACGATGACGACAATCCGCTGACCTTTGGATTGCGCGGTCGCACCGCGATGACCTTCGCTTCGACGGATGGCGCACAGATCGGGCCCCTCGGCGACACACCTTTCAGCTGGGATGCCCGCCATCAGTTGTTCGAACTCCGAGAGCCGATCCCTGAGGGGGAGGCCTGTACCGATGCCAATGTCGCCGCCATGTTCAGCGGGGTTCCACCGTCGGAGGCGAAGGCGGCCTGCCTGATGGCCCGCGCCGAGCCAGATCGCTTCTGCTATGGGGAGACGGTGACCATCGCCCCCGCACAGGCGTCGACGGTTGTCGCCTCGATGAACACGGCTTTCGACATGCAGATCGCGCCGTTCGACAGTATTCAGTTCCGCGAGGATACACCAGTCGCTGGCGCTCCCGCCGGCACGCTGTTCGAGCCTGACCGGTTCACAGCCCACCCCTATGAGCAGACACGCCGCGCCGCAGCCCTCGGCGTGACGCCCTTGACCCTGGACCAGTACCAGGCGGGCACACCCTATATCGACGGGTGGGACTATCAGCAGGCCGAGTACCAAGGGATCCCGATGGCCGGCCTGACGATGACGGAGGCCGACTCGGACGTCTACAGCTTCGGCCTTCACGACTGCCACATCGAGAGCCAGAAGGCGGCGGCTGGTCTTCCCACCTCGGGCGCGGTCTGCTCCACCCCGTTCGTCAGCGATGATGTGACAACCCCGAACGCCTCGCTCAGAGCAATGGTGGAGGGGTACTTTAGCCCGACCATCTTCGGGGGGTCTGGCGGATCGACTGGCGGAGACGGCGGCGGCCTCGGCTCAACCGGCGGCTCAACCGGAACGGGTGGTCTAGGCTCCACGGGCGGCTCCCGCGGCACGGGCGGGCTCGGTTCAACAGGCGGCTCCAGCGGCACAGGCGGGCTTGGCTCCACAGGCGGCTCGACAGGGAGCGGCGGGCTCGGCTCGGGCAATACGGGCGGAGGGACCACACTCTCCTTCCCGAGCGACATCGACACATGGTACGAGGCGTATCAATGGGTGCGCGCCAATCAGGCTCTGCTACCAACGGACGCCTTCCGCAACTCGATGACCTTCGGCGACGGAACCGCGTCGAATGGCCAAGCGATCCCGAACACGTTCGATGTGATGGCGACACTGGGCTCTGGAGATGACGAACTGGCTTATCTCGATACGTCCCCGGTCAACTATGCCAGCACGATGGCGGGTCTCGTCCCAGGCTGCTCTGCCACCGATCCGCTCAGTTGCCTCACGCAGCCCGACGAACGACGGCGCATTCGCAGCCTGGTTGTGAACTGTCAGGCTGCCGTCGACGCAGGCGGGGACAACAACGAGTATCAGGCAGAGGTCGTCGGCGTCATGGATTGGTTCCTGTCGCGCCCAGTGACCATGTTCTGCGGGTATCTCAATCCGACCGTACCGCAGCACGACGCAGTCCTGCAAAAGATCTATGCCTCTGGCGGCACCGTGGGGGCGACTTACTCCGCGCTCGACTGCACCACTGCTACGATGCAGGAGGCCCGCATGTTCGTCGAATACATTGATGACGTGACCGACTCGGACCTTTCCGAGCGGTTTACGGCCCAACTCACTCAATAAACGGGCGGCACGACCACCGGCCCAGGGGGGCGTCCAGCGAGGGCGCCCCCGATTTTATCAGCCGGCCACCCCTTCTGGGCAGGTCACACCGGTCCCGCCGACGCCGCAGTATCCTCCAGGGTTCTTGGCGAGATACTGCTGGTGGTAGTCCTCGGCGAAGTAGAACTCCGGCGCGTCCAGGATTTCGGTCGTAATCTGGCCGTAGCCCGCCTGGCTGAGCCTCGGCTGGAAGGCCGTCCTGCTGGCCTCGGCCACGGCACGTTGTGCAGCGTCGTAGACATAGATGCCTGAGCGATACTGCGTGCCCACATCGTTGCCCTGACGCATGCCCTGGGTCGGGTCATGGCCTTCCCAAAACAGTTTGAGCAGCGTGTCATAAGAGATCTTCGCAGGATCAAAGACGACAAGCACGACCTCGTTATGGCCGGTGCGGCCCGAGCACACCTCGCGATAGGTCGGGTTCGGCGTCGCCCCCGCAGCGTACCCGACCGCCGTTACCCAAACGCCAGGCTGGGTCCAGAATTTCCGCTCGATTCCCCAAAAGCAGCCCATCCCGAACATCGCGCAGACCATGCCTTCGGGATAGGGCCCCTTCAGCGAGCGGCCATTGATAAAATGCTCGGTGGCGGTTGGGATCGGTTCGCCACGCCCGGGAAGCGCATCGGCCTCGCTTGGCAGGGTTGTCTTCTTGAACAGTCCAAACATGCAGCCCTCCAATCAGTCGTTGTTTTGCAAGAGGTATGGCGAGCGGCCCCTGCCGACAATGATAAGATCGGCGACAAGCTCGTTAACCACAAGAAATAGGCGAACGCTTCGTGAACAACCCCTTTCCCTAGAGGAGAATGCGCGCTATTGTCTGGCCATGGACCGAGATGACTTCAGCGAAAGCGCGATGTTCGAGGCGTGGGACGAGCAGCCTCTATCAACCCGTGCGGCGGCGCCAGTGCCCTATCTCTCTGGGCTCAATCCTGCGCAGTCCGAAGCCGTGAGCGTGCTCGACGGGCCGGTGTTGGTGCTCGCAGGGGCGGGAACCGGCAAGACACGGGTGTTGACCACTCGGCTCGCGCATCTCATCCACCAACGCCGCGCCTGGCCCTCTCAGATCCTCGCCGTGACCTTCACCAATAAGGCTGCGCGGGAGATGAAGGAGCGCTGTGCCGCGCTGCTCGGCGGCCCGCTCGAAGGATTGCCGTGGCTCGGCACGTTCCACGCGGTCTGTGTAAAGCTGCTCCGCCGGCATGCCGAGCTGGTCGATCTGAAGTCGAACTTCACCATCCTCGACACCGACGACCAAATCCGGCTGATCAAACAGCTCTTCGCCGCCGAGGAGGTGGATGAGAAGCGCTGGCCCGCCCGTGCCTTCGCCAGCATCCTTGATCGGTGGAAGAACCGCGCGCTCCGACCCGAGCAGGTTCCGGCCGCCGATGCAGGCTTTGCGAACAACCGGGCCACTGAACTGTACGCGGCCTATCAGGCGCGCCTGCGCACACTCAATGCCGTCGACTTCGGCGACTTGCTGCTCCACGTGGTGACGATTTTCCAGCGCGAGCCGGACGTGCTGCGGCAGTATCAGGAGCGGTTCAAATACATCCTGGTTGACGAGTATCAGGACACGAATGTTGCTCAGTATCTCTGGCTGCGGCTGCTGGCTCAGGGCCACAAGAACATCTGCTGCGTTGGTGATGACGACCAATCGATCTATGGTTGGCGCGGCGCAGAGGTCGGCAACATCCTCCGGTTTGAGCAGGATTTTCCCGGCGCCAAGGTTGTGCGGCTGGAGCAGAACTACCGCTCCACTCCGCATATCCTCGCCGCTGCGGCCGGGGTTATCGCAACCAATGAGGGGCGCCTTGGCAAAACCCTCTGGACCGAGGCGGAGGACGGCGACCGGGTGCGCCTGATCGGCCACTGGGACGGCGACGAGGAAGCCCGCTGGATCGGCGAGGAGATTGAATCGGCCACCAAAGGCACCCGTGGGCATCCGCCGCTTGCACTCGATGACATGGCCATATTGGTGCGGGCGTCTTTCCAGATGCGCGCCTTCGAAGACCGGTTCCTGACCATCGGCCTTCCCTATCGTGTTATCGGAGGCCCGCGTTTCTATGAGCGGATGGAGATCCGCGATGCGATGGCCTATTTCCGCGTCGCCGTCAGCCCCGACGACGACCTGGCTTTCGAGCGGATCGTGAACACGCCCAAGCGCGGGATCGGCGATAAGGCGATCCAGACGATTTCGCGGCTGGCGCGGGCGGAGGGCGTCTCGCTGTTCGATGCCGCGCGGACTGTGGCCGAGGGCGGTCATGGGCTCACGAAGCGGGCAGCCAAATCCCTCTCGGAGCTGATCGCCCAGTTCGACCGCTGGCATCCGCTGACCGTAGGCACCGTCTCGACGGGCGACGGGGTGGAGCGGATCGACCATGTGGAACTTGCGCAGACGATCCTGGACGAGAGCGGCTATACCGGCATGTGGCAGGCGGACAAGTCGCCGGAGGCGCCGGGCCGGCTCGAGAACCTCAAGGAATTGGTCGACGCCCTCGGGGCATTCGAGAACCTTCAAGGCTTTCTTGAGCATGTCGCACTGGTGATGGACAACGGCACGGAGGACGGCGGCGCGAAGGTTTCCATCATGACCCTCCACGCGGCCAAGGGGCTGGAGTTTCCCGCCGTGTTCCTGCCGGGCTGGGAGGATGGCCTGTTCCCAAGCCAACGCTCCATGGACGAAAGCGGCGTTGCGGGTCTCGAGGAGGAGCGCCGCCTTGCCTATGTCGGGATCACCCGTGCGCGGGAGCAACTCACGATTTCCTTTGCCGCCAATCGCCATGTCTACGGGCGCTGGCAGTCCGCCCTGCCCTCGCGCTTTGTCGACGAATTGCCGCCCGAGCATGTGGAAGTGTTGACCCCGCCAGGACTTTATGGCGGAGCGCATGGGGCAGCGGCACCGGCTTCAGGCGGTTCGGTGCTCGAGACCAGGGCCGTAAATTCGGACAGCTACAATTCGCCGGGCTGGAAGCGCATGGCGGCTCGGCGCACGCAGCGCCCGCTCGATCAGCCTCAGGAAGCCCGCAACCTCGTCATCGATGCGGAGGCGAAAGCCGCCTTTGATCCCGGTGCGCGCGTCTTCCACCAAAAGTTCGGCTATGGCCGGGTCACGAATGTCGAAGGGGACAAACTGACCATCGCCTTCGAGAAGGCGGGCGAGAAGAAGGTCGTGGCGGGTTTTGTGACCCGAGCCGGTAATCAGACTTCACCGTCCGACCCACCGTTCTGAACCCAGCGCGCGAGCGTCTTCTATCCCTGGGCAGTTTTCGTCTATCACTGAGGGGCCCTAGGCCACTTGGGCCTCCCGTGACCGTCCGGCGCGTGGAGAGACCGTAGTCGCGAAAGCCCGAGATGTACGACATCCGCCCCGTCGTTTTCGTGATCGGCCGCTTGACGGTGGTGCTGGGGCTCTCGATGGGGCTCGCAACGCTGATTGACCTGGCGGAGGCGAACGGCAATGCCCGCGGCATGGGGCTGGCGGCGTTCCTGACGCTGGTCGCGGGCCTCGGGCTCTCCACGCTCACAAGCGGCACGACAACCGGAGGGCTCTCGCGCCAACAGGCTTTCCTGCTGACTACTTTGGTGTGGGTCGCGCTGCCGATCTTTGGCGCCCTGCCCTTCGTCTTCGGCGCCCCACAAGCAACCTATACGGATGCGTTCTTCGAAGCGATGTCGGGGCTTACAACCACCGGGGCGACGGTGATGAGCGGCCTCGCCGAGGCGCCGTCGGGCATGCTGTTCTGGCGCGCCCTGCTGCAGTGGTATGGCGGGGTCGGCATCGTGGTCTTCGCCATGGTGTTCCTGCCCGCGCTCAAGGTGGGCGGAATGCAGCTTTTCCGCTCGGAGAGTTTTGACATCGGTGCCGATATCCTCCCGAGGGCCGCGGAGGTCGCTGGGTCCCTCTTCTGGATCTATCTCGCGCTGACCGTCGGCTGTGTTCTCGCGTACTCCGCGACGGGCATGACCGCGTTCGACGCCCTCTGCCATGCGATGACAACGGTGTCGACGGGCGGGCTTGGGAACTACGACGACAGCTTTGCCAGCTTCACGCCGGCGACGCACTACGTAGCCGTCGTGTTCATGTGGCTGGCGGCGATGCCTTTCATCCGGTTCATCCAGCTCTCACGCGGGAACGCCGCCCCGATCTTCCACGATATCCAGATCAGAGCCTTCCTGGCCGTGATCCTTCTGGCCGCCAGCGCGGTCGCTTTGTGGCTGGTCTTCGATGGCAACGAAGGCGCCGAAGAGGCAATCCGCCACTCGCTCTTCAACGTCACCTCAATCATGACGGGCACTGGATACGCCTCGGACGATTTCGGAGTATGGGGTGGCTTCCCGGTCGCCATCTTCTTCCTGATCGCGCTGATCGGCGGCTGTTCCGGCTCCACGGCCTGCTCGGCAAAGGTGTTTCGCTACCAGATTCTCTTCTCAGCCTTGCTGCTCCAGATCCGGCGGATCCACACACCCTCGGGCGTCTACCAGCTCCGCTATGACCACCGGATTGTGGATCCGGAAGTGCTCTCCTCGGTCATGGCGTTCTTCTTCGTGTTTGTCACTGCAATCTCGGTCTGGGCAATTCTGCTCTCGATGCTGGGGCTTTCGACGATCACGGCGATCTCGGGCTCCATGGCCGTGATGACCAATATCGGCCCGGGGCTCGGACCCGAGATCGGGCCATCGGGCAACTATGCCGCTTTGCCCGATGCGGCCAAGTGGCTGCTTTCAGCCGGGATGCTGCTCGGGCGGCTCGAGTTCATCAGCGTTCTGGTGCTGCTGACGCCGCGGTTCTGGCAGCGCTGAAAACTCTATCGACGTGATAAAATTTACTGAACGCCGTTGGACATCCGGCAAAGCGGCTTACCTCCTCGACCGAGCGGGTATCCGTTCGACCGAGCGCTCTCCCAGGGTTCGGTGTCAATTCGGAGCGGCGTTTCGCCGCTCCATTTTTTTTGCCCTGCGCTCAATTGCCGGTTGCCGCACAAGGCCCCCAAACTGTTAAAAGAAATTTAAGAGCAGTCAAGCGGTCACTAAGAGATGGCACACCCAAAGTCGATCACCCTCAAGCAGCTGCGGGCGCTGGCTGCAATTGTTGAGACCGGGTCTATCACTGCAGCCGCAGGGACCCTTCACGTGACGCCGCCTGCGGTGTCCACGCAGCTCAAATCGCTTGAGGAGGGGGTCTGCGCTCAGGTCCTCAACCGCGGCCCCGATGGAAAGATCAGCCTGACCCCGGTCGGACGGGAGCTCCTCGGCACAGTGCATAAGATCGAGACGGCACTGACCCAATGCTTCTCACGGGTTGAGGCCCTACAGTCGGGCATGGCCGGCTATGTGTCGATCGGTGTGGTCTCGACCGGCAAGTACTTCGCTCCAGGCCTTGTTGCGCGGATCAAGCAGCAGCTTCCCGAAATCGAGATCGGCCTGAAGGTCGGCAACCGCGACACCATCGTTGAAGCACTCGGTCGTGGCGAAATTGAATTGGCCATCATGGGGCGCCCGCCCCAGGATCCACCGGTCGAGGCCGAGGTTCTGGGCGAGCATCCCTATATCGTGATCCTGCCTGCGGAACACCGCCTGGCGGGTGTTCCACGGGTGACGCCTGAGATGTTGCTCGAGGAGACCTTCCTCGGGCGCGAGCAAGGCTCCGGTACCCGCATCCTGATGCGCCGCTTCCTTGACCGCATCGGCGAGGGCCAGCCCTACAGGCTCGTCGAGATGGGAACCAACGAGACCATCAAACAGGCCGTCATGGCCGGCCTCGGCATCGCCGTGATCTCTGCCCATACGGTGGTGCCAGAACTCGAGGCGGGCCGGCTCGTGATGCTGCGGATGGAGGGGCTGCCGATCATCCGCCACTGGTATCTGGTGCGGGCGACCGACAGCAAGCTCTCCGCCACCGCTGGGGCGTTCCGGGACTTTTTGCATGCGACGGGCGGGGACTACCTGCCCAGCATTCCCCGCCCGATGCTCGTGGAGCCGGAGGAACAGACGATCTGAGCCTCAGCCGGGATCAGCGACCAGGTTCACCGCCTCGATCCCGGCGATGGCCGCGATCTCATCGTTGTCCGAGGTATCGCCCGTCACGCCGACAGCGCCCAGGATCTCACCGTTCTTGGCTTTCACAAGCACACCGCCCGGCACCGGGATCAGCCCACCATCGAAAGCTCCGTTCGCAGCGAGCACGAAATAGGCCTGCGCCTCGGCCCGCGCGTTGATCGCCCGGCTGCCGATTCCGAGCCCGAGCGCGCCGTTGGCTTTGCCGAACGCGATCTGAAAGCGCAGGTTCGACGCGCCGTCCTGCCGCTCGAAGGCCTTTAGGTGACCGCCCGCATCCAGCACACAGATCGACAGCGGCTTGAGCCCCATCTCCTTACCCTTGGCGAAGGCCTTCGAGATGATCGTGCGGGCGCGGGTGAGCGAGATCTGTGCCATCAGCGGGCTCCTGCTTTCTTCTCGGCGCGGCGGGCGTGCAGCGCGGGTTCGGTGTAGCCGTTTGGCCATTCGGTGCCTTTGAAAACCAGATCGCAGGCCGCCTGAAACGCGACCCCGTCGAACTTCTGCGCCATCGGTTGGTACTCTTGATCATCGGCGTTCTGACGATCGACCACCTCGGCCATGCGCCGGAGCGTCTCCATCACCTGCTCCTCGGAGACCACCCCATGGGTCAGCCAGTTTGCGATGTGCTGCGCGGAGATCCGCAGCGTCGCGCGGTCCTCCATCAGGCCGATATCGTTGATGTCCGGCACTTTCGAGCAGCCGACCCCCAGATCGACCCAGCGCACCACATAGCCGAGGATCCCCTGCGCGTTGTTGTCGAGCTCCGCCTGCACGAAATCCGGCGCCCAGTTTGTGCCCTCGGCGAGAGGGATACGGAGAATATCGTCCAGCTTGGCCCGCGGCCCACCAGCCGCAATCCCCGATTGGCGCGCCGCCACATCGACGCGGTGATAGTGGAGCGCGTGTATGGTGGCAGCCGTCGGCGAGGGCACCCACGCGGTGTTCGCACCCGCCATCGGATGGCCGACCTTCTGCTCCAGCATGGCCTGCATCCGGTCCGGCATTGCCCACATGCCCTTGCCGATTTGCGCGACGCCCTTCAGCCCACAGGCCAGGCCGACATCGACATTCCAGTCCTCGTAGGCCGCGATCCAGGGCTGCGCCTTCATCTCCGTCTTCGCGATCATCGGGCCGGCCTGCATCGCCGTGTGGATCTCGTCGCCTGTCCGGTCGAGGAAGCCTGTGTTGATGAAGGCGACGCGCGCCTTGGCGGCCCGGATGCACTCCTTGAGGTTGACGGTCGTGCGCCGCTCCTCGTCCATGATGCCAAGCTTCACGGTGTTGCGCGCGAGGCCGAGCATGTCCTCGACCGCGCCCATCAGCTCGTTGGTGTAGGCAACTTCTTCGGGCCCATGCATCTTCGGCTTCACGACATAGACCGAGCCGCGGCGGGAGTTCCGAGGCCCCTCAGACTTGGCCAGATCGTGCATCGCGATCAGCACCGTACAGGCGGCGTCGAGGATCTCCTCGGGCAGCTCGGAGCCGTCCTCCAGCAGCACAGCCGGCGTCGTCATCAGCGGCCCGACATTCCGAACCAGCAGCAGCGAGCGCCCGGGCAGCGTCAGCGTGCCCCCCTTCGGCTTGCTGTAGGTGCGGTCGCCGTTCAGGCTGCGGGTAAAGCTCTCGCCCCCCTTGCGGACTTCGGCGGTCAGGTCACCCTTCATCAATCCGAGCCAATTGCGATAGCTGGTGACCTTGTCCTCACCATCGACGGCAGCCACCGAGTCCTCGCAGTCGCAGATCGTGGTGATCGCCGATTCGAGGATCACATCCGAGATGTGCGCCGTGTCGTAGCGGCCGATGGCGCTGTCACGATCGATCTTGACCTCGATGTGCAAGTTATGGCGCCGGAACAGCACGGCTTCGGGCGTCGCCGGATCGCCGCGATAGCCGACGAACTGCGAGGGCTCACGCAGCCGAGTGGTCCCTGCCCGCTCGGAGATGCCGTCCCGCGCCGTGAGCCCCGGGATCAACTCCACGACGAGTTGCCCGTCCTCGATCCGCAGGTTCTGGACATGGGCCCAGGAACAGCCGGCATCGGCCAGCTTGATCACTCCGGAGAGGTGCGCCTTGGTCCAGGTCACGACCCGTCCGCCGCGGCGCCGGTCGTATTTGCCCTGGGGCGGCGGGGTGCCAAGCGCATCGGTGCCGTAGAGCGCGTCATAGAGCGATCCCCAGCGCGCATTGGCGGCGTTCAGCGCATAGCGCGCGTTCATCACGGGCACGACGAGTTGCGGGCCTGCGATCTCTCGGAACTCTCGGTCAACATTGGCAGTCTCGATCTCGAAATCGGAGCCTTCGGGGACGAGATAGCCGATATCCTCAAGGAACGCCCGGTAAGCAGCCGGGTCGTGCGCTGCACCCTGATGCGCCCGATGCCAGTCATCGATCTGCGCCTGCAGGGCCGCACGTTTTGCCACCAGCCGGCGGTTCTCCTTGGCGAAGCCATCCGCCAACATCTTCAGTCCTGCCCAGAAATCCGCGGCGGCGATGCCGGTCCCCGGCACGGCGTCTTGCTCGATGAAAGCCCGCAACCTGGCCTCGATCTTTAGCCCGGCGATATCGGTCATTGCGTTCATGCGACCTGTCCCCTTGTTGAAAGTTGGCACCGCATAACGTGCAGGGGCGGCTTGCGATAGCGGTCAGGCCGAAATTTTTGTCTATCGGAGGGGGAACCTCCGCAACTTTTCGACAACTTGGTTCAAACTTTAGGGATTTGTTAGCGAATGGCCGCTGAGCTGTCGGACGTGAATGACGGCGAGGAGTTTCACCATGGGCGACGTGCAAGATATTTGTCTAGAGGGCACCAGCACCCCTGTACGGGAAAAAGCGGTCAAACTGGATGAGCGCTATGGGGAGCTGCTGGCCCGAACGATCTCCGGCTATGTCTATCCTGAATCGGCCTTTGAGATACTGGCTCAGCGACAGGGACGCAGCCTACGAGAGCGGATCCGGAACCATGTGATCTCCGGTTTCTCGCGGTTTGGCTACCGCCTCGTCAAAGCCCGCCCCTTTGACGAGGAGGCGCGGGCAACCGGCACCGACTGGCCCTATGTCGGCTTCAGCATGGTGGGTCTCGCACGGCTCCGACAGCTTCGCAAAGCCGTGGCGACCATCGTGCAGAACGGCATTCCCGGAGACTTCGTCGAATGTGGGGTCTGGCGCGGCGGCTGCGTCATGATGATGGCGGCGACCCTGTCTGAATGCGGCGACAGAAGCCGCTCAATCTGGGCGGCCGACAGTTTTGAGGGCCTGCCGGTTCCGGACGTCACCCGGTATCCCGCCGATGCGGGGTATGACCTCTCGCACATCCGGTATCTCGCCGCCTCGGTTGAGCAAGTGAAGGCAAATTTCGACCGCACCGGCATCGACCGCAGCCAGGTGCGCTTCCTCAAGGGGTGGTTTCGCGACACGCTGCCGAATGCGCCCATCGGCCGGATCTCGATCCTCCGGCTTGATGGGGATCTCTACGAATCGACACGCGACGCTCTCACGAGCCTTTACGACCGCGTCGCGCCCGGGGGTTTCGTGATCATAGACGACTACTACTCATGGCCGCCCTGCCGAAAAGCTGTCGACGAGTTCAGGGCTGAGCGGTGCATCAGCGCCCCGCTTGTTGAGATCGACAACAGCGCCGTGTTCTGGCGGGTGTGAGGCGACCGAAGCAAACCGCCTCAAGTCTTAGAGATCCCGGTGCACCTTTTCGCGGCGCTCATGGGCCTCCTGTGCCTCCAGCGAGAGTGTCGCCGTGGGACGTGCCTCCAGCCGACGAAGCGAAATCGGCTCACCGGTCACTTCGCAGTAGCCGTAGGAGCCGTCCTCGATCCGGCGGATCGCGGAGTCGATCTTTGAGATCAGTTTGCGCTGCCGGTCCCGGGTGCGAAGCTCCAGAGCCCGGTCAGTCTCCGCGGAGGCCCGGTCCGCGAGGTCCGGGATGTTGCGGGTTTCTTCCTGCAGGTGCTCCACCGTCTCACGGCTTTCGTCCAGAATAGAGTTCCGCCACTCAAGCAACTTGTTGCGGAAGTACTCCTTCTGGCGATCGCACATGAAGGGTTCGTCATCGGAGGGTCGGTACTCGGCGTCGATGGAAGTTTCCACGTTCATGCTATCGGCCCCTTATACGCCACGCGCCCAGTGGGCTGAGGCGCCCCGTTCGATTGCGCCCTGTCATACGCAGATTGCAGATGCATGTCACGCCTTAAACTCGTGGAAAGCATAGGCTATACGGCTTCGGTTCATTTTGGCGCAAGCCGCGTCCACACTGCGAAAGGGGTCTCCGCATGACGGTTTTTCAAGGCACGGATGCCTATATCGCAACCAGCGATTTGTCGATTGCGGTAAACGCGGCGATCCGGCTGCAGCGGCCGCTGCTGGTGAAGGGCGAGCCTGGCACGGGCAAGACCGAGCTTGCGCGGCAGGTGGCTTCGAGCCTTGGCCTCAAGCTCTTGGAGTGGCACGTCAAATCCACGACGCGCGCGCAGCAGGGGCTCTATGAGTACGATGCCGTGAGCCGTTTGCGCGACAGCCAGCTCGGCGATGACCGGGTTCACGACATCGCAAACTACATCAAGCGCGGGAAGCTTTGGGACGCCTTCGCGGCTGAGGAGCGCGTGGTTCTGTTGATCGACGAAATCGACAAGGCGGATATCGAGTTCCCCAACGATTTGCTGCAAGAGCTCGACCGCATGGAGTTCCATGTCTACGAGACCGGCGAAACTGTCGCAGCGCGCCACCGCCCCATCGTGATCATCACATCGAACAATGAGAAGGACCTGCCGGACGCCTTCCTGCGCCGCTGCTTCTTCCACTTCATCGCGTTCCCGGATGCCGAGACAATGACGCGGATCATCGATGTGCACTTCCCGGACGTTAAAAACGAGCTCGTGCGTGCAGCGCTGACGCAGTTCTATGAGGTTCGTGAGACCCCGGGTCTGAAGAAGAAGCCCTCGACCTCCGAGATGCTGGATTGGCTGAAGCTGCTGATGGCAGACGATGTCGACCCCGCGACCCTCCGCGCCGATCCTAGCAGTGCGATCCCGCCCCTCCACGGCGCGCTCCTGAAAAACGAGCAGGATGTGCACCTGTTCGAGCGGCTTGCCTTTATGGCGCGGCGAGAGCGCCGTTAGCCGGCGTTGTGGCAGCAGGGTCGCCCGTGAGGGGGGCGGACGACCCGACCTCGTCACAGATCAGAACAGCGCATCCTCCACATCTGAGTTTTCACGAAGGCTCGCGAACCGTCCCTGCATGACGGCAAGGTCCTCGATGGCCTCGGCGGTGGGTGGCTCGAAGTTGTCCACACGCTCCTTGAAGAGCTCGAAGAAGGTGAACTCCAGCGCGCCCAACTCCTCAAAGCTGTCGATGTCCTCCTCAAACGAACGCCGCGTTTCGATCATCCGGCTGGGGCCGGAGATGAGCAACGTGCCGTATTCGGTCTGCGAAAGATCGAAGTCTTCGGAGGCATCAAGATCGGTGGCCTCCAGGGCATCGGCCTCTCCGGTCAGCCCCTTGGCCGCCTCGATCGCTTCCTGGCGCGCCTCGCGACGGTCCTCTGGCGCAATCCGGAGCGCGCTGAGGTCCTCGAAGCTGCCGACCTCCTCGTCGAACGCCATCCGCGTCTCGAAGGTCCCGAGCGGGCCGGTGATCATCAAGGTGCCATCCGCCGTCTGGGTGAGAGAGAAATCCTCCGAGGCATCGAGATCGGATGCTTCCAGCTGTTCGGGATCGCCCGTCAGCGCTTTCGCGGCGTCGATGCTCTCGCGGACCGCACCGGCGGAGGCCTGCTTCTCCTCGATGAGGTCCGGCAGGATCTCCTCGAGATCGGCAAAGCTCTCCACCTCCTCGTCAAGCACGCGCCGTGTCTCGACACTGCCGTTCGGTCCGCTGAGCACCAGTGTCCCCTGTTCGGTCTGGACGATGTCGTAGTCTTCAGAGGCGTCGAGGTCCGAGCCTTCGAGGGCCTCGGGATCGCCGCTCAGCGCCATAAGCTCTTCGAGATCGTCGATGCGGCCGCTCAGCCGCTCCTGTAGATCCTCAAGCGTTCTGGTCGGATCTTCGTTGAGGGGCCGCACCGGCTCCTCAAGCGGTCCTTGTCGTCGGCCAAAGGCGGCATCGGCCAGCCTGCCAAGGGAAAATCGTGCCATCGGTGTCTCCACAGTCAAGAATGGGCGTTTTACCCATTTTGTATGGCGTTCAGTCTACCTCCTGTCAATAGAAAATGGGTCAAATGCACATTTTCCTTGATCAACAGCCGTTTGCCGCCCCTTGGCAAGCCGCGTGCGCATCCGTAGCGTGGGCAAAACCAACACATGAGGGTGGAATGACGACGACGATCCGACCGATCACAGCCGGGGACGAAACCGCCTGGCGCCGGCTTTGGCGCGACTACCTGGCATTTTATGAGACGTCGGTCCCCGAGGAGGTCTATGCGACGAGCTTTGCCCGCCTGCTCGACCCGGAGGTGGACGATTACCACGGGTTGGTCGCCGAAGTGGACGGCAAACCCATCGGGCTCGTCCATTACATCTATCACCGCCATGGCTGGCGGATTGACAAGGTCTGCTATCTCCAAGACCTCTACGTCGATCGTGAAATCCGCGGGACGGGCGCCGGGCGCGCGCTGATCGAGGCGGTCTATGCGGCGGCTGACCGGGACGGATGCCCCTCGGTCTACTGGATGACACAACACTTCAACGCGACGGCCCGGCAACTCTATGACCGGATCGCAACGCTGACCCCCTTCATCAAATACCAGCGCTGATGCGTCTCCCGCTGCTGGCCCTCGCAGCGCTCGCGGCCTGCGCAGCGCCTCAACCGCGCATGCCGGGACCGATCCCGCCGGACCCGCCTCTTCTCGCCGCCGTGCCGGCGGGGCACACGGGCTACTCCAACGCCTCGCTCGCAGAGCTTTTCGTGACGCTGACCCATGAGACGGAGTGGGGCGGAGAGCAGGCGCGGCTGCTGCGTCTCGAGCCGCCGGTGACCGTGACCCTCGAAGGGCCGGGAGCGGAGCGCTACCGGGGCTTTGTCGCCGATTACCTCGCTTTTTTGCGGCGTGAGGCCGACATCGAGATCGGCCTCGGGGCGACTGGAGCGAACCTGCGTCTGCGCTTTGTCCCAGGGCAAGCATTCGAGCGTCTGTTGCCCGCCGCCTCCTGCGTGGTCGTGCCAGAGGACCTCGATTGGGACACGTTCGCGAAAGCGCCCTCCGCGCTTGGCGGGCTCGCCATGTTGGACGCAACGGATGTGGCGGCCTTCACCGTCTTCATCCCCGACAGCGCGATCCCGGCCGATATCCGGCGCTGCCTGCTGGAGGAAATCGCGCAAAGCCTCGGCCCCCGGAACGACCTCTACGGGCTCGGCTCCAGCATCTTCAACGACGATTTCGGACATCTTTGGCCGACACGGCTCGATCTCCTGATGCTGCGGGTGCTCTATGCGCCGGGCTTGCGGACCGGCCTCACCCGGCGCGAGAGCGAGCGGGCGGCGCGCAAAGCCCTCAGGACGCTCAATCCCGCCGGGCGCTCAGCCCCTGCCCTGCCCGATCCGGAACAGCAGATCCCCGAGGGGTGGCGCACCCTTGTGGGCAAAGCAGCCAATCGCACGACGTCGAAGACCGCACGTGAGCAAGCCGCCACGGATGCGCTGGCTCTTGCCCGCACCGCCCGTCGCCGCTCGCCGGCCCTCTGTCAAAGCCTGACGACGCTCGCGACCCTTTTGCGGCTCACCGAGCCGGAACGGGCCGAGCGGCTCTTTGCCGAAGCTGACCGAGCCTGTGCCGCGAGCCACGGGGACGAGGACCCGCGCCGCCTCTCGTTGGCCGTGGCCCGTGCCGGTCTTGCGCTCTCCCAAGCGGATGCCGCCCGTGCGCTCGCGCTCACCGACGGCGTGGCGGAGGGTCTTGCGGCCCATGGGCTGGACGAAGCCCTCGCCAGCGTCTACGCCATCCGCCAACGCGCGTTCGATGCCCTCAACCGCCCGGACGAGGCCACACGCGCCGCTGCGCTTGCCCGCGTCTGGGGCACCTATGCGTTCGGGAGAGACCCGGGCCCCTGGCCCGACTGAGCACCGGAGACCGCCCATGCTGCTGCTCGCCGTGACATTCGTCCTCTTTGCTGCCCTTGGTTGGCGGCGTGCCGCGCGCCGTGGAGGCACCCGGGGCGACCGCATCCAATACGCACTCGCCCATGCGATCCCCGCGACCTTGGCGATGCTGGCTATTCAGACAATCGCGCTCCGCCTCGGGCTCTTTCTCTAGCGCGGACAGGGATAGCGCCGAGCGAGGGCGGCCAGCAGAGCCTCGGGCAGCGGCAGGTCCCAGGCGCCCGCCTCCTCAAGCATGCTTGGCAGTGCAGTGCTCGACAAGGATGCGCCCGTCTCGGGGCAGAACAGGCGCGCATCCGGCTGGTCCACCCGCAAGGCCCGGTCCGCGACGACCAGCGCCTCGGCCGCGCCGCTGAGATAGGCCACCGCCACCGCCTGGTTTTCCCCGCTCTCGGCGAGCGCATCGAACACCGCGCGGGCCGAGCGGTCCTCCGCCGCCGCGCCGCCGGCCATCGCCACCGCTCCCACAACCGCACACACCGCCAACTGATATCGTCGCATCATCTGCCTCCTACGATTGACGCGGCCACTAATTAATGTTTTATATTAACTTATCAACCTAGAAGGTGGAGAACTCCATGAACCCTGTTGAACGCCGTCGAACCCGCTTGCGCACCGTCAGCCGGTGGGGGAGCCGCCTTTGCATCGCTTTCATGGTCGCCTTGCCGGTTGGCCTGGTCGCGATCTGGGCGGTCGAGCCGGATGTCCTCGCCCGGGGCTATGCGGCCGACGGCGCCCCTCCGATGCCAACGGGGATCCGGATCCTGCAACTCGGCGTGCTGATGCTGCCGGTCGCCCTCGCGATCGCCGGGCTGCGCCATCTCGCCGCCGCTTTCCGCATCTTTGCGTCCGACACACCCCTCAGCGGCCAAAGCAGCCAGAGCCTCCGCCGCTTTGCCGGCTATCTGGTGGCCCAAGCCGCTGCAGCCCCCGTCACAGGCGCGGCGCTGAGCGTGCTGGAGAGCTGGATGAACCCGCCGGGCGAGCGGGTGCTGGCCTTCACGATCTCGTCCCACAGCGCGGGCCTTGCGCTGCTCGCGCTCCTGCTCTTCGCCATTGCTTGGGTCATGGCGGAGGCCGCGGAAATCGCCGAGGACCATCGGCTGATCCTCTGATGGCCATCGTCGTGCGCATCGATGTCATGCTGGCCCGGCGCAAGATGCGCTCACGCGAGCTCGCCGAGCGGATCGGGATGACGGCGCAGAACCTCTCGATCCTGAAGACGGGCAAGGCGCGGGGCATCCGCTTCGACACGCTGGCCCGGATCTGTGAGGTGCTGGAGTGTCAACCGGGCGACCTGCTCGACTGGGAGCCGGACTGACCGTTGCGCGAGCGGACGAGGTGAGGCAGGGTCCGGCCCATGTTTCTCAACCTCTTCTTCGGGCTCAAGGCCGCCGGGCTCCCGGTCTCGCTCCGCGAGCATCTGACGCTGGTCGAGGCGACCGCCGCCGATCTGGTCACCTATGACGTCGAGGGGTTCTATCACCTCGCCCGCGCGACGCTCGTGAAGGATGAGCGCTTCCTCGACCGCTTCGACCGGGTCTTTGCCGAGGTGTTCAAGGGGCTGGAGCCGCCCGAGGGCGCGGAGGGCATCGAGAGCCTGGAACTGCCCGAAGAGTGGCTCCGCCGCTTGGCCGAAAAGCACCTGACCGAGGAGGAGAAAGCCCTCGTCGACAGCCTTGGCGGCTGGGACAAGCTGATGGAGACCCTGAAGCAGCGCCTCGAGGAGCAGAAGGGCCGCCACCAGGGGGGCAACAAGTGGATCGGCACGGCTGGCACCTCCCCCTTCGGCGCCTATGGCTACAACCCCGAGGGCGTGCGCATCGGCCAGGACCGCTCGCGCCACCGCCGCGCCGTGAAGGTCTGGGATAAGCGCCGCTTCCGCGACCTCGACGGCGACCGCGAGATCGGCACGCGCTCCATCAAAGTGGCGCTCAAGCGTCTCCGTCGCTGGGCCCGCGAAGGCGCGGCGGAAGAGCTGGACCTCGACGGCACGATCCGCGCGACGGCGCATCAGGGCTGGCTCGACGTCAAGACCCGGCCAGAGCGGCACAACGCGGTGAAGGTCCTGATGCTGTTCGATGTCGGCGGCTCGATGGATGACCATGTGAAGGTGGTCGAGGAGCTCTTCTCCGCCGCCCGCTCGGAGTTCAAGAACCTCGAATACTACTATTTCCACAACTGCCTCTACGAGGGGGTCTGGCGGGACAACGCCCGGCGCTGGGACCAACAGACACCCACTATGGACCTGCTCCACACCTACGGGCCGGACTGGAAGCTGATCTTTGTCGGCGATGCCGCGATGTCACCCTATGAGGTCGTAATGGCCGGCGGCGCCAACGAGCATTGGAATGCGGAATCGGGAGAGGTCTGGCTCCGCCGCATCCTGGCCCATTTCAGCTCGGCGATCTGGATCAACCCGGCCCCCGAGAAGCACTGGCAGTACACCCAGTCAATCGGCATGATCCACCAGATCATGGAGGGGCGCATGGTCCCGATGACATTGGCGGGCCTCGAGGCCGCCACCAAGGCTCTGAGCCGCTAGCCCGGCCGGAGCCGGCGCAGGAACGCCTGCCTGAACGGGCGAAGGCTCGCCGCTCGACCAAGCACCACTGTAGCGAGAGTCGCCTTGTCGAATCGCTCGGCGCCGCGCAGCCATCCGCCGGTGCTCTTGGCGACACACCCGGCTCCCCGCCTTAGACAAGTGAACAGATTACAAGTAATCGCCGAAAACTGGGTCATTCTGCAAACTATCCATTTTGCGACCCCCGTGCACTCAACCAAAACGTGCATACTTTCTTTTGGCGACTAGGGAATGCTGCTTCTTATGATCAACACTTCGCAGTAATGTAGAGACAGTGGATATCGGGGGGCTGTTATGCACTACATCCTTATGACGTGCGTCGTGTCGGCGCACATTCTCTTGGGGAGTCTGGCTCACGCGCAGACATATCCCACACGCAACATCACGACCGTGGTTGTTTGGGGCGAGGGCGGTGGCACCGACTCCATCAACCGTATGATCATGGAAGAAATGGAGAAATTTCTTCCCGTCTCCATCGACGTCACCAATGTGACCGGCGGGGCTGCAGGCTCGAACGGCATGCAGTTTGTGTTCGAAAAACCGGCGGACGGCTACACGCTTGTCGGGCTGTCGGAGTCGAATGTGACGGCGGCGGTTCTCGGAGGCTGGAACCGGCGCTTTGATGTCTGGCACCCGTTCATCGTGGGCGGCTCGCCGGATCTCGTCTCCTCCACGCCGGCGAGCGAGTATCTGACGTTCGAGGCGCTGATCGCGGATGCCCGGGCCAACCCGCGCAAAATCCGCGTCGCGGCCAGCGGGGCCGGTTCTATCCACCATCTCAACATGTTGGCGCTTGAGAAGGGGGCGAATGTCGAGTTCACCTTCGTGCCGCATAATGGATCCGGTCCGAGTCACGAGTCGGCTTTGAACGGCGATGTGGATGTGGTGATCACCTCGCTCGCGGAGCAGTGGGATCTGATCGACCGGGGACAACTCTACCCGCTCGCGATGCTGACGCCCGAGCCGGGCTCCGAGATCCCGTCGGCCTTCGACATCTATCCCGAGATCGCTGAGTTCCTGCCGCTGAAGCAGGCCATTGGCTTTGCCGTCCGGTCAGATGCGCCGGCGAGCGTGAAGGCGCAGCTGACCTCGGCCTTCCGGCAAGCGATGCAGGCACCGGCGGTGAAGCAATGGGCACTGATCAACGCCTATGATCTCTCGGGGGAGAGCGGACCGCAAGCGTCTGCAAAATTTGCCAAGCTCGAACAGACCTTTGCCTGGACGCTGGATGCGCTCGGGGCCACTAAGGTCAGTCCGACAGCGATCGGCATTCCCCGCCCCTGAACGCGAGGACGCCTGATGGCGGGGGTCAGGCGACCTCCGCCAAGAGCGCGTTCAGATCGAGCGGCGCGTTGACCATGGCGAGCGAGCCATCATCGTTGCGTGGCCACTCGGCCTCGGATCGGTCGCGGTAGAGCTCAACCCCGTTTCCGTCCGGATCGGTGAAATAGACGGCCTCGGAGACGCCGTGATCCGCCTTGCCCTCGACCGTGACACCCGCCGCCAACACACGCGCCAGGGCCTGGGCGAGCGACTTCCGATCCGGGTACAGAAAGGCCGTGTGATAGAGCCCCGTATGCCCCGGCGGCGGCGGCGTGGCGCCGAGGCTCTGCCAGGTGTTGAGGCCAAGGTGATGGTGGTAGCCGCCGGAGGAGAGAAAGGCTGCCCCGCTCTCGAAGTGCTGCATCACGTCGAGGCCGATCACGTCGCGGTAGAATGCGACCGAGCGCTCCAGATCCGAGACCCGGAGGTGCACATGACCGACCCGGGGGCCGCTGCCGGCTTTGTCGGTCTGCGATAGGTTTGCGATATCGGTCTGCGACATCTCGTTGCGATATTGGTGCGACATCTGCGATATCTCCGTCCTGTGTGTGGCTGTTCCGACAAGATGGCCCTGCGTGGCTGCGCAACAAAGTCCCGGTGCGGGAAAGCATCGTTCTCGTTCTGGCAAAACCGAGATCGCCCATGAAATCTGTCGCCCGCGCGCTCGCTATGGATGAGCGGACTTGGGAGCGCCACGCCAACCCTTGGTCGGCCTGGACCCGGGTGCCGGTGCTGCCGCTGCTCTGTCTTGCGATCTGGGCCCGGGTCTGGATCGGCTGGTGGTGTCTGGTGCCCGTCGCGGGGCTGGTGGCGTGGATCTGGCTGAACCCGCGGGCCTTCCCGCCCCCGGCGAGCACCGGCTCCTGGGCCTCGCGCGCGGTGATGGGGGAGCGGGTTTGGCTCGCCCGCGACCGGGTGCCGATCCCCGGCCACCACGCGCTCTGGGCCTAGCTGCTCACCGGGGTGTCGGCCATTGGCGCGCCGTTCCTGATCTGGGGGCTCGCGGCGCTCTCGCTCTGGCCCATGCTGCTCGGGCTGGTGCTGATGATCGGCGGCAAGATGTGGTTCCTCGACCGCATGGTCTGGCTCTATGACGACATGGCGCGGACCCACCCCGAGTATGCGGCATGGTTGCGCTAGGCCCGTGACGGAACGGGGCGTGGCGCCTATATCCGGGGCATGGTCAAGTTCCTCTCATTCGCCCTGATCCTCGGGGTGCCGCTCATCTGGTGGTACGTCTCGGCCAAGCTCCAGGGCTATGGCCTGCGCAAGCAGTCGCGCCCCCTGAAGAACGACGCCCTCGAAGGGCTGGTGAACCGTCTCGGCAGCGCCGCCGGGGTGGAGCGTGTGGGCGTGCGGGTGCTGCAGGCGCCCATCATCAACGGCATGGCGACGCCGGAGGGCGAGATCTATGTGACCGAGGGGCTGGTCGCCCAGGTGCGCAACGGCAAGGTCACGGCGTCGGAGTTTGCCTCGGTGGTCGCGCACGAGCTCGGGCACCTGGCCCTCGGCCACACCAAGCGGCGCGCGATCGATCTCGCGGCCGCCCAGGCGATCAGCGTTGTCGTCGGCGGCATGCTGGCGCGGCTGATCCCGATCATCGGATGGCACCTCGCGCGGGCGATCTCGACGCTGTTTGTGGCCACCCTCTCCCGCAAGGACGAGTTCGAGGCGGACGCCTATGCGACTGCGCTGATGCTGCGCGCGGGCTTCGGTGCGGAGCCGCAGGCGCGCATGCTGGAGAAGCTGGAGACGCTCTCGCCCGGCTCGAAACAGCCCGACGGACCGGCGAGCTGGCTCGCGAGCCACCCGCCGGTGCGCGACCGGGCCGCTGCGATCCGAGAGAACGCCGCCCGCTGGGGCGCGTCCGGCTGATCAGCCGACCCGCCGACCCGTCGACCAGACGCCTGTGGGCACCGGCAGCTCATCGACCATCGCGACCCGCAGCACGTCGCCGCGCTGGCCGACCGCGATTTCTCCCCGGTCCGTCAGCCCCGCCGCCCGCGCCGGGGTCTTGGTCACGGTCGCCACCGCCGCCGGCAGGTCGTCGAGGATGGTTGCAAGCTTCATCGCCCCCATCAGCAGCGCCGAGGGCACATAGTCGGAACTGAGGATGTCGAGCAGCCCCTCGCGCGCCAGCGCCTCCGCCGCGACGTTCCCGGAATGGCTGCCCCCGCGCAGGATGTTGGGCGCCCCCATCATCACGGGGACCTGCGCCGCGTAATACGCCCGCGCCGCAACCAGGGTCGTCGGGAACTCGGCAAACCCAACGCCGATGCCAAGGGAGGCAGCGACGTGCTCCTCGTTCGTGTCGTCATGGCTGGCGAGCACGGCCCCCGCGGCTTTGGCCCGCTCGACCACGCCCGCCTCATGGGCCGCTCCGCACTGGGCCGACAGCGCCTTGGTGTAGAGGACAAATTCGTCCATCTCCGCAGCGCTCAGCCCGTGCTTGCCCTGGTAATAGGCGCGGTAGCTGTTCTCGTTCGCAAACTGGCGCTGACCCGGCGTGTGATCCATCACCGAGACAATGCGGAGCAACGGATCCTGGGCGAACTCGTCGAGCTCCTCCAGCACGCTCTGCGAGCAGATCTCCGCCCGCACATGCAGCAGGTGATCGGCCCGCAAGGCCCCCCGGTCGAGCAGCCGCGCGATCTGATCGGCAACCTCGCGGGCATAGCGCAGCGATTCGTGGCTCTCGAAGGGGGTCTGAAGCGTGCCCGCCCGGATTGCATCGAACACCGTGGTGATGCCCGCACCCGCAATCTCTCCGTCATGGGCGATCACGGCGGCATTGCGCGGCCAGTGCACGCCCGGGCGCGGCTTCAGATGGCGCTCCAGATTGTCGGTGTGGAGCTCCACGAGCCCAGGCATCACATAGGACCCCGCGCAATCGAGAGCACCCGCCGGCACCGCGTCGCCCTCGGTGATCTCGGCGATCAGCCCGTCCTCGATATGGACCGCCCCGTGCATCACCCGATCGGGCAGCACCACGGTCGCATTGGCGAGGCTCACAGATGCCGTGCGCCGGCGTGCATCAGGCTCCTGACGGATGGGCGCGACTGGGCTAGACATGGCGTCTCCTGCAGAGGCGAAGGGGTCCGAGATGGATGGGTATCAGCGGTATGCGGTGTATTGGTGTCCGGAGGCGGGCTCGGCGCTCGCCGCCGCTGGGGCTGGGTGGCTCGGATGGGATCTCTACCAACGCGCAGCCTGCGAGGCCAGCGTGGATCCAGCCCTCACAAACCGCGCGCGGCGCTATGGCTTTCACGGCACGCTGAAGGCGCCGTTCCGGCTGGCCGAGGGCGTGACGGCAGCGGATTTGGATGCCGCTCTTGGAGCCCTCGCGGCGGGTCTGGCGGCGTTCGAGACCCCACCGCTCGTGCTCGATGACGCGCCCGGGTTCCCGTGCCTGCATCTCAGTGCCCCCTGCCCCGAGCTCGACGCCCTCGCCGCGGCGTGCGTGACGGAGCTCGACCGGTTCCGCGCCCCGCTGACCGAGGAGGAGCGCGCCCGGCGCCTCGCCTCCGGGCTCTCGGCGGAGGACACCGCCCGGCTCGACCGCTGGGGTTATCCGCATGTGCTGGAGGCCTTCCGGTTTCACCTGACCCTGGCGCGGCCGCTGGAGCCCGGCGAGGCCGACACGGTTCTGCCCGCCGCGCGCGCCCATTTCGCCGCCCATGTCGGGCAACCGCTCAGGATCGGCACGCTCTCGCTGGCGGGCGACCCTGGCGCGGGCTTCCACCACCTTGCGACTCACGCGCTGACGGGCTGAAGCGCGGCGAGGAAGGCCGCCACCGCGTCCTCCAGCGAGCCGCCATTGTCGACGACGGCCACGTCCGCGCCCTCAGGCCTTGCATAGGCCGCGCGGGCGAGGCGGCCCGCGATCTCCTCCGGCGTCTCCCGCCCACGCCCTGCAAGCCGGGCCGCTAAGACCTCCGCCGGGGCATCGACCACGACCACGCGCAGGGGCTGATAGCGCTCCCGCGCTTCGGCAACCACCGAGCGGCTGACATTGACCAGCACATCGCGGCCTGATGCCAACGCCTCCGCCGCCTCGCCGGGCACGCCATAAGCCAACCCGTGGGCGCGCCAGGAGAGCAGAAACGCCCCCGCCGCCTCGGCCGCGTCGAACGCCTCCGGGCTCAGGCTCTCGATCACCTCGCCGCCCGCATCGGCCGGACGCGTCACCCGGCGCACCGGCACCAGGAGATCCGGGCGCGCGCGCGCTGCGGCCTCGATCAGCGTGTCTTTGCCCGCCCCCGATGGCCCAACCACCAGGAAGAGCGTGCCCCGCGCCATCACGCGTGCTCCGGCAGGAACCGCATGACATCGATCTCCCGGTCGCAGACCGCGGCCCGGGCCTGGGTGTCGTGGAAGATGCCGAGGATCGCGCTGCCCGCCGCCTTGGCCTCCAGGATCAGCGCCAGCACCACCTCGCGATTGGCGGCGTCGAGGCTGGCCGTCGGCTCGTCGAGCAACAGCACCGGATAGCGATGCGCAAAGCCGCGGGCGATGTTGACCCGTTGCTGCTCGCCGCCGGAGAACGTCAGCGGCGAGAGCCCCCAGAGGCGCGAGGGAATGTTGAGCCGGGTGAGGAGCGTGCGCGCGCGCTCATTCGCGGCCTCCTCGGTCATGCCGACCGACAGGCAGCGCTCGGCCACGACCTCCAGCGTCGGCACCCTGGGGAGCACCCGCAGGAACTGACTGACATAGCCGAGCTGGGTGCGACGGAGCTCCAGGATCTCGCGCGGGCTCGCGCGCGGCACGTCGACGCCCATCACCTCGATGGAGCCCGCATCCGCCAGGTAATTGCCATAGACCATCCGCAGCAGCGTGGACTTGCCCGCCCCGGACGGCCCGGTGAGCGCGACACACTCACCGGCATCGACCTGGAACTCGGCGCCATACATGATCGGCAGCCGTGTGCCGCTCTGGTTGTGGAGAATGAAGCTCTTGGAGATGCCGTAGGCGCGGATCGCGTGGGTCGGGATTTCAGGGCTGTCCATGCTCACACCTGTAGGACCGAACTGACCAGAAGCTGGGTATAGGCGTGTTGCGGATCGTCGAGGACCTGGTCGGTCAACCCCCGCTCGATCACATGCCCGTCCTTCATCACCATCAGCCGGTCGGCGAGGAGACGCACCACCGCGAGGTCATGGGTCACCACGACAGCCGACAGCCCAAGCCCCCGCACGAGCCCCCGGATGAGGTCGAGAAGCCGCGCCTGCACGCTGACATCGAGCCCGCCGGTCGGCTCGTCCATGTAGACCAGCCGCGGCCCGGTCACGAGCGCACGGGCGATCTGGAGGCGCTGCTGCATACCGCCCGAGAACGACGAGGGGCGGTCGTCGATCCGCTCCTGCCCGATCTCCACCCGGTCGAGCCATCCGAGCGCCTGATCGCGGATGCGGCCATAGTGCCGGCCGCCGCGGGCCATCAGCGGCTCACCGATATTGGCGCCGGCAGAGACCCCCATGCGCAGACCGTCGCGGGGGTTCTGGTGCACGAAGGCCCAGTCGTTGCGCATCATCCGGCGCCGCTCCGGCTCGGAGGCGCTGAGGATATCGACCGCTCCGTACGAGCCGTCGAAGGTCACGCTGCCCTTGTCCGGCTCCAGCAACCCTCCGAGGCAGCGCAGCAGCGTGGTCTTGCCGGAACCCGACTCGCCCACGATCCCCATCACCTCACCGGACCAGAGATCGAAGCTGACCCGCTCGCAACCGATGCGCCCGCCATAGTACTTCGCCAGCCCTTCGACGTTCAGCAGCGGGGTCATGCGACGTTCTCCGCGTCATCGGCGGCTTGCCGCTGTGCTGCCTGCCGGGCGCGGCAATAGGCGGTGTCGGAGCAGACGAACATGCGCCCGCCCTTGTCGTCGGTGATCACTTCGTCGAGGAAGGAGGTCGTCGAGCCGCAGAGGGCACAACATTGGTCCCAGTGACCGGGGTCGAAGGGATAGTCCTCGAAATCCAGGCTCACCACTTCGGTGTGCGGCGGGATCGCATAAATCCGCTGCTCGCGCCCCGCGCCAAAGAGCTGCAACGCCGCGCTGTCCGACATCTTCGGGTTGTCGAATTTCGGGATCGGCGAGGGATCGGTCACATAGCGCCCCTCGACCATCACCGGATAGGCATAGGTCGTGGCGATATGGCTGTGCTGGCTGATGTCCTCGTAGAGCTTCACATGCATCAGCCCGTATTCCTCGAGCGCGTGCATCTTGCGGGTCTCGGTCTCCCGCGGCTCCAGAAACCGCAGCGGCTCGGGGATCGGCACCTGATAAACGAGGATCTGACCCTCGGTCAGCGGCTTCTCCGGGATGCGGTGGCGGGTCTGGATGATCGTCGCCTCCTCCGTCTCCTCGGTGGTGGCGACATCGGCGGTCTTCTGGAAGAACTTGCGGATGGAAACCGCGTTGGTTGTGTCGTCGGCCCCCTGGTCGATGACCTTGAGCGTGTCGTCGGCCATCAGACAGGCCGCCGTCACCTGGACCCCGCCCGTGCCCCAGCCATAGGGCATCGGCATCTCGCGGCTGGCGAAGGGCACCTGATAGCCCGGGATCGCCACCGCCTTGAGCAGCGCCCGGCGGATCATCCGCTTGGTCTGCTCGTCGAGATAGGCGAAGTTGTAGTCCGCCGTCACGGTCTCCGTCACAGCAGCCCCCTCTCTTGCAATTCTGCCCGCAGGCCCGCGGCGTCGCGGAACTGGTGTGCCGCCATGCCGAGGGCCCGCGCCCCCGCGACGTTCATGGCGCTGTCGTCGATAAAGAGCGCGTCCCGCGGCTTGAAACCCGCGCGCTTGCAAAGGAGATCGTAGATCCGCGGATCGGGCTTCACGACACCCTCGTGGCCGGACACGATCACCTGACCGAAACCGGTCTTGAGGATGGGATAGTGGCCCACCGTCTCCTCCCATTTCTCACTGGAGAAATTGGTGATGGCGTGCACTTCGTGACCGCGGGCGGCGAGCGCCTCGACGATCTCAGCGGTGCCCTCCACGGGACCGATGACCGACCGCATCCAATCGGCATGGAACCGCTCGATCAGGCCAATGCGGTGCGGATAGAGCGCCGAGAGATGGCCGACCGCCTCCGCCCAGGGCCGCCCGCGATCCTGCTCGAGGTTCCAGGCGAGGAAGCCGACCTCGTCGAAGAAGGCCTGGATCTCGGCGCGCGGCATCTCCGGGAAGACCGCGAACGGATCCCATCGAATGAGCACATTGCCGACATCGAAGACGACCGCGGTCATTCCGCGGCCTTCCTCTCGGACGCCTCACGCCGCATCCGGCGGACAAGTTCCAGCTCGGCCTGGAAGTCGACGTAATGGGGCAGCTTGATGTGCTCGAGAAACCCGGTGGCCTGGACGTTGTCGCAATGGGAGAGCACAAATTCCGTGTCCTGCGCCGGGGCACCGACGTTCTCTTCGCCCAACTCCTCCCAACGCAGCGCACGGTCGACCAGGGACATGGCGAGCGATTTCCGCTCCGACTGCCCGAACACCAGACCATAACCGCGGGTGAACTGGGGCGGCTCGGTCTTGGAGCCTGCGAACTGGTTGACCGTCTCGCATTCGGTGAGCTCGATCTCGGCGATCTCGATGGCAAAGCCGAGCTCGGGGATGTCGAACTCCACCGCGACCAGGCCGATCCGGAGCTCCCCCACAAAGGCGTGCGTCCGGCCATAGCCGCGCTGGGTGGAGTAGGCGAGACCGAGCAGAAAACCCTCATCGGACCGCGTGAGCGCCTGGAGCCTGAGCGCCCGGTCGGCGGGGAAATCGAGCGGCTCGCGCGTGAGATCGGGGGGCGTGTCGGACCCCTCGGGCTCGCCTTGGATCAGCCCCTCCTGGTTGAGGAAGCCGACGACATGCGGGGTCTCTCGCGCGCCGGCCTCGGCGGTCGGGGCAGCGGGCGGCTCTCCCTCTGCGGCCAGCGCAAAATCGATCAGCCGGTGCGTGTAGTCGAAGGTGGGGCCGAGCACCTGGCCCCCCGGCAGGTCCTTGAACGTCGCCGAGATCCGGCGGATGCAGGCCATCCGCCCCGTTTCCACCGGTCGCGTCGCCCCGAACCGAGGCAGCGTCGTGCGATAGGCCCGCATCAGGAACACCGCCTCGATCAGATCGCCGCGGGTCTGTTTGATCGCGATCGCTGCAAGCTCCGGGTCATAGAGCGAGCCCTCCGCCATCACACGGGCAACCGCGAGACCCATCTGCTCGCGGATCTGATCGGGCGAGACCTGCGCGAGCGAAGGGTCGCCACGACGCACCTCCGCAAGCCAGGCATGGGCATTCTCAATGGCGCGCTCGCCGCCTTTGACCGCAACATACATGGCTCAGGCTCCGATCCGGGTGCTGCGGGGGAGCGCCGCCACATGGGTGCCGGCGGAGAAGAGCAGGTCGAGGCCTAGCGGAAACCGCCGGTGGTTCGCCGCAAGTTGCAGCCCGGCCTCAGGCGGCAAGGTGGGCGCAAAACTGCAGCTGCCGGGGATCCCCGGGCCCGAGAGTGTCAGCGCCGGCCCGCCCTCGAGCGCCTCGACCTCCACGATCAAGGTGGCGGAGCGGTCGGGATAGCTCGGCGTGCCCTGAGACCAGCCGGTCAGAAGACCCAACTCCTCCCAGCAACCGACGGCGAACTGCGCGGCCTTGCGGTCGGCCGTGAGCGGCGCGTTGGTGTGAAAGGAGAGCCACTCCGCCACGGGCGACCCGACCAGGCGTTCTGGCAGCCAGAGGGACGTCTCCGCATCGGCCAGGGTCAGAAGCGCCGCCCCTGCCGCGGGAGACACGCCCTCGGGTGGCTCTGCCCCGCGCATCTCTCCGACCCGCCCAGGCCGCGCAAAGGCATCCAACACACAGCGGAACGCGGCTGCTGCGTCCTGCGCTGGGTTGGCGAAGGCCCCTTCGAGCGCCGATGCCGCCACGGTCATCAGGTGTCCCCCCGAACCAGCGTGAAGAAATCCACCTTGGTTGCCGCGGCCTTCTCGGCCGTATTGCGGCGGGCGGCCTCAGCAGCCGCCGCGAGCGGCTTCAGCACTTTGGCTTCTACCGTCTCAGCGTCTGCGCCCGCGGTCTGGAGAACGGCATCGCAGAGCGCAGCGATCTCGGCCTGGCGCTTGCTCCGCCCAGCAACATATCCGTGCCCCACCGTCCCGTTTTCGAGCCGCACCGCACAGCGCGTCACCGTCATTTCACCGAGGTTGAACGGCGCACCGGTCGCCCCAGCCCGCCCCCGCACCATGACGGAGCCCGACTGCGGCGACCGCAACCACCTGAAGTCCGGGCCAAGACCGGCCGCAGTCCATAGCGCTTCGAGATCATTCGAATTGGCCTTTGAGAGCAGCGACATCCATTCGCGCCGGGCCAAACTTAGACTATCGTGAGAAGACATAGGCATTAGGCAACCCAAAAAAGTGTATGGACTACTATACAAACTGGTGTATATCGGCCGCGGGGTTCAGTGTCCAGGAGTGAGAGCGTGAAAGAAGGATACAGTTTTGTGACAAGTCCGAGGGGAACAAGGGGACTGCCGCTCTGGCAGCAGATCCTGACAACGGTCGGCGGGGAGATTGACGAGGGGCTTTATCCCCCCGGGGCGAAGCTGCCGACCGAGGCAGAGATGGCGCAACGCTTTGGCGTGAACCGGCACACGGTTCGCCGAGCCCTTGAGGGTCTGCGCGAGGACGGACGCATCTATGTCCGCCGCGGTTCGGGCGCTTATGTGACACAAGGCCGGTTCGACTATGACATCGGCCCGCGCACGCGGCTAAGCGACAACATCGAGATGGTCGGGCGCAAACCGGAGAGCCGCATCCTGCGCATCGAAGAGCTTGGCGCGGACAAGCGCGCCGCCCGGGCGCTGAAGATCGAGGAAGGCGACCCCGTGATTGTGCGCGAGACCATCTCGCTCGCCGATGAGGTGCCGATCACCTACAAAGAGGGCTACTACCCCATTGCGCGGCTTCCGGGGATTCAGGAAGCGCTCTCCGCCGAGACCAGTGTGACGCGGGCGCTGACGCGGATCGGCTTTGGCGACTACCGGCGCGAGTCGACCCGCCTCACCGCGATGGCACCGGGGGCGATGGTCGCGCGCCATCTCCAGATGCCCGAAAACCATGCGGTGCTGTTGGCCGAGAGCATCAACACGGATACGAAAGGCACCATCATCGAGTTTGGGCGCACTTGGTTTTGCTCGGACCGTGTGCAATTGGTGATCGACCGGTCGACCTTCGCCGGCACACCGAACGAGCCGGGCGAGGATTGAGAATGACCGCTGAGACCCTGTTGACCGAAGAGCTGCGTGCGGCGGGTTGGACCTTGTCGTCCGATGGCCGCGCGATCGAGAAGACCTTCGGCTTCAAGGGGTTTCGGGAAGCGCTCGCCTGGATGGTCCGGGCGGGCTTTGAGGCCGAGGCGGCGGATCACCACCCGGAGTGGACGAATGTCTACAACCGGGTCGCCGTCCGGCTCACGACCCACGACGCCGGTGGGTTGACCAGCAAGGACACGGCTCTTGCTCTGGCCTTTGAGGCGCTCTGACCCTCCTCACGCGCCGGCATAGAGCCGCTCCGTCTCCTGCCGATAGTGATCGAGGGTCTGCGTCAGCGTGCCCTTGCGCACCGGTTTGGCGATGTAGTCGTTCATCCCCGCCTCCAGGCAGGCCTCTCGGTCGCCCGCCATCGCATTTGCCGTGAGCGCGACGATCGGCACCGGGGCGCGGTTGGTCTCCCGCTCTCGCGTTCGGATCATCCGGGTCGCCTCATAGCCGTCCATCTCGGGCATCGAGACATCCATCAGGATCAGATCGGGGAAGAACGTCTCGCTGAGCTGCAAGGCCTCGAACCCGTTCCCCGCGAACTCGAGCACACAGGCCTGGTCGGCCAACATCTTGCGCAGCACCAGCTGATTGGTGCGGTTGTCCTCTGCGATGAGAACCCGGAGACCTATTGCGTCCGCCGACGGCTCCGCAGCCTCCGGCGTCGCCTGAGACGCGCCCTGCCCCTCCAGCGCCACGGCGGGTCCACTGCGTTCGTCAAACGCGCGCGACACCGCCTCGGCGAGGGCCGCAAGGCGCAAGGGTTTGCGGAGGTATGAGGCCGGCGTTGTGCCGTCGGTCCCGCCAAGCTCGGTATCCACATCCAACATCATCACCGACGCACATTTCGGCGCATGCTTGGCAAGCTCGGCCACCACATCGCGTCCGTCCTCTCGGCAGGCGCCATGGTCGACGAGCGCGAGTGCCGGCGGGGTCTCTCCCGCCTCGGCGCGGCGTTCGAAAATCGCGAGCGCATCCGCGATGGTCGCGGCCGTTTCGACCTCCATGCCCCAAGAATCGCACCAGCCCGCCACCAAGTCACGGTCCGCATCGAACCCGTCGACGATCACGGCGGGGCATGGCTTGTCGTCCCGGCGCGGATTGGCTACGAGCCGCGCGGCCTCGTCGGCAAGCGGCAGCGGCAGGCGCAGATGGAAGGTCGCGCCCTCCCCCTCGACCGACTCCGCCCACACATCGCCGTCCATTGCCGAAACCAAGCGTTTGGTGATCGCAAGGCCGAGCCCCGTGCCCTCGAACTTGCGTCGCACGCTCTGATCCGCCTGCACGAAATCGGCAAAGACATTGGGCAGGGTGTCGGCTGCAATCCCGATCCCGGTGTCGATGACGGCGATCTCGAAGACCGCGCGGTCCCCCAGCATCGACCCTGTGCACCGGATCTGCACGCTGCCTTCCTCGGTGAACTTGACCGCGTTGCCAACGAGATTGATCAGGATCTGGCGGATTCGGCCGTCATCGGCCAGTACGCCCGAGGCCAAGGCCGGGTCGAAGGTGTGGCCGATCCGGATGCCGCGTTGCACGGCGCGGGCCGAGAGCAGCATCACCACATCCTCGATCGTCACCCGCAGATCGAAGGGGACCGGCGAGATCTCAAGCTTGCCCGACTCGATCTTGGCGAAGTCGAGCACGTCGTTGACGATCATGAGCAGCGCCTCGCCGGACTGCTTGATGGTCTCGCAGTAGAGACGTTGATCCGGGGTCAGATCGCTGTCGTAGAGCAGTTCCGACATCCCGATGATGCCGTTCATGGGCGTGCGGATCTCGTGACTCATTGAGGCGACGAAGGCGGACTTGGCCTGGCTCGCGGCCTCCGCGCGTTTGGCGAGCTCGATCGCGGTGGCCTCGGAGGCGGCAAGCTGTTCCTGAATGTGCTTCCGGTGGCTGCTGTCGCGAAGCGAACAGATGAAATGGGTGAGCACCCCGTCCGAATGCACCGGGCTCAGGGTCAGGTCCGCCCAGTACCCCCGCCCATCGATGCGGTAGAGCAGGATCTCGCAGGCCGCCGACTCGTGATCTGCGATCGCCTGGAAGATGCCCTCGCAGATCGGGCGCTCGCTGTCCGGACCGAACATGAACTCGAGATCGCGCCCGGCGACATCCTCCGGCCCGAACCCGGTGAAGCGGGCGAAGGCATCGTTGACCCAGGAGACGCGCCCCTGCGGATCCATCAGGATGATCAGATCGAGCGTGTGCCGCGCGACGATGGCGAGCCGGTTCGCCTCAATTGCGTTTGCAGCGGCCTCCCGCTCGGCGGCGGCAAGACTGCGTGCCTGCTCCTTGTGGGTGGTCATATCGGTGAAGGAGAACACCCAGCCCCCGCCCCGCCGCTCGGTCGTGGCGACAGAGATGGTGCGGCCCGATTCGGTCTCGTGATAGATCCCCTCGAAATCGCCGCTGAGGTAGAGTTCCGGTCGAAACGCCTCCCCCGGGCGCAGGCGGGGTCCGTAGTCACCCCGGTTGGCAAACATCCCGATCACGTCGGCGATCTTCTGGCCGACCGGGTCCCAATCCGCAGGCAGCTCTAGGACTTCCGCCAGGCGACGATTGCTGAACACGACGGTTTCGTCGGCGTTGGTGACCAGCACGCCCTGGCTGATCACGGAAAAGATCTCGGCAAAGCGGTCGGCGGAGGAGGCGATGGTGCGTTCCATCGGACGGAAGATCAGCACCACCTCGAGGATCAAGAGCAGCAACAACAGCATCGTCGCAAGCCGCTGTACCTGACCGAGACTGTCGATGTGCGACAGCGCCATGTCCCGGTGCAGATCCGCCGCGGTTCGGAGCATTTGCGCGAGGGCGTCGACCTCGACCGCGGCCCGCAGTTCGGTCAGGGTCGCCGGAGACGGTTCGGTCAGGTAGGCGCGGATCGCAGCGTCGAGGCGCACGACCCGTGGATGAATACCATCAGGCGCGTGGTAGAGCTCGGCCAGACGCTCCGATCCGGCCAGCGTGTCCGGCTCGGTCAGAAACCGGTGCGCCCGCATGAACTCATTGGGGTCAGCTTGCGACAGGGCCGCAGCCGCGGCCGCAGGGTTCTCCTCTGCGAGGGTCACCGCACGCATCAGCACCTCAAACAGGAAGGGCTGCTTACCGCTCCGGGAAATCTGTTCCACGGCAGTTTTATGCGACTCTTTCTTGATGTAGCTGATGCAAAAGACGGCCACGGCGAGGCCGGCAATCAGCGACAGACCTGTCAGGTAGATGATTCGCAGCCGCCGTGACAGGCTCGCGGTCTGGTGTGGGGGTACCTCGCCGGTCTGCATTGCGGACGCGAACGGCTTTGGGGGGCGCTTATCGCTCAACCGCTTTCTCCAAACTCAAGATGTTCCAGCCGCCGTCCTGCTCGAGAGTGATCCGATCCGCCAAACTTCGGATCAGCATCCAACCCATGCCGCCGTCTGGCAGGGCGAGAAGCGCCTCGGGCGTCATTGCCCCGGGCATGTCCCCCTCTGCATCAGGCGGGGGGAATGCCGGTGGCATGCCGATGCCAAGGGCCGCCGCGCCCTCGTCGGTGAGCAGTCCCTCAGGGGGCGGGGTGCCTTGGTCATGCAGGCAAACGCGAACCGCTGACGGATCGGCAAAGAGCTGAAGCCTTATCGGATGACCAGGCTGCCCTTGATAGGAATGCTCGATGCAATTGTTGAGCGCTTCAGTCACGCAGAGACGGAAATCGTCGGCATCGGCGGGGGGCAAAAGGCCCGTCGGATCCGATTCCCCCATGGGACCGAGCACCGCGTCCACGGCCGTTGCGATCTCGGCCATATCGCTTGAAAGGGTGTACGCCCTGGCCTCTCCGGCTGCCTCTGGCACCATCATCGTCCCTTCCTCGCAATCCGGCCGGCATTCGACCAACCGTCGTCACCCGTGCAACTCAGACCGCCCATGGTTCTTCGACCGAGGGAACGCACCGGATGCGACCCCACGCCGATAGCGCCTTCACGGTTACCAATTCGCAAAAATCCCAAGGGAATGAATTCACGAACCCTTAATCGCAGTGGGGTCTCTTGGAGGTAGACAAGCATATTGCCGGATCGGTTTAGAGATGAGCAAGCACACCACGACAAAGCCGACAGTTCTCGTAGCGGACGACAGCCGGACGCAGCGCCTGCTCTTGCGCACGCTGCTGAAGCAGGAGGGCTATTCGGTCGTTGAGGCCAGCGACGGGGCCGAAGCGCTGGAGATCCTGCGCCGCAAACCGATCAATATGGTGCTCACGGATTGGATGATGCCGGGGCTCACCGGGCCGGAGCTCTGCCGGGCGATCCGCGCCGACCGCGGCGATGAGGGCGACTATGTCTACGCAATCCTTCTGACCGCCAGACACGACACCGCCGATCTTTCGGCCGGGCTCGAGGCCGGTGCCGACGACTTCCTGACCAAACCGGTCGACAAGATCGAGCTGATCGCGCGCCTGGATTCCGGGACGCGGATCCTCAACATGCATGCACGCCTGCTCGACCAGCAGAAAGAACTCGGGCGCCTGGTCGGCGAACTCGAAGCCTCCCATGCCGAGATCGAGCGCGATCTGAAGATTGCCGGGGTGCTCCAGGAAGAGACCGTCCCACCCGCCTTCGATCACTGCAACGGCGCGCCGATCGCGGCCTATCACAAGGCGATGCACCATGTGGGCGGCGATCTCATCGGCAGCTTTCCGATTGGCGCGCATGGGGTCGGCATGTTCTCGATCGATGTGGCAGGGCACGGCGTGGCCCCCGCGCTCCGGGGCGCCCACCTCGCGCAGCTGTTGTCGCGGCCGGAGGAGAGCGAGCACCTCGCCTTTGCGCAGTGCACGGAAAGCGGCAGCACAATCCTCGACCCAGGGCCCATTGTCGCCGAACTCAACCGGCGCTTCGCGACGACGACAGAGCACGAGCTGTACTTCACCATGGCGATCATCACACTGGATCTCGTCAGCGGTGAGGGCCTTTACTGCCGCGCCGGACATCGCCCCCCTCTGATCCAGCGCAGGGATGGCACGATCGAGGCGTTGCTCCAGGGCGGCCCACCGGTCGGGTTGCTGCAGGCCATCCCCTATGCGGCCTACCCCTTCAGGCTGGCAGAAGGGGAGCGTCTGTTCCTCTATTCAGACGGGATCATCGAACCGGAGCGCCCGGATGGCAGCATGATCGAGGTAGAGGGTCTCAGCCAGATCATCGGGACCCTGGCGGATCGTCCGGCCGACGCCGTGCTGGAGGCAGTGATCGAGCAGGTGTTGGTCGAGACCAACCACGTCCCCTTCGACGACGACATCTCGGCGATCCTGCTCGAACGCCCGCAGGTTGCTCAGCTGTCTCCGGCGGCGCAGATGGCGGCCAAAGCCTCCAACGAACGCTCGAGCAACGTGCCCACGGCCGCCGCGTCCTGAGCCGAGGGCACCACGCCCTCCTTCGCCGCGTGCTCGAGCCGTTGCGCTTCGAGCCCGAACACCGCGCACCCGACACTCAGCCCGGCGCCGCGAATCGCATGGAGCGCATCGCGGGCGTCCTCCGCGCTGCCGTGCTCAATCGCGGTCGTCAGCCGAGCCAGGCCCTGGCGGCCCTCGACCGCGAGGCTCTCGCGCAGTTCATCCAGGATCTCGACGCCGTAATCCCCCGTCAGTTCTTGGATCAACTCACGATCCAGCAACTCAACGGCAGCGGCTTCGGACGGGTCGTCCATGCCAGCGGGTATGTCGATCTTTGGCTGTACCATTTTCGGGGTCCCTTGTGTTTCGACACTGCCCCACACCCTATCTTCACGATCGTTACTCGGCTGTTATCACGCCGCAAGCCATAGCGTGATAGCCAAGCTTGACTGTAAAGCCGATCCGCGCAAGCTCGCGTCAATCAAGGAGGTTGCCATGAGTCTTGCCGAATCCCTGCCGATCACTGAGCCGCTGACCGAAGAACGCGCCGATCTGGCGGCGGCGTTCCGCTGGTCGGCCCGCCTCAACATGCACGAGGCGGTGGCCAACCATTTCAGCCTCGCGGTGAACGATGACGGCACGCAGTTCCTGATCAATCCGAAGAACCGCCATTTCGCGCGGATCAAGGCGAGCGACCTGCTGCTGCTGGACGCGAATGATCCGGCGACCATGGACCGCCCGGACGCCCCGGACCCGACCGCCTGGGGCCTGCACGGCGCGGTCCACCGGCTCTGCCCCCATGCGCGCTGCGCGGTGCACCTCCACCCGATGTATGCGACCGTGCTCGCCTGCCTCAAGGACCCGCTGCTGCCGCCGATCAACCAGACCGCCGCCTCGTTCTTCGGCGCGCAGGCGGTGGATCTCGGCTATGACGGTCTCGCCTTCGAGGAGGAGGCCGAGCGCACCTGCGCCTTCCTGAAGGATCCGAAGATGCAGGTCCTCATCATGGGCAATCACGGCGTTATGACCATCGGGCGCACGGTGGCCGAGGCCTTCGACCGGATGTACTATTTCGAGCGGGCTTGCCAGAACTATGTCCAAGCGCTCTGGACGGGCAAACCGCTCAACATCCTCTCCGACGCGGTGGCCGCCAAGACATCGGCTCAGATTGCCGAGTACGGCCATGTGGGCGAGGATCATCTGCGTGAGATCCGGGCGATCCTCGATGCCGAGGGCTCCGACTACGCGCACTGAGCGGGGTCAGAACGGCACCGGTTCCCCGCGGTAGTCCTCCACGACGCCCGTGGTCTCGAGGCTAAGGGCGTCGAAGCGTGCAAGCAGGCCGGCGGCGCTCTCCTCCACCAAGATGTCCGCCGCCCCGCCCCCCATATCCGTGCGCACCCAGCCCGGGTGATACGCCCCGACGGCGATCCCTTCGGGTTTCAGGTCCGAGGCTAGGTTCCGCGCGAGGTTCGTCGCCGCCGCTTTGGAAGCGCGGTAGATATAGGACCCACCGGGCGCCCGGGTGCTCGACCCCATCAGCGACGACACGACCGCCACCTTGGGTGCGGCGGCCTCGTTCAGGTTCGCAAGGAAGGCCCGCACGGTGAAGAACGGTCCCGCCACATTGGTCATCAGCGTGCTCGCCCAGGCCTCCGGCGTGTGGTCCGGGTCATCGATCCCGCCGCGGGCCTTGAACTGACCGGCATTGCAGATCAGCAGATCGAGCGGATGGCGGATCTCCGCAGCAACAGCCGCGAATTGCTCGGACACGGTGACGTCGAGACCCACCACCTCGATCGACTCATAGCGCTCGGCCAGCGCGTTCAGCGCCGCCGCCTCGCTCGGCAGCCGGGCCGTTGCGATCACCGTATCGCCACGGTCGGCCGCCTGGCGGGTGAGTTCGAGCCCGATCCCGCGGTTTGCACCCGTGATGAGCACCGTCTTCGTCATGGTTTGCGGTCCTCAGCCGAAGTCCCAAACGCCGGGGTCCGATTCTTCGAGGTTCTGGACAAAGGCCGAGGCGGTTCGGTTCTCGTTGCTGTCGGCGAAGGCCAACAACAGCTGCGCCCGGTCGACATCTGGCTGTTGCAGCACCGAGAGCCAGAAGTTCCGCCCGGCATCATCGGCGGTGCGGTCGAGGACGTTCTCGTAGAGCACCGTGACGAAGGAAAAGTCGTTCAGCGTGTCCGGGTCGCCAAAGCTCTCCTCGAACTCCAGACTGTCGATGAAGGCCTGAGCGATCTGGCGGTTGGTGAGCCCGTCCTCTGCCCGGTCGATCCAAAAGTTCAGCCCCGGCAAGTCAATGTTGCCGTCGCGGTCGAGCCCGGCCTCGTAGAGGTAAGCGACCCGCTGGGCCCGCGCGACCGTGGCACCCTCCCCCACGAGGTTCAGCCCCTCGATGTCCTGGAACTCCACCATCTCGCCCTCGCGGAAAGGGCTGTCGAGGATGTTGCCAAGCGGGGTCTCCGTCGCGGAGAGGTTATTGAGGAACGTATCGACATCCGAACCCGGAGGCGGGTCCGGCAGCGGCGTTCCCTCGGCAAGCACGACGAAGGAGGTGTCACCCGACTCGCCCACATCGAAGCTGACATAAACCGCCCGGTTGACCGCCACACCCTCGATGAAGCGGAGCTCGACCGCGCTGACCGCACCGATCGTGAACTCTTCCTGCCCGACCTGGAAGGTATCGTTGAACAGGTTGCTCGGCCCGTCCTCCTGCACCAAGAAGGTGATATCGTCCGTGCTGATCCGCAGCGTAACGATGTCCTGGAAGATGTCGCGGTCATCGCCCACTTCGGTTATGCGCAGGGCCCGCGCGGTGTAAACGGTGGTCATCTTGGCACCCAATCTCTGCTGAAGACGTCGCTCGCGCCGGACTGTACAACATAGAAACCGCGCCGTCGCGAGATCCGTCGCGACAGGGCGTCACGGGAGGAAAAGCCGATGGTTCCAGACTACAAACATGCGTTGATCATCGGGGCCGGGTCCGGTCTCTCGGCGAGCCTTGCGCGGATGTTCGCAGGTCGGGGAATGGCGGTCTCGCTGGCCGCGCGTTCGGTCGAAGATCTGGCACCCTTGGCGGAGGAGACGGGGGCGCGCCGTCATGCCTGCGATGCTGCGGATGCGTCGGCGGTCGCAGGGCTGTTCGGCGCGCTCGATGACAATCCCCCGGACGTGTTGGTCTACAACCCCTCTGCGCGGGTGCGGGGGCCGCTCGTGGATCTCGACCCGGCAGCGGTGGCCCAGGCGGTCTCGGTCACAGCGCTCGGGGCGTTCTATGCGGCACAGCAGGCGGTCAAGCGGATGCTGCCCGAGGGACATGGCGCGGTGCTGTTTACCGGAGCGTCTGCCGGGGTGAAGGGCTATCCTCAGTCCGCCTCCTTTGCCATGGGGAAGTTCGCGCTGCGGGGCCTTGCGCAATCGATGGCGCGGGAGCTGCACCCAAAGGGCATCCATATCGGGCATTTCGTGATCGATGGCGGCATCCGGAACCCCGCGCGTCCCGAGCGGATCGACGACGCGGACAATCCCGACAGCATGCTCGATCCGGACGCCATCGCCCGGAGCTACCTGCATTTCCTCGATCAGGATCGCAGCGCCTGGGCCTGGGAAATCGAACTGCGCCCCTGGGTCGAACGGTTCTGAGGCGGCCTTGACCGCGGCGGCGGTTGGCGGTATCGAACGCGCTCCGAATTCGGGGGGCTGCGCGCCCCAGGGGTTTTCGTGTGCGGCAGCGTTCGCCCGGCCCCAAGGACGCTAGGAAAGGAACTCGACCATGTCGCGCCGCTGCGAGCTGACGGGCAAGGGCGTGGCCACCGGACACAAGGTGAGCCACTCGAACATCAAGACCAACCGGCGCTGGCTGCCGAACCTGAACCAGGTCACGTTGCAGTCGGATGCGCTCGGGCGCTCGTTCCGCTTTCGCATTGCGGCGGCGGCCCTGCGCACGGTCGACCACCGCGGCGGCCTTGATGCCTTCCTCCTGAAGGAGAAGGACGAGAACCTCAGCCCGCGCGCGCTCAAGGTGAAAAAGCAGATCGTCGAGGCGACGGCGGCCTAAGGCTGCTTGCCCCCGATCAGCGACGCGACCCAGGCCGGCACCGTTTCACTGGCGGGGCCGAGGATGGTCTGGTCGAACAGGGCGTTCCCCTCGCTCGGCTCGAGGTTGATCTCAAGGGTTGCGGCCCCGCTTGAGGCCGCTTCGGCCACGAAACCTGCCGCCGGATAGACCGCGCCTGAGGTGCCGATCGCGACGAACAGATCGCACTCAGCGAGGCGGTCGGCGATGAGTTCCATGTGATAGGGGATCTCGCCGAACCACACGATGTCGGGACGCACACGGCCCTCGGCCCCACAGGACGGACAGTCCTCCGCGATCGTCATGTCCTCCGCCCATCCCCAGCGATGACCGCAATTGGCGCAGAGCGCCTGCATCAGCTCCCCGTGCATGTGGATGACTTCGGGGCTGCCGGCCCGCTCGTGCAAGTCGTCGACATTCTGGGTGACCAGCGTCAGTTTGCCAGGCCACATCTGCGCCAGGGTCGCCAGCGCGAAATGCGCCGGGTTCGGGCCGGCCTCTCGGCAGTTGCGGCGGCGGGCGTTGTAGAAATCGAGCACCAATTTGGGATTGCGCCGATGGCCCTCGGGCGTTGCCACTTCTGTCAAATCATAGCGGGTCCACAACCCGTCATTGTCCCGGAACGTACCGAGCCCGCTCTCGGCCGAGATCCCTGCCCCGGTCAGGATCACGATATGCTCCATGCGTCCTCGCCCGCTTGATTGCCTGGCGCAACCGCAGCACAAGCCGGGCGTCCTGTCCAACTCCAAGTGCATGGCCCGAGATACGGTTGTACGAACAGGGCAACATACCTTATCTATGGGCTATGGAAGACCGCACGATGTACCGCGTGAAGCTGGAGCGCACCGCTGATGGCGGAGGCCTCGTGCTGAGTGCGCGCGATGCGGCGCGGCTGTGCCTGACCGAGGGGGACGAATTGGTGGTTGCCGAGGTGATCCATCGCCCGGCCTATCTGCCCGAGGGCGCGGAAGACCCTCCCCGCGCGCAGAGGCACCGACCCGCGCCCGCCTCCGATCCCGCGCCGCCCCTGGAGCTGGGACCACCCCTAGAGCCGCCCCCCCAAGTCGCCCCCGATGGCACCGCCCGTCGGATCCCGCCGGCGCCCCCTCCCGAGGCTGAACCCATGCCGCAACGGGAAACCCCCAATCAGACCGAGATCGACAAGTCCGCCTTTCGCAAGCTGGCCCGTTAAGCCGCAGCAAACGGGCTATTGGCTGCCGTGCCCCCCGGGGTAGACTGTGCGCAAGGATTGGGCAGGCGCGGGGGCCGACATGACATTCTCCATCGAATTCGATTACCGCTTCGACACCTCCGGTTTCACCGACAATCCATCGGTGCGCGCTGTGCTGGAGGAGGCGGCGGCGATCTGGGAAGACCTCATCCAGGATGAGTTCGAGGACATCCCCGCGGGCATCGCCTTCGACGTCTCCGATCCCAATGGTGGCCCCGGGTTCAACCGGGTCGTGCTCGATGAACCGATCGACGATGTGCTGATCTTCGTCGGCGGAGCGGATTTCAACGGCGAGGCACTCGGGCTCGGCGGGCCCTCCGGCACCGGGCTCAACGGCACGCTGGTTGGGGACGTGCTCGGGCGCCGGTTCGAGCCGGATTTCCGCGGCGACGGGCCGGTGACCGATGTGGAGTACTATGTTGGCTCGGTCACCTTCGCGACCGATATCAACTGGAACCTGTCCCTCGGGCTGCCCGGCCCGAACCAGGACGACCTGCTGACCACAGCGCTGCACGAGATCGCCCATGTGCTCGGCTTCGGCACCTCCGCGGCCTTCGATGCGCAGATGACCGGGCAGACCTTTGCCGGACCGAATGCGCTGAGTGTCACCGACGGCCGAGGCATCCCGCTCGACCGGACCCTGCATGTGGAGGACGGGTTCGAAGGCGACATGGTCCTGCTCGACCCCACCGGCACCACCGGAGAGCGCAAGCTGCCGACCGAGTTCGACCTCGCGATCCTCGTCGATATCGGGTTCGAGATCGACGGCTTCGTGACACAGGGCAGCCAGCCGCCGCTGGCGACGGAGGGGGCCGATGTCGCGATCTTCGGCACCAATATCGGCGATTTCATCGATGCGCTCGGCGGGAACGACCAGATCCAGGGCGACAACGGGGGCGACACCCTCTTTGGCGGTGCGGGGGCCGATCTGATCTTTGGCGACAACGGCGCCGATCTGCTGGCGGGCGGTGGCGGGGGCGATCAGCTCCAGGGCGGTCAGGGCAACGATCTGTTCGTGCCGGGCAGCGGCATCACCGAGATCTTCGGCGAGGCCGGGGCGGATGCGTATTTGATCCAGCCCGGGGCGGGTTTCGTCTCGCTGTTCGATTTCGAGTTCGGCCGCGACACCATCCTGATCGACCCGGTCTTCGGGTTCGAGACCGAGGAGGCCGTGCTGGCGACCGCCGTGCGGGCGTTCACCGACACGACGGAGCTGCGCCTGGGGGGCGGCACGACCGTTGAGGTCGTCCACGAGGCCATCCCAGATCTCAGCACCGTCCCCGTGACGCTCGGCGATCTCGAGGTGTTGGACGGCACGGTGATCCTGGGCACCGGCGGAGACGACCCGGTGCTGGCCGGGGGTACGGGCGACGACACGGTCAGCGGCTTTGTCGGCGATGACGTGCTCGTGGGCACCGGAGGCTCGGACCTGCTGGAGGGCGGCCCGGGTGAGGACCGCGCGGTCTATGACGGATCCTCCGCCGGATTTGTCCCGACACTCGCCAGCGATGGCACCGTGACGGTGACGAAACTGACCGGCGGTACCGATACTCTGACCGATATCGAGCGGGTCGACCTGGAAGATGGCGACTATCTCTACGATCTTGCGGGCTCGGGCCTCGAGATCGGCTACCGGCTCTATGCGGCAGCCTTTGCGCGCACGCCGGACGAAGGCGGGCTGCGGTTCTGGGTCGAGCTGCTCTCGGACGGGTTCGGCACGCGCAACGCGGCGCTGGCGTTCATCGACAGCGGGGAGTTCGAGGTGCGCTATGGCGCGAACCCCAGTGACGAGGACTATGTCGAGGCGCTTTATCAGAACGTGTTGGGGCGCACAGCGGAGGGCGATCCGGGCGGGGCGTTCTGGCTGAATGCGTTCCAGTCCGGGGACCTTGACCGGGCCGATATGCTGATCGCCTTTGCCAATGCGCCGGAGAATGTCGCGGCCACGGCTCCGCTGATCGACAACGGCGTGTTCGTCACCGCGCCGGAGGTCGACCTCCTGATCTGAGCGGATTGCACGCGTCCGCCCAAGCGGCTAAACGAAGCGATCCCCGCGGTTCGAGACACGAGGCACCCGGCATGGCGAGCTACCAGTATGTCTATCACATGGATGGCGTCTCCAAGACCTATCCCGGTGGCAAGAAATGTTTTGAGAACATCCGCCTCTCCTTCCTGCCGGGGGTGAAGATCGGCGTGGTCGGCGTCAACGGCGCCGGTAAGTCGACGCTGATGCGCATCATGGCGGGTCAGGACACGGATTTCACCGGCGAGGCCTGGGCCGCCAAGGGTGCCCATGTCGGCTATCTGCCCCAGGAGCCGGATCTCGACGAGAGCCTCGATGTGCGCGGCAACGTGATGCTCGGCGTCGCGGCGAAACAGGCCAAGCTGACCCGCTTCAACGAGGTCGCCATGAAGGTGGCGGAGGAGTATTCGGACGAGCTGATGGAGGAGATGACCACCCTCCAGGACGAGATCGACGCCGAAGGGCTTTGGGATCTCGACAGCCAGGTGGACATCGCGATGGAGGCGCTGCGCTGCCCGCCGGATGAGGCGGATGTCGCGAAGCTCTCGGGCGGTGAGCGGCGCCGCGTCGCGCTCTGCAAACTGCTGCTTGAGGCCCCGGACATGCTGCTGCTCGACGAGCCGACCAACCACCTCGACGCCGAGACCATCGCCTGGCTGCAAAAGCACCTGATCGAGTACAAGGGCACGATCCTGATCGTCACCCATGACCGCTATTTCCTCGATGACATCACGGGCTGGATCCTGGAGCTCGACCGCGGACGGGGCATCCCCTACGAGGGCAACTACTCGTCGTGGCTCGAGCAAAAGGCCAAGCGCCTGGAGCAGGAGGCCCGCGAGGACCGCTCCCGCCAGAAGACGCTGGAGCGCGAGCTCGAATGGATCCGCCAGGGTGCCAAAGCGCGCCAGGCAAAATCCAAGGCCCGCATCAACGCCTATAACGAGATGGCCAGCCAGTCCGAGCGGGAGCGCGTCGGCCGGGCCCAGATCGTCATCCCGAACGGCCCGCGCCTCGGCGGCAAGGTCATTGAGGTGGAGAACCTGCGCAAAGGCTATGGCAACCACCTGCTGGTCGAGGATCTGACCTTCTCGCTGCCACCCGGCGGGATCGTCGGCGTAATTGGTCCGAACGGCGCGGGCAAATCCACGCTCTTCCGCATGGTGATCGGCGACGAGAAACCCGATGGCGGCACGATCGAGTTCGGCGACACGGTGAAGCTCGCCTATGTGGACCAGTCGCGGGACGCGCTCGACCCGAACAAGACCGTTTGGGAGGAGATCTCTGACGGGCTCGACGTGATCACCCTCGGCGATGCGGAACTGAACAGCCGCGCCTATTGTGGCGCCTTCAACTTCAAGGGCGGCGACCAGCAGAAGAAGATGTCGCTGCTCTCGGGCGGTGAGCGGAACCGCGTGCATATGGCCAAGCTCCTGAAGAGCGGCGGCAATGTGTTGCTGCTCGATGAGCCGACCAACGATCTCGACGTCGAGACGCTGCGGGCGCTGGAGGACGCGCTGCTCGACTTCGCCGGCTGCGCGGTGGTGATCAGCCACGATCGCTTCTTCCTCGACCGGATCTGCACCCACATCCTCGCCTTCGAGGGCGACGCGCATGTGGAGTGGTTCGAGGGCAACTTCGAGGCCTATGAGGAGGACAAGATCCGCCGCCTCGGCCCCGATGCGGTGGAGCCCAAGCGCATCAAATACAAGAAGTTCACCCGCTAGTCGTCCGCGAACAGGCCCGCCCAGGTCTCGGTGATCTGGGCGATGGCGGCGTCGAAGACCGGACCGAGATAGTCCGAGGCGCCTTTGGCCACCTCGCCCGCGACTTCGCCGAGGACCTTTGTGCCGAGTGTCTTCATGGCGGATCGCAGCACGCCGCCAAGGGTCGGCGCCTCCGGGGCTCCGGCCTCCACCAACGCGCGGCGGATCGCGTCATGGTGCTCTTTCGGGATCAGCCGCTCCATCAAGGCGACCGCGGCCTCGAGCGGCATCCGAACCAGCGCGCTGTTGAAAGACGTATCGCTGAAATAGCCGAGCTCGCGGATCTCCTGGCGCAGATGCGCAAGCAGCAGCGGGTTCTCGACCTCCAGCACGAAATAGTCGCCGTCCTTGGCAAAGCGCGTGTTCACCAACGCCTCGCGCACCCGCTCGTTCAGGGCGGTCTTGGAGCCGCCAAAATCCCGGACATCGAGGTCGAACACGAGCTGCGAGGTCTTGGCCCGCGTGATCCGCAGATCGGTCATGATGGCGTAGAGGCTGTCCCCCTGCGGATCGATCAGGCCGAGATCGCGCATCAGCTCGAAGATCCGGATCTCGACCTCGCGTTTCGGCAGCGCGCCGAAGGCCGGCGTGTTGAAGGCGACGAGGAACTCGCAGAGCTTTGCTTTGGCGAACTCCGGGTCGATCTGCTCGAACGTCTTCGTAATATCCATGGTGCTATCAAATCCTGGAGAGGTCGGGGGCGCGGACTGCGCCACCATAGGGCGAATCGGCGCGGGCGATCCAGTCAGAGAGGCCCGCACAGGTCGGGAGAGCACCATGCAAGCCTATGTCTTCACGGGGACTTTCGAGGAGCTTATGGTCCGGCTCGAGGCCGCCGGGCTGCGCGGTGGATGGGAGGAGCATCCGGCGGAGCGCTATCGCCTGGTCACCGCGGATGGTGCGCGGCTCGACTGGTCGGCCACCGACGGGCGCTTCGCCCTCGACGCACCGCCCGAGGGGCTCGCCGACATCGAATCCCGCCTGAAAGAAGCCCTAGCAAATCCCTGATCCTGCCCCATCGCGATGCGCTCGACATTGCGAATCCGCCCAACTTCGCGTATACGACGCCCCGCGATACGTCCTCCATCGACACACTGTCTCCGTTTCCGGCCGCAGTCTCGATAGACCTGACTGCGCCGGGCTGCCGCATCGTGCGGGCAGCGTAACACTGAGGAGACACACGATGGCCACCGGCTCCGTGAAATGGTTCAACCCCGACAAAGGCTACGGCTTTATCCGCCCCGATGGCGGCTCGAAGGACGTCTTTGTCCACATCTCGGCTGTGGAGCGTGCGGGCCTGCGCGGGCTCGACGACAACCAGAAGGTCACCTTCGACATCGAAGCTGGCCGCGACGGGCGTGAGTCCGCCGTGAACATCGCGCTGGCCGACTAAGCCTGCGCTTCTCCGGCCGTCGCAATCCGCCTCGGCCGGAGACCACTTTTTTCCCCACGCTCCCGCATCAGCCCTATATCCTCGCCTTAAACCGGAGAGGGAGGGACAATCATGACCCCAGGTGTGGGCCTTATGCTGATCGTCGGCGTCATCTTTGGCGCCATGGTGTACTCCTTTGGCACGCGCGCGCGGGAGCGCTCGGAGCTGAAGCAGAAGCGGCTGGACTATTACCGCCGCGTGGTCACCGACCTCGGCAATGCCGACAGCCATTACACCGAGCAAACGGCCAAGGTCGCGGGCGTGCTGGAGATGGACGAGATCGAAGCGCGCCAGACGCTCGAGGACGCCAAGTTCGCCAGCCGGGACATGATCACCTATGCGCCCTCGGAGTTCCATTACCTCACGCCCGAGGAATCCGATCGCATGCTGGCCTTCACACTCGACGCAAAGGCCTGCGATGCAACGATCGAGGAGTGCCAGGCGCTGGCGATGGCCGGCTCCAACAGCCTGCCCGCAATGCACGCGGATCTGATGCGCCGGATCGAGGCGCTCGGCTCCGAAGCGCATAGCCTCAAGATCCGCCTCAGCCCCCGCACCACGGACTATTTCTGGAGCGATTGACGCGCGGCGGCCTGCCAAACCAAAGACTTGCGCATTGCGATAAACAGGCGCAGACTAAAACCATCGTCAACAGCAGAAAGGAGGTGATCTGATGTCAAGTGAGACCACGGGTGGACTGGCACCGGATGTGCGGATTGGTTCGGGCAAGGAGCAGCCTCTTTTCCCCTGCTGACCGCCGCCGGGCACGGGTACCGGGCTCGATCCGGCGCCGTCTGCCCGACGCTCACGCACCTTGATAGGAAGGGGCCGTTCGCGGCCCCTTCTTTTTCGCTCAGGCCCCGGCTATGCACCGCCCATGAGCACACGTCCCACCGTCAAACTCCGTCCCGGCAAAGGGGCTCGTCTGGCCGAAGGCGCACCCTGGGCCTATCGTGACGAGCTCGCCATGGACCGCCGCACCAAAGCCTTGGCACCGGGCACGCTGGCGCGCCTGGTGGAGGGGGAGCGCGTCTACGGCCTCGCTGCGGTGAACCCCGAGAGCACGCTGACCGCCCGCCTTTTGGACCCCGATCCGGAGGCCGAGATCGATGCGGCCTGGTTCGCCCGCCGCTTGGGGCATGCTCTGGCGCTCCGGGAGGCGCTGTTCGAGGCGCCCTACTACCGGCTCGTGCATGCGGAGGGGGATGCGCTCCCCGGTCTCGTGATCGACCGGTTCGGCGATGCGCTCGTGATCCAGCCGAATGCCGCCTGGGTGGACCGCGCCCTGCCCGCGCTGCTCGAGGCCGCGGGCGCCCTGCCCGGCGTGGACCGGATCGTGGTGAACGCAACCTCCCGGGCGCGGCGTCTGGAGGGGTTGGAGGAGCGGCTGGATGTTGCCCTGGGCGCCGTCGATGGCCCGCTCCCCGTGCCGATGAACGGCGCGATCTATCTGGCGGATCTCCTCGGCGGGCAGAAAACCGGGCTCTTCTATGACCAGCGGCCGAACCACGCTTTCGCGGCGCAGTTGGCACGGGGACAGCGGGTCCTCGATGTGTTCTGCCATGTGGGCGGGTTCGGGCTTGCGGCGCTCGCGGCGGGGGCTGAAGCGGCCGTGGCCGTCGACAGCTCGGCGCCTGCGCTCGCCCTCGCGCGCGAAGGGGCTGACCGGATGGGTTTGGCGGCGCGCTTCGAGACCCGCCAGGGGGACGCCTTCGATGCGCTCCGGGCGGCAGGCGAGGCTGGCGAGCGCTATGGCCTGGTGGTGTGCGACCCGCCGGCCTTTGCTCCGTCGCGCGATGCCCTGGCCGCCGGGCTCCGTGCCTATGAGAAGACCGCGCGCTTGGCTGCACCGCTGGTAGAGGGTGCGGGCTGGATCGTGCTCTGTTCCTGCTCGGGCGCCGTCAGCCCAGAGGCCTTCCGCCAGGCCTGCGCGCGCGGCATCGCGGGCGCCGGACGGCGGGGAGCGCTCGTGCGTTCCGGACGCGCAGGCGCCGATCATCCACAGCACATGGCGCTGCCCGAAGCCGGTTATCTCAAGGCGCTGGTCTATCGACTGGAGGCCCCGTAATGCGGGTTTTCCTCGATGCCTGCGTGCTTTACCCGCCGCTCCTCAGGCGCCTGGTGCTCGCGGCGGCAGCGGAGGGCCTGTTCCATCCCCTCTGGTCGGCCCGCGTGCTCGACGAATGGCTGATCGCGACGGCCCGCAAAGCCCCCGACCAACTGGCCGAGGCCGAGGCCGACCGCGCTCTGCTCACGACCCGCTTTCCCGAGGCGCTCTGCCCCGCCGCCCCGGATCTCGAGGCGACGCTGTCGCTGCCTGACCCCGCCGATGCGCATGTGCTGGCCGCTGCCGCGGAGGCGCGCGCCAACCTGTTGCTGACGCTCAACCTGCGCGACTTCCCCCGCCGCACCCTTGCGGCCCATGGGATCGAGGCGCGGCACCCGGACAGCCTGCTCTGGGAGCTCTGGAGCGACGCGCCCACCCCGATGGAGACCGTGCTCGCCACCGCCCTGCCCGGCCTCGATCCCCCTAGCCGCCGCGGACCGCTGAAACGCGCCCGCCTCTCCCGCCTCGGCAAAGCACAAGCCGCCTGACCGGAGCCCCCCATGCGCCTCTCCCCCACCGAACCCTCGATCGGCCCCGGCTGCGAAGTGGACAGCAGCGACATCGGCGCCTATGTGCGCTTGGCCGACGGCACCCGCCTGCTTCACAGCAGCTTTGGCGATTACTCCTACACCGACCGGTTCTGTGACATCGCCAACGCCTCGGTGGGGAAATTCGTCAACATTGCCAGCTATGTCCGCATCGGCCCGACGGATCATCCGATGCACTGCGCCTCGCAGCACCACATGCTCTACCGCTGTGCGATGTATTGGGAGGATGAGCCCGATGATGCAGCGTTTTTCGCACGCAGACAGGCCCGGCGGACCGAGGTCGGCCACGACGCCTGGCTCGGCCATATGGCGGTGATCCGGCCGGAGGTCACGGTTGGCATCGGCGCGGTGGTCGGCGCCGGCACCATGGTGACGAAGGACGTACCGCCCTACGCGGTCGTGGTCGGCAACCCGGCGCGGATCGTGCGCTTCCGGCATCCGCCGGAGGTGGCAGAGCGGTTGATGGCGCTCGCCTGGTGGGACTGGGACCATGCGCGCCTGCGCGCCGCGCTGACGGACTTTCGGGAGCTCGCGGTGGAGGCGTTTCTTGAGAAATATGGCGGCTGAGGGAGGGCGCGATGGAGCTCACACCGATTACGGGGACCATCGGGGCGGAGATCGCGGGTGTCGACCTCGCAGCCCCCATCGACGCGGCTTTGGCAGAGGCTTTGCGGGGCGCCTTGGACCGCCACCTAGTATTGATGATCCGCGGGCAAGCGCTTGATATCGATGCGCAAATGCGCCTTGTCGAGGTCTTTGGCGCCCCCGTGCCGAACCCCTATGCCAGCGGCATGGCGGAGCAGCCGGCGATGACCCGCATCGTCAAAGAGGCCGACGACCGGGCGGGCGTTTTCGGGGGCGGCTGGCACACGGATCTGAGTTTTTTGGCGGAGCCGCCGGCGGGCTCGGTGCTCTGCGGGGTGGAGATCCCTCCCTATGGCGGCGACACGCTGTTTGCCAGCCAGCAGGCGGCCTGGGACCTGCTGCCCGCCCCGCTCCAGGCGTTTCTGGAGGGGCGGAAGGTGGCCCATGTGGGCAAGCCCTACGGCATCAAATGGGCGCCGCCGGCGGAGGAACAGTCGATGAAGGGCGCCACCAAACGCGGCGATCCGGAGGCCGACCGCGAGCGCTGGCACCCCGCCGTGATCCGCCACCCGCGCACCGGGCGCCGGGGGCTCTACCTCAACCCGACCTATGCGCTGCGGTTTGAGGGGATGAGCGAGGAGGACAGCCGGCCGATCCTCGAAAAGCTCTTCCAGATCAGCACGTTACCGGAGGTTTGTTGCCGGCTGCGCTGGAGCGAAGGCGCGGTGGCGATCTGGAGCAACTACGCCACCCAGCACTACGCGGTGAACGATTATGCGGGTTTCCGGCGCGAGATGCGGCGGGTGGCCTTCGCCGCCGATCCGCTCGCTGATTGGGGCTGAGCGCGACATCCGCTGCGATATCCGACTGCGATAAGCGCGCGCGATATTGGTGCGATATCAGCGATAAACTCAGGCCTCGCCCATCAGCCGGGCGAACCCGGTCGACCAGGCCTCACGCAGCGTCTCCAAGGGCACCGACGAGGCGCCGAGGCGGAGCGCACTGCCCCCCATCTCACCGACGCGCAGCGCCGGGACGCCTGCGATGCGGGCGGCCTCGAGGATGGCGGCCACATCGTTCTCGGGGGCTGCCACCAGGAAGCGGGCCTGTTCCTCACCAAAGAACCAGGCGGCGGAGCTGAGGCTTTCGCGCAATTCGAGGCTCGCGCCAACGCCGGCGGCAAAGGCCATTTCGGCGGCGGCCACGGCGAGCCCCCCGTCGGAGAGGTCGTGCGCCGCGGTGATCAGGCCCTTGTCCCGGAGGGAAAGGAGGAAGGCCCCGGTGCGCGCCTCGGTGTCCAGATCCACCGGCGGCGGCGCCCCTTCTTCTCGCCCGAAGAGCTCGGCGAGCAGGGCCGACTGCCCCAGATGGCCGGTCACGGGGCCGAGCAGCACCAGCGCATCCGTCGCACCCGGCGCCATGCGGATCACCTGGTCGAGGCTCTCCAGCAGGCCCACGGCCCCGATGGTCGGGGTGGGCAGGATCGCGCTGCCGTCGGTCTCGTTGTAGAGCGAGACGTTGCCGGAGACGATGGGCATGTCGAGCGCGCGGCAAGCCTCGCCGATCCCGCGGATGCAGCCGACGAACTGGCCCATGATTTCGGGCCGCTCGGGGTTGCCGAAGTTGAGGTTGTCGGTGGTGGCGAGCGGGCGTGCGCCGGTGGCAACCAGGTTGCGGTAGGCCTCGGCCACCGCCTGGCGCCCGCCCTGGAGCGGATCGGCCTTGCAATAGCGCGGAGTGACGTCGGCGGTGAACGCGAGCGCTTTCTCGGTGCCGTGGACGCGGACGACCGCAGCGTCGGAACCCGGGCGCACCACCGTGTCGGCCATCACCATGTGGTCGTATTGCTCCCAGACCCAGGCGCGGGAGCAGAAGTTCGGGCGGCTCATGAGCGTGAGCAGCGCCTCGGCCGGGTCGATCTCAGGCGCCGCGGTGAGGGGCGCGGGCGCCGGCGTCTCGACCCAGGGGCGGTTGTATTCCGGCGCCTCTCCCGACAGCGCCTTCAGCGGCAGGTCCGCCATCACCGTGCCGCGGTGGCGCACCACGAACCGGTCCTCGGGCGTCGTCTCACCCACGACGGCGAAGTCGAGGTCCCATTTGTCGAAAATCGCGCGGGCCTCGGCCTCCTTCTCGGGCCGGAGCACCATCAGCATGCGCTCCTGGCTTTCGGACAGCATCATCTCATAGGCGGTCATGCGCGCCTCGCGGCAGGGCACCGCGTCGAGATCGAGGGTGACGCCGAGATTGCCCTTGTCGCCCATCTCGACGGCGGAGCAGGTGAGGCCGGCCGCGCCCATGTCCTGGATCGAGATGACAGCGCCGGAGGCCATCAGCTCGAGACAGGCCTCGAGCAGGCGCTTCTCGGTGAACGGGTCGCCGACCTGGACGGTGGGGCGCTTGGCCTCGGTGGCTTCGCCGAACTCGGCCGAGGCCATGGTGGCCCCGCCCACCCCGTCGCGCCCGGTCTTGGCGCCGAGATAGACCACCGGCATGCCGACGCCGGACGCGGCGGAGTAGAAGATGCGGTCGGCATCCACCAGGCCCGCCGCGAAGGCGTTGACCAGGCAGTTGCCGTTGTAAGCCGGGTGGAAGCGGACCTCGCCACCCACCGTGGGCACCCCGAAGCTGTTGCCATAGCCGCCGATGCCCGCGACCACGCCCGCGACGAGGCTGCGGGTCTTCGGATGCTCAGGCGCGCCGAAAGAGAGCGCGTTCATCGCCGCGATCGGGCGCGCGCCCATGGTGAAGACGTCACGCAGGATACCGCCGACGCCAGTCGCGGCCCCCTGGTAGGGTTCGATATAGGAGGGATGGTTGTGGCTCTCCATCTTGAAGACCACCGCCAGTTTATGCCCGTCGGGGCCGTCGCCGATGTCGACGATGCCGGCGTTCTCGCCCGGGCCACAGATGACCTGGGGCCCCTCGCTCGGCAGCGTGCGGAGATGGATCTTGGAGCTCTTGTAGGAGCAGTGCTCGTTCCACATGGCCGAGACGATGCCAAGCTCGGTGAAGCTGGGCGTGCGGTTGAGGAGCCGCAGCAGGCGGGCGTATTCGTCGGGCTTGAGGCCGTGTTCGAGGGCGAGCGCGTCTGTCACCTCGGGCTCGGGCGGCAAGGGGGTGGCGGTGTCGCTCATGGCGGGCTCCTCGGCTGTCGCGGGCCTTCTAGCGGATCGTGCGGAGCGGGGAAAGCCGGGTTGGCCAGGAGAGGCGGCGCGGCCCGAGGCCCCACCCTCCCAGGCACCGTCGCGGTCCCGGCACCCGGTCAGTTCCCCCTCGGCCTCGGGCCGCGCCGGGCGGTCCTCAGCAGGCGGGTTCGGCGCCCTCGAGGACACGGGCGAGCGCGTTTTCCATGCGGGCGGCGCGGGCGCTGTCGGTGAGTGCGGGTCCGCTGAGGCTGACATCCGTGTCGACGGGACCGGCGGCGGCGAAGGCGATGCGGAGCAGCTCTCCCTCCGCGCCGGCGGCAACGATCTCTCCGGTCTGGCGGTCGACCACCATGATCTCGGCGGCAAGCTCGTCATCGAGCCAGCAGCTGGCGGCGAGGCGTTCTACCCGGGTGCGGGCCATGGACATCGGCGCGCCAAGACGGACGGCGTTGGCCGCCGGCGGCTCGGGCGGAGGCGGTGGGCCCACGGGCTCGGGCTTCGGTGCCGCACAAGCCGCGAGTGCAGCCAAGGCCGGGATCAGGGCGGCCCTCATGCGGCCACGGTTACCGCATCGACCAGCCCGCGGAACAGCATCGCCCCGTCGGCGCCGCCGAGGGCCGGGTCATTCAGCCGCTCCGGGTGCGGCATCATGCCGAGGACACGGCGGTTCTCGGAGAGCACGCCCGCGATGTTGCCGACCGAGCCATTGGGGTTGGCGGCCGGGGTCTGGGTGCCCTGCGCGTCGATATAGCGGAAGGCGATACGGTCCTCGGCCTCGAGCCGCGCGAGCAGGTCCGCATCCGCGACAAAAGCGCCGTCGTGGTGGGCGATCGGGATCCGGATGCGCAGGGTGTTGCCAAAGCCGCTGGTGAACGGGCTGGCCAGTGTCTCGACCGAAAGCTGGACGTCCCGGCAGACATATTTCAGCGAGGCGTTGCGCATCAGCGCGCCGGGCAGGAGCCCGGCCTCCAGCAGCACCTGCCAGCCATTGCAGACGCCGAGCACATGGCCCCCGGCCTCGGCGAACGCAGTGACCGCAGGCATGATCGGCGAGCGCGCGGCGATGGCGCCGCAGCGGAGATAGTCGCCGAAGGAGAAGCCGCCGGGGATCGCGACCAGATCCACGCCCTCGGGCAGTGCGGTGTCCTTGTGCCAGACCATGGCGGGCCGCTGCCCGGTCGCGGCTTCGAGCGCCACGGCCATGTCGCGGTCGCAGTTGGAGCCGGGGAAGACGATGACGGCCGCTTTCATGGGGAACTCCTCAGGGGCAGGTCGGGGTCTAGATGTCCTCGCGCCGCACCAGGAGAGCATCCATCTGGAGCCACGGACCGAGGCGACGGCGGCGGGTCACGGGCGCGCAATATACGGGCACGAAGCCGAGCCTGTCGAGGGTGCCGAGCAGCGTGAGATAGCCCGCCTCGCCGTCATAGCCCGGTGTGAGCGAGAGCTCGATCAGCACACCGGCCGTGCGGGCAAGCGTCTCGGGGCCGCCGGCGATGACGTCGGCCTCGACGCCCTGGACGTCGAGCTTCAGGAACGGGCGCTGCGCCGGGTTTTCCGCCAGGATCATGTCGAGCGGCGCGCGCGGCACGGTTTCGCGCCCCACCACAGCAAGCGCGGGGCTTGCCACAGCCCTGGGATGCGGCGGCAGTGCGGAGGACAGCGTCTCGTCGGCATAGCGGGTGATCTGGATCTCGCCGGGCGCCGCCCCCACGGCCATGCGAGGTGCCACCGTCCATGCCGGGTCGGCGGCAGCGGCCACCCTCAGCCGCGCATGGGCACCCTCCAGCGGCTCGACCGAGAGCACCGGCAGCGAGAGCCCCGCCGAGCGCATGCGCCGCACGAACTGGCCCTCATTGGCGCCGATATCCACCAGTAAATCCGCCCGGGACCGGTCGATCAGATGGGCGATGTTGCGGGTCTCGAAGCTTGGAAACCAACGGGCGAGCGTCGTCCGACGGGGAAACGGGATCAGCGCGCGCCACCCCTGCCGCGCCATGGCTCAGGCAGGCTCGACGGCGAAATCCTCGATCACCGTGTTGGCGAGCAGCGCCTCGCACATGCGGCGCGCCTCGGCCTCGGCGGCGGCGGGGTTGTCTTCGGCCAGATCGAGCTCGATCACCTTGCCCTGGCGCACACCCGAGACGCCCTCGAAGCCGAGGGTGCCCAGCGCCTGGCGGATCGCCTCGCCTTGCGGGTCGAGAACGCCCGGCTTCAGGGTGACAAAGACGCGCAGTTTCATGGCAGCCCCTCCGATTGCCCCCTCCGATCGCCGGGCCCTGATAGCGGGGCTCAGGCGGGGCTGCAAGTCTCAGGCGGGCTGCGCGGCGCCGGGGCGCTCGGGCACATCATGGCCGTGGCGGACCAGACAGTCGAGCAGCGTCCAGAGCAGAAGCGCGTTGAACAGGTGCCAGAGGAAATGGGTGCCGATCGGGATCCACTCGCAAAGCGGCCCGTCCATGGTGCGGAAGGTGAGCGAGACGGCAAAGATCCCGGCGGACCGCATCAGCACCGGGCCCGCGGGGTGCGCGCGGGCGCGCGCGAGCCAGAGCCCGACCCCAAAGAGAGCCAGCAGCGCCGGGAAATAGCTTTGCGAGCCGCCGATCAGCGGGCCGACGGTTTCGCGCAGCAGCCAGGAGAGCAAGCCCATCCCGACAAGGAACCCCGCTGTCGCGAGCGCGGATCCGCGCCAGGAAAGCCCGCCATAGCGGTGCATGGCCACGGTGAAATAGCCAAGGATGAACATCAGGATCGGGCCGGTGTCGGCCGCCATGGCCCAAGGGGTCGCGAAGGTGTGGAAGAGGAACGAGCCGATGCCGACCACGATGGCATTGCCGGCAAGCCAGGCGAGCGTCCAGTCCGGCGCCTCGCCGCGCCACCCCTTCGGCAGCGCGAGCAGCCCCGACACCAGCGCGAAACCGCCAATGGCGAACATCGGCACCACAAGCGCGGTCGGGAAGAAGATGCTGCCGTAGGCGAACAACAGACCGAGGGCATGGGTGAAGATCGCGATGATCCCGCCGGTCATCAGCAGGCCCGCAAACATGGTGCGCGCGGTGCCGATGCCGTTGCGCCGCGCTTCGGACCAAAGCGCCACCAGCCCCGCGACGATGAAGGCCGCATTGGTGACCGCATTGAACGGCTCGGCCCAGAAGGCCGCGCTCAGCCGCTCGCAATAGGCATCGATCTGCCGTGTGAGATCCATCGGATTGTCCTCATTGTCCTGAGATCGGACAACTAAGTCTCTGTATCGGTCGACAAGAGCACAGGGCGGTGTGCTATGAAGTGCGGATTGAAGGTAACGCTGTGACGGCGTTGCATCTACACAGTTTCGTGCATGACACAGATGTGTCATTCCGTGTATTTGTCGGGGCGGGTGGCGTGACCGGCGAGTAAGCCAAGTGCGGGGCGGATTGATGAGCGAGCAAACCGGCGGAGCAAGCGGGCGGACGGCGTGGGAGCGCGCGGGCCTCACAGGGGACATGACGCTCTCCCGCGGCAGCTTGCTCATGAGCCTCAACCTGGTGGCTGCGGCGTTCTTCTTCTCCTACGGGGTCGAGGCGCTGCTGACGGCCTGGTCCACGCCGGAATACAGCCATGGGCCGATCATCCCGCTGCTCTCGGGCTATATGTTCCTGCGCGAGATGAAATCGGTGCCGCCCAAGGCCGGTGCCGTGACCGACCGCGCGCCTGGGGTGGCCATCGTTCTCTTTGCACTCGCGCTCGCCTTCCTCGGGTTGCTGGTGAAGATCCCGGACATCGTCACCTATGCGCTGATCCTGTGGGTCGGCGGCACCATCCTGACGACCTTCGGGCTGCGGCGGGGGTGGTATTTCTGGCCCTCGGTGCTGCACTTGGTGTTCATGCTGCCGCTGCCGCAGTTCATCTATTGGCCGGTGTCCCTGTGGCTGCAGACGGTCTCGAGCGAGATCGGCGTGGAGATCGTGCGCTTCTTCGGCGTCACGGTTTATCTCGACGGGCACACGATCGACCTCGGCAACTACAAGCTGCTGGTGGCAGAGGCGTGCTCGGGGCTGCGCTATCTCTTCCCGGTCATGAGCTTTTCCTACGTCTTCGGCGTGCTCTACACGGGGCCGCGCTGGCACAAGATCGTGCTGCTGCTCTCGGCCGCCCCGATCACGGTCATGATGAACTCGGTGCGGATCGGCATCATCGGCGTGATGGTCGACACCGTGGGCATCGAGTGGGCGGACGGGTTCCTGCACGCCTTCGAGGGCTGGGTGATCTTCGTCAGCTGCATCGTGATGCTGTTCGGGCTCGCGATGCTGATGCGCCGGATTGGCGGGGATCCAAAACCCCTCGGCGAGGCGATCGACATCGACTTCTCCGGGCTTGGCGCCGAGATCCGCCGCTATGGGGCCATCATGCCGAGCGGGGCGCTGATCGTGGCGACCGCGGCGACGGCCGTGGCGGCGGCCGCCTGGTTCGGCGTGCCAGCGCGGGATCTCGAGCGGCCGGAGCGGCTGGAGCTGGTGGAATTCCCCGAGCGGCTCGGCCAGTGGGAGGGGCACCCCCGCGTCATCTCCGATACGATCCAGGAGGTGCTGCGGGCCGATGATTATGTCGCCAGCGCCTATTACAAGCCGGGCGAGAGCGCGCCGGTGGATCTCTACATCGCCTATTATCACAAGCTGACCGAGGGCAGTGCGATCCACTCGCCGGAGGTCTGCCTGCCGGCCGGCGGCTGGGAGGTCAGCTCCTGGCAGGAGAAGGTCGTGTCGGTGGGGGACGAGGCGGGCACGACGTTTGCGCTCAACCGGGCGGTGATCTCGAAGGGCACGAGCCGGCAGCTGGTCTGGTTCTGGTTCGAGCAGCGTGGACGCCGGATCACGGGCGACTATTCGGCCAAGTTCTACAACATCTACGACTCGCTGACCCGCGGCAGGGCGGACGGCGCGCTGGTGCGCTTCATCACGCCCTTGGGCCCAGGGGAGACCGAAGCCCGCGGCGACGCGCGGCTCCAGGAGATGCTGGAACTCTCATTTCCCAAATTCGCCGCTTTTATGCCAGAATGACGACCGCCCCGGCGTGGCACAGTCGACCCATACTGGGACGGAACCGGCCGGTCCGGGTGGTCTAAGCTATGACGTCTGCAAGGCCTGGTGTAGACCATAGGCGCTGTAAGGGGGTTTGGCACGGCGTTTGCTCTCACCAATGAGAGAGCACTGCCCTGTCCGGCCTCCGGCTGGGCCCGCAGGATAAGAACAATGCGAAGCGGGCCGTGAATTTGAGCGATCGAGCAAGAAGATGAGGACCCTGTATATGTACGATTTCATCAGCCGAGCGCCCGCTGCGATTGCCCCCGCAGCAGCGCGTCCCGATGACAGACCCTCGTTCCGCCGGTGGACGGGTTGGCTGATGATCGCGCTGCTGGCCTTTGCCCTCGCGGCCTGCGACAGCGTCGAAGAGCGCGCCGAGAACCATTATCAGAGCGGCATGGCGCTGCTGGAAGAGGGCGACAAGGTCAAAGCATCTCTCGAGTTCCGCAACGCCATCAAGCTCAACGACAACCACGTTGGTGCAAATTATGAGCTCGGTCGGATGTTCGAGGAGGATCTCAACGTCGCCGGCGCTGTGCACCAATACCAAAAGGTGGTCGCACTCGATGCCAGCCAGTTCGACGCGCATCTGCGCCTTGGCATGTTGCTTTTGGGCGCGGGTCAGGTGGAGCCCGCGGCGGTGTCGATCACCTCGGCAGCCCAGCTGCAGCCCGAAAACTTCGAGGTGCTGATCCTGCAGGCAACCCTGGCGATGCGCACAGGCGAGCTGGAGATTGCCGATCAGAAGGCACAGGAGGCCTTCGCCAAGGACGAGAACCACGGCGACGTCTGGGTCGTGATGTCCGCCCTCTCCCGCCGACGCGGGGACAGCGAGAAAGCCCTCGAGCAGACCAATGAAGGCCTGCGCAGAGACCCGGAGAACCGCCGCTTGCTGTTGGTGCGGCTCAATCTGCTCAGCGAGTTGCAGCGCCGGGAGGAGATCGGCCCGGCCCTCGAGCGACTGATTGCGCTCGAACCCGAGCAGATCAGCTTCCATGAGGCGCTGGTGCGCTGGCAGCTGACGAACCGCAAATTCGACGAGGCAGAGGGCACGCTGCGCACGCTCTCCGAACTTGCCCCCGACGAGACGGAGCGCGCCCTCGACATCGTGCGCCTGATTGCCCGCACCCAAGGACGCGAGGCCGCGATCAAGGAGCTGGCCCGTCTGGTCGAGCTGCGCAAAGGCACCGCCTCGGAGCAGATGCTGGCGCTGGCGATGGCCGAGATCGAGATCGAGGATCGGCAGCTCACGGTGGCGGACGCGCGGCTCAAGGGGATCATCGAAGCCGAAGGGACCAGCAACCTTGCCAGCACCGCCCGCACCTTGCTGGCGCGCCTCCGCCTCAATGAGGGCGAGATGGAGGGCGCACAAGCCTTGATCAACGAGGTGCTCGAGGTCGATCCGACGAACTCGCTGGCGCTCAGCCTGCGCGGGCGGATCAAGATCATGAACGAGGACTACGACGCTGCGATCCGCGATTTGCGAGCGGCGGAGGCGGAGAACCCCGACAGCGTCGAGACCCTGCAGCTGCTCGCCCTTGCCCACCAGCGCAATGGCAGCACCGATCTCGCGGGGGACCGGCTTGCAGCCGCGGTTCAGGTGTCGGACTATGCCGTGCCTCAGGTGCTCGCCCATGCGCGCTTTCTGGCCCGCAACGGCAAGCTCGATTTCGCCGAGAAGACGCTCGAGGAGGCGATCAGCCGCAATCCGAGAAATGTGCAGCTGGTCGACGCGCTCGCCCGGATCAAGCTGCGCCAGCGGGACTTCGCCGCCGTCGAGCAGATCGCCCGCCTCTTGCAGCAGCGCGACGACACGGTGGAGCTGGGCGACCGGCTGCTGGCCGCGGCACTGGCCGGCCAGGAGCGCTATGACGAGACCATCGACATCCTCGAGCAAGCGGGCGACGAGTCAGGCCGCGCGGACGCCTATCTCTCGGCTCTGGTCGCAACCCATTTGCGCAATGACGACCTGCCCGCCGCCGAAGCGGTGGTTGAAAAGGCCCTCGAAGCGGAACCGAACAACGACGATGCGCTCCGGCTGAAGGCGACCCTTGCGCTGGTCAACAATGATCGCGAAGGGGCGCTTGCCCTCTTCCAGCAGGCCATCGCCGCTGCGCCGGACGCGGCACCGAACCACGTCGCGCTGTTCCGCTTCTATGCGCAGAGCGGCGACCGCGATGCGGCCATTTCCGCGCTGAACACCGGCATCGACCAGACGGACGCGGCCGTGCTGCTGCTGAACCGGGCGATGGTGCGCGAGAGCCTCGGCGATCTCGACGGTGCCATCGCGGATTACACAGAGATCTACGAGCGCGACCAGGGCTCGGAGCTGATCGCCAACAACCTGGCCAGCCTGATCACCGACAACAATCCGGATGCGGCCGCCATCGACCGTGCCTTCCAGATTGCCCGGCGGCTGCGCGACAGCGAGGTGCCGCAGTTCCAGGACACCTATGGCTGGTTGCTCTATCTGCGCGGCGACCTGACGGGCGCGCGGACGGCCCTCAGCGAAGCGGTGGCCGCCCTGCCCGACAACCCGATCGTGCAGTATCACTACGGTGTCGTGCTCGCCGAGCTCGGCCAAATCGAAGCCGCCCGGACCGCGCTCACCACGGCGCTGGAGCTCTCGGGCGAGCGGACGATCCCCCAGATCGCGGATGCCCAGGCCAAGCTCGACGGCCTCGGCACTTCCACGGCGCAATGACGAGAGCCGGAGGAAGAGATGTACGAAGCGTTCTATGAGCTGAAGCACCGGCCGTTTCTGATGACGGCGGACCCGGACTTTCTCTACTGGTCCAACACCCACACGTTGGCCTTCACCATGCTGCGTTACGGCGTGATGAGCCGCGCGCCGCTGAGTGTGATCACCGGTGAGATCGGGTCGGGCAAGACCACACTGCTCCGCCATCTGATCAACGAGCTGCCGGAGGATGTGGTCGTCGGGTTGGTGTCCAACATGCAGGAGGGGCGCGGCGATCTCCTGCACTGGGTGATGATGTCCTTCGGCCAGTCCTATGACGAGTCCGGCTATGTGGCGAACTTCCAGCGCTTCCAGGACTTCCTGATCGACAACTACGCCGAAGGGCGCCGGTCGATCCTGATCTTCGACGAAGCGCAGAACATGTCACCCGCCTCCCTCGAAGAGCTGCGGATGCTGTCCAACATCAACGCCGACAAGGACGAGCTCTTGCAGATCATCCTGGTCGGGCAGCCGCAATTGCGAGAGCTGCTGCGGGACCCGGCGCTGGAACAGGTGGTGCAACGCATCGCGGCCGATTTCCACATCGAGGCGCTCGCGCTTGAGGACACCATCGCCTATATCGAGCACCGGCTTCAGGTCGCGGGCGCGGGCTGGAAGATCTTCCCGCACCGCACCAGCGAGCTGATCCACGAGGCGACCGGCGGCATCCCGCGCCTCGTGAACTCGCTCTGTGATCTCTGCCTGGTCTACGGCTTCTCCGACGACCAGCGCACCATCACCGAAGACGTGTTGCGCGATTTCCTCTCCGGCGTTGAGAAACACGGGATCTTTTCAAAGTTTAAACCGCTCGGGCGGTCTCCGACCTTGGTTCACCAGTCGAACTGAGCCGGACGCACCGAAAGGGGTAGAGTATGGAACCATCGATCAAACTCAAAGACGTCCTGCGCATGATCCGCCGGCGTGCGATCATGATCGTCTCGATTGTCGTGGTGTTCAGCGGCCTCGCGCTGATGCTCGCCTACTTCATCCCGCCGAGCTACACGGCGCAGGCCAAGATCCTGATCGAGAGCCAGCAGATCCCGCAGCAGCTCGCCAGCTCGACCGTGACGGCGACAGCGACGGAGCGGCTGGAGCTGATCAAGCAGAGGCTCATGACCCGCGCGAACCTGCTCAACCTCGTGGACCGGCTGGAGCTCTACACCGACCGCCCGGATCTCTCGAAGACCGAGAAGGTGAACCTGATCCGCAGCTCGACCCGGCTCGACAAGATCACCATCAACACGCCGCGGAGCCGTGGCGGCATCGTCTCGGCCTTCACCATCTCCTATCGGGACAGCAACCCGATCCGGGCCGCCAAAATCACCAATGAGTTCGTCACCCTGGTGCTGGAGCAAAACCTCCGGGCCCGGTCCGAGCGCGCGGCCAAGACCCACGACTTCTTCAAGGAGGAGGTCGCGCAGATCGAGCAGCAGCTGGTGCGCACCGAAGCGGAGATTGCCGATTTCAGAAAGGGCAACGAGGCCGCCCTGCCCGACAGTCTCGCCTTCCGCCGCCAGGAGCTGGCAACGATCCGCAAGGAGCGCTTTGATATCGAGCGCCGCTTGATCAGCCTGGAGGAGGAGCGCGACAGCATCCAGACAGCCCTCGACAGCGGGCGCTACGCCGAAGCGCTGGACGCTCAGTTGACGCCGGAGGAGCGCGACCTCCAGGCGCTTCAGACCGAGCTGTCGCGGGCCCGCTCGATCTATGCCGCGAGCCATCCGACGATCCGCAGCCTCGAGACCCGCATCGCGACCATGGAGCGTAACCTCGCCTCCACCCTGCCCAATGTGGTGCCCGAGACGGCGGTGCAGCGCGCGAACCGGCTGAAGCAGCGGCTCGAGCGGCAATTGCGCCTGCTCAACACGGATATTCAGCTGATCAATGAGCGCCTCGACCGCGGCGAGACGCGCGAGGGACAGCTCGTGGTCTCGATCGAGCGCACGCCCGAAGTCGGGATGGCGCTGAACGCGCTAGAGCGGCGCTATGACGATCTCAAGATCCGCTTCGAACAGGCCGTCCGCAAACAGGACTTCGCCGCGACCGGTGAGAAGCTGGAGGTGAACCGCCAGGCCGAGCGCTTCGAGGTGATCGAGCAGGCCCAGGTTCCCGACCGCCCGACCTCGCCGAACCGTCCCGCGATCGCAATCGGGGGCTTTGCCGGCAGCCTCGGCTTCGCCCTCTCGCTTGCGCTGATGCTCGGGTTTCTCAACAGCTCGATCCGCACCGTGGGCGACATGGAGCGCAAGCTCGAGATGCGCCCGATCATCACGGTTCCCTACATCAGCACCGGGGCCGAGAAGCGCCGCGCCCGGCGCGAGTTGTGGCTGCTCGGGCTGTTGTTCCTGGTGATCGTGCCGGTCGGCCTCTACGCCGTCGACACCTATTACCTGCCGCTCGAGCTGCTGATCGATCAGTTCGTGGAGCGCGCAAACCTGCGGGGCGTGATCGCCCGCGTCGCCGAGAAACTCGGCCTCTGAGCCCTGGTAAGGAGAGACCGATATGGTGGAACGTCTGAAAATCGCCATCGCCAAAGCGCGCGAGCGCCGGGCTGCCGGACTAGGGGTTGCTGCGTCCTCCGCCGAGGCCGGGGTCATGGAGCCCCAACGCCATCGCCAGGGCCCGAACCTCGATGCGATCTGGCACCAGCTTGAGGAGCTCTCCCTCGATCCGAAAGCGCTGGAGGCCGAGCGCATCGTCACGCGGCAAAAATCGGACAGCGCGCATATCGCATTCGATATGCTCCGGACCCGGCTCGCGAAACTGGCGCTGGAACAGGGCTGGCGGCGCATCGGCATCACCTCGCCCACCAAGGGCTGCGGCAAGACCGTGATCAGCGCGAACCTCGCCTTCAGCTTTGCGCGTCATCCGGAGACCCGCACGCTGTTGGTGGATATGGATCTGCGCTCGCCGCGGTTGTCGCGGTGCCTCGGCCGGACCGAGCGGCGCGCGATCAGCTGGATGCTGAACGGCTCGACCCCGCCCGAGGAGTACCTGTTGCGGGTTGGCCCGCGCTTTGCCTTAGCGCTGAACAGCCAGCGGGTGCGGGATGCCTCTGAAGTGATCCAGAACCAGCAGACCGGCGCGACGTTGAAGTCGATGATCGAGCGGTTCCAGCCCGACATCACCATCTATGATCTGCCGCCGATGCTGGTGGGTGACGATGCCATCGCGTTCTGCCGCAATCTCGATGCCGTGCTGCTGGTGATCGCGGCGGGCGAGACCAAGCCCTATGAGGTCGAGGAGTGCGAGGCGCTCTTGTCGGACGAGACGAACTTCCTCGGGGTCCTGCTCAACAAGGTCGAGAGGGGAGCGGGCTCGGATTACTACTATGGGTACGGATACGGCTACGGACAGGAGTAAGAGCAAGCGCCGGCGTCGGTGGGACTCCCCGTGAACGACCGCCGTGGACGCGAGACGCCAGTTCGTGTAGTTTTGCACAAAAGAAATGCTCTAGTGAGGAGGAGCATCGGAATGAGGCAGAGTTTGAGAGCAGCCGCCCTGGCGATCATGCTGGGGGCGGTCATGGCCCCGCAGGCCAGTGCCCAATCGGATGAAGCGGCAGAGGCCGAGGTCTATGTGCTCGTCCCCGGGGACGTGGTCGAGATCTCGGTGCTCGAGGACAGTTCGCTCAACCGCTCGGTCCTGGTGCGCCCGGACGGTAAAATCTCGCTGCCGCTGGCCGGTACGCTGGATGCGGAAGACCGGACCCCTGAGGAACTGCAAGCGGCGATCCGTGACCGGCTGGCCGAGGACTTCATCGAGCCCCCGACGGTCACGGTCTCGCTGGTGAACACAGCCGCCGAGGAGGACGAGGACCTCCAGCTGATCTATGTGATCGGCCAGGTCGGCAACCCCGGTCGGTTCGAGATCGAGGACCCGGTCGATATGCTCCAGGCGCTGGCGATCGCCGGCGGGCCGAGCGTGTTCGCTGCCACCACCCGGATCCAGTTGCGCAAGCGCGACGAGAACGGCGGCGAGACGGTGACGCTGTTCGACTACGACGCGGTGCAAGAGGGCAACGGCACGGGCCTGCTCGTGGTCGATGACGGCGATGTCGTCGTTGTGCCGGAGCGCGGGCTCTTCGAGTAAGGCCCGCCTGGATGCGGGGCCTTCCTCACGCGCTGCTGGTCGGCGCGCTCGCGGGGCTGGCCGCAGGCGCTCCTGTCGGCGCAGGTGCGACTGAGTGGTCGCTGAACGGCTCGGTCGGGCAAAGCTTTCAGGCCAACAGCAACCCGGGCGTCGAAGTCGACAACGACGGGGCGACCTTTGGATCGGTCACCCGGATGAACGTCGCCCTCGGCGCGCGCACCAAACGCACGAGTTGGTCGCTGAGCAGCGGAGCGGCGATCTCCCAGTTCGGCGGGCCTGGGGCGACGGACGATCTGAACACTCCGAACCCGACCGCCAACGGCGCCGTGCGTTATCGTGGTCAGCGCCTGGATCTGAATGCCGCGTTCGGGTTCTCGCGCGCCTCCACGAGTTTCCTGGAGTTCAACACAGCCGCTGTCATTGCCGCGATCGAAGCGGAAGGGGACGATTTCGACGGGATCGTGATCTTGCCCGAGGACGATCTGCTGATTGAGCGGGAGTCCATCCGCACGCTCTACTCGCTGAGTGCAGGGGCAAATTACACGCTCACCCCGCGCACGTCCCTGCAGTTCTCCGGCACCGGCGCAGTCTCCCGGTTCAGCGAAACCATCGGAGGGTTGATACCGAACTCCAGCTTCGGCTTTGCCACGGGGCTCGATCACCGCCTCGACCCAGTGAGCCGGATCGGCGTTACCGGATCCGTCCGCAGCTTCAAGGCCGACGATTTCGAGGAGACCCGCGGGCTCACCTTTTCGTTTGGCGGCAGCTACAGCACGCAGCTGACCAGAGCGACCGGCTTCAATGTGGGCCTCGGCGCGGGCTACACGATCATCCGGGAGCTTCAGGACGGAGCGAACGGCACCCGGCGCGGCACCGAGACGGACCTCTCCTTCGACGGAGGGTTCGGCGGAAGCTACCGGCCCAGCCAAGACACAAGCATCCGCTTCAGCGCAAACCATTCGGTCAGGCCGAGCAGCGACGGTGAGCTTGTCAACGTCACCTCCTTCGGTGCCTCGGCGAATTTCAGCCTGACCTCCCTCTCCGCCCTCTCGCTGGCGGCGAGTCACTCGGTCGCGAGCGATGTGGGCGGTCAGGACGCCGACTTGGAACAGTCTTTCGTGATCGGGCCAACCTTGTCCTATCAGTTCGCACCGGACTGGTCGGCCTCGCTTGGGTATACCTTCCGCCTCGTGGACGACGATCTCGGGACCGCGACCGGCAGCAGCGTGTTTCTGGGGGTGACGCGGTCGCTCAGCTTCTTCCCCTGATCAACAGATAGGATCACCCCCTCGCGGTCTTCGACATTCTCCGATAACTGCACTATGCTACGCGTGGGGAAGGGGTTCGGCAGTCTCGCCGGGCTCGGGTGTCGGGATTGGGACGAATGGATTCGCAACGGGTCTCAAAAAAGGCTGTTGCCAATGGCGATGGCTATCGGCTTTCGATAAGCCTGATCCCGGATCTCGTCGGGCTCTTGGATGTGGTGCTGATCCTGCTCGCCGCCCTCCTGCCCTATGCCCTCTATGTGCCCCATCACATGCCGCTGTTTGAGAACTATGCGTTCTGCACGCTGTTTATCGCGGTGGTGAGCATCTTCATGCTGAACCGCTCGGGCCTCTACGAGATCCACGCGATCATGCAGCCGGTTGCCAAGTCCGATCTGGTGATCGTGTCGATCGTCTCGGCCTTCCTGTTCTTCCTGACCATCGCGTTCTCGCTGAAGGTCTCCGGTCTCTATTCGCGGGTCTGGATCTACAGCTTTGCCGGCAGCGCCGTGGTGTTCGTGCTGCTCGGCCGGATCGCGATGATGCAACTGCTCCGGCGGCTCTCGGAGCGCCGGGTGGTAGAGCGCAATGTCGTGGTCTTCGGGGCCGGCAAGCAGGCGGAGCGGTTTTTGAAGACGGTGGGGGAAACGCGGCCGGCCTTCACCCGGATCGCCGCTGTGTTCTCAGCCCATGGCGAGGCGCAACGCCAAGAGATCTCGGGCCACAGCGTCACCGGGACCGAACATGACATCGTCGACTATGTCCGCTCGCACCGGGTGGACGACATCATTATCGCCATGCCCTGGGGGGTCGATGGCGGGCTCGACGCGACCATTGCCGAGCTGAAACAGCTGCCCGTCAATGTCTATGTGAGCAGCAAGCTCACGGACTATCAGCTGCAGTTCAAACCGGCCCTCGGCCATCCCCGCGCGCTGCCCCTGTTCGAGGTGGTGCAACGACCGATCTCCGGGTGGAGCGCGCTGCTCAAGAGCCTCGAGGACTATATCATCACCACGGCTCTGGTGATCTTGCTGGCCCCGCTGATGCTGCTGATCGCGCTTGCCATCAAGATCGACAGCCCCGGCCCCGTGTTCTTCATGCAGCGCCGGCTCGGCTTCAACAACCGCGAGTTCAAGATCTACAAGTTCCGCTCGATGTATCACCGCAAGCGGCCCGAGCGGACAGTGCGCCAGGCTGCGAAAGGCGACCCGCGCATCACCCGGGTCGGACGCTTTATCCGGCGCACCTCGCTCGATGAGTTGCCGCAGCTCTTCAACGTGCTCGACGGCACCATGTCGCTGGTCGGCCCACGGCCCCATGCGCTCAGCCACAACGAGGACTACGGGCGCCAGATCCGGGGCTATTTCGCCCGCCACCGCGTGAAGCCGGGGATCACCGGATGGGCCCAGGTGAACAATCTGCGCGGCGAGACGGAGACGCTCTCCAAGATGGAGGCGCGGGTCGACTATGACATCTACTACACCGAGAACTGGTCGCTGTTGTTCGACCTGCGGATCCTGCTGATGACCGCGGTCGTGGTGCTGTTCCAGAAGTCGGCCTACTGACCTCTGTTGGCAATTCGTTAACGGCTGGGCGCGCATGATCGGCGCATGAAACCCCATCTGGCCCGTCTGCTCATCGTCTCCTACGGCACCGCGTTCTTCACCGCGAGCATGCTGACGCCGCTCGATTGGGGCTGGGGTGGGGCGCTTCTGGCGGCCTGGCTCGGGGGGCCGCTGATCGTCCTGGCCTTGGCAGCGATGCCGCGTGTGGCCTTTGCCGCCCGCCTGGCCGAGCCTCTGCCCGACGTCGCAGCGGTCGATCGTGCCTGGATCGAGGAGGAGACGGAGCTCCGCCAATGGGACCGGGACCTGGCCGCAGACCTGAGCGACCAGGAGACTGCCGCGCAGTCAAACCCCAGCCGCAGGGCCGGATAAGCGCTCACTCAGGCGCGACCGCCTCTCCTGGCTCCGTGGCCTCTGCCTCCGCTCGCTCCGCTGCCCGGCCAAGCCGCGGCACCCGGACCCGGAAGAAGCTCGACTGATCCTCCCGGAACACCACAGACAGATCCCCGCCCATCCGGCGCATGGCCACTCGGCTGATCGGCAGGCCGAGCCCTGCCCCCTGATTGCCGTGCGAGCGCTGCCCCCGCACGAACTTCGAGAACACGTCGTCCGCCTCCGACCGCGTCACCCCGCCGCCATTGTCGATGATGTCAATGCAGAGGCTCTTGCCATCCACGTGCCAGGCGATCTCGACGGTGGGCTCCGGGTGCGTGTTGTACTTAATCGCGTTGGAGATGAGGTTGATCAGCACCTGCCGCAGCCGGTCGGGGCTGGCCCAAAGCGTCTGGCCGTCAAAGGGCGGATGCGGCAGCACCTGAACCCCAGCCTCCGCGGCCACGGGCGCGAGGGTGTCGACCGCGCCGCGCACGGCCTCCTCCGCATCGATCACGGCGAGCGGCAGGTCCATGACGCCAGACTCGAGCCGGTTGATATCGAGGATCTCGTCGAGGAGGCGCGTGAGCCGCATGCTCTCTTCGTGGATGATGCCGACAAATCGCGCCCGGCTCTCGGCATCGAGCGCCGGGTCGAGCAGGATCTCGGAGAAGGACCGGATCGAGGTCATGGGCGTGCGCAGCTCATGGCTCACCTGGCTGAGGAAGTCGTCCTTCTGGGCATCGAGGGCGCGCAGGCGCGTGTTCGCCTCGCGCAGTTCCGCCGCGGTGCGCTCGAGCTCGGTGGTCTTCTCGGCGAGGCGGCCGGAGGTGGAGATCAGCCGCTGGGTCTCATCGGCGATGTCGATGAGTTCGGTGAGGCTGATGATCTCGGAACCGGACGCCTGGCTCACCATCGCATGGCTGGAGGCGGCCCCGACGGAGCCCGCAAGCTCGCGCTCCAGGCGGGCGATCATCGCATCGGTCGGGATCGGCAGCCCCCGGTCGCGTCCCTGAGCACGGGCCATGTCGTCGAAGAGATGCCGGGCGGCCTCGGCGCCGAGGATGCGCTGCGCGAGCACGAAGAGATCCTCGGCCGCCGCCTCGCGCCGAACGAAGGAAAGCCCCTCGCCACCGCCGCTGCGGAAGACGTCGACGAAATGTGCGCTCTGGACCTGCTCCAATGCGCCGGGCTTGGAGAGCTGCGAGATCACCACAAACAGCAGCACATTGATCCCGAGCGACCAAATCAGCGCGTGGAGCAGCGGGTCGAACCCCGTGAGGCCGAGCAGCTCGTGCGGGCGCAGGAGGGCGATCCCCGCAGGGCCGTCGGCCAGCATCTCGGTCGAGAAAAACACGCCGCCCCCGAAGCTCGGCAGGAACAGCGTGTACGCCCAGAGCAGGAAGCCAGCGATCAGCCCCGCCAGCGCCCCCGCTGCGGTCGCCCCCCGCCAATAAAGCGCGCCGACGAAGGAGGGCAGCACCTGGGCGATCCCGGCAAAGGCCATGAGCCCCATGGAGGCGAGGTTCTCGGACCCGCCCGCCACCTGGTAGTAGAGGAACCCGAGCGCCAGCACGCTCGCGATGCAGATCCGCCGGCTGAGCAGCAGCAGATCGCGCAGGTCGCCGGAGATCGCCGCGTCCCCCCCGAACCAGCGCAGGGTGAGCGGCATCACCACATGGTTCGAGACCATGGTGGACAGCGCCATCGCCGCCACGATCACCATGGAGGTCGCCGAGGAGAACCCGCCGATGAAGGCGAGCAGCGCAAGGCTGTCCTGTCCGGCCGCGAGCGGCACCGTCAGCATGAACATGTCCGGGTTGCTGCCGGCGGGCATGGTGGTGAGACCCGCGATCGCGATCGGCACCACGAAGAGGCACATCAGGAAGAGATAGAGCGGGAAGAGCCAGGACGCGGTGACCAGATGCCCTTCGTCCTGGTTCTCGACCACCGTCACCTGGAACTGGCGCGGCAGCAGGATGATGGCGGTCGCCGAGAGGAAGGTGAGCGCGGCCCAGCGGGGGCCGAAGACCTCCTCGGGCTCGATCATGTCCTCGGGCATGCGGGCGAAGGTCTCGTCGATGCCGCCCATCACGCCGAACACCACGAAGGCGCCGACGGCGAGCATCGCGGCGAGCTTGACCAGCGCCTCGAAGGCGATGGCGACGACGACCCCGTGGTGCCGCTCGCTGGCATCGACGGAGCGGGTGGCGAAGAGCACGGTGAAGACGGCCATGCCGACAGCGACCCAGAAGGCCGTGCGGGTCTGATCGAGATCGCCCGAAATGGCCCCGTAACTCTGCGCCACCGACTGGAGCTGCAGCGCGATATAGGGCGTGGTCGCCACCACCGCGATCAGGGTCACCACGACCGCCAGCGCCGTGCTCTTGCCATAGCGCGAGGAGATCAGGTCCGCGACCGAGGTGATGCGTTGGCGCCGGCCGATGGCGATCAGCTTCCTCAGGCACCACCACCAGCCGATGAAGACCAGCGTCGGCCCGAGATAGATCGTGATGAACTCGAGCCCGTTGCGCGCCGCCGAGCCGACCGCACCATAGAATGTCCAGGAGGTGCAGTAGACCGAGATCGAGAAGGTGTAGATCACCGGCGAGCGGAGCCAGGCCATCTTGCCCTGGGTGGCGCGGCGCTCCCCGATCCAGGCCACGACGAACAACACCGCCACATAGGCAACGCAGATCAGCGGCAGGTTGTCGGCGTCGAGCATCAGCGCTCCGCCTCCCTCCCCTCGGGCGGTGTCGAGAACCGCAGCGCGAGGCGTCGGGCCAGCAGAATCAGGAGCGCCCAGACCGCGAAGACATAGGCGACGACCACGGGCACTCCGAAAACGGTGCCGTCGATGGCGAGGATCTGACCGGCCGGCGGCATCAGCGCCACCATTCCGGCAAGCGGCAGGATCAGGCTGGCATCCCGTGTCTTGCGCGTCGGCCAAAGGCCGTCATGGCGGGGGCGCTCAGGAGGCGACGCAGGCTCCTGCGTCACGCAACCGCCCCGCGGGTGCCGGCGGTAAGGCGCGTGACCGTGTCCACCAGATCGGCGTTGGAGAACGGCTTGGTGATGAAGACATCGACCCGCAACTTCTCCGCTGCTTCGCGGTCCTCGCGCTGGCCCTTGGCCGTCAGCATCACCACCGGCACTCCGGCGCCACGGGGATCGGCCCGCAGCCGGCGCATGATCTCGAAACCGTTCATCTCGGGCAGCATGACATCCAGGATCAAAACATCGGGCGGCTCATCGAGCACGCGCGCAAGGGCAGACGGGCCGGTTACCTGTGTCTCGACCTGGAACCCGGCGCGGTCGAGCAGAAAGCAAAGCAGCTCCGCGATATGCGGCTCGTCCTCGGCCAGAAGGACCCGGCTCGTCATGGACATACCCTCGGCGTTTCCCCTGGACGGCCCGTGTCTCCGGACCCTTTCCGCGAAGGTTAGACGATCCGGATGCGCCTGTCTCCCCCGATCCCGGGGCCGCTGGTCGCATCTGGCTGGATGCCCACGAGCGGATCGTCGACCCGGTGCTCGCAACCCTTTCGGGGACAGAGACGGCAGGTCACCCCCACTTCTTCCGCATCCGCGCCGCCATCGACGCGGCCATAGACGGTGCCGGGGGCGTCGTCTTCGGAGAGCACCAGCATATCCGTCTCGAGATAGCGGGGGGCGCCGAAGCCGGTTGGGCCAACGCTCCGGCACCGCGCGAGGAAGACATAGCGCCGGCCATCCGGCATGGCGACGAGCTGACAAAGCGCCCGGTCCGGTGCCGACTGCGCCCGGGCGAGCGCCCAGAGCGGGCAGAGCTGGGCATGACGAATCGGCGAGAAGCCGCGCACGGTCCGCAGATCCAGCAGGCTGCCGGCCGCGTTTGCCGAGACATAACCGAAGGCCGGGCTCTCCCCTTTTGGCAGCGTGGTGAGCCGACGGCAAACGAGGTCTTGGGGCAATCCGCTCTCTGCGACGAGGCGTTCGAGGTCGTACCCAGCGGATTGCGCGGTCGCATGAAAGCGGGCGAGCGGCGCGCGGGCGGCGTCCATGGCATAGCGGTGCAGCGCTGCGCGGGCCCGGATCCGGGCAGGCTCCGTGGCGATCCCGTCAGCCTCGTCGATCAGCCGGTCGATGACCGGACCCGCGCGCATCTCGGCGAGTGCATGGGCGGCGCGCTCACTCACGGCGGGATCCGCCCCCTCCAGCGCCATCTCGAGGGCGGGGAACCGGTTGGCAGCATCATCGAAGAGAGCCTGAACCTCGTCCTCGGGCGTCACGGCCCGTTCCGGCGTTGCGGCCCGGTCGAAATAGGCTGCCAGCGCTTCGGCGGTGTCCGAGAGTTGCCGCCCCTCATCGAGCAGAATGGCGTGGAAGCGGCGCGCCTGCTCGGGGCTGATGTCCGGGACGGCATCGAGGATCTCGGCCGTGGAGCGAACCGCGGCAATCCGGGTCAGCATCCGGTGCACGCTTTCGCCGAGGAAGGGATCGTGGGTCAGCCGGTCGGTCAGAGCCCGGACCAGCGCCATCTGCTCACGCTCCGAGCGCGCGATGGCTCCGAGTGCCTTGGCCCAGCCCGGGAAGCGCCCGATCAGATCGGCCGTGCTCTCGCCCTCCACCCCCAGCCCGTCGAGCCTCGGGTCGGCCGCGACACCGGCGAGCTCGTTGGCCAGGCGCTGTTCGGCCTTGCCGTCGAGCTCGGTCATGCTGAGGCCCAAGGCACCCGCAATGTCCGAGAGCCGTTTGCCTGCGATGCCCCGCCGATTGCGCTCGATGAGGTTGAGATAGGAGGCCGAGATGCCGACCTTGCGCGCCAACTCCGCTTGCGTCAGGCCCTGCGCCCTGCGCGCCTCGCGGATGCGGGGACCAACAATGCTTCGCGCCATCTGGATTCCTCTATTGCAATCAATGTCTTTTCGCAGCGCAAGGTAAATTCTTTACACCAAGTCAGCTTTGTCAAGCATATTATTGACTCGTTTTTTGTTTGGGATCAATTGCTTATTGCGGAATTGACCAAAACCTAACAAACTCTTCACAGGGTGAACGTGCCCTGACGGGTGGCCGGCCTTTCGGGTCGGCCCCGTGCATACATCGTTCGGGAGGACATCTATGACCGACTTCACCATCAACCGGCGGCGCCTGCTCAAGGGCGGCGCAGTCGTGGGCGCGGGCCTCGCCACGCCAACCATTTTCACCAGCAAAGCCTGGGCGGCGGGCTACACCAACGAGCCGACCGGCGGCAGCGTCACCCTCGGCTTCAACGTGCCCCAGACCGGCGCTTATGCCGATGAGGGCGCGGACGAGCTGCGCGCCTACCAGCTCGCGGTCAAGCACCTGAACGGCGAAGGCGACGGCGGCATGCTGAACACCTTCAGCTCGAAGGCGCTGAAGGGCAACGGCATCCTCGGCAAGAAGGTCGAGTACGTCACCGGCGACACGCAGACCAAATCGGACGCGGCCCGCTCCTCGGCCCGCCGTATGATCGAGAAAGACGGCGCGGTGATGATCACCGGCGGCTCCTCCTCGGGCGTCGCGGTGGCCGTGCAGGCGCTTTGCCAGGATGTGGGCGTCATCTTCATGGCGGGTCTGACCCACTCGAACGACACCACCGGTAAAGACAAGCGCGCCAACGGTTTCCGCCACTTCTTTAACAGCTACATGTCGGGTGCGGCGCTCGGCCCCGTGCTGAAGAATGCCTATGGCGGCGACCGGAAGGCCTACCACCTGACCGCCGACTACAACTGGGGCTACACCACCGAAGAGTCGGTCAAAGCCTTCACCGAGAAAGAGGGCTGGGAGACCGTGGCCGCGGTCCGCACGCCGCTCGGCGCCGGCGACTTCTCGCAGTATCTGACCCCGGTGCTCAGCTCCGATGCCGACGTGCTGGTTCTGAACCACTACGGCAAGGACATGGTGAACTCGCTGACCCAGGCGGTCCAGTTCGGCATGCGCGACAAGGTCGTGAACGGCAAAGACTTCGTGATCGTCGTTCCGCTCTACAGCCGTCTGATGGCCCAGGGTGCCGGCGAGAACGTCAAAGGCATCTTCGGTTCCACCAACTGGCACTGGTCGCTGCAGGACGAGGGCTCGAAAGCCTTCGTGAAATCCTTCGGCCAGGAGTACGGCTTCCCGCCGAGCCAGGCGGCGCACACCTGCTACAGCCAGGCGCTGCTCTATGCGGATGCGTGCGAGCGGGCCGGCACCTTCCGTCCGTCGGCCGTGGGCCCGCAGCTCGAGGACTTCGAGTTCGACGGTCTCGGCAACGGCAAGACGCTGTACCGCGGCTCCGATCACCAGTGCTTCAAGGACGTGCTGGTCGTGAAGGGCAAAGAGAACCCGACCTCCAAGTTCGACGTGCTCGAGGTGGTCGAGGTGACCCCGGTCAGCCAGGTGACCTACGACGCCAGCATCTTCGGCGGCGAGCTCGGCCCGTTCAACGACGGCGCCTGATCGGCCCTGACGGAACGGCCTGGTCCCCTGCGGGGGGCTGGGCCCACTGACGACCAAAAAGCAGACACCGGCAACACCGGTGCACCGGGGTGGAGTGAGATAAAGGGACTGACAGCGATGGAAGTGATCCTCCTACAATTGCTGAACGGGCTGGATAAGGGCGGAGCCTATGCGCTGATCGCCCTGGGTCTGACCCTGATCTTCGGCACGCTGGGCGTTGTGAACTTCGCCCATGGCGCGCTCTTCATGCTGGGGGCGTTCTGCGCGGTGACGCTGAACGCGCTGCTCAGCATCGAGAGCGTGACGGTCGATCCCAATCAGCTCACGGCCTGGGGCACGCCGCTCGAGATCACCACGCCCTATGTGGAGAAGTGGTTCGGAGGGTTCGGCAGCTTCCTCATCGAGTATTCAGTGCCGATTTCCATCCTCGCGGCGATTCCAGTGATGCTACTGATCGGCCTCATCATGGAGCGCGGCCTGATCCGGCACTTCTATAAGCGCCCCCATGCGGACCAGATCCTGGTGACCTTCGGCCTCGCCATCGTGCTGCAGGAGATCATCAAGTCGATCTATGGCGCCAACCCGATCCCGCAGCCCGCCCCGGACATCGTCGCGGGCTCGGCCGATATCGGCGCGATGCTGGGTCTCGAGCTGGGCACGGTGGTCTACCCCTGGTGGCGCATGGTCTATCTGTTCTTTGCCTGTGTTGTGATCTCCGCCGTGTTCGCCTTCCTGCAGTTCACCACCTTCGGCATGGTGGTTCGGGCTGGAATGGCAGATCGGGAGACCGTGGGTCTCCTCGGCATCGACATCGACCGGCGCTTCACCATCGTCTTCGGCCTCGCGGCCGTGGTCGCAGGGCTCGCGGGCGTGATGTACACGCCGATCCTCAGTCCAGACTACCATATGGGCATGGACTTCCTGGTGCTGTCCTTTGTCGTGGTGGTGGTCGGCGGCATGGGCTCGCTCGGAGGGGCGGTCGCTGCGGGCTTCCTGCTCGGCGTGCTCCAAAGCTTTGCCGCGATGCCCTTCTGGGCAGACGATTTCGGCATCATCGGCCTCGACCAGATCATCATCTATCTCGTCGCCGTCATCATCCTTCTTGTGCGTCCGCGTGGCCTGCTCGGCCGCAAGGGTGTGATGGAGACCTGATCCCATGACCAAGAACACATACGTCAACGACTCGCTTCTGCTGCTTCTCTTCGCCGTCGCAGTGCTGACAGGGCCGATCATCCTGCAGCCCTTCGGCGCCGGGTATCCGGATCTGCTGCAGAAGTTCGTGATCTTCGGGATCTTCGCGATCGGCTTCAACATCCTGTTCGGGCTGACCGGCTATCTCTCCTTCGGCCATGCGGCGTTCCTGGGCGTCGGGTCCTACACCGCAGTCTGGTCGTTCAAGCTGCTGACGATGAACCCGCTGCCGGCGATCCTCTTCGCCACCCTCCTCGGCGGGATCTTCGCCCTCCTGATCGGGGTTGTGTCGCTGCGGCGCGCTGGGATCTACTTCTCGATCTTGACACTGGCCTTTGCGCAGATGTCCTACAACCTCGCCTATTCGGTGCTCACACCGATCACCCGTGGCGAGACCGGGCTGCAGCTCGCGCAATACGACGCGCGGGTGCTCGATGCGGCCTTCGGGATCGAATACGGCGCTGCCCTGCCCGTGCCGACGCTGTTCGGTCTCGACATGAACCAGACCTGGAATACAACGATCGCGGGCATGGACTTCCAGTTCAACGTCGGCTTCTACTTTTGTGCGTTGATTGCGATCATGTGCTTCTGGCTGTCGATGCGGATCTTCCGCTCGCCCTTCGGCATGATGCTGAAGGCGGTGAAGTCGAACCAGAACCGCATGGCCTATACCGGGCTCAGCACGCGGCCCTACACGCTGGCAGCCTTTGTGATCTCGGGCATGTATGCCGGGCTCGCCGGCGGGCTGATGGCGGTCACCGATCCGTTGGCGGGCGCCGAGCGCATGCAGTGGACGGCGTCCGGCGAGGTCGTGCTGATGACCATCCTCGGCGGAACCGGCACCTTGCTCGGACCGGTGCTCGGTGCCGGCGCGATCAAGTACATGGAGCAGATCTTCTCGGCCATCAACAAAACCGAGATGACCGAGTTCTTCTCCTTCTTGCCCGATGCCATCGTCTCGCCGCTGGTCTCTGTGCTCAGCCTGTTCGTTGGCGAGGGCTGGCACCTCACCCTCGGCGTGATCTTCATGATGGTGGTGATCTTCCTGCCCGGCGGGCTGATGGAGGGCTTCAGCCGCATCGCGAAGCTCTTCTCGCGCAAGCGCCCGGCCGAAGGCCAGCCCGGCGCAACCGTAGCCCCGGCGGAATAAGGAGGACGACATGGGCATTCTCGAAGTCCAGAACGTCAACAAACGCTTCGGCGGGTTGAAGGCGCTGCACGAGGTCAACCTCTCGGTCCAGGAAGGCACGGTGCACGCGATCATCGGGCCGAACGGGGCGGGCAAGTCGACGCTGCTCAACTGCTTTGTCGGCCGGCTCGAGCCCGACACCGGCTCGGTCACCTTCAATGGCCAGACGCTGCTCGGCATCAAGCCGCACGAGATCAACCAGCTCGGCGTCTCCCGCGTGTTCCAGACACCGGAGATCTTCGGCAACCTCAGCTGTTTCGAGAACGTGATGATCCCCGCCTTCGCCAAGCGCGACGGGGCCTTCGCGATGAACGCGGTGTCCCGGCTGGCCGGGGAGCGCTCGATCCAGGAAAAGGCGATGCACCAGCTCGAGGACCTCAATATGGGACCGAAGGCGCATGTGCAGGCGGACCAGCTCTCGCGCGGGGACAAGCGCCGGCTGGAGCTTGCGATGTGCCTGGTGCAGGAGCCGAAGCTGCTGCTCCTCGACGAGCCGACCGCAGGCATGTCCCGCGGCGACACCAACACCACGGTGGAGCTGCTCAAGACGATCTCCCAGCGCGGCATCACCATGGTGGTGATCGAGCACGACATGCACGTGGTGTTCTCGCTGGCCGACAAGATCACCGTGCTCGCCCAGGGCACGCCTATCGCCGAGGGCTTGCCCGCGGAGATCAAAGGCGATCCGAAGGTGCAAGAGGCCTATCTCGGCGGAGCGCACCTGTGAGCCGCCCGATCCTCTCGCCAGCCGAATGGCGCGAAGCGACCGCCCTCGGCGAAGGCGCTGCCCGTGGCGGGCGTGTCGACCCGCAGGCGGGGGCGGCCCCGCGCCGGCTCGATCGGATGATCCGTGACCATGTGCTGCGCCGCCCGGGCGCAGTCTCCGACCCCATCGCCCGCACAGAGGGAAACGCGCCATGAGCGAGAGCCAGCTTCTCGGACCCGATCAGTGGAAGGCCGCGCAGGACAACGTAGCGAAACCCAACAAAGCCCAAGGCAGCGCGCCGGCCTATTTCTCCTGTTGGGACATCCACGCCTATTACGGTGAAAGCTATATCGTCCAAGGCGTCAGCTTCGAGGTGCGCGAGGGCGAGATCCTGGCGCTTCTCGGGCGCAACGGGGCGGGCAAGACCTCGGTGCTGCGCACGCTGGCGCGGCTCGACGATCCGGAGCTGAAGCACGGCGAGATCTGGCTCGACCACCAGCCGCTGCACGAGATGCGGGCGTTCCAGGCATCGCAATCGGGCATCGGCCTCGTGCCGGAGGACCGGCGCATCATCCCGGGGCTCACGGTGGAGGAGAACCTCGATCTCGCGCAGATCGCGCCCCCCCATGGCTGGTCGAAGGAGCGCGTCTATGAGCTCTTCCCGCGGCTCGCCGAGCGGCGCAAGCAGGAGGCCACGACGATGTCCGGCGGCGAGCAGCAGATGCTCTCGATCAGCCGGGCGCTCTCGCGGGACCTCAAGCTTTTGCTGCTGGACGAGCCCTATGAGGGCCTGGCTCCGGTGATCGTGCAGGAGATCGAGAAGACCCTCGAGGCGATCAAGGATCTCGGGATGACCACCATCATCGTCGAGCAGAACGCCATTGCGGCCCTGCATCTCGCGGACCGGGCGATCATTCTCGATATGGGCACGGTGGTGTTCGACGGCACGGCCCAAGAGGTGCTCGACAATGAGGACCTGCGGCAAGAGTACCTTTCGATCTAACACGGCCGTCGGGGGGCTTCGGATCGAGAGGTGGGCGAGAGGGTGCACCGGGGTGCCTCTCGCCCTTCTCTTTCCGGGTGGGCACTCGCAGTCTTGACCTCGGCGCAGCCGGATCGGTATGCGCGGAGCGACCCTTCTTCCGGAGCGAGCCCATGTCCAACACCGAGACCCACGCGCTGATCGAGCGCTACTTCGCAGCCTTCAATGCCGGCGATGCCGAGGGCATGCTCGCCTGCCTCTCCGATGACATCGCCCATGACGTGAACCAGGGCGCGCGGCGCGAGGGCAAGGCGCTGTTCGCCGAGTTCTGCGCCCATATGGAGCGCTGCTATCGGGAAACGCTGAAAGACACGGTGCTCTTCGTCTCCGAGGATGGCACGCGGGCAGCGGCGGAGTTCACGGTGCATGGGGAGTATCTCGCCACCGACGAAGGGCTGCCGGAGGCGGCGGGCCAGCGCTATGTGCTCCCGGCTGGAACCTTCTTCGCGGTGAGCGGCGGGCAGATCACCCGCGTGACCACCTATTACAACCTCACGGAGTGGACCCGGCAGGTTGTCGGTTAGGGGCGGCTAGGGGCGCGCCAGCAGCAGGCAGCCGGGCACAGGCTTGCCGCTTTCGGTCCGCACCGTGATGGTCTGCCAATCGGTTATGCGCAGGCCCACCGCCGCGAGGCAGTCCCGCAGATAGGGTTCGGACTGCGCAAAGCGGTGGTGCGGGCCGACCCGGTAGCCCTGGGGGCCGATCTCATCCTCGGGCAGGATCTCCGCCGAGAGCGCCACCAGACCGCCAGGCGCGACGCGTGTGGAGAGCCCAGCCGCGAATGGCTCCAACGCACCGATGTAAGGCAGCACGTCCATCGCGGCGATGAGGTCGAACGGCGGATCGTCCTCGGTCGTCGAGGCTTCGAGAAACCCGGTCGCATCGGCCAAGTAGAGGTCGTGATAGGCGCCGCGGGCATCCGTCTCGGCCAACATCTCCTCGGAGAGGTCGACCCCGGTGATGTGCCCTGCCCGCTCGGCCAGGCTCTCTCCCACCAGCCCTGTGCCGCAGCCGAGATCCAGCAGCCGCTCGAACGGCCCGAGGGAGAGCGCATCCAGCCGCTCCCGCAGCAGCATCGGCACCGCATAACCGAGCTGCTCCACCAGAATTTCGTCGAACCGCTGGGCGGTCTGGTCGAACAGCGTCGCCACATAGGCGGGCGGCGCTGTCTCGGGCGAGGCGGCGGCCCCAAGTGCGGCGAGGCGCAGGCTCACCCCGCCCCGGTCATAGGGGTCGATCGCCAACACCTCCTCGAACGCGGTCACCGCGCCGTCCCGGTCGCCGGCTTTCTCCGCAGCAAGCCCGCGATTGTAGGCCTCGGCGAGCGCCTCCAGGTCGATCTCTTCGCTTTCAGGCGTGTCAGTCATGGCGCCTTCTAGCGTGGGCTTTGCGCCCTGGCGAGGGGTCAGCGCTTTGAGCGGATGCCCTGGAAGACGAGATCGAGGACGCTTTCCAACTCCGGGTCGATCGTGGACTTGTCCTTCCAGCGCGCCAGCGAGAACGGCATGTGGAAGGCCTTGATCGCGTGCTGAAGGGCGATGGCCGTGCGCTCCGGATCGGCCACATCGAAGACCCCGGCCGCATTCCCGCGCTCGATCTCCGCGATCAGCACGCGGCGGCGCCAGACCACAAGCTGCTGCAACAGCGCCCAACCCTCGGGGTTCTCGGAGACGAACTCGGCAAGCTCGATCATCTTCGGCTGGGCTTCCATCGCATCCACGATGTGCCTCACGGCGGTGCGGATGACGGCGCGGATGCGCTCCTCGGGCCGGGCCGGGTCGACCGCCTGCAACGCCGCCTCGGTCGCCGCACGCTCGCCCTCGAAATAGCAGGCGACACAGGCGAGCCCGATTGCCTGCTTGTTCTTGAAGTAGCGGTAGAGGTTGGCCGTCGACATCTCGGCGCGGCTTGCGATGTCGGCCATGTTGGTCTTGTTGAAGCCGTAGTGGTGGAAGAGATCCGTCGCATGGCCGAGGATCGCCTGACGAATGTCGGCGGCCTGGGGCGTTTCCTTGGCAATCTCGGACATGACGGGTCGCATTCTCTCGTTCCTCAGAACCACGACCGTAGCGCGGTCCACAGAATGCTTCCATCCGCAAAGCTGTGCGCAAGATCGCCGGTGGTTCGCATGTACGCCCCACTCACCTTCTCGTCCTGAGGCTCGGCGCGGGTCTCAAGCGCGCAGAACGCCGTCCCCGCCGCAACCACCAGCGCGGTGGCGGCAAAGGCCGAGGCCGCCCGGCGCCGGGCGGCCCCTCGTGCAATCAGAAGAACAGGCATCGCCGCCTCACCGTGCCAGCCGGGGCAGCCGGCCTTGGTCGAAATCGGCCTCGCTGACATTGGCGTCGAAGTCGTAGTTGGTGAAGCGCAGGTCGGTCTCCTTGCCGGTCTGCTTGTTCACCATCCGCAGCAGGTCCGCGCGCCAGTACCGGCCGCCATACTCGTTGTAGCCGATCGAGGTCAGCACCTTCTCGAGATCGCCGCGGCGGTTGTAGAACTCCACCTGCCACTGGCGCCACTCGGCGTTGTCGGTCCAGGCGATGCGTTTGGAGTAGCCGGATTTCGGGTTCTTCGGATAGCTCTCGACCACATGGCAGGTGAGCGATGCCTCGCCCGGGCAAGGCTCGTCGCGCAGCCACTTGTAGGTGTAGTCGTCCACCTCCTGGGAGCCGAGATCCTCATAGGAGAATTCCGAGGACACGAACTTGCCGGTGCGGTTCGAAGAGGAGATCCGCTTCACCCGCTTCACCGCAGGCAGGTAAAGCCACTGGTCGTCGTCATCCGGCTCGATGTTGGCATGGGTCAGCAGCCCGGTGCCGCGAATGTCGCGCGGGCGCGAGAACACGATGACGCCGAGATCGCCATAGGTGCGCTCCGGCCGCTCCCGCAGCATGTTGGCAAAGGCCCGGGTGCTCTCGTTCCCCGAGGCGTCGCGCAGGATCATCTCTCCGTCGACGGTGTAGGTGCCCCAGCCGAGATCGCGTTCATCGGACGCCTCGGCGATGGCGAGGCCCTTCTCTTCGGGTGTCTGGGCCAGGGCCAGGCCTGGCAGCGCGAAGGCGGCGAGCAGGACAACGGCGGTGGCGGCGGTTTTGGCGGCGGACATGGATGCGCTCCTCTTATCGAGCCAGATCAACAGCGAAGGCAGCAGAAGGAAGTCGGCGATCAGCGCAATGACGATGGTGATCGCGGTCAGTTTTGCGAGGTCTCCGTTCACGGCGAACCCCGATTGGGCGAGCACGGCAAACCCGGCACAGAGCCCGACGGTGGTGACGACCAGGGCCATGCCGACAGTGGTGAAGGCGTAGCGGACGGCCTCCTCGGCACTCATGCCGCGCTTGCGGGCCCGGGAGTACTTGCTGAGGAAATGCACCGTGTCGTCGACCACGATGCCGAGGGTCGCGGCCAGCACCACGGCGATGGCGAGCGTCACGGCCCCGACGCCGTACCCCCAGAGACCGAAGGCCATGGCCGCCGGCAGCAGGTTCGGCACGAGCGAGATCAGCCCGATCTTCACGTCGCGCAGCGCGATCATGATGATGCCGGAGATCAGCACCAGCGCAATCGCGGTCCCGGTCAGCATGGCCCGGACATCGCGATAGGAGATCAGGTTGAAGACATGCACGACCCCGGTCGGCGTCACTTCGGGCAGGCCCGGATGCGAGGCCTCCCAGGCGCGCGAGATGATGGGGGCGTTCGCGGCCAGCCAGTCGCTCGCCTCCAGCGTCAGCGCGCGCATATCGGCAGTGGTCACCTGCGACATCGACACGGTCACCCGCATCGAGGAGCGGTCGATGTCGATCTGGTCCGTGAGATCCATCCCGTAGCCGAGGCTGAGCTCGTAGAGGAACAGGAACTGGCTCGCTTCGTCCCGCGTATCGGGCAGCCGGTGGAACGCCGGATCATCCGCGTTCATGTTCATGTTGAGCCGGGCGACCGTGTCGGTCAGCGTCCGCACCGAGGTCACGGCCGGGTGCCCGCGCAACCACTCGGAGAACGCCTCGACCTCCTTCAAGAAGGCCGGCTCGTTGATCCCCTGTGCCTCCCCGGCGGGCAGCGCATAGTCGAGGGTGTTCACGCCGGTGAGGTTTGCCTCGGTGTAGTCGGTGTCCTGGCGGAACTCATAGCGCTCGTCGAAATAGCGCAGGAAGTCGTCCTCGAGCTTGATCTGGCTGATCCCGGCGGCACAGACCACGGCAAGCACCGTCATCCCCGGCAGCAACAGACGATAGTTTCGGGCGACAAAATCGCCGAGCCGCGCCATCGCCGTGCCGACCATAGGCGGGCGGGTCTGCCGGGCGATGGGGAACATCGTGACCAGTGTCGGCAGCAGTGTCAGCGTGAGGAACAGAGCCGACAGCACACCGACACCCACAATGGTCCCCAGTTGCCGGAAAGGCGGAGAGATCGAGAAGTTGAGCGAGAAGAAGCCCACGGCTGTCGTGATACAGGCGATGATGATGGCGCCCATATGGTCCGATAGCGCGCGGCGCATCCACTCTTTGCGGTCCGCGGTCTCCACCATTGCATGACGTGCAGCGGTCAGCACGTGCACGGCGGAGGCCACGGCCAGTGTCATGATATAGAGCGGTGAGAGCACGGTGACGGAGTTGAGCGGGATGCCTGCCCAACCGAGCGCGCCGAGCCCCGCAATCGCCGAGATGATAATCACGATCAGCACCGCGAGCGTCGCGAAGATCGAGCGCAGGGCCAGCCCGACGATCAGCAGGATCACCAGGAACATCGGCCCGAGCAGATTGGCACTGTCCTCCTGACCGGAAACGGCGAACTGGTTGTTGATCATCACGCCGCCGGTGAGCCGGATGTCGATGCCGGGGTTTTGGGCCTCGATCTCCGCGATCAAGGGGCGCACTTCGGCGACGATGGCCGGCACCTCCTTGGTCGGCTCGACCCCGGGCAGAGTGAACCGCGCGAAGACTTGGGTGACGGCACCGTCGGCGCTCACGATGTTGTCGAGCAGCTCGATCCGGTCGAGGGCAATGGCGCGCGCCTCAGCCGCCTCTTCGGCGGTGACGGACATGGGATCGGGCACGAGATCGCGGACGATCAGCTCGTCGCCCTCGGCATAGGTGTGTTGGAAGTTGGTGAGGCTGTCGACCTTGCGCACCAGGGGAAGGCGCCAGACCTGCTCGGTCATCTCACCGATCACTCGCAGCACATCCGGATCGAAGACGTCGCCCCCTTCCGGCGTGACGACAAGCATGAGGGTGTCGTCTTTGGCAAAGCGCTGTTCGAAGAGATCAAGCGCCTGGCGATCCGGGTTTTCTGGGGCGAAGAAGATCCGCGCCGAGGGATCCGGCGGCCAGATCTCCCCAATCCGCATCGTCGCAACACCGAGAATGGCGAGGGTGGTCAGCACCCAGATCCAGCGATTGGAAACGATGAAATTCGCAGCCCGGGCCGAGAGCCCCCTTGCCTGTGGGTCGTCCGGGCGTTCAGCGGTGTCAGACATGTGATCCCCGAGAGAAGTGAACTTTTTCATTTTTTTTCATACATCAGGGGTTGCAGTCAACAAGTGATCCATGAATTTTCTATGATATGTTCACGCTTGCGCGTTAACGCCTCCAGAGGCAATTTGAGGGAGGGTGGGTGAGACGCTCATCGCGCGTATGGGGCAACTGTCCTCAGTATTGCCGCATTGTCGTGATGAACGTGTGCAGACGCGGAGTTGGGTTTACTTGCGTTATGGGGAGCGGGCGCGCCAGTTGCCGCCGGAAGCGCGCCGTAAGATGAGGGAAAGCAGTCGATGAACCTGAGAGTGAACAGCCCGTTGGCTGGCACGAAACGCGTGATTCCGCATCCGCGGCCGCCGCAAACCCTGGCTGAAACCGGGCTCGATCCGGAGTTCCTCGCAGACCTGCTGGTTAAAACCATCTACAAACTGAACATCGGTTTGCCGAGTGAGATGTCGGACGCAGTCAAGCTGCCGATCCCGCTTGTGGACAAGCTGATCCAGATCGCCGCTGAGAAGCGCCTGCTCGAGGTGAAGGGCCAGGACGGCGCGAACCTCGTGGCGGAGATGCGCTATCAGCTCTCCAGCCGTGGGCGTGAGTGGGCGCTGGAGGCCTTGGCGCAGTCGGAGTATATCGGCCCAGCACCGGTGCCGGTCGACATGTTCTCGGCCCAGGTGAAGAAGCAGTCGATCCGCTCGGAGATCCTGACCCGCACGGCCCTAGAGCGCCAGTTTGCCCACCTCACCATGGCGGACCACCTGACCGACCAGATCGGCCCGGCGGTGAACTCGGGTCAGTCGATCCTGCTGTACGGGCCGCCCGGAAACGGGAAAACCTCGATTGCTGAAGCGGTTGCAGCGGCTTATGAGGATTACATCTTTACGCCCTATGCGCTTGAAGTCGATAAGCAGATCATCACGCTCTACGACCCGACCGTGCACCGCAAGATCGAGGAGCAAGCCAAGGATCCGAGCGCGATTCGCCACGACCGCGCCTATGATGACCGCTATGTCCGCTGTAAGCGTCCGGTTGTCATCACGGGCGGTGAGCTGACGCTTGGCATGCTGGACCTGGCCTATTCCCCGGTCAGCCGCATCTACGAGGCTCCGATCCAGCTCAAGGCGTGCGGCGGCGTTTTCGTGGTCGACGATTTCGGCCGCCAGCAGCAAAGCCCGCAGGCGCTGGTCAACCGTATGATCATCCCGCTGGAGGCCAACAAGGACTATCTGGCGCTGCAATCCGGGCGGAAGTTCCAGATCATCTTCGACGCGCTGGTGGTGTTCTCGACCAACATCAACCCCAAGGAACTGGTCGACGGCGCGGCGCTGCGTCGTCTGCGCTATAAAATCCTGGTGGACAGCCCCGAACTCGAGATCTTCGTCGAGATCTTCAGCCGGGCCGCCGACCGGGCCGGCATGACGCTGACCGAGGAGATCCTCTCCTTCGTGCTGTTCGAGCTCTACGAGAAGGAGGAGGCGAAGTTCCACGCCTTCCACCCGCGCTTCCTGATCGACCAGACGATTGCCATCTGCACCTATGAAGGCACGGCGCCCGAACTGCGCAAAGACTATCTCCGGCGTGCCTGGAAGAACCTCTTTACCGAGCACTGACCACCGAGGGGCCCGGCCGCATCAGACGGTCGGGTCTTCGTCCAGGAACTGCCATTCCTCGTCATTCGCGTTATAGGCGATGCTGTCGACGGTGGGGGAGTTCGCCACGTTCTCCGCACTGCGGGCAAAGGCGATCAGCAGATCCGCCGCATCGACATCCGGCTGCGCCAGAACCGACAACCAGAAATCGCGCCCAGGATCATCGGCCTCACGATCCAGCACGTTCTCATAAAGCCCTGTGACCAATTCGAAATCGCTGATGACATCCGGGTCGCCAACGGCGTCTTCGAACTCCTGGCTGAACAGGAACGCCTCCGAGATCTCCTGCAGCGAGAGCGGGTCCGCCCCGTTGGAGAGCGTGCCCTCATAGGCGCGGATCCAGAAGTTGAGCCCAGGCACATCCGCCTCGCGGTTGAGGCCCGCCTCGTAGATCAGTGCGATGTCGCGCGCTTCGGAGGCCAGGGTCTCACCAGGGTCGAGCAAGAAGACCCCGATATCGAAATCCCCCGTCTCGACGGAGGTCGCCCCGATTACCTCGATGTAGTAGAGGCCCGTCTCCTCAGGCGTGAAGAGCGTAAGGGCATCTCGGCTGCCAGCGGCGTCATCGACGGTCAGAAGGGCATTGGACTCGCCATCGCGCAGGATGATGGCGCTGTCAAAACCGTCATAGCCGACCGCGCCCAACAGATACTCTGAGCCTTCGAGCAGGACGACGCCGTAGAGATCCGCATCGCCCGGCTCTTCGATGCGCCCTGCGACGGGAATGCCCGCCTCGATCAAGCCCGCGCTGTCGACAACCTCGCCGACCTGATCGGGACCGTCTTCGGGCAGAGCGGCGCCGAAATTTGTGACCGCGATCTCGTAGCTGCCGGTCCCGTCGAAATCGGCATCCGAGGCCGTGACGAAGTAGAAGCCGGACTCGCTCACATTCGCGGAAAGGGCGGCGTCGGTGCCCCCCCCAGTGTCGTCATTCGCATCGATCGGCGCGCCGAGGCCGTCGAAGAACTCGAGGAAGGGATCGAAATCGCCACCGACATAGTCGACCTCGAGAAGGTAATCCCGGTTGGCATCCATCCAGACCACATAGGCATCGACATCGTCGGGGGTCTCAAGATCGCCTGGCACCGGTGTCCCCGCCACGATGCCGCCGCCGGTGACGGTGGAGTTGCCAACTCGGTCCTCAAAGATCGTGGGCGCGGGCAGGACCTCGACCTCCTCGATCTCCAGCACATAAGCGGCGAGCGGGCCGGGCAGACCATCTTCTCCCGGCTCCCGGCTGAGGGGCGTGTCGACCTCGATCAGAATTGTTTCCGGCGCATCGCCGATCTGCACCAGGATCTCCGGGGAGAGACCGGGCCCACCGTCATCATTGCGCCGCTCCAGCCCGAGTTGCGGCGTGGTGAAGAGGCCCATCTGGGTATCCACCCGCGCATCGACCGTGAAGGAGTAGATCCGGTTCGGCTGGGCGGAGAAAACGTAGTAATCCTCGTCGTCGAAGAAATCGAAGCTCGCGAAGGTCTGGCCCTCCAGGGCGATGCCGACCCCTTCGGTCCGCAGATTCTCCAAGGTCAGGGTCTCGGCAATGGCCATGCGCTCGCTCCTCGTCTGATGGCGCGGGTCTCATCCCGAGCCGGGTCGGTGATACGCGGCGGGCGGGATATCCCGGCGCTCAACCGCCGTTGGTATGGGTGATGATCTGTTCGGTGAGATGCTCGATGCGCTCCGCCAAGGCGGAGATCCGGGCGGCCTGCTCGCGGGTGCCGGCACTGACAAAGAGATCGTCCGCGCTTGCGGGCGCGGCCGTGAGGCTCTCGACCGCTTCCTCGGCGGCCGCAAGAGCTTCCTCCGCCGCCACAGCGCGCTGTTCGGCGGCCGCAAGGGCGGTCTCGAGGGCGGTGATCCGGTCAGCCGTTTCAGCTTCAGCCTCATCGTCGGCGGGACCTTCGCTTGCGAGCTTTTCGGCCAACGCCTCGGCCTCAGCCCGGGCAGCCGCCTCCCGGTCGGCACGCCGGTCCGCCGCCGCGCGCGCCGCCTCGGCCGCATCGCGGGCCGCATCGGCTTCGCCCGCATTGGTCTCGGCTTCGGCCAGCTTGTCGGCCACCATAAGCGCCAACATCAGCATCAGCCGGCCCTCTTCGGGGGCTGTCCGCAGTTGCCGGAGCAGCCCGCGCGCCTTCTCGTCGAGATCCCGGGCAAGCCCCTGGAGATGCGCTTCCTCCCCATCCGCGCAGGCCAGGCGATAGGCGCGGCCGGCCACCTCGACGCTGACATCAGCCATGGAGCTTGTCCTCCGGCATCAGAGTGCGCAGATCGGCAAGCGCGGCCTTCACGGCCTCGGTCGCCTCGCGGCGGAGCTCTGCATCCTTTGCTGCGGCCGCCTTGAGCGCCGCATTCTCCTGCGCCAGCTGCGCGCCATTACCATCGGCACCTGAGAGCGGACGCGCCAGCGCCTTGGCCAGCGCCTGCTCAAGCCCGTCAACCGCGCGGGTCAGTCTCTCGACAGCTTCGCTACACTCGGTCATCGCGCCTCCCCGCAGGCCGCCGCTCTCATGCTGTTCGAGCGAATCGGCTCCGTCTCTCCCATCGCAAAGAGGTAACGCGACGGACACAAATGATGCAATCGGCGCGATCCATACCGCCCTGCCCGCTTGGAGCGGCGGATCTCAAGCTCCGACCCTTGACCGCGCCAGGGCGCCGCCGCATTGTCCGCGCGCCGCAACCGGCCCCGAGAGGATGGGCCGAGACAATCCTGGGGACCCACAGTGAACATCGAGACGATCAAACAGGCCGATCCGCGCCGCTTCGAGATGGCCAACGCCCTGCGCGTTTTGGCGCTGGATGCGGTCAAGGCTGCGAATTCGGGCCATTCGGGCATGCCGATGGGCATGGCGGATGTGGCAACCGTGCTGTTCGACCGGCATCTGCGCTTCGACCCCAAGGCGCCGCGCTGGCACGACCGCGACCGCTTCGTGTTGTCGGCGGGGCACGGCTCGATGCTGCTCTATGGGCTCTTGCACCTCACGGGCCAGGCGGACATGGGCGAGGATCAGATCCGCGCGTTTCGCCAGCTCGGCAGCCGCACGGCGGGCCATCCGGAGTTTGGCGAGGCCGCCGGGATCGAGACCACCACCGGTCCCCTCGGCCAGGGCCTCGCGAACGCCGTCGGCATGGCGATCGCCGAGGAGCATCTGCGCGCACGGTTCGGCAAGAAGATCTTCGACCACCACACCTGGGTGATCGCGGGCGATGGCTGCCTGATGGAGGGCGTGTCGCAAGAGGCGATCTCGCTGGCCGGTCACCTCAAGCTCTCGCGGCTGATCGTGCTTTGGGACGACAACGGCATCTCCATCGACGGGCCGGTGAGCCTTGCGGATCGAACCGACCAGCTGAAGCGCTTCGAGGCGAGCGGCTGGGCGATCCACAGCGTCAATGGCCACGATCATGCGCAGGTCGACAGCGCGATGGCTTGGGCCAAAGGACAGGACCGTCCGGTGCTGATCGCCTGCCGCACCCATATCGGGTTCGGTGCGCCGACGCTGCAGGACACCTCGAAGGCCCACGGCGCCATCACCGGAGACGACGAGATCGCGGGCGTGCGCCGGGCCATCGGTTGGGGGGATGCGACGCCCTTTGCGGTGCCTGAGTCCATCCGCGCCGACTGGCTGGCGACCGGGACCCGCGGCGCCGAGGCCCATGCCGAGTGGGCGACGCGGTTTGGCGCGCTCACCCAGGCGCGTCAGGCCGAGATCGAGCGGGTGATGGCGGGCGAGGCGCCGAAGAAGCTCGCCGCCGCCGTGCGCAAGCTCAAGCGTGAGCTCTCGGCAGAGGCCCCCAAGGTTGCGACCCGCAAGGCTTCTGAGCTGGCGCTGGCCGCGATCAATCCGGTGATGCCGGAGACGCTCGGTGGCTCGGCGGATCTGACCGGCTCGAACAACACCAAGACCGCGGATCTCGGGGTGTTTACGGCCGAGGACCGCAAGGGCCGCTACATCCACTACGGCATCCGCGAGCATGGGATGGCCGCGGCGATGAACGGCATGGCGCTGCACGGGGGCGTGGCCCCTTACGGCGGCACCTTCCTCTGCTTTGCCGACTATGCGCGGCCCTCCATGCGGCTCTCGGCGCTGATGGGCCAGCGGGTGGTCTATGTGATGACCCATGACAGCATCGGGCTCGGCGAGGATGGGCCGACCCACCAGCCGGTCGAGCATCTGGCTATGCTGCGCGCAACGCCGAACATGCTGGTCTTCCGGCCGGCGGATGCGGTGGAGACGGCGGAGGCCTGGGAGATCGCGCTGAACGAAAACCGGCCCTCGGTGCTGGCGCTCACTCGGCAGGGGCTGCCGACCGTCCGGACCGAGCACACCAACCGCAATGAGGTCTCGCGCGGCGCCTATGTGGTGGCGGAGGCCACCGGCAAGCGCGCGGCGATCCTGCTGGCCACGGGCTCGGAGGTCGAGATCGCGCTCGAGGCCCGGCGCCTGCTGGAACTGGAGGAGATCGGCACGCGCGTGGTCTCGATGCCGTGCTGGGAACTGTTCGAGGCACAGGAAGACAGCTATCGCCGCCGCATCCTGCCCCCGGGGCCCGTCCGCGTGGGCGTCGAGGCGGCGGTGCGCACCGGCTGGGACCGCTGGTTGTCCGGCGAGCGGGGGGCCTCGAAGAAGGCCGGGTTTGTGGGGATGGAGAGCTTTGGCGCTTCAGCCCCCTACAAAGAGCTCTACACCCATTTCGGGATCACCGCTGAGGCGGTGGCCGCTCGGGTCAAAGACCTGCTCTGAGGCGTCGCCGGAAAGGCAGTCACCAAAGGGGAGCCAATGGGACACGCCGGTTACCGGCGACGTCTGGAGGCGCGCGTGCGGCACGGAGGCGGTCATGGATGAGAGTGACACGGGAGCCGAGACTGCTGCCGATCTGTCGAAGATCTGGTATTCGCGCATCCTGCAGTCGACGGATGTCTCTGTCGATTTGGATTATCATTCTTCGGGGGACCGAAAAACAAAAGCTTTTGAGTGCAGTAACAATTTCAAGCTCTTTTTGCCTGTGCCGCGAGAAAATGCGCCTCTTTCGCTCTTCGGCGCAAGATCGAGGTTGCGGTTTCCAGATCGCTGCCGACATGCTTTCAAAGTGTTTGGAGGCTTTCTTGTCATCTCGCCCAAGCTGCGGGATGTGTTGATCCAGTTCGATCTGGGGAGGACGGCGCTCTTCGAGGTTCCAATCCTTCAGGCAGACGGAGAGACACCGTCGGACTATCCCCCCCACTATATTCTACATGTGGCGGAGACGCGGGACTGCTTCGTCCCCGAAGCCTCGGACCATGTGAGGCAATTCGTTCAACATGGCGCGACCGACCCCGAGCCCGGAGCCATCTGGGTGACTGACGCACGAACAGACGTCCTCGCAGTGCGTTCTTCCGCAGCTGAGGGAGCAGACCTTTGGGCTGATCCAAATCTCTATGAGCGGATCTTCTTCAGCGATCGGTTGAAGCAAGCCATCGATGCGGCCAAGGTCTCGAAAAACGGCCTGGACCTCGTGGAAGCCCGGGTCTTGCCCTAACGGCGCAGCGATGTCCAAGATCGGAGCCGCCATCACAGGGCGTCAGAACCGTACACCCCGTTGGATCGCTTCATTCAGCCTGATCTCCGTTAGGTGGCGGCGCTGCGACGGCGCCAGCCCACCCAGCCCAACAGACCGAAGGCGCTGATCACCATATAGGCCGAAGCAGGCAGCGGAATCTCCGTCACCTCAAAGCCGAGCACACCGCCCGAGCCGTCGAAGGCAACGACGAAGGACTCGCCCTGCTCGATCACGATATCGGTGAAGCGCAGACCCGCCACGCAGTTGTCACCGGCCGAGCCGCCGCCGCCAATATCGCAATCCGGCGGCGTGCCACCGCCCGGCAGCGTCGGCAGGGTGCCGGAAGCATCGATCTGGATCTCACCGATCTCGTTGGCGCCCGGACCGGAGATAAAGTTGCCGCCCGGGTTGTCCGTGGTGAACACCCGCGCGTCGACATCGTCAATGAAGGTCAAACGGTCGACGACCACCGGGTTGGCGGTGAGCAACTCAAACTCCAGCACGCCAAGATTGCTGCCAGAGGGCGCAAAATCGTTGACGAATGTCGTGGTGCCCGGGTTCTGGACGACCAGTGAGTTCTCCTCAGACAGGAGCGGTTCGAACTGAGCGTTAACGCCGAGCGGGTTCGGGTCCAAAACACCGTTCAAACTGCCGTTCACGATCGGGTCGAAATCGACACCCAGAACCTCGAGATCATCATCTGTGGCTGACCCAAACGGCAGGTCAATCGATGGCACAAAGAGCGCGGGCGATTGGACCCCGTTGTTCGCACCGACCCGCTGACCGCTGCTGTTGGTCTGACGCGCCGTCACGAGGAAATCCAGACCGCCGCTCGAGATGATGATCCCGTTGGGGCCGAAGATCCTCTGCGATATTTGAAGATTGCCTTGGGTCGTGTTGGGCAGCGGCGGATTGCCTGTCCCACCAGGGAAAAATTCCGATTCATCAAAAACAAAAGTCGCAGCGTTCGCGGCGGAGGCCCCAAAGGTCAGCCCGACCGCACACGCGAGCAAAGTCGCTCTCTTACACACTATCCATCACCCCTACTATGACCACCCATGCTAACCTATGAGATTTCTCGTGCTCTGGCAAGGATTTCGCAAGTTTGCTGCGCTGCCGCGGAGAAGCGTGCCGCTGGAGCAACAACCTGGCCAGACATGTTCCCGGCTTGGCACATGCGGACAGCGGGGCTGCCTCAGAGAGAGACAGCCGGCCCCGCTTCGGCAGCGCGCCGCCTAGACCAATCCGCAGGTATCGTGTCGAATCGCAACCGACTGGGCACACCTGCGGCGTCCGAAAGATTGCCAAGCCGGCCGCGCGGCAGTATGGCGCTAGCCGAGGCCGGGGCGACACGGCCGCACTCCACACCGCAAGAACAAGGGAGGCCGGGATGACGGTCAAGGTTGGGATCAACGGGTTCGGGCGCATCGGGCGCAACATCCTGCGCGCCATCGTGGAATCGGGCCGCACCGATATCGAGGTGGTGGCCATCAACGATCTCGGCCCGGTCGAGACCAATGCGCATCTGATGCGCTATGACAGTGTGCACGGCCGCTTCCCGGGGACCGTCACAGTAGACGGCGAGACCATCGATGTGGGCCGCGGCCCGATCCGGGTGACCGCGATCCGCAACCCCGCCGAGCTGCCCTGGGGCGATGTCGACATCGCCTTGGAGTGCACCGGCATCTTTGCAAGCAAGGAGAAGGCGCTGGTCCATCTCGAGAACGGCTCGAAGCGCGTTCTGGTCTCGGCCCCGGCGGGCGGGGCGGACAAGACCATCGTCTACGGCGTGAACCACGCCACGATGACCGGCGATGACCAGGTGATCTCGAACGCCTCCTGCACCACGAACTGCCTCGCGCCCGTTGCCCATGTGCTGCACAACGCCATCGGGATCGAGAAAGGCGTGATGACGACCATCCACTCCTATACCGGTGACCAGCCGACGCTGGACACGATGCACAAGGATCTCTACCGCGCGCGTGCCGCGGGCATGAGCATGATCCCGACCTCGACCGGGGCGGCGAAGGCCGTGGGCCTCGTGCTGCCGGAGCTGAACGGCAAGCTCGACGGCTTCGCCATCCGGGTGCCGACGCCCAACGTCTCGCTGGTGGATTTCAAGTTCGTCGCCGCGCGCGAGACCACGCCCGAGGAGATCAACGACGCGATCCGCGCGGCGGCTGGTGAGGAGTTGAAGGGCATCCTCGGCTACACCGACGACAAGCTGGTCAGCCAGGACTTCAACCACGACCCGCATTCGAGCGTCTTCCACTGCGACCAGACCAAGGTGATGGACGGCACGCTGTGCTCGGTCCTGTCCTGGTACGACAACGAATGGGGCTTCTCGAACCGCATGTCGGACACCGCCGTCGCGCTCGCGGCGACGATCTGAGGCCATGGCAAGGGCGCCGTTCGGACTGGTGATTGTGGTGCTGCTGGTGATCAGCCTCGGCGCAATCGCCTTCCTGGCGGATATCCAGTCGCTCTCCGATCTCAAACGCGTGTTTGATACACGGTAGCGCCTTGAACCTCTGAGAACGCGGGCGGTACTCACCGGCTCAACCCAGCCAAGGAGACCGCCCGTGACTGCTGAAGCCCCCCTCAGCCCCCCCTTCCGTCTGGCCACCAAGTGGGACGCCAGCCGCCTTGCCACCTTCATCGCCGCCGCGAGCGAAGGCATGGCCCCCTATTTCTGGACCAAAGCCGTCGGCGAGGCCCGCGCCATGGACTATGGAACCGAGCGCATGGCTGCCCGCGCCGAGGCCGGTGAGTGGATCGTGATCGACGATGGCGAGGGGGCGGTGGCCGGGCTCTCCGGCTACCGCATCCCCGATGCTCCGGACCCGATCCCGGACGATATCGAGCCGCTGTTCCGCCCGCTCGAGGAGCTGGAGCATGCCGCCCCCGGCTCGTGGTATGTCCATGTGCTCGCCGCCCTGCCCGAACAGCGCGGCCGCGGCCATGGCACGGCGCTGCTGGCAGAGGCCGAGCGTCAGGCCCGCGCCGCCGGTTGCACCGAGATGTCCATCATTGTCGCCGACAACAACACCGGCGCCCGCAAGCTTTATGAGCGGACCGGGTTCCGGGAGGCCGACAGCCGCGCGATGGTCAAGGGCGCGTGGCAGAACCCCGGCAGCGCCTGGGTGCTGCTCCGCCGTTCCCTCTCCTGAGCCGGAGCCCCACGATGTCGGTGAAGCGGTTTCCTTATCCGGGCCTCGGGCGGTGCAAGGCGGTGGTGTCAGACGGGCTTGTCTACGCCGTCGCCACCGATCCGCACTGTGCCGATTGCATCCTCGCGCAGACCAGGAACACGCTCGACGAGCTCGCCCGCATCCTGGAGGACGCGGGCAGCGGAAAGGCCGGTTTACTCCAGGCCACCGTCTATCTGAGCGATGTCCGCCAAAAGCCGCAGATGGACACGGTCTGGATCGACTGGGTCGGGCCGGAGGACAATTGGCCCCAGCGCGCCTGTGTCGGCGTCGACCTGGATGAGGGGTATCTGATCGAGGTCGTGGTCACCGCCAAGCTGCTGTGATCGGCGGACTTGCCGCTTCCCCCCGGGGCCGCATTGCATTCGGCGGCCTGCGGGGCCAGAAGGGCGCCGATGACAGACTGGAGGACACGCTATGGCCTTTCGCACCCTTGATACCCTTGATGCGGCGGGCAAACGCGTCCTCCTTCGGGTGGACCTCAACGTGCCGATGGAGGCGGGCCGTGTGACCGACACGACCCGGCTCGACGCGGTGGCACCGACGGTGCGGGAACTGGCCGAGGCAGGCGCCCGCGTCGTTCTTCTCTCCCACTTTGGTCGACCGAAGGGCAAAGTGGTGCCAGAGCTATCGCTCGAGCAGATCGTGCCAGCGCTGGAGACCGCCCTTGGCCGCCCCGTGACCTTTGCCGAGACCACCGATGGCATGGCCGATGGCGCGGTGCGCCTGCTCGAGAACCTCCGCATGGATCCGGGCGAGGAGGCGAACGACCCGGCCTTTGTCGCGCGCCTCGCGGCCCTCGGCGATGTCTATGTCAACGACGCCTTCTCGTGCGCGCACCGGGCCCATGCCTCAACCGAGGGAATTGCGCATGCCCTGCCCGCCTATGCCGGGCGCCTGATGGAAGCGGAGCTGGCGGCCCTCGCCCGCGCGCTGGAGGCGCCGGAGCGACCGGTGGTCGCCGTGGTCGGCGGTGCCAAGGTCTCCACCAAGCTCGATCTGCTTGGCAATCTGGTGGAGAAAGTCGACGTGCTCGCCATCGGCGGTGGCATGGCCAACACCTTCCTTGCCGCTCAAGGGATTGCCATCGGCCGTTCGCTGGCCGAGCACGACCTCGCCGACACCGCCCGCGCGATCCTGACCAAGGCGGACACGGCCGGCTGCGAGATCCTGTTGCCGAGTGACATTGTGGTGGCTCGGGAGTTTGCTGCCCATGCGCCCCATGAGACGCTCGCGGCAACGGCCTGTCCCGAGGACGCCATGATCCTGGACGCCGGGCCCGAGACCGTGGCGGCGCTGACGGCCCGGCTCCAGACGGCCAAGACCGTGGTCTGGAACGGCCCCCTCGGCGCCTTCGAGCTGCAACCCTTCGATGCGGCGACCGTGGCCGCGGCCCGTGCGGTTGCTGACCTGACCCGATCCGGGCACCTCACATCTGTTGCGGGGGGTGGCGACACGGTCGCGGCCCTCAACGCGGCCGGAGTGGCGGGAGCGTTCTCCTATGTCTCCACCGCCGGCGGCGCCTTCCTCGAATGGATGGAGGGCAAAACCCTGCCCGGTGTCGCCGCGCTCTCAGCGCCGTAAGTGAAAGAGAAATCTTATCGCGATTCTTTTGATTTCTCTCGCCCCCTGCGTTAGGTCGTCACACGCATCAGCGCCCGCGAAGGCGCATAACACCAGGGAGCACGCCATGACCCTTCTTTTCGACCGCTCGGTCTTCACCGCAGCGCTGACCGTAGGGGCCCTCGCCGTCTCGGGCGCAGCAGCCCAGGACCGCAGCGACTGGCCTGACAGCTTCTCGGTTGGCACCGCCAGCCAGGGCGGCACCTATTTCGTCTATGGCGCCGGCTGGGCCAACATGGTCTCCGATGCGCTCGGCGTGCCGGGCGGCACCGAAGTGACCGGCGGCCCCGTTCAGAACGCGGCACTCGTGCAAACCGGTGATCTGGACATGGCCATGGTCACCATGGGCCCGGCCTTCGACGCGATGAACGGCAAGAGCGCGCTGGCCCCCGGCCTGAAGCACGACAAGATCCGCGCGATCTTCCCGATGTACAAAACCGGCTTCCACGCCGTCACCCTGACCAGCTCAGGCATCAAAAGCTTTGCCGAGATCCCGAACGGCTCGACCGTCGGCGTCGGCCCGGCAGGCGGCACCCCCGGCACCTATTGGCCGCGCATCCTCGAGGGCATGGGCAAAGAGGTCGAGTACCGCAACGGCGGCGCATCGGATCTGGCCGGCCAGCTTCAGGACGGTCTGATCGACGTCTACACCTGGGCGGGCGGCCTGCCCTACCCGGCCTTCAGCCAGCTCGACGCGCAGGCGGACGTCACCTATTTCGGCTTCACCGCCGACGAGCAGGCCGAGGTTGTCGGCACCCAGCCGGTTGCCACCTTCACCATCCCGGCGGGCACCTATCCGTCGCTGACCGAAGACCAGCTCAGCGTCTCCATGTGGAACTTCGCCATCGCCCACGCGGATGTGCCGGAGAGCTTCGTCTATGCGGTCGTCGATACGGTGATGAGCAACAACCCGAAGATGATCGAGATCCACAAGGCGGCGGTCGAGACCCTGCCGGAGAACTTCGACAAGAACACCTTCCTGCCTTGGCACCCGGGCGCGGCCCGCTGGTTCAAGGAGAAGGGGTTCGACATCCCGGACGAGCTGATCGGCGGCTAAGCCCACCCTGATCGGGGCCCGAGGGCCTTTCTCTGCACCCTGGCGGCCCTCTGGCTGCCCGGGTGCTTTGTCGTATCCGCCGACGGGGAGCGGTGCCATGACCGAGCAGACCGAGACCAAAGCCGCACCCGAGCTCGCGCTCGCCGTCGAGGAGCCCTCGCGCGGGCCGACCGGCCTCGCGATCTGGACCGAAGGCGGCTGGCACGCCCGGCTCTTCTTCGTGCTCTGCGTCTTCTATGCCGGCTGGCATCTCTATGTGCTCAACATCGCCCCGCTCGAGACCTGGGCCTTCCGCATCCTCCACGTGGCCGGCGCATTGGTGCTCGGCTTCGGGCTCAGCGCCACCATGCGCGGCGAGCCGACCGGGAAACGCATGCCCGCGATCGAAGGCGCCCTCGGCGCGTTTGCGGGGCTCGGGATCGGCTGGTCGGCGCTCTGCCTCATCGCCATCGCGACCGGGGTCGGCACCGCCTCGGACGGCACGCCTGAGCCCTGGACGGCCGACCACTTCGGCTGGCCGCTCGCCGCCGGCACCCTGCTCGCCATCGCAAGCGGGTGGCTGTTCCCGCCGCGCGAGGGGCGCATCGAGTGGTCCGATGCCGCGTTGATCGCCGCGACCATGGTGAGCTGCGGCTTCATTCTCTACAGCCTCGACGGGCTCGGCCTGCGCCTGCGTGCGGGCACCCCCTTCGCCGACCCGAACAACTCCTGGGCGGCGTTCACGGCGGTCGTCCTGATCCTCGAGCTCACCCGCCGCGCCGCGGGCATGGCGCTGGTAGTGATCGCGAGCGTCTTCCTGGCCTATGCGTTCCTCGGGCCCTGGCTGCCGGGCTTCCTCGAGCATCGGGGCTATGACGCGAAACGCTTCTTCTCCTATGTGTTCACCGACAACGGGATCTTGGGCCCGACGACGGCGGTGTCCTCGACCTATATCATCCTCTTCATCGTCTTCGCGGCCTTCCTGCAGATCTCGAAGGTGGGCGACTACTTTGTCCACTTCTCCTTTGCCGCCGCTGGACGCGCGCGCGGAGGGCCGGCCAAAGTGGCGGTCTTTGCCTCGGGCCTCATGGGCATGATCAACGGCACCTCGGCGGGCAATGTGGTCGCCACGGGCGCGCTGACGATCCCGCTGATGAAGAAGGTCGGCTACCGGCCACAGTCTGCCGCCGCGATCGAGGCCGCCGCCTCCACCGGCGGGCAGATCATGCCACCGATCATGGGCGCAGGCGCCTTCATCATGGCCGAGATCACGGGCATTCCCTACACGGATCTCGTCGTCGCAGCGCTGATCCCCGCGATCCTTTACTTCGCCGCGATCTACTTCATGGTGGACTTCGAGGCCTGCAAGTCCGGCATGCGGGGCCTGCGCTCGGACGAGCTGCCGCGCCTCGCGGATCTCGCGCGCCGGGTCTATCTCTTTATTCCCATCGTGATCCTGATCGGAGCGCTGTTCCTCGGGTATTCCGTGATCCGAGCGGGCACGCTGGCGATTGCCTCCGCGGTGGTGGTGAGCTGGCTGACACCGCACCGGGTCGGCCCTTTGCGGGTGATCGAGGCGCTGGACACCGGCGCGCGCATGTCGGTCCAGATCATCACGGTCTGCGCCTGTGCGGGGCTGATCGTTGGGGTTATCTCACTCACGGGCGTCGGCGCGCGGTTCTCGGCGTTGCTGTTCGACCTCGCGCAGCAGAGCCACCTGCTCGCGCTCTTCTTCGCCATGATGATCGCGGTGATCCTCGGCATGGGGATGCCCACGACGGCGGCCTATGCCGTCGCGGCCTCGGTGGTGGCGCCCGGACTCATCGAGATCGGCATCACCCCACTGGTGGCGCATTTCTTCGTGTTCTACTTCGCGGTGGTCTCGGCGATCACACCTCCAGTGGCCCTCGCTGCCTATGCGGGCGCGGCCATTGCGGGCTCGGAGCCGATGCGGACCTCGTTTACCAGCTTCCGGGTCGGGCTCGCGGCCTTCATCGTGCCGTTCATGTTCTACTACAGCCCCGGTCTGCTGATGGAGGCGCCGTGGTATGAGATCCTGCGCAATGGTGCGACGGCGCTTGTCGGCGTCTATTTGCTGGCGGCCGCGGTGCAGGGATGGTTCATCGGACAGGCCAACGGATTGATGCGGATCGCCCTCTTGATTGGGGCTGTCTGCATGATCGCGGGCGACTGGCGCACGGACATTGTCGGGGCCGCCATCGCAGGGGCGCTGTTCTTCTGGGCGCGGAGCACGATGCCGGCAAACCCGACACCGGGGGCGACAGCTGCAGGAGCGGACAAACCTTGATAAGGTCCGCTCTTCCCCAACCGGTTAAACGGTCATTAATTTTTAATTGCATAAGAAGATCAATGGCTTCCATGGCCCGACGTGAATTCGTCATGGAAGATTAGTCATTCTGTCGCTGAAGTTGCTTAGCCGCCTCCGTCGAGGAGGCTTCCATGCTCGAATTCAAGAACCTGACGAAGACGTTCGGCGCGCTTGCCGCCATCTCCGATGTGAGCTTCAAGATCGAGCGCCCGCAGATGGTGGGCGTGATCGGCCGCTCCGGTGCCGGCAAGTCGACCCTGCTGCGCGCGATCAACCGCATGACCGATGCCTCTGCCGGCGAGATCCTCGTCGAGGGTGAGGACATCCTGAAACGGCGCGGTGCGCAGAAGCTCGCCTGGCAGCGCGACTGCGCGATGATCTTCCAACAGTTCAATCTGGTGCCTCGGCTTGACGTGCTTACGAACGTCATCCTCGGGCGGCTGAACCACCAGTCGACCCTGCGGTCGTGCCTTAAATTCTTCACCCAGGACGAGCGCCATGAGGCTTTGCGTCTGCTGGATCGCTTCGGTGTGTCGGAGACGGCGCTACAGCGCGCGGAGACCCTCTCGGGCGGTCAGCAGCAACGCGTCGCGATCTGCCGCGCGATGATGCAGCACCCCCGCTTTATCCTGGCGGATGAGCCGATTGCCTCGCTCGACCCGCTGAACGCGCGGCTGGTGATGGAGGCGCTCCACACCATCAACCGCGAAGAAAACATCACGGTGATCTGCAACCTGCACACGCTCGACACCGCCCGGACCTACTGCGACCGCATCATCGGCATGCGCAAGGGCCGGGTCGTGTTCGATGCCCCTGCCTCCGAACTGACCGACGCCATGGCGCGCGACATCTACGGCGCCGAGGCAGCAGAAGCGTTCGAAGGCTCGATCACCTCAACCGCTTTGGGGGGCGCCCCGGAGACGACCGGCGACACGGCAGCCGCCGCGGCCGTCGGATAACACCGACAAAACCTCAGGAGAGAGAGACATGGTTCGTATTGCCCTGACGACCCTGGCGGCTTCGGCTGTCGCGACGGTGGCCCTCGCTGGCGACTATACCGGTCCGAAAATGGACTTCTCGAAAATCCAGCCGGAGTTCCGCGTCGGCTTCCTCGGCGACGAGTCGGCTCAGGACATCCTGACCCGCAACGAGTGCCTGCAGGACTATGTCGAAGCGGCCTTCAACGTGCCGGCCAAGATGTTCACGTTCAAGGATTACGCGGGCACCATGGAGTCGATGCTCGGCGGCAACCTCGACTACACCTGGTTCGGCTCGTCGGGCTATGCGGGTCTCTATCTGGAGAACCCCGAGGCTGTCGTCCCGGTCATGACCCGTATGCAGCCGACCGGCGACACCGGCTACTACTCGGTCATGGTGGCGCGCAAGGACAGCGGCATCGAGACCCTGGAAGACGCCAAAGGCAAGCGCCTGGGCTTTGCTGACCCGAACTCCACCTCGGGCTATCTGATCCCGTCGATCGAGCTGACCGAAGCCCCCTACAACCTCGACCTCGAGGCTGACTTCGCCTCGGCCGAGTTCATGGGCGGCCACGAGAACGGCGTCCTCGCCGTGCTGAACGGCGACATCGACGTGGCCGTGACCTGGGTGTCGGGCGTTGGCGACTGGGACGAGGGCTACAGCTCGGGCAACCTGCGCAAGATGGTCGACAAAGGCATCCTGAACATGGACGACATCGTCCAGGTCTGGTCCTCGAAGCTGATCCCGAACGGTCCGATCGTGATGCCGGCCAAGCTGCCGCAGGAAGCCCGCGACACCCTGCTCGGCATGAAGCAGTGGATCCTCGAGAACGACGCCGAGTGCAACGAGAACATCGCCAACGGCCTCATCAAAGCGTGGATCCCGGTGGATCACAGCTTCTACGAGGTGATCGTGAAGGCCCGTAAGGCCAAGATCGAAGCGCAGAAGACCAACTGATCATCTGATCACCCGGGGCCGGCGGCGGATGCTGCCGGCCCTTCGCATGTGAGGCAGCTTCCCCATGGCCGATATCCTGCCCGCCCATCTCGCCCAGCTCGAGGACAACCTCCAGCACATGGCGCGCAAGCGGACGCTCTATACCCTGCTCGCCATCGGAGCGACGGCGCTGGTCCTGGTGACCGGTGTGGGCGTTGCCAACGAGTACAATGCCGGCAGCTTCGAGCGCGGCATCAACAGCTTCTTCGACTACCCCGCCGACATGATCTCCGAGGCGTGGGAGGCCGGCTGGTCCTGGTGGCCGCTGCTGCTCAAGCACACGCCGGAGCTGCTGGCGACGATCAACATGGCGCTGTTCTCGACCTTTATCGGGTTCTGCTTTGCCTTGGTGCTGGCCTTCTTCGCCTCGTCGAACATGATCTCCAACCCCTGGATCGTGACCACCGTGCGCCGGATGCTGGATCTCTTCCGGTCGTTCCCCGAGCTCGTGATCGCGATGATCTTCCTCTATCTGATGGGAAAAAGCCTGCTGCCCGCAGTGATCGCGATCTCGATCCACACCACCGGCGCGCTCGGCAAGCTGTTCTCCGAGGCCATCGAGAACATCGACCGCAAGCCGATGGACGGGCTGCAATCGGCCGGCGCGAACTGGGTTCAGCGGGTGCGCTTCGGGGCGGTACCGCAGGTGATGCCGCTGTTCCTGAGCTACGCGCTCCTGCGGCTCGAGATCAATGTGCGCGCCTCGACGATCCTCGGTTTCGTCGGCGCAGGCGGCATCGGTGAGGCGCTCTCGACCAACATCCAGTGGCGCTACGGCGATGAGATCGTGGCCATCATGGTGCTGCTGATCGTGACCATCGTGAGCCTCGACTACCTGTCCGACTTTCTCCGACGCAAGCTGATCGGGGGGGCGCGCTGACATGACCGTCACCACACTCGAAGTCCCCCGCAGCTTCGACGACAAGCTCGCCGAAGTGGACCGCGCCGCCGGCCGCAACCGGGTCTGGACGTTCGGCTTCATCGGCCTCGTGATCCTGTACTTCGCAGGGTCCTGGATCCAGTTCGACCTCGGCTCGGTGATCAACCGATGGAACTCCGACCGCGCCGCGCTCTTCGTGCTCGACACCTATGCGCACAAAGACCACATCTCGATGCGCTGGAAGGAGCCGGAGGAGGTTGTCGTCGCCTTCGAGGGCGGCCACCGCAACGTCTACGACCCGAACCCCGATTGGATGCGCCAGACCGACACTGGCGGCTCGGAGGTCAGCTTCGACAACGGCGGGACGATGACGATCTTCCGCGACCGGGTCGAGATGGCCAACTGGCCGGACACCGCCGAGACCTTCGTGTTCCGCCGCGACCGCAACGACAAACCCTATGTGGAGGGCTATCGCGACCGGTTGGACGAGTTGCCGGACTGGATCCGCGCCACCGAGAACAAGGTGGAGGTGCGGCCGTCCCTGTTCGAGCGGCTCCAGGTCTACAAGTCCAAGGTCGAGATCCACCGCTACGAGGTCGGCTGGAAGTATTTCTGGTTTGACTTCGACAGCCCGCTCTCTGGGACCGGGTTCTTCGGCGCCATCGGCTTGATCTTGTCCGGCGACCGGGTGGACCCGGAGCAGTCGAACCTCAGCCTCGTGCTCTACGAGTTCCTCGACAACAACCTGTGGCACCACGGCACCGTGCTGTTTGCCATGCTCGAGACGGTGCTGATGGCGCTGATCGGGACGATGTTCGCCTCGCTGATCGGCCTGCCGCTCGCCTTCATCGCCGCGCGCAATGTGATGCCGTTCGCCTGGCTGCGGTTCGCGACCCGGCGGCTTTTCGACTTCCTCCGCGGCGTGGACACACTGATCTGGTCGCTGATCTTCCTGCGCGCCTTCGGGCCGGGGCTCTTCACGGGGATGTTCGCGATTGCCTTCACCGACACGGGCACGCTCGGCAAGCTGATGTCCGAGGCCATCGAGAACGCCGACAACAAGCAGGTCGAGGGCGTGCAGTCCACCGGCGCCAAGCGCGTGCAGCGCTACCGCTTCGGGATCCTGCCGCAGATCATGCCGGTCTTCATCTCGCAGTCGCTCTACTACCTCGAGTCGAACACCCGCTCGGCGACCATCATCGGCGCCATGGGAGCGGGCGGCATCGGGCTCCAGTTCCTCGGCGCGCTGCAGACCGGCAACGACTTCGAGAACGTCGCCTATATCGCGCTCCTGGTGCTGCTGACGGTGGTGGCGATGGACGCGCTCTCCGCCTGGCTCCGCCGGATGCTCATCGGACATGAAAAGGACAGGTAACCGCCATGCGCATGCTCACGCCCGCCTTCGCTGCCGTTCTGCTCGCCGCCACCCCTGCCCTTGCGCAGGAGCAACAGGCCGGCGGCCAAGGCACCGTCGACACCGAAGAGACGTTCCAGAAGCTCATCGAGCAGTGTGACAACATCGACGTTCTGGTGATGCGGGGGCGGATCCGGCTGCTCCTGCCGCGCACGACGCCGGAGGCTGCGGCCGAGGCCGAAGCGATGCTGAACCAGGGTCTCGCGGCGTGTGGCGAGGGCAAGATCGAGGAGGCCAAAGCGACCCTGCAGGAGGCCAACGATCTCGCCAATGCGGGCGTGACGGAGAAGTTCGGCCAGGATGCCTCGCCCGATGTCGCGACCGAGGCCGCGCCCGAGCCGGAGCAAACCACTGCGGAAGTGGAAGAACCGAAGAAGCCTTGGTGGCAGATCTGGTGAGCGGGCCACACCCGCGCTGACGGCTTGATCCGGTCGACCGGCAGGCCCCCTCTTTAAAACCTTGCGGGCGGCACCCTAGATTGCCGCCATGACGCAGTATCGATTCGATGGCTTTGTCCTCGACGAAGAGCGCCGCGAGCTTCGCGCGCAGGGCGGCGTGGTTGCGCTCGAGCCGCGCGCCTTCGACACGCTCGTGCTGCTGATCGAGAACCGCAGCCGCGTCGTCAGCAAGGACGAGTTGATCGGCGAGGTCTGGGGCGGGCGCATCGTCTCGGATGCGGCCCTCGCGAGCCAGATCAAGGCGGTCCGCCGCGCCGTCGGCGATGATGGCAAGGCGCAGCGCGTGATCAGGACGGTCCACGGCCACGGGTTTCGGTTTGTCGCCGCACTGGAGGTGGAGGTCCCACAGCAGCCGGCGACCGCCGCACCGAAGGCCCCCGAGACCGCGGCCCCGGTCGCACCGCCGCCTCCGCGGCGCCCCTCGATTGCCGTGCTCCCCTTCCAGGTGATCGGCGATCCCGGCGACCACACGGCTCTGGCCGATGCCTTCGCCCATGACCTGATCGTTGAGCTGTCGCGCCTGCGCTATGTCTTCGTGATCGCCCGCGCCTCGAGCTTTCAGCTCCGCGATGCGGATCCGCAGTCGGGCGATGTCAGCCGCCGCCTCGGCGCACGCTATGGGGTCTCCGGCAGCCTCGAGCGCATGGGGTCGCGCGTCTCCGTGGTCTGGCAGCTTTGGGACACTGCGGACGGCCGTGTGGTCTGGGCGGAGCGCTGGCAGGCCCCGCTCGACCGGGTGCATGAGCTGCGCGCCGACACCACCGCCAAGATCGTCGCCGCCTTGTCGCTCCGGATCAGCGCCAATGCCGCCGAACGGGCCCGGCTGACCCCGCCCGAGAACCTCGACGCCTGGGAGCGCTATCACCTCGGGCTGCATCATCTCTTCCACTTCAACCGGGCCGGGATCGACCAGGGTTGGGCCCTGTTCCAGGAGGCGATCGCCCAGGACCCGGGCTTTGCGCGCGCCCATGCGGGGCTGTCGCTCGCGCAGTTCATGCGGGGTTTCCTCGGCTATGCCGACAATCCCGAGGCCCAGCGCGACGCAACCCGCCGGTCGGCCGAGCGCAGCCTCGAACTCGACCCGCTCGACCCGTTTGCGCATTTCGTGTTCGGCCGGTCGATGTTCCTCTATGGCGACCTCGACGGCGGCAAGGTCTGGCTCGACCGCGCGGTGGAACTCAGCCCCAACTACGCCAAAGCGATCTACTCACGTGGCTGGTTCGATGCGGTGTCGGGCAACTGTGCCGCCAGCCTTGCGAGGGTCGACGAGGCGATGGCGCTCAGCCCGCTCGACCCGTTCTCCTACGCCTTCATCGGCACCCGTGCCCTGGCCCATATGGGCGACGGCAACTATCCGGAGGCGATCCTGTGGGCCGAGCGCGCCGCCCGCGCCCCCGGCGCGCATGAAATGATCAGCCTGATCGCCGCCGCATGCCATGCGCTCAACGATGACCTCACCGCGAGCCATCGCTGGATCGAGATCGCCCGCACACGCAACCCGGCGCTCACCCAGGCGCAGTTCTACAAATCCTTTCCGTTCCGCGACGAAAAGATGCGCCAGCTGATCTCCATCGGTCTCGCGCGCGCCGGGCTGCCCTGAGCCCGGTTTCCGGACCCGGTCTCCAGACCGGATCTCCAGACTTCCCCATGAAATCTCCATGCCGTCTCCAAGCACCGGGGCCGGCGTGCCTTTACAGGACGCCAACCGAGCAATCCGGGCCGCCAATTCCGGCGCCCGAGACAAACGCAACGGAAGGACGTTCCTTATGACCACCGAAACCTTTGCCAACAAACCGGATAACGGCGTCGATCTCGAGGCGCTGATCGCGGCGCGCCAGGCGCTGACCGAATACCCTGCCGCCGGCCAGTTCAAATGGCGCGCCACCTGCGAGTGGCTGCGCGGCACCCACAGCCGCACGACCGTGGCGGGCTTTTTCGGCCTCGGCGACAACCAGGCCCGCAAAGCCGGTCACAGCATCGATGCGGACCACCCGGAGCAGTTCTCGGCCGAGGACAACGGCGCGACACCGGTTGAGATCGTGCTCTCGGCGCTGGCAAGCTGCCTGACCGCGGGCGTGGCCTCGGTTGCGCAGAACCGCGGGATCCAGCTCCGCTCGGCCAAAGCGACGGTCGAGGGCGACATGGACCTCGCGGGCATCCTCGGGATCGATGGCGAGGTGCGCAACGGCTTCAGCGCGATCCGGGTGCATTTCGACATCGATGCGGATGCATCGGCTGAGGACATCGCGGCCCTGGTCGCGCAGTCGCAGAAGCGCTCGGCGGTGCTCGACATCCTGACCAACCCGACCGCCGTGCACGTCACGGTCGGCTGAAAGCGCCAGGCGAGACGCCCCATGCCCCCGTCTGAGCCTCGGCTCGCTGAGCCGAAACCTCACGCCTTCCGACTGAGCCGCGCGGATCTCGACCGCGTGCTGACCCGGCCGGGAGACGACGACTGAGCACCGGCTGCGGGTCCCCGCGCCCGCAGCCCTCCTTACCGGAAGGACCACGCCAATGCGCTCCGTGACCACCGTTATCATCGGCGCCGGACAAGCCGGGCTCGCCATGAGCCAGGCGCTCTCGCGGCGCTCGATTGACCATCTGATCCTGGAGAAGGGCTCGGTCGGGAACGCCTGGCGCAAGGAGCGTTGGGACAGCCTGCGCCTGCTCACCCCGAACTGGGCCAACGGCCTGCCGGGCGCGCCCTATCGCGGGGCGGACCCGGATGGCTTCATGCCGGTTTCGCAGTTCGCCGGACAGCTCGATGCCTATGCCGAGGCGATCCACGCACCCATCCGCTGCAACACGGCGGTGCGGCGGGTGACGGCCGCCGCCGCGGGCTATCGGGTCGAGACCGATTGCGGTGCGCTCTCTTGCAAGAGCGCGGTGCTGGCGACCAGAGCCTGTGCGCGCCCGCGGGTGCCGCCGGTGGCAGCCGCCGTGCCACGCCGGGTGCACCAGATCACGCCGTCGACCTACAAGCGCTCCGACGATCTGCTGCAAGGCCGCGTGCTGGTGGTCGGGGCGTCGGCCTCCGGCGTGCAACTCGCGCGGGAGATCCAAAGCTCCGGCCGGCCCGTGACGCTGGCGGTCGGCCAACATCTCCGCATGCCCCGGCGCTATCGCGGACGGGACATCGAGCGCTGGCTGGATCTGATCGGCGTGATGGACCAGCGATACGACATGGTCGAGGACCTTTCGCGGGCCCGCCGTGCGCCCTCGCCACAGCTGATCGGCAGCGCGCGCCCGGTCGATCTGAACGCGCTCCAGGAGGCGGGGGTTGAGGTGGTCGGGCGGCTTGCCGATATCCGCGACGGCCGTGCGCTGTTCTCGGGCGGGCTCGGGGCCCATACGGCCTCGGCGGATCTGAAACTCGCGCGCCTCCTCGATGGGATCGACGCTTGGGCCATCGACCGGGGTGTAGAGGCTGAACTGCCCCCGCCCGACCGGCCCGAGCCGCCCCGGCTGCCGGCCAGCCCGCGTTTGTGGCTCGAGCTTTCCGAGATCGACACCGTGCTCTGGGCCACAGGCTATACGCCCGATTTCTCCTGGCTCGATCTGCCGGTCTTCGATGCCCGCGGGCAACTCCGCCATGACGGCGGCGTGGTGGCCGCCCCCGGCGTCTACGCCCTCGGTCTGCCGCTGATGCGCCGGCGCCGTTCGCATCAGATCTCGGGCGTCGGCAGCGATGCCCGCGACCTTGCCAATCACCTCACACAGCATCTCGACGCGGCCCGTGCGGCCTGACCCGAAAAGGATTTCTAGATGACCTTCAACCCCGGCATTTTCACCCCGCACTCGTTGCCAGCGCGCCCGAGCCACGGCCCCTATGGCTCGATCCTCGAGACCGTCGGGCGCACCCCCATCGTGCGCCTCAACCACATCGCGCCGCCCAATGTGGAGCTCTACGTCAAGCTCGAAGCCTTCAACCCGATGGGCTCCGTCAAGGACCGCCTGGCGATGGCGGTGATCGAGGCGGCCGAGCGCGAAGGGCGGCTGAAGCCCGGCCAGACGGTGATCGAGGCGACCTCCGGCAACACCGGGATCGGGCTTGCGATGGTCTGCGCGGCCAAAGGCTATCCGCTGGTCATCGTGATGGGCGAGAACTTCAGCCTCGAGCGGCGCAAGCTGCTGCGGTTCCTCGGCGCCAAGGTCGTGCTGACCCCGGCGGCCGAGCGTGGCACCGGCATGTTCGCGCTCGCCAAACGCCTGGCCGAGACCCATGGCTGGTTCCTCTGCCACCAGTTCGAGACCGAGGCGAACGCCGACATCCACACCGCCACCACGGCCCGCGAGATCCTGGGGGATTTCGCCACGTTGGGGCTCGACTATTGGGTCTCGGGCTTTGGCACTGGCGGCACGCTCAAAGGGGTTGCCCGGGTGCTGCAAGAGGAGAGCCCGCGCACCGAGATCGTCGTGGCCGAGCCCGAGAACGCCCAAATCCTCAGCAGCGGCATTCCCCAGGCGCGCAACCCCGACGGCACGGCGGCGCGCAGCCATCCGGACGCGCGCGCGCACCCGATGCAGGGCTGGACGCCGGACTTCATCCCGAAGCTTGCGGGCGATGCGCTCGAGGGCAATCTGATCGACCATTTCCAGCCCGTCTCCGGCACCGAGGCGCTGGAGACCGCCCGGCGGCTCGCCACCCGCGAAGGGATCTTCTGCGGCATCAGCGGCGGCGCAACGGTCGCTGCAGCCTTGCGGATGGCGGAGCGGGCGCCGCGCGGTGCCCGCATCCTCGCCATGGTCCCGGACACGGGCGAGCGCTATCTCTCGACGCCGCTCTTCGACGACATCCCCGAAGAGATGACCGAGGAGGAGGAGCGCATCGCAGCCTCCGCCCCGCGCCCCCCGCGTAAGCCGCGCGCGGACGGCCCGGCGGCGGAGATCTCGCCGGAAGCGGTGGCTTTCCTCGAGGCCGCCCTGTCGGACCGGGACGCGCCCATCGTGATGGTCGGCTTCGAGTGGTGCGAGTTCTGCTGGTCCGTCCGGAAGCTCTTCGACCGCACGGGCGTTGCGTTCCGCGCCATCGATGTGGACAGCGCCGCGTTCCGTGAGGCCGACCGTGGCGGACAGATCCTGCGGGCGATGTTCGCGCGCACCGGGCGGCGCACCGTGCCTCAGGTGTTCATCGGCGGCGAGATGATCGGCGGCGCGACGGAGGTGCTGGCCGCCAACAATGACGGGACCCTCGCGGCGCGGCTCGAGGCCATCGGACGGGCACCCACGGGCCATGTCGAGGACGCTTTTGCGTTCCTGCCGAAATGGGTCAAGCGCCCCAAAGCGGCCCAGCAACACCAGGCGGGGGCGACCTGATGCTGGCGATCTCACTCCCCTCCCCGACAATCGCCCAGCTCGACCGTCCGGTGTGGACCGCCCTCACGACCCACCATGCCGGGCTGGCCGAGGGGGACGGGCTGGCCCGCCGCCTCTCGAGCGAGATCGGCCCCTTTGCAGGCGCGGCGGACGAGACACCGGAGAGCCTCGCAGCCCTTGCCCAATTGGTGGCACGGTCTCGGACGCATGTCGCGCTGATGCAGGGGCCGGAGATCATGATCCCGCCAGCGATCCGCGCCACGCTCACCGCCACGGGGGTGCAAATGGTCGCCGAGGCGCCGATCGTCGCACCCGATCCCTTGGGCATCGTCCGTCTCGGGCCGGAGGATGCCCCCGACATGCTGGCGCTGGCCACGCTGACCAAACCCGGGCCCTTCGCGCTCCGCACGCTTGAGCTTGGGGCCTATTGGGGCATCCGCTCGGCCGGACGTCTGGTCGCGATGGCCGGAGAGCGCATGAAGCAGCCGGGCTTCACCGAGATCAGCGCCGTCTGCGTCCACCCCGACCAGCGCGGAAAGGGCCATGCGGCGCGCCTCTGCACCCATGCGGCTGCCACAATCCAGGCCCGCGACGAGATCCCTTACCTCCATGCCTTCAGCGACAACACCGCGGCCATCGGGCTTTATGAGCGCCTCGGCTTCCGGCATCGCCGGACGGTGCATGTGGCGATGCTGGAGGCCGAGGGAGCCGCAGTCAGCCCATGACCCAGGATCCGCTGACGGCGATCGTCCGGTCGCTGGAACTCTCGGGGGCCGCTTTTCTCGACGCCGCGTTCACCGCTCCCTGGGCGGTGGTCGCGCTGGGGGCCGAGGAGGACTGCCGCCCCGTTGGCCCCGTGCCCAGGCACGTCATCGCCTATCACGTGATGACCGAAGGCGAGGCGGTTCTGCTGGTCGACCGGCGCGCACGCTGCCAGGTCACGGCGGGGGATGTGGTCTTCCTACCCGGCAACACCCGCTGCGTGCTCGCAAGTGCGCCGGGGATCGCCCCTGTGCCGGCAGACGATCTGCTGCTGCCGCTCGGACGGGACGGCCTCGTGCGCATCCACCACGGCGTCGGCTACAGCGCGCCCGAGGCGTTCTCCCGCGCCTTCAAACGCGAGACCGGCCTCGCCCCCAACAGCCCCCACGGCTTTGAATCAGGAGTTACCCCATGACCCGCGCCGCATACCGCGCCCACCTGCCCCAACTCGGCGACACCCGCTTGCTGACCGATGGCGGGATCGAGACGACCCTGATCTTCCACGAGGGGCTCGATCTGCCGCTCTTCGCCGCGTTCACCCTGCTGAAGCAATCCGAGGGTCGGGCGGCCCTCCGGCGCTACTATGCACGACATGCAGAGGTCGCGCGGGCCCAAGGGGTCGGCTTCGTGCTCGACAGCGCGACCTGGCGGGCGAGCCGCGATTGGGGCGACCAGCTCGGCTATGACGCGGCGGCGCTGGAGGAGGCCAATCTCGACGCGGTCGCCCTCCTCTTTGAGCTGCGCGGGGCGTTCGAGGCGGACCAGCCCTTTGTCATCAGCGGCAGTATCGGCCCCCGCGGCGACGGCTATGCACCGGGGGCACTGATGACCCCCGAGGAGGCCGCGGACTATCACGACGCCCAGGTCGCCAGCCTCGAGGCTGCCGGTGTCGATATGATCAGCGCGATCACCATGACCCATACGGGCGAGGCGGCGGGCATCGCAATGGCCGCAAAGCGCCACGGCGTGCCGCTCGCGCTCTCCTTCACGCTCGAGACCGATGGGCGGCTGCCCTCGGGCCAAGCGCTTGGCGAGGCGATCCGCGAGGTCGATGCCGATCCCTCCGGCGGGCCGGCTTACTACATGATCAACTGCGCGCACCCGGACCATTTCCGCGGGACCCTGGAGCCGAGCGCCGATTGGGTCGGGCGGATCCGGGGCCTGCGCGCCAACGCCTCGCGCCTCAGCCATACCGAGCTCGATGCGGCAGAGACCCTCGACGAGGGCAACCCGACAGAGCTCGCGCGCGACTATGCGGGGCTCCTTGGGCTCATGCCGAACCTGCGGGTCTTCGGCGGCTGCTGCGGCACCGATCACCGCCATGTGCACGCCATCGGCGAGGCCTGTATCCCGGCCTGCGCCGCCTGACCCGAAGCCTTATCGCCCAACGTTTTCACCCGAGGACCGGGACGCCCCCGCCCGGTCCGCACTCTGGATTTGACCCATGCGCCCATGTCTCCGACCGGCTCCGCTGCTTGCAAGCGCCGCTGCTATGGCCCTCGCGGCCGTCCTCACCGCCGAGGCAAGCGGGCCCGTCCTCGCACCGATCACCGATGCCGATTTCCACCAGAACGCCGCGTTTCCCGAGGCGCAGGTGACCCTCGGCCGGATGCTGTTCTTCGACAAGATACTGAGCGGCAACCGCAACATCTCCTGCGCGACTTGCCACCACCCGGCCCACGCCAGCGCCGACGGCTTGGCCCTCGGCATCGGCGAAGGCGGCGTCGGCCTCGGCCCGGACCGCCATGTGCCAGAGGGAGAGGCGGTGCTCGGCCGCGTCCCCCGCAACGCCCCAGCGCTTCGTTTTGTCGGCAGGCGGGCGTTGACGGCGCTCTTCCACGACGGACGCGTCGAGGCGGCTCCGAACGGCCCCTGGCCGAGCGGGTTCTGGACGCCAGCCCGCGAACAGCTCCCCGAAGGCCTCGACAGCGTGCTCGCCGCCCAGGCCATGTTCCCCGTGCTCTCGGACATCGAAATGGCCGGAGCACGTGGCGAGAACCCGGTGGCGGACGCCGCAGCGCTCCGACGCTTTGGTGGTGCGGGCGGCGCCTGGGACCTGCTGGCCGACCGGCTGCGGCAGACGCCCGGCTATGTCACCCTGTTCAAAAGGGCCTATCCGGAGATCCCGCATCCGGATGCCATCACCTTTGTCCACGCCGCCAACGCGCTGGCGGCCTTCCAGACGGTGGCCTTCCGTCCCGATGACAGCCCGTTCGACCGCTATCTCCGCTCCGGCGACCGCGCTGCCCTCTCTCCAGCCGCCGCCCGCGGAATGGATCTCTTCTATGGCCCCGCCGGCTGCGCCGCCTGCCATGCGGGCACGTTCCAGACCGACAACCGCTTCCACGCCATCGCCATGCCCCAGATCGGCCCGGGCAAGGGCGACGGATCGGACGACAGCTATTTCCGCGCAACGGGATATGCCGGACGGCTCGAGGATTTCGGCCGCGCGCCGATCTCGGGCGACCCGGCCGACCGCTACCGCTTCCGCACGCCGTCGCTGCGCGATGTGGAGCTGACGGCCCCCTATGGCCATGCGGGAGCCTTTGCCACGCTGGAGGAGGTCGTGCGCCACCATCTCGACCCGGTGGCCACGGTCGAGGCCTATCGCCTGCCGGACGGCCACCTGCCGGACCTCGCCGCTATCGACCAGCCGATGGCCGTGGGCGCGCGCTTTGGCCACGAGCCGGTCAACCCCGCCCGCCGCGCCGATTATGACCGCCGTGACGGCTGGGTGCAGGCCCAGGCGCCGATGCGCGCCCGTCTCGCCGCCGCCAACGAGCGCATCGCCACCCCGCTCGACGATGCCGCCATCGCCGACATCCTGGCCTTCCTGAAGGCCCTCACCGATCCGCGCAGCCGGGAGATGGACCCCCTGATCCCGGAGCGCGTGCCAAGCGGCCTCCCGGTCGCCGACTGACCCGCGGCCTAGGCCGCATCCCCCAAGCAACAGAGGACTGACCCATGCGACCCCTCCCCCTCCTGCTCGCCTCCGCCCTGGCCCTGCCGGCCGCGGCGGCGGATCTCTCGACCCACGACGCCCCTGTCTCCTTCGATCTCAGCTTCCGCTACCACGTGGCGGACGACATCGCGGAGCAGGACGTCTTCATCGAACGCCAGCCGGGCTCTGGCGAGGTCTGGCGCCCGACGCCGGCCGAGCGCGATTTCGACGCGCCGCTCTTCGCCGCCGCCGAGCCGCAGCGCCATATGCCGTTCGATGCGACCGCGATCGGCCCCTACCCCAAGGGTGCGGCGCTCGGCATCACCCTCGGCGAGTGGTACGGGGCGACCGGCGAGGGCAGCTACACCTGCGAGACCGGCGAGGGCCATCTCGAGATCAGCTTCGAGGGGCTGATACCGGACGGTGTCTACACGCTCTGGCATTACTTCGTGGCCTGGCCGCCGACCGAGCCGTTCATCGGCACCTATGACCTGCCGGTCGGCAGCCGTGACGGGGTGCAGTCGGTCTTCACCGCCGACGCCGAGGGCCGCGCACGCTTTGACCAGAGCTTCAAGCCTTGCCTCCAGCTCACGGGTAAGCATCTGGCTGCCGGCCTTGCGGTGAACTGGCACAGCGACGGCAAAACCTATGGCGTGGAGCCGGGGGACTTCGCAGAGAACGCCCATATCCAGCTCTACTCGGATCTCCCGGCGCGCTCGGGTCTCTGAACCATCGGAAACACCTATCGGCGGCCCGAGATCTCGCCCGGGTCGCCCCCTTTGGGGGTGTCTGCGATTGCCGTAACCCCAGCCAGCCGGTAGACTCGACAGAGCTTCAACCTGTGGAGATCGCCATGACCCGCGCCTTGCTCTCGACCGTCGCCATCACAGCCCTCGTGGGCTTCGCCGCTGCCGAAGAAAAGCGCGAGCTTGGCGCGCATCAACACGGCGTCGGGCTGTTCAACATCGCGATCGAGGGCGATCAGCTCGCCATGGAGCTGGAGGCGCCGGGGGCCGATATTGTGGGCTTCGAGCACGCCGCCGAGAGCGCCGAGGACAAGGCCGCGATCGAGGCCGCCAAGGCGCGCCTGGCCGCGCCGCTCACGCTCTTCGTCATGCCGGCCGAGGCGGGCTGTACCCTGGCCAGCGCCGACGTGGATCTGCTGACCGAGGGGGGTGACCATGACGACCATGGGCACGGCGACCATGGGCACGAAGAGCACGGGCACGAAGAGCATGCCGAACACGAGGACGAGCATGACCACGAAGAGCATGCCGAGCATAAGCACGATCATGGCCACACCGGGCACAAGCATTACGAACACGCCCATGACGAGCATGATCACGACGACCATGCGGGCGAAGGGGGCGAGGGCCACACCGAGTTCCGCGCGGAATACGCACTGACCTGCGCCAACCCCGAGAAGATCGCCAACATCTCGTTCGACTATTTCGAGGTGTTCCCGAATGCCGAGGAGCTCGAGATCCAGATGATCGGCGGCAGCGGCAGCCACGGCTTCGAGGTCACCCGCGAGGATCCGGTTCTCCAGGTTCCAGGCAGCTCCTGACCCGCGCGATGCCGCCCGAGGCCGAGCTGCACGGCGGCATTGCGACCGCCGGCTTGGCCATCCATGCACACGATACCCGGTTCACCTGGCCGGGTGAGGCGCGCTTCTCGATCAGCATCTCGCACCTGGCCATCAGGCCCGGCGAGCGGGTCTTCCTGCATGGGCCGAGCGGATCGGGCAAATCGACGCTGCTCTCGCTGCTGGCCGGGATCGTCGCTCCGCAGACCGGTGAGATCGAGATCATGGGTGCCCCGTTCTCCGCCCTCAGCGGCTTCAGGCGCGACCGCGTCAGGGCCGAGCGGTTCGGGATCATCTTCCAGATGTTCAACCTGCTGCCCTATGCCTCGGCCATCGACAACGTGCTGTTGCCGCTTGCCTTCGCGCCCGAGCGGGCCGCCCGTGTGGGCCGGGCGCGCGTGGCCGAAGCGCAGCGGCTGCTGACCGCCCTCGGCCTGCCGCGGGATGCGGTGGAGACCGCGCGGGCCGACCGTCTCTCGGTCGGGCAGCAGCAGCGGGTGGCGGTTGCGCGCGCCCTCGTCGGCACACCGGATATCGTCATCGCAGACGAGCCGACCTCGGCCCTCGACACGGGGGCGCGGGACGCCTTCCTGTCGCTGCTGTTCGAGCAGGTCGCCGCCGCCGGAGCGACGCTGGTGATGGTCAGCCACGACACGGGCCTCGGCGCCGAATTCGACCGGTCGCTCGCCCTCGGCGATATCGCACAGGTGGAGCGGGCATGATCCTGCGCCTGACGCTCCGGTCGCTCACCAACCGCTGGATCACGGTGGCGCTCACGATCTTTGCGACGGCGCTGAGCGTCGCGCTCTTTCTGGGCGTCGAGAAGGTGCGCACCGGCGCGCGGGCGAGCTTTGCCAACACGGTCTCCGGGGTCGATCTGATCGCGGGGGCACGCTCGGGCTCGGTGCAGCTCCTGCTCTATTCGGTCTTCCGCATCGGCAGCGCGACCAACAACATCACCTGGGAGAGCTATCAAGACCTGGCCGCCCTGCCGGCGGTCGACTGGATCGTGCCGCTCTCTCTCGGCGACAGCCATAGGGGCTTTCGCGTGCTCGGCACCACCGAGGCCTATTTCGACCGCTACAAGTACCGTGGGGGACGGTCGCTCGCCTTCGCCGAGGGGGAACGTTTTGAGGACATCTTCGATGCGGTGCTGGGCGCGGATGTGGCGCACGCATTGGGGTACAGCCTCGGCGACGACATCATCGTGGCGCACGGCATCGCCTCCTTCAGCTACCATGACGACAAGCCATTCCGGGTGGCGGGCATCCTCGAGAAGACCGGCACCCCGGTCGACCGCACGGTGCATGTGAGCCTCGAAGGGATCGAGGCGATCCATGTGGACTGGCAGGGCGGCGCGCGGCTTGGTCCCGCGATCAGCGCCGAGGAGGTCCGGACCATGGACCTCACCCCCAAGGCGATCACCGCGGCGATGATCGGGGTGACGTCCAAGCTCGCGGTCTTCCGGCTCCAGCGCGCGATCAACGAGTACCCCGAAGAGCCGCTGCTGGCCGTGCTGCCGGGGGTAGCGCTCCAGGAGCTGTGGGGCCTGGTGGGGGTGGCCGAGACCGCACTGGCCGGCGTCAGCGCAATGGTGGTGGCGACGGCGCTCCTCGGCATGGGGGCGATGATCCTCGCGGGCCTTGGCGAGCGCAGGCGAGAGATGGCGATCCTGCGCGCCGTCGGCGCCCGTCCCCGCACCGTCGTCACCATGCTGCTGCTGGAGGCGGCGCTGATCAGCCTCGCCGCCGCCGCTCTCGGGCTCGTCCTGCTCAATGGCGGGCTTGTGATCTTGCAGCCCTGGCTTGACACCACCTACGGGCTCTACATCTCCATAGCACCGCCGGGGGGAACTGAGATCGCGATCCTCGCGGCCATCGTGGCGACGGGAACCGCGGTCGGGCTGGTGCCCGCGCTCCGCGCCTACCGCATGTCGCTCGCGGATGGTATGACGGTGACGCAGTGATGGAGGATCGCATGGTCGATCGGACACGACGGGCCCTGATGATCGGCGCCGCAGCGCTCGCCGCGAATGGCGCCCAGGCGACCCCGAAGCGGATCGAGCTCGATTGGGCCGATTTGATCCCGCACGGGGTCAAAGGGACCGAGTTCGTCGAGCTTCGCTCGCTGTTCGGCATCGTCGAACATGGCGAGCTCACCACCGGGTTCGACCAGGAACTCGGCGGCAAGGTCACCACCGAATACAACGGCAAACTGGTGCGCATCCCGGGCTATACGGTGCCCATCGCCTTTGACGACACGGGCGTGACGGTGATGCTGCTCGTGCCGTATGTGGGCGCCTGTATCCACGTGCCCCCGCCGCCACCCAACCAGATCCTGCTGGTCAAGGTCTCGATCCCCTATGAGATGACGGGCTATTTCGAACCGGTCTATGTCACCGGCATCATCGAGGCGATCCCAATGTCCACGGACATTGCCGAGATCGGGTACAAGGTGACCGAAGCCACCATCGCGCCGTATGAGTGACGGTCACCGATGACCGAGACGCCGCTCTCGACCCATGACGCCGACCACGACGCGCGCAATGACGACATCCTGATCTATGTGGACGGGGCGCTGGTGCACCGGGACGACGCCAAGGTCTCGGTCTATGACAGCGGCTTTCTGCTGGGCGACGGGGTCTGGGAGGGGCTGCGCCTCCACGACGGGGTGATCCCGTTTCTGGATGCGCATCTCGACCGGCTCTACGAGGCAGCCCGGTTCCTGGCGCTCGACATCGGGCGGCCCCGCGAAGCGCTGGTGGTGGCGATCCGGGAAACCCTCGCGGCGAACGCGATGGAGACCGATGTCCACATCCGCCTGATGGTCACGCGCGGGCGCAAGCGCAAACCCTTCCAGCACCCGCATCTCTCGGTTTATGGCCCGACCGTGGTGATCATTGCGGAGCATTCCCGCCCGGCGACCGCGCCCCGCGGGCTGCGGCTCCACACCGTGCCGCACCACCGGGGCTTGCCGCTGACGCAAGACGCCAAGCTCAACAGCCACTCCAAGCTGAACTGCATCATCGCCCTCAACCATGCGGTGGCGGCGGGCGCGGACGAAGCGCTGATGCTCGATCCCTTTGGGTTTGTGAACACCACCAACGCCTGCAACTTCTTCATCGTGCGGCGGGGCGAGGTTTGGACCTCCACCGGCGACTACTGCATGAACGGGGTGACGCGGGGCAAGGTCATCGCGCTCTGCCGGGCGAACGGCATCCCTGTCTTCGAGAAAAACTATTCTTTGGTCGAGACTTACGGCGCCGAGGAGGCGTTCATCACGGGCACCTTCGGCGCGCAGACCCCAGTCGCGGAGATCGACGGCCACCAGATCGGAAATGGCGGTGCCGGCCCGGTCACCGAGCAGATCCGTGCACTCTACCGCGCGGCGATTGCCGAGGAGGTGGCCCGGGGGTGAACCGTCGGTGACCCTCAGGCAAGCCGCGCCCGCAGCCGATCGGTCAGGACCTCCATCGCCAGCACGATCACGAAGATCACCAGGATGATTGTGGCGGCGTTGTGATATTGGAAGAGATCGAAGGCCACCTTCAGCTCCTGCCCGATCCCGCCCGCGCCGACGAGCCCCAGCACAACCGAGGACCGCACCGCCATCTCGAGCGAGAAGAGCCCCGCATTGATCATCGCAGGCGCGGCGTCCGGCAGGATCGCACCCGTCAGGATCGAGAGCCGGTTGGCGCCGATGGCCGAGAGCGCCTCCTGCGGCTCGCGGTCGGCATCCTCCATGGCCTCGGCGAAGAAGCGCCCGCAGAAGCCGATGGTGTCGACGATGATCGTCATGGTGCCCGCAACCGCGCCGAGGCCGACGGCCACCACAAACAACAGCGCCCAGATCAGGTCAGGCACCGTGCGAAAGAGCGAGACCAGAGCCTTGAAGAGAAACGCGAACGGCCCGACGGGAGAGACGCCGCGTGCGGCCATCCAGGCCACCGGCAGGCTGAGCAGGATGCCGATGGCCGCACCGACCAGCGCGATCTGAAAGGTCTCGACGATCCGCTCGAAGACGCGCCCCAGAAAGGCCGGGTCGGTGTTCGGCGGCAGCATCCGGCCGATCAGGTTCGCCATGCGCGGCATCCCGTCCGCCAGGCGTTCGCCAGAGGGCGCGACATCGCCGAGGGAGGCCAGGATCACCGCGCCCACGGCCACCGCAGCGACGAATCCCCCGGGCGAGAGCCCAGCGAGGCGTGAGGGCGGACCGCGCTCAGCCATGGGCCATCTCAAAGCTTGCCTCGAGCGCCGCCGCGGTCACCGCAGCACTGGCGCTATCGAGGCGCACCCGCCCCTCCGCCAGCCCCACCACCCGGTCGGAATAGGCCACCGCATGGGCCATGTCGTGCGAGCTGTAGAGCAGCGTGATCGCATGGTCCTGGCAGAGCCGCACAAAAAGCTCCATCACCTCGCGTCCGGCCTTCGGATCAAGGCTTGCGGCGGGTTCGTCGGCGATCAGAAGCTCCGGCCGCCGCACCAAGGCGCGGGCAATCGCGACGCGCTGCTGCTGCCCGCCGGAGAGCGTGTCGACCCGGTCGAGCGCGCGCTCGGCCAGCCCCACATCCGAGAGGGCAGCCATCGCCCGCGCGCGCCAGGCGCTCGGCGCCGTCGCCTGGCAGAACGCCCGCCAACTGCCGGACGCCCCCAGCATCCCGTGCACCACGTTCGAGAGCGCCGAGCGGCGCTTCACCAGCGAGTGGCTCTGAAACACGAACCCCGTGCGCTGACGTAAGGCTACCCGCTGCGCCGCACTCGGCACCCGCTCAAACCGCTCGCCCAGGACCTCAACGCTGCCACCGCTGAGCGGCAGCAACCCGATCAGGCACTTCATCAGGGTGGACTTGCCGGAGCCATTGGCGCCGATGAGCGCCACGCGTTCCCCCGCCGCGACGCGCAAATCGACGCCCGCCAAGACCGGCCCTCCGCGGCCATAGCGCTTGGCGAGCGCCCGGGTCTCGATCACCGGGATCAGTCGCCGACGAAGGCGCCGAAGCTCTCGACCCCGATCGTCTCGTACATGGCGCGGACATAGTCGTAGTCGCTGTCGTCCACCGAGGTCAGGAAGAACCCGCCCTTGTATTTCCCGTTGTCCTCGCCTTTCAGGACCGCCTCCATCAGCACGTCGCCGTTCTCGAGGAAGGCCGAGCGCATGATGTCGAAGAGCTCCTCCGAGACGCCGCTGCGGGCGACCAGGATGTCGTTCGGCAGGTCGCGGCCGCGGGCGACCACGGTGAAGGCGGTCTCGGGGAAGGCTTTGCGCACGCGGGCGAGGTGGCCGAAGTTCATGCCCACGCCCGCGACATCGCCGCGGATCAGCGCCTCGACGGCGACGTTGCGGCTGATCACCTGGGGCGTGTAGTCGGTGCCGGGCATCAGGCCGAGATCGGCCAGCGCCTGCGCCGGGCCGAGATGCTGCGAGGTGGAGCCAACCGAGCCGAAAGTGACGGTCTTGCCCTTCAGATCGTCGACGCTCTTGATGCCGCCATCGGCGAGCACCACGATCTGCGCGAAATAGTCCGGACGCTGCCAGGCGACGACGATCTTGGCGTCTGTCAGCTCTTCGATCACCACATACTCGGCGGGGCCGGTGAGCACAAAGTCCACCTGCTCGGCCTTCATCGCCTCGACGGCAGCGGTGCGCGAGCTGACGGGGAAGAGCGTGACCTCGAGCCCGGTGACCTCCTCGAGCGCGGCCTCAAAGGCACCGAACTCCTGGGTCAGGACCTCGAGCCCTTCGATATCGGTGACGGCGAAGCGGACCTCGTCGGCGGCCATGGCGGGCGCGGCAAAGGCGGTGGCAGCAGCGAACGCCACTGCGGCAATTCTGCGGATCATGATGTCCCCCTGGGGCGGTGTTTTGTCGATGGCGGCTGTGGTACCAAGCGCGCGCGACGGGGGTGTGACACCGCTTTGGGAGGCGCCGATGCGGGACGGTTCTGACGGGATCACGGCGGCGATCGAAGGGGGCCGGGTGGTGAGCCCGGAGGGGATTGTCGAGGGCACGGTGCTCCTGTCGGGGGAGCGAATCACCGGCATTGGCGAGGCCCCCGCCGGGGTCGAGCGGATCGACGCGGCGGGGCGGCTGGTGGCCCCCGGCATCGTCGACATCCACGGCGATGCGTTCGAGCGTCAGTTGATGCCGCGCCCGCGGACCACGTTCTCGCCGGAGATCGCACTGACCGAGACCGACCGGCAGATGCGCGCGAACGGGATCACCACGGCGTTCTACGGCGTTTCGGTCTCCTGGGAGCCCGGCATCCGCGGGCCCGAAAGCGCACGCGAGATCATCGAGGCGCTCACCCGGCTGCAGCCGCATTTCTCGGTCGACACGCGGCTCCACATCCGCTGGGAGACCTTCGCGCTCGATGCGGTGGACACCGTCATCGGCTGGATGGACGGACCGTCCGCCCCGATCATCGCCTTCAATGACCACACAACGCCGGAGATCCACACCCCGCCCCCGCCGCACAAACGCGAGGTGCACGCCGCGCGCGCCGGTCTCTCGGTGGCGGAGTACGAGGCGATGATGGACCGTGTCTGGGAGCGCCGCGACGAGGTGCCTGCGGCCATCGAACGGGTTGCGGCGGCGGCACGGGAGAGGGGCGCGGTGCTGCTCGCCCATGACGAGCGCACGGTCGCGGAGCGGCAGCGCTACCGGGCCCTCGGCGCCGTCACATCCGAATTTCCCATGACGCGCGAGACCGCAATGGCAGCGCGAGGGGCAGGCGAGCACACCATCCTCGGCGCGCCCAATGTGGTCCGCGGCGGCAGCCATAACGGCATGATGAGCGCCGGGCCCGCGGCGAAGGAAGGGCTCTGCACCGTGCTGACTTCGGACTACTACTACCCCGCGCCACTGCACGCCGCGTTCCGCCTGGTGCGGGAGGGGATGGCGCTGACCGAGGCCTGGGCGCTCGTCTCCACCAATGCGGCGGAGGCGGCGGGCCTGCCGGATCGGGGGCGCATCGCCGAAGGCCAGCGGGCGGATCTCGTGATCATCGATGACAGCCTGCCGGAGCTGCCGCGCATCGCCGCCAGCTATGTGGCCGGGCGACAGGTCTATGCCGGCGCTTAACCCTTCCGGCTTTGCAGAGGGGCCGAAATCCGGCTAGACCGGCGCGTCGAGCACTCCCGGAACAGCCGAGGACAGACGCGTGACAACCGGCCGCCCTGCCCCGATCCACTATGCCCTTGCCGCCGTGCTGCTGGTGCACCTGCCGGTGGTGGCGCTGGTCGGCGATCAGGCCTGGGACGACGGTGCCATCACGCTGGCCTTCTCGCGCACGCTTGCCGAGGTCGGTCTGTTCGCGCTCACCCCCGTCTCGCCAGTGGTGGAGGGCTCGTCCTCGCTGCTGTTCGCCGGGCTGAACGCGGGGCTGCACGCGCTCCTCGGGCTCTCCTTCGACGGGGCGCTTTTGGCCTCCCGCGCGCTCTCGGCGGGCTTTGCGCTGCTGGGGTGCTGGCTGATGGCGGGGCTCCTGACGGATCTCGGCGAAAGCCGGGCGCGCGCCGCAGCGCTCGCAGGTGTGGTCTTTATCCTGCCGATGTTCCTGGCCGAGACGACAAACGGCATGGAGATGAGCCTCTTTGCCTGTCTCCTCCTCGGCCTCGTCCAGGCGGTGCGGTCAGGGCGGGATCTGCTGGCGGTCGCGCTCATCGGGCTGCTGCTGCTGACCCGGTTCGAGGCGTGCTTCTATCTCGGGATCGCCCTGTCCATCGCCTTCCTGACGGCGCGGGGCGCGCGCCTGCGTGTGGTGGGCCTGATCGCGGCCGTGATCGTGCTGTTCGCGGCCATCGTGGCGGTGCGCTTCTCGGTGTTCGGAGAGCTCTTGCCCAACACCGTGCTGGCGAAGATGAACCCGCCCTATTCCGGCACAGGCCTCGGCGCCTCGCTGTTCCGGCGGGTCGAGGGGATGCAGGAGCTCTTTGCCGTGCTCGGAGCGGCCGCGGTGCCCTTGGCCATTGCCGCACTGCCCGGCTGGCGCCGCGCCTTGCCGCTCGATGCCGCGCTGCTGGCTGGGCTGATGGTCTCGGCCCTGGCCTTCGCCATCGTCGCCGGAAAGAACTGGGGCTATAGCGGGCGCATGGTGCTCGGCTTCGTGCCGCTCGTCTTCGTCGCCCTCGTCTGGGTCCTGCGCGCCCGGATGGGTGAGGCGGCGCGGCTGCTGCCTCCGGTCCCGGACGCCGCGGTCTTGGCGTTGGTCGCGGTGGTCGGGGTGATAGCCTCCAACCTCACGCTCGCCCGCAACGTGGTTGGCACGATGGCGGCCAACCTCAACACACCGGCCCAGTCTGTGACACTCACCAAGCTCACCCAGGTCTATGGCACCATCGCAGGGCCGATCACGCCGGCCACTTTCGCCTCGGTGGGCACGGCCGTGAGCGCTCTCGGCGACCGGCTTGGGCTCGAGGAGGTGACCTTCCTCACCCCCGATGTGGGCGGCTCAGCGCTCTGTTGTCCGGGCCTGCGCATCATCGACATCGGCGGGCTCGCGAGCCCCGAGATCGGGCGCCATGGCTATGCGGTGCTGCCGGAGCTGCTGGCGTGGGAGCGGCCGGATTTTGCCAACCCGCACAGCCGCTTTGCCACCGCATCGGGGATCTTTGCGATGCCGTCCTTTACCGAAGGCTATGCTCCGGTCGCCTATCGCGGCCATCTGTTGTGGGTGCGCGCGGATCACCACGCGGTGCTGTCCGAGGGCGCGGGCTCGGAGCCCATCGAGGCGGTCGGACAATCGGGGACGTTGCGGTTCTATCGCCATCCCGATCCGCCGCTCGGGACCGCGGGGCGCACGGTCACGATCCTCACCGACTGACCCGCCGAACGGCAACGGGCCCGCACGCGGCGGACCCGTCTTGGCCTTTCAAACCTCGCGCGTCAGAGCGCGATCTTGCCGCCGCCCTGCTTGCTCACAACGACCACGGAGGGACGCGGCGGCATGCCGTAGGCGAAGTCGGGCCAGCGGGTCGCCGGATCCTCGAAGGTCGAGGAGCGCTCGAAGCCCGGGAAGTTCTTGGTGCCGTCGGTCGCGGGGTGCTGCACGGCCAGGAAGAGGGTCTCCTGGGTCTCCGTGAAGTACGGACCGCACAGCTCGGCACCGATCGGCACGCGGAAGAACAGCTTCGAGGAGCCGCGGGCCGCGCCCTCGGTCTCGATGGCGTAGAGGCCGTCCGCCTTGCCGGTCTTGGCCCAGCCGCTGCCCTGATCCGTCGAGATCCAGAGACGGCCCGAGGCGTCGATGGCGCAGTTGTCGGGCGAGCCGAACCAGCCGTGCTCCGACGTCTCCGGCCCCCACTGCGCGCCGATCTCGGCCACATTCGGATCGCCGCACTTGATCAGGATCTCCCACTTGACCTGCGCGGTGTCGTGGTCGCCATCGGGCACGGTGAGCTCGATCACATGGCCGAAGGCGTTCTCCGCCCGCGGGTTGGCCACGTTCTCATCCCCCGGCTTGCGGCGGGTGTTGTTGGTCAGCAGGACATAGACCTTGTCGCCGCCCGGCTGCACGTCCTCAGGGCGGTCCATCGGGGTCGCGCCCAACAGATCCGATGCGATGCGCGCATCGATCACCACATCCGCCTGGCTGCTGAAGCCGTTCTCCTCGGTCAGTGGGCCGTGGCCGTAGAGGAGCGGCAGCCAGTCCATGGTGCCGTCTTCGTTGAAGCGCGCGACCGACAGCTCGCCCTCGGAGAGGAGCTGCATGTTCGCCGCCTTGTCGTCGGAGACGCGGCCCGCAGAGACGAAGCGGTAGAGATAGTCGAACCGGTTGTCGTCGCCCGAATAGATCACCACGCGGCCGTCCTTGTTGAGGATCGACTCGGCCCCCTCGTGGCGGAAGCGGCCGAGGGCGGTGTGCTTGACCGGCAGCGCATCGGGGTCCATCGGGTCGACCTCGACGATGTAGCCGAAGCGGTTCTGCTCGTTCGGCTCTTTGTCGATGTTGAAGCGGTCGTGGTACTTGCCCCAGCTGTACCATTTGCCGGGCACGCCGTAGCGCTTCATCGACGCCGCCTGGGGCTGCTCGGAGATGTCCGGCTTGCCATCGGCATCGACCTTGTCGGTCCAGAAATAGCCGTGGAAGTTCTCCTCGGCCATCAGATAGGTGCCCCAGGGCGTGATGCCGCCGGCGCAGTTGTTGATGGTGCCCATGACGCGGGTGCCCGAGGGATCGGCCGCGGTCGTCAGACGCGCATGACCGGCCGCAGGACCGGAGATCGCCATCAGCGTGTTGAGCGGGGTGATGCGGCGGTTGACGGCGCTGTCGAGGACCGGCGCCCAGGTGCCGTCCGCGGCCTTGGCGATCTCGACGACGGTGCCGCCATGGGCTGCCATCTCGATCTCGGCCAGCTCGCGGGTCATGCCCTCGAAGTCCGCCTTGTCCTGACGGCCGAGGCCCGGGAACATCACCTCTTCGTTGGTGTACTCGTGGTTCACACAGAGCACACCGCGGGTCGCCTCGTCGTTCAGCGGCACGAAGCCGACATAGTCGTTGTTGTAGCCGAACTGCTTCAGCTGCGCCTCGACCGTCTGGTTCTGCGGGTCGAACTCCGGCGCGTCGGCCGTAATCTTGTCGCCCCAGCGCAGCAGGATCTGAGCGTCATAGCCCTCGGCGACGTGGTGGGTGGTGTCGACGCCGCCCTCGATCTCGGTGAAGTCGAAGCTGCCGGGGGTCGCGGCTTTGGCCTCGGTCGCGGCCGTCATCGCGGTGGTGCCGAACAGCGCTGTGGTCGCCGAGACGGCGAGCGCGCCGCGCAGGATGTCGCGCCGGCCATAGCGGCGGTTGATCACATCGCCGATGGTGTTGCCGAGGTGGGGGTTCGTGGGCAGGTCGTCGAACGCCTCATAGGCTTCGGCTTTGTTGCAGATCTCCGCGTCGTTGATGATCTGCTGACGGGTCGTATCGGTCATACGTGCCTCTCTGTTGCAGGATGCAATATCAGATGGGTGCGTGCCGCCACGGTCCGGGCCGCGGCTGGTCCCATCCCGGATTTATGGGCTGTCGGCAACAGTCCTTAGACCGATATATGACAGCCCTGTGAAACCCGTATGACACTGACCGTCGGGCATTGCCCTCAAAACTTGAAGAACTTTTTCACCTTCGAGATGACCTCTTTGGAGCTCAGCCGGGTCTTCTTTTTCTTCACGAGGGTCCGCGCCGCCTTCTCGCCTGCGTTCCTGTCCGATTTGAAGAGCGCCAGCATGTCCGTGACCGCCGCCTTATCGGTGACGCCGAGCTCGTCGAGCAGCTTCTTCGGCAGCTTGATATCCGCGCGCAGGTTCTCGAGGTGATGCGACTTAAAACCAGCAGAGCTGAAAAACTTCGGAATGGAGTCTTGTTCGAGATGATTGCGAACCATGGTCTCGGCTTCGGTGTAAACGTCATCCCAGTCGGACGGGGTCCAGTTTCCGGCGTTTGCTAGCTTGTTCGCTGTCTCCCGGTTGTCAGAGGAAATGTTGAGCGCAAAGGTTCCATTCAGCGAAAAGAATGTTTCGTAATGACTCTTTGGATCCCGGCCTCGCTTAATCGCACGAATAAACTCAATGTTCTCTTCGATTAATGTCTTTTTTGCGTGGGCGCGAAACAAGGGCCCGATCTTCGGATGAGCAAGCATTCTTTCTGGGTTGTTCGGGTACTTGATGTCATCGATCGTTTTCATCGCGTGTCCTTTCAGGATTTCACCAGAGCTTGATCGTCGCTTCTGATCGTTGGTGTCCCGAGGACGCGAAAAGGTTCATGCAAAAACGAACGAGAGCCGGTGCGGCGCACCCGGGGGTCCCGGGTGGCCGTCCTGTCGGCTGGGGTCTGTGGCGGCTGGCTTAGGCCGTGATCTCGCGCATGGCGGAGAGGAACTGCGCCACCTCGGCGGTGGTGTTGTAGTGCGCGAGCGAAACCCGCACGCAGTCCGTCTGGCCGAGTGGGCCGAGGATGTTGCCGGAGTAATGGTCGTTCTTGCGGATATGCGTGCGCACGCCGCGCTCGTTGAGGCCCGAGACCACGGCGTCCGAGCCGAGCCCCTCGACCCAGAGCGAGACCAGCCCCTCGCGCGCCGGGTTCTCCGCGCCGCCGACGATGCGCACGGCGGGCATGTCCTTGAGGCCCGGCTGGTTGCCGGTGCCCTGGATCATCGCGTCTGTCAGAGACTGCTCATGGGCCTTGATGGCACCCGCCGCCGCCTCAAGCCGCGCGCGCCGGTCGGTCGCCTCGGAGACCTGCGCACCCAGCCAGTCAAGATAGCGCACGACCTCCGAGAAGGTCGCATAGGCGCCGGTGTCGCGGGTGCCAAGCTCCCACGCCGCCTCGGGCCCGCCGACGGGGGCGAGGTTGTCATGGGGCATCGCCGCCAGTCGCGGCCCGGCCCAGGCCACCCCATAGCCATGGCGCGAAAACACCTTGTAGGGCGAGATCGCATAGCCATCGACGCCAGCTGCCGACACGTCCACGCCGCCATGGGCCGCGTGCTGGATGCCGTCCACGATGATCAGACAGTCCGGCGCCACGGCCCGGATCGCAGCGGCCACAGCGGCAACATCCACGCCCATGCCCGTGACCGGCGAGGTGTGGACGATCGTGGCGATCTTGGTGTCCGGGGTCACGGCGGCGGCATAATGCTCCGCGGTCACGGTCCCGGTGGCGTCGTCATGGGCGACCATCTCGTGGCTCTGGCCCGCCACCTCCGCCCATCGTGCCGCCGCACTGCGCGAGGCCGGGTGCTCCAGCGTCGAGCCCAGCACACGCCCGCCCTGCCCCATGCCGAGGCACGCAGCCCCGATCAGGCGAAACAGCAACTCGGTCCCGCTCTCGCCGACGAACACCTCTCCGTCCGGGGCGTTGAAGAAGGCACGCATGTCATCCCGCGCCTCCGCGATCACCGCCATCAACGCCGCCGAGGCCGGGTTGTCACGCCCCTGGTTGTCCGGGATCGCGGCATACTCCGCCGAGAGCGCCGCGACGGATTTCAACGTCAGCGCCCCGCCTGCGTTCTCGAAGAAAATGCGCGGTCCGGTGAAGGGGCAGCGCTCGACATGGGCAAAGCGGTCACGGATGGCCTCGATCAGGCCGGGGGTGTCCTCGATCACGGGGAGGTCCTCTCAAAGGGTTGGTGCCCTCACCAATCACGCTCCGCGCGCCTATGCAATATCGCAGATATCGCACCAATATCGCTCGGAGATATCGCAGCGCCCTATCGCATCCCATTGTCGCCGACGGGCCATCAAATATCCGCCGCATTATCGCACCAGAACTCTGCGAATGGTGTCGCAGCGCGGCATGAAAAGCACGCCTTGGCGGCGGCGAATCGTGCTAAGCAGCGGCGCGTTTAATCCACGGGAGATCCTATATGAAAACCGTTCCATCCATAGCATTCGCCCTTGCCACCGTCTCAGCCGTCGGCCTTTCGGCCGCGACGCCGTCCGGCCCCGCCCGCGCCCAGACGCCGGCGGACATCGCAAGTGCCGAGGCGGCCTTCGACTTCCTCCAACAGCTGGGCATCCGCTATGCGGTGTTGGCGGCGCGGACGGCGATTGACCTGACCTATGAGAGCGTGTCGATCGATCCGCGCAACAACGCCGCGGTGCTGAACGGCGTGACGCTGCGCCCCCGCCTCGACTGGGACCCGGAGCGCCAGTGCGAGATCCGCATCGAGCGCCTGGCGACCGCCGGCACGCCGACGCTGGATCTGCTCCAGTCGACCTTCGAGATTGCGGGCGCTAGCGTGCCGGCCGTCTGCCTCGACCCGGGCACCGGCGCGATGCTGTCGAGCTTTGGCTACCCGGTGCTCGAGGTCTCCCGCGCCTCCATCGCCATCGCCTATGACATGCCGAGTTCGGGCGCCAATCTCTTTGTCAGCGCCGACATCGCAGACGCGGCAGAGGTCACCGTGACCTCCGATTTCGACTATGTCTATGTCACTGGAATCCTTGACGAAGAGACGGGCGGAGAGCCAATCCCGGTCGCCAAGCTGAGCACCGCCGAGGTGGTCCTCGAGAACGCAGGGCTGTGGGAGCGTGTCTCACCAATGCTGGGCGCCCAGGTCGGCGATCTGCAGCAGTTGCCCGCGATGGTCGGCCCGATGCTGGGCTCGATGCTGGCAGCCCCCGGTCAGCCCATCGGCGCGGCCGAACAAGCGCTGATCGACAACCTCTCGACCGAGCTCGCCCGCTTCCTCGAGACCGGCGACCGTCTGGTGCTGAGCAGCCAGCCCGAGGGCGGTGTGTGGCTGTCGGAGGACACCTTCTCCACCCCGCAAGCCGCCATTGCCGCCCTCCAGCCGATGCTGTCCTCCGCACCGCTCGCGGTCGATCAGATGGTGGCCGCGGACCAGCTCGCAGCGGCGCTCGCAGGCGGAGCCGGGCTCGATGATGCGAGCCGGCTCAGCGTCGGTGAGGCACTGATCACGGGCATCGGCGCCCCGCGGGCCCTGACCGAGGGAAAGGCGCTGATCGCCCCGCTGGCCGAAGCCTGGAACGGCGAGGCGGCACTGTTGATGGGTGAGGCGATGGCCGATGAGGGCGATGCCGCCGGGGCCTATACCATGGCGCTGCGGGCCCAGGCGGGCGGCGCGGCGGGCGCGCTTGGCCTGACCGACACGCTCGAAGCCGATCTCGACGCCGCAACGGTGCTTGCGGCCCAGACCGCCGTTCACGAGGGATGGCCGGATCTCGGCGCCTGGCAGTCGTTGCGGGCCGAAGCCGAACAGGCGGGCGATGTGACTGCGATCCGCCGCATGGCGTTTGCCGCCGCAACCGGGAACGGCGCCCCGCGCAGCTATGCGGAGGCCTACTATCTCGCCTCGCTGGCCGCTGCCGCCGGGGACACCGCGGCAGCCACCCTCCGCGACCGGCTGGACAACCGCTTCACCGTTGCGGGCACGCGGGACGCGGACTGGGTCGCCGTCAGCAACCGGGCGGGCTCACAGGCCCTGATCGCCTGGACCACCGGCGGGATCGCCGAGCGGGTGCGCCAAGCCTACGGTCGCTGAGCGACGCGAGGCGGGTGTGAGGGCCGCGCGGGGAGCCTCCTCGCGCGGTCTTGACCCCTTCCAGGCACGCGGGTAGTCGGGTCGCAACGGCCACCAGGGCCATCGAGGGAGATAACGGGCATGAAGGCGACGCGGGCGGTACAGGGCATTCTGCGCAACTACGAAGCGGACAATCCGGGCGTGAAGGGCAACCTCTGCCGGATGTTGATGACCGGAAAGCTGGGCGGCACCGGCAAGATGATCATCCTGCCCGTCGACCAAGGCTTCGAGCACGGCCCCGCCCGCAGTTTCGCGCCCAACCCCGATGCCTACGACCCGCATTACCACTACAGTTTGGCGATCGAGGCGGGCCTCAATGCCTATGCCGCGCCGCTCGGAATGCTCGAGGCAGGCGCGGACACCTTTGCGGGTCAGATCCCGACGATCCTCAAGGCCAACAGCGCGAACTCTCTGATCCCGTCCGAGGCGCCGAAGGACCAAGCAATCACGGCGAGCGTCGACGATGCGCTGCAGCTCGGTTGTGCGGCCATCGGGTTCACGATCTATCCCGGCTCGTCCGCCGGCCTCGAGATGTTCGAAGAGATCTCCGAGATGCGCGAGGAAGCGGCGGCGAAGGGTGTTGCCACCGTCATCTGGTCCTACCCGCGCGGCGAGTCGCTCTCGAAAGACGGCGAGACCGCGATCGACATTGCAGCCTATGCGACCCAGATCGCCGCGCTCCTCGGCGCCCATGTGATCAAAGTGAAGCTCTCCACCGACCATCTTGAGCTCAAAGAAGCTAAAAAAGTCTATAAAAGCGAAGCGATCGACATCTCGACCCAGGCAGCCCGCGTCGCCGACTGCGTGAAGTCTGCCTTCAACGGACGCCGCATCATCGTGTTCTCCGGCGGCTCCAAGAAAGGCGCCAACAGCGTCTATGACGATGCCCGCGCGATCCGCGACGGGGGGGGCAACGGCTCGATCATCGGCCGCAACACCTTCCAGCGGCCCCGTGCCGAAGCGCTGGAGATGCTGGGCAAGCTGGTCGCCATCTATCGTGGCCGCGCCTGATCCCACCATGGCGCGCGCGATGTTCCACCCCGGGCTCGCCACCGCCACCCCGCGCCATGCCGAGGTCTACGGGTTCTATGAGAAGCTCTACACCGTGGTCGATTTCGTCGCCTCGACCACCTTCGTCGTGGGATCGGTGTTCTTTTTCTACGAGAGCCTGACCTTCTCCGGAACCTGGCTGTTTCTGATCGGCTCGATCTGTTTCGGCCTGCGCCCCACGGTGAAGCTGCTGAGGGAATTTCACCTGGCGCGCCTGCCCTTGCCGGGCGACGACTAGCCGTTTGGCACGGCACTTCAGCCGCTTCGTAAGCGGGGTCTGACGGCTGACTGTGCCCGCGCGCTTCGGCGTGAAGATCTTCACAGAGACACTGCTGGAGGCGGCATACCCTAGGTCATCCGAACAGGAGACCGGAGCGATGAGCCATGCGTCACCCTCTTCCAAGCGCCATGAAGGGCAAAGCGCGAGGCGGCAAGCCATGTCCATAGGTCTCTTCGTCCTCGGCTCGGCGGTGTTCTATGCGGGCGCCATGGTCGCCATGAAGCTTTGGGGCCAAGCCCCTCCGCTGGTTCTGCTTTTGGTCATCGCAACCCTGATGGGGGCCGGCGTCTGGCTCGAGATCGGCGCGCTCCAGAGCGAGCGGTTGGGCCTCGTCTACGTGCTGATCCTCGGTGCCGAATGCCTTCTGATCGCGCTGGCCTCATCGCTCTGGTTCGGTGAAAACTTCTCGACGCGGGAAATTCTGGGCGGGCTGATGATCCTCCTCGGCACCGCGGTTGCGTGGAGCTGAGCCCTGGCCCATAAGGCGCGCATGTCCGACGCCAAGCGCATCATCGAAATGTTGGGGCTCGCGCGCCACCCCGAGGGCGGCTGGTACCGCGAGACTTGGCGCGCCGAGTCCACGGATGGCGCCCGGCCCGCGGGCACGGCGATCTATTACTTGTTGGAAGCGGGCGATTTTTCTCATTGGCATCGGGTGGATGCCGCGGAGATCTGGCATTGGTATGGCGGCGGGCCTCTCTCGCTGACGCTTTCCCCGGACGGCCATGATGCGGAGGCGCATGTGCTCGGCCCCGAGCTTACCGCAGGCCAACGCCCCCAACTGATCGTGCCCGAGGGATGGTGGCAAACCGCCACCTCGCTCGGCGCCTGGACGCTGGTCGGCTGCACGGTGTCCCCCGGGTTCCAGTTCGAGGGGTTCGAGATGGCCCCGCCCGATTGGCGCCCCGTGCCCCGTCCGCCCAAAGGTTGACAGCGCGCGCGCGCCGGGCGACCACACCCGCCCGAGCGAAGGGAACGCGCCCATGACAAACACCGCCCGCCTCTGTCTGACGACGCCGCCTGTCTTCGAGCCGGAGACCTTGGCCCCCATCCTCTCGCGGCTGCTGGAGACGGGGCGCGTGGCCTCGGTCCGGATCGATCTCGCCGACACGGATGAGGCCGCTTGGACGCGCGCGGCAAACCACCTGATGCCCGTGGCTCACGCAGCGGATGTGCCTTGCCTTCTCACGGACCGGCCGGAGCTGATCCAGCGCCTTGGCCTCGACGGCACGCATCTTGTGGCCCGAACGGGAGAGCTCGGCGCGCTCCGCAAGACGCTCGGCCACGACACCATCCTGGGAGCTGCGGCCGGAACCTCCCGCCATCTCGCCATGTCACTGGCTGAGGCGGGAGCGGACTATGTCTCCATAGGCCCTGTGGGCGAAGCCGCGACCGAACTCCTGGAATGGTGGTCCGAGATGATCGAGACCCCCTCTCTGATCGAAGGCGGAGTGACTGCCGACACGGCCCCGGCCCTCTCGGAGGTTGCCGACTTCCTCGCGCCCGACCCGACGCTCTGGACCGCCGAGGACCCCGCAGCCGTGCTTGCGGCCCTTGCCTCGGACCTGGCGGGGTAGCGGACCGGCCTTTCAACAAGACCTGCATGACACCCACATAACTGGGCAATAAACGTGCTGTTTCACAGAACCCACACAGATGGGAAAAGCCCGAGAGCAACCGCAGAGCGTTCTCCCGCGTCCGTGTATTTTGCCGTGCCGGAGAGTTACACGTTGAGCAGGAGATGCTCACGCTCCCAAGGGCTGATCACCCGCATGAACTCGTCATATTCATGCTCCTTCACCGCGCCATAGAGCGCCGAGAAGGACGGCCCCAAAACCTCGCGCAGCGCCTCGCTCGCCTTGAACTCTGCCACCGCATCCAGCAGGCCGTAAGGCAGCTCGCGCGGGCGGTCATAGCTGTCTGTCGTCACCTCCGGGCGCGGCGAGAGCCCCTCCACCATCCCGAGATAGCCGCAGGCCAGCGTCGCCGCGATCGCGAGATAGGGGTTCGCATCCGCCCCCACCACCCGGTTCTCCACCCGGCGCGCCTCTGGCTCGGAGACCGGCACCCGCAGCCCCGTCGTGCGGTTGTCGCGCCCCCAGTCGAGATTGATCGGCGCGGTCAAGTCGGGCACCAGCCGCCTGTAGGAGTTCACATAGGGCGCCACCAGACAGCAGGCGCCCCGGAAATAGGCCTGTTGCCCCGCGATGAACTGGAAGAACAGCTCCGAGGGCTCTCCGGTCTCGGTCGAGAACAGCGAATGCCCGGTTTCAGCGCTGACCACCGACTGGTGGATGTGCATTGCCGAGCCGGGCTGCGACTCCATGGGTTTGGCCATGAACGTTGCATAACAACCGCAGCGCAAGGCCGCCTCTCGGATCAGCCGCTTGAACAGGAACACCTGATCCGCAAGATCCAGCGGATCGCCATGGCGGAGGTTGATCTCGAGCTGGGCGGCCCCGCCCTCCTGGATCACCGTGTCGATGTCGAGCCCGAGCGCGTCCGCATAGTCGTAGATGTGCTCGATCAGCACGTCGTACTCGTCGACCGCCGCGATGGAGTAGGCCTGTGCCTTCTGCGCCCTGCGGCCCGAGCGCCCCGTGGGCGGCTCTAGCGGATAATCCGGATCGGTGTTGGGCTTGGTGAGGTAGAATTCCAGCTCCGGCGCTACCACCGGCCGCCATCCCTTGGCCTCGTAGAGCGAGAGCACCCGGCGCAGAACCGACCGCGGGGCAAAGCCAACCAGCTCCCCCTCCCGGTCGCAGACATCGTGGATCACTTGCACCGAACGGTCGTTCGCCCAGGGCACCGCGCGGGTCGTGGAGAGATCCGGGCGCAGTTCGAGATCCGCATCTATGTCATAGGCCGAGAAATCCGTCAGGTCCGGGTAGTCGCCTGTGATCGTGAGGAAAAACAGCGAGGTCGGCAGGTAAACCGGGCGGAACTGTGCGAATTTGCCGGAGGGCATGACCTTGCCCCGCCCGATCCCGGCAAAATCCGGCGTGACGCATTCGACCTCTTCGACACCGTGCTCGCGCAGCCATTCTGCCAGGGCCTGCTCTGTGCGGATGCCGGCATTTGGGGAGATGTCGAGACTGATTTCGGGGGCATTTTGGGGACGGCGAAGCCCGACATAAGGCGTGACGGGCGGCGTGTGGTCGGACATAGGGTGCCTTGGGCGTTGCTTCGGACGTCGGAGCCTAGCACGCCCGCCATCGCTCTGCCGAGGGGGCTTCTCTCCCCTTGACAGCTTGCCCTGGCAATCGCAGGGATCCCTGCATAGATCCAAATCGGAGCAAGATTGATGAAGTACTTTGAGCGTTTCCGCGCCGCGACCGAAGCGAGCGATCCAGAGACCGCCCGCGCCGTGCTCGTCCCTGCCATCTGCACCATGCTGGCGGATGGCGAAGTGGAGGACGAGGAGATTGCGCAGCTCGACAATGTTTGCGCCTTCAGCCCGATCTTCGCAGGGTTTGACGGCGATCAGATGACGGCTCTTGTGCAAGGCGTCATGGACGACGTGCGCGCGCAGGGCCGCCAGGCGGTGTTGGAGGGCGCGGGGTCCGCGCTCACCCCGGCCTTGGCGGAGACGGCGCTCTGCTTTGCCGCCCGGATCGCGCTTGCGGACGGACAGATCGAGCCGGGCGAGAAGGCCGCGCTGCTGAAAACCGGCCAGGTCCTTCGGATCGAGACAGCCACGTTCCAAAAGGTCCTTGACGTCGTCTCGATGATGCAGCGCCCAGCCAAGTGACCGTCAGGTCTCCGGAGCGGCGAGCAGCGGGCCACCCGCGCGGACATGGCCCTCGGTAACGGCAAGCTGGCAGTGCGCGGCGAGCGCCTTGCGGTTTGCGAACGCCGTTGGGCGGACGGGGGGATGGAAGATGACCTTTGCCACCCCCCCGGAGGATCGACAGCAGACGTCCCAGATATGCGCCTCAAACCCCATGGTGCCCCACCAGCCGTAGAAGCTCGGCGGAAGGCCCGATCCAGCGGCCGGCATGTAGCGGATGGAGACGGGCTGGACCATCAGTTCCTCGCCGTGCCCGTCATGATGGAAGGCCGAGAACAACGACGATTTGAACGGCAGCACCCTCTGGCCATCGGTTGAGGTGCCTTCGGGAAAGATACAAAGCACCTGATCCGCCCGGATGCGCTCCAGCAGGATTTGCTCCTGGCGTTTGGCTTCGACCCGGCGGCGTTCGATGAAGACCGTGCCGGCAACGCGGGTGATGAAACCGATGCCTGGCCAGTTCGCGACCTCAGCCTTGGAGACGAAATAGATCAAACGAGAGGCCCGCAGTGCCAGGATATCGATCCACGAGCAGTGATTGGCCATCAGCGCACCGCGAGCGATCGGCATGCCCTCGACCTCGTGCCGAAGCCCGGTGAGCCAGAGACATATCCGGCTCCACGCCCGCGCGGCGCCGAAATGGAAGGTCACCCAACGCCCGAGATAGTGGCGCAGCGCCCTGCCGAGGAGAAAAATCCCAAGGCAGACAGCGGTGACGAGGATCAACCCGCACACGCGAAAGCCCCCCCTCACGCGCTCCGGCATCGTGGGCGGCGCTAGGGCGGGTGGGTCGTGGTCGTTCCAGGTGGTCATCGCCCGCTCAGCCGAGGATGCGGTCAACGGCGCCCCCGCGCTGGCGGGAGTAGAACTTGCGATAGCGTTGGACCATCGAAGTCGTGTCCATCAGCAGGCAGACATCGACCGTGTTGAAGGCATAGTCGATAAACGCGCCGTCGCCGACATATCCCCCCAGGCGGATATAGGCCTTGATGAGCGCGGGTATTTGGCGCATCGCCTCGACCTTGACCACCGCATCTTCGGGCAGCATCGCCATATCGGTGTAGTTGTCGTCGCGCGCTCGGACCCGCAACGGTTGAGGCGCAAGGTGGTTGTAGTGCAGGTAGGACAGCGCCTGGGCGAGCGGCGCCGGGTCCCGGCCGTGAAAGCTTGCGACGCCGAACAGGATCTCGATGCCGTGCTCGGCTACGTACTGCCCAAGCCCGGTCCAGAGCAGGTGCATGCCCGCCCCGCCGCGATAATCCACATCGACACAGGAACGACCGAGCTCGAGCGTCTCCGTGGGATAATTCAGGAGTTTGGAGAGATCGTACTCGCCGGCACCGTAGAAGCCGATCCCGGTTTTTGCCTGCGATCCGCGCATAAGCCGGTATACGCCGACAACGCCCAACTCCTTGTCTGGATCCTGGCATTCACCATCGATTAACAGTAGATGCTCAAAATACGGGTCGTACCGGTCGCTCTCTCTGCGCACAGCGGCATCTTCGACATCTGGGGTCGCCCCCATCTCCTCGACGAAGACGCGGTAACGCAGACGCTGGGCGGCTGCCACGTCTTGATCGCTCTCGGCCAGTCGCACTGAGAACCGGCCAGCGTCGATCTGCATCAGGAGGTTCCTTTCCGCAATGCTCCGGCCACTCTCCGCCTCCGAGGCCGCCGCCCAGGAAGACCATACGGCCGCGCGAGACCTTATTGGTCTGACAGAGCGGGCGCAACCGGCCGCTTTCTGATAAGAATACGGAGGGTTCTATGATCGGATTTTCCTTTGCATCAGGGCTGTGTTGAATGTGCGTTAAAATATCATTACAAACTGATGGCCAACCTTTTGCAAAAATTAAAGGGTGTTTGCATCAATTAAATCGAGCGGAACGCTTCCAAGCAGAACGACCTTTCCTTCGTTCTCGAAATTCACGGTAATGCGGTCGCCCACGACCGACTGGATCTGCCCAAGACCCCAGTCTGGACGCTCACGGTGGCGAACGATGGCTCCTACTCCGAGAAAGTGTGACGTCATGACCTTTTCCCAAACAGTCGGCGCCGCTCCCGGCCATGGGAGCCTAGAGCCCACCGAGCAAGTCGCGCAAGCGCTGGCATCGCGGATCTGTCACGACTTGGTCAGCCCGGTCGGTGCGGTGGTAAACGGGATGGATCTGCTCCAGGAAATGGCGGGGATGCCGGCCACTGAAGAGATCTCGCTCATCGCGCAGAGCGCGCGGCGGTCTGCAGACGTGCTCGCGTTCCACCGCCTCGCTTTCGGTGCAGCCGGGCCTGAGAGCGCACAGATGGCGCGTCCGACCGTTCTCACAACCATCGATGCAATGCTCGCCGGCCCGCGAGTGACGCTCAGCTCGACCGGAAACGAGGGCCCCGCCCTGGAGCGGACAGCGGCCCGTGCGCTTGCTCTGGCCGCGCTTTGCGCTCGAGGATTGATGGGAATGCGCGGAGCGCTGGTCCTAACCCTATCACCGGACGCGTCGTTGCCGATGCAGGTTGTTGCCACTGGCGTAGATCTTGAGCGCAAGGGCGCCCTGGCCCGGCGTCTCCAAGATCCGCGCGCCCCAACCAACGAACTCGACCCGAGAAGCATCGAGTTTCTGCTGGTCCATACAGCGATCGAAGCCGCGCAAGCCAGGATATCGGTCGACATCGACGGCGGCACAACAACGCTGACGATGGTGCGACCCTAACCCGCTCAGCCGAGAGGGCGAAGCCCGGCAGCATAGCGCACGAACTTCTCACGGTAGACATCGGCCGTCCGCCGTAACCCATCTTGCTGATCTGGGGTCAGCACGCGCGCAATCTTGCCCGGAGCGCCCAAAACCATGGAGCCATCCGGGACCTCCTTGCCCTCGGTCACCAGCGCCTTCGCCCCGATCAGGCAACCGCGCCCGATCTTTGCACCGTTCAGCACAATCGCCCCCATACCGATCAGACTGCCATCGCCGACCGAGCAGCCGTGCAGGATTGCGCCATGGCCGACAGTGACCTCAGTGCCGAGCGTCAGGGGAAAACCCGGATCGGTGTGGAAGACGCAATTGTCCTGAACGTTCGACCCGGCACCAAGCGTGATCGGCTCATTATCCCCCCGAAGCACAGCACCGAACCATATCGAGACCTCTGCGCCGATGTGCACATTGCCGATCACCTGGGCATCGGGCGCGGCAAACCAGGGACCGTCCGGCAGCATGGGCTCTGTGTCCCCAAGCGCATAGAGTGTCATTGCTGTTCCCCCGTCCGCTCCTCGAACTCCCGGTAGAGTTCGTTGACTTGGCCAAAGAGCGCGCCTGCCTGGCGGCGCCACCGAAGCCGCTCTCCTCGGATGATTGTCTCAATCCGGGAATAGCACAGGTCGATGTCGTCGTTTATCAGGACATAATCGTATTCGGCCCAGTGGCTGATCTCGGCACGGGCCTGGCGCATCCGCCGCGCGATCACCGCATCGCTGTCTTTTGCACGGGCCCGCAGGCGGCGTTCCAGCTCCTCGATCGAGGGCGGCAGAATAAACACCGAGACCACCGACTGCCCGAGATCCGAGGCCCGAAGTTGCTGCGCCCCTTGCCAATCGACATCGAAGAGAACGTCCTGCCCGGAGTTTATCGCAGCCTCGACCGGGGCCCGCGGCGTGCCATAGAGATTGCCGAAGACGCGGGCATGTTCGAGCATCTGCTCACGCGAGACCATTTGCGCAAACTCTTGTTCTGAAACAAAGAAATAGTCCTTCCCCTCCACCTCTCCAGGGCGTGCGGGCCGGGTTGTTGCCGAGACCGAAAGCCGGAATTCGTCGTCCGATGCGAGCAATCTGCGCGCGAGGGTCGACTTGCCCGCCCCCGAGGGCGAGGACAAAACGAAGAGCACGCCGCGCCGCGGTGTAATCCGTCCCTTTTCCATAGTCGTGGCCATGGCGTTTCCCCGGCTTCTTGGGGTGCACCCTTGCGCCACTCCGATGCTCGCGTCAACGCCCCCGCGCGCAAGGCTGCGTCCCAAGTGGCACGCGCCTTGCTCATGTCCTGCCAAGTGCCGTTCGGACATGGAAGTCCGCGGGGTGAGCTGTTAATAAAAAGGAAATGGGATGGCCGATGATGCAGAAATTTTCGGGACCTGTCTCGATCTCGCGGCAGAGCGCGTGCGTAGGACGGATGATATGATCCACTCGGAGATCCGGGCGCTGAGCGCCTATTGGGAAGAGCTGCGGGCGGGACGCCCGGTTCCCTACCGCGCCGAAGTCGATCCCCGCGACATGCGGTGCAATGCGAGGAACCTCTTCATCCTCGAGGACCTTGGCGGCGGCAATCTGCGCTTCCGGCTTGCCGGCACAGCGCTGATCGACGCATTTGGGATGGAACTCAGGGGGATGTCCGCGCGCTCGATGATGGAAGGTCGCGCACGGGAGAGCTTTGCGGCTCTGATCGAGGAGACACTGGCCGAACCCGGTGTCGGATATGCCCGGCTCACCTCGACGCTGAACCCCGGCGAGATCTGGGAGGTTCTGCTGCTGCCACTCCGCTCGGACTTCGGGGCGGTTGATCGGGTGCTCGGCGGTCTCGTGCCCGTGTCGGGCGCGGCGACCCGTCACCGCGACGACCGGCTGCGGTTCCGCATCGAGGACATGACGATCCGCCCGGTGGCAGACACGGCGCCCCGCCCGCCGAAGCTGAGCCCGGTCGCCGGTTTTGCCGAACAGCCCGAAGCCTTCGAGGGGCCGAAGCCGGCCGCACCTTTGACCGCGATCGACGGCGGCCTGAGCGACAGTTCTTCAGCGGAACGTCCGCGACGCGCAGCGCAGCCGCATTTGCGGATCGTGAAGGACGACTGACAACGACCATCTGAGGCCCATTGGCCCCGGCAGAACGCCTGGGGCGAATTTTGGGCCCGTCAGGCCCGGGCGGCCTCCGCCAAGAACCCCGTAAGATCGCCGTAGCCCGTCTCCCGCCGTTCATAAGCAAGGCCAAGACGCGCTGCAGCCTCCTCGGCACGGGAATCGAGCTCCGGATCCGGCGCCTGCACCAAATACACCACTTTGGTGTAATGCCCGAACAGCATGTCTCGCATATCGGCGCGTCGGTCGAGGCCAAAACCCTTCCAGATCAGCGTATCGAACTGGCGGACCAGAAAGTCAGTGAGGAAGAAGGCGGTCATGTCCTCGCCCTCGGCGGTGGCGGCAAAAGCATCGTTGCCGGCAAAGAAGCTGTAGCAGTGGGGGCCGGCGATGCGCGGCACGCCCTCCTCCTCGCAGACCCGGTCGAGGAGCCCGCCGGTGCCGCAATCTGCATAAACGACATAGATCGCCGAGGCACCCTCGGCTCTGGCCTCATGAATCTTGCCGCGCACGGCATCGGGGATCAGCTCCGGCGTGTTGTGGAGCTTCGCAGGCAAACAAGCGAGCGCCATCCACTCCCAGCCGTTGGCGCGCTGAAGGGCCAGAATCTCCCGCGCAAGCGCCCCGCAGGCGATCAGGGTCACGCGGGGACGCTCCACCGCGGTCGTCCAGCCATCTTCGGTTAGCGTATCGTCGGCGGGGTGCATCTCAGTCTCGCGCCAGACGGACTGCAGTGCCGTAGACCAAAACTTCGGAGGAGGACGCCGCAATTGCGGAGGTGGTCATCCGCACGCAGACCACCGCATCGGCCCCGAGCGCACGGGCATCCTCGATCATCCGGTCGGTCGCCTGCTCACGCGCACCGGCGAGCAGCTGGGCATACTCCCGCACCTCTCCACCGACCAGATTGCGCAAACCGGCAACGATGTCAGACCCCAAATGCTTCGCGCGCACAGTGGACCCGCGCACAAGGCCCAGCGTTTCGGCTATGCGGTGCCCAGGGATCTCATCCGTGGTCACAATCAGCATGGTTCAGCGTTCAATCTGCTCATAGTGGTCATCCTCCCGGTTCGAGAGGCGCTCCGCCACGATCCGCCAGATTACATACCCCACGAGGAACAGCGGGATCAGCACCAGCAGACCGACCGGGCCAAGGCTGAGTGCGCCGAAGAGGATCAGCCCACCATAAACAGCGGCGAGCGCGACAGCGACACCCACAACCACATAGAGAACGATCCGATCGAGCGCCAAGAGCCCTCCCAGGCGGCGCTCAGCCCGCCGCCATCTGATTGTGCTTGCGGTTCACCAGCGACTTCGCCGTTTCCACCGCCACAGCAGCGTCGCGGCAATAAGCATCTGCCCCGATCGCCTTGCCGAACTCCTCGTTCAGCGGCGCGCCACCGACCAGCACGATGTAGTCGTCGCGGATGCCCTTTTCCTTCATCGTGTCGATCACGACTTTCATATAGGGCATCGTCGTGGTCAGCAGGGCCGACATGCCAAGGATGTCCGGCTTATGCTGCTCCAACGCCTCGAGATAGTTCTCGACCGGGTTGTTGATGCCGAGATCGTAGACCTCAAAGCCTGCGCCCTCCATCATCATCGAAACGAGGTTCTTGCCGATGTCGTGAATATCGCCCTTCACGGTGCCGATCACCATGACGCCGAGGCGCGGCGCCCCGGTCTCGGCCAGCAGCGGCTTCAGGATTGCCATCCCACCCTTCATGGCGTTGGCGGCCAAGAGCACCTCCGGCACGAACAGAATGCCGTCCCGGAAGTCGATGCCGACGATACGCATGCCCTCGACAAGCGCCTTTGTGAGGATGTCATAAGGCATCCACCCACGCTCGAGCAGGATATTCACGGCCTCCTCGATCTCTTCCTTGAGACCGTCATAGAGGTCGTCGTGCATCTGCTGCACAAGTTCGTCGTCGTCCAGTTCGCTCAGGACGATGTCATCATCTTCGTCGGCCATGATCGGGCACCCTCCGGCATCACACGTACGCGCAGTGTGCGACAACACATACGAAAGTTAGGTTTCAAAGACGGCATGTGCGGGACACAAACCGACCGTGGCGGTTCGCAGCCCGTCGGCAGCCGCTCAGCATGATACGGGTCGAGGCGCAATGGCCTTGCATCTAGCTGTCCTACCGACAGCAATCGGGAGATCCGGAGATGGACCTCGACGGTAAGGCAATCATCGTGACGGGCGCAAGCAGCGGAATTGGCCGGGCCGCAGCCGCGCTCTTTGCGGCGCGCGGTGCGTCTGTTGTGCTCGGCGCGAGACGGGCGGAGACCCTTGACGACCTGGCCGCCGAGATCCGTGCCAAGGGAGGGCGCGCCGAGGCGCTCGCCGGCGATGTAGCGGATCCGACTTACGCGAAGGCTCTGGTCGGGCGCGCGGAGGCCGTGTTCGGCGGCCTCGACGGTGCGTTTAACAATGCCGGGTCCGTGGGGGATCTGTACGCGGTGCCTGAGATGCCGCTCGAAACCTGGGAAGGTGTCCTTGCGACCAACCTCACGGCCGCCTTTTTCGCAGCACAGTCCCAGGTTCCGGCGCTCAGGGCTCGCGGTGGGGGCTCGCTTGTGTTCACAGGGTCCTTTGTGGGCTGCACCCGCGCAGGCCTGCCGGGGATGGGTGCTTATGCGGCGGCCAAGGCGGGGCTTGCGGGGCTCGCGCGGCAGCTCGCGACCGAGCACGGCCATGAGGGGATCCGGGTGAACGCACTCTTGCCCGGAGGCACGCGAACCCCAATGGCGGGAAACGATCCGATCGCTCACAATCAAATCGGGGCGCTTCACGCGCTCGGGCGGATTGCCGAGCCGGACGAGATTGCAGAGGCGGCCGCCTTTTTGCTCTCAGATGCGGCGTCGTTCGTCACGGGCAGTGCGATGCTGGCCGATGGCGGCGTTTCGATCCGGTTGATCTGAGGAGGCGCGCCGTCAAGCCCTAAGAACGAGGTGGGTTGGTCCAGACGGACAAGCCATTTCAGAGAGGTGCCCGCGTTGGCCGTGACCTCTCGGTCTTCGCAGACGGTTACGCGGCCACAGAGGAGAGTGGATACGAGAGCGGATTCGAACGAGTCCGGGACCTTCGCACTGAACGGATCGCTGTCGAACTGAAGGGAGACCTCCATCAGACCAACGATCGCTATCGGGTCAAAGAGCGGTCCTGCATCCGGAACGAGCGCCGGTGAGAGCGGCTGCAACGAGGCCGGCCCGTCGACCTCGGCGGTCCCTTTCGCGCCATCCCGCGTGACGAGGACCGACCGAGCCTGGGGTACAGAAGACGCCCCGTATGCCGAGAACGGCTTCCAGGAGAGCCGCCGCCTCGACAGCCCAGGCTTTGTGCTTAGTCCGCATCCCGCCACCATCGCAAACAGCCAGCGGTTGATCGGGAGATCGTCTCCCAAGAATGGGCAGCTTTAGCGACGGCGACGGCGGCGCGGGCGTTCTGCAGTCTCCGCGTCCCCAGTCCCGTCACTCGCGGAACTGAAGGGCCCGATGCTAGACACAATGTCCTCCAGGGCCGGACGCGTGCCGACCGTGTGAGCCTCCAACGCCGTGCGCATTGCCGTCAAGTGCACAGGTCTCGTGCCGCAACACCCACCGATCAGGCGCGCCCCGGCATCTCGCGCGAGGCACGCATAGGTGGCCATCAGATCCGGCGTGCCATCATAATGGATCTTGCCATCCATGAATTTCGGGATGCCGGCGTTGGCCTTCGCTATCACGGTCATCTCAGGAGCCGAGGCCGTCAAGCCAAGCACGGTTCGCAGCAAATCCGGTGCACCAGTGCCGCAATTCGCCCCGATCGCGAGCATCTTTGGCGCAAAGACCCCCGCAAACCCGGCATAGCCTTCGGACGTGACGCCCATCATGGTGCGCCCCGCCGTGTCGAAGCTGAGCGTCCCGCAGAACGGCGCTCCGACCGATGCGGCGGCCCTATGCGCAGCGCGCATCTCTTCCTCGGAGCTGATGGTCTCAGCCCAGATCACGTCGGCGCCGCCGTCCATAAGCCCTTCCATCTGCTCGGCGAACGCTTCGGCCGCATCGTCCTCCGAGAGTGACCCCACGGGAGACAGAATTTCACCCGTCGGGCCAACCGAACCCGCAACGATGACCGGGCGCTCCACGGCATCCGCCGAGGCTCGAGCAAGCTCGGCAGCGCGCGCATTCAACTCCCGCACCCTGCCCTCGGCATCGTGAAGCTTCAGGCGGTAACGCGATCCGCCGAACGAGTTCGTCAGGATCAGATCCGACCCTGCACCGACGAACCCGTCATGGAGCGCCCGGATCTTCTCCGGCGCATCGATGTTCCAAAGTTCAGGCGCCTCGCCCGATTGCAGACCCATGTCGAAGAGATTGGTCCCCGTAGCCCCGTCGAGCAGCAGCCAGTCGCGGGTGGCGAGCAGTTCGGTCAGTGCATCAGCCATAGGTCACATCCTCGTGATTCGTTGAAGGGCCGCACCTTAGGCCGGTGATGGTTACGCTGCCAACACCGCGTCAGCCGAGCCGCGCTGCGAGCGACGCGATGCGGCATCCAAGCGCCCTGGCCGTTTCAAGATCCGCCGGATCGGGAACACCCACCTTGCCGACCGCCGTGGCGCCAGCTTGACAACCGAACCGGTTGACGCCCTCCTCGACGCCGACCGCGTCAAGCCCGCACCAAAGCATTCCGTGCTGGGCGGCCAGCACCTGGAAATACCCAAGGGTCGCTCCCTGATCACCGTTCGGATAGCCGCCAGAGGTCAGCCCCGCCGCAAGCTTCCCGGCCCAACCTTGGACGGACCAACGATCGGAACTGGCATCGGCAAAGGCTTTGAACTCCGCCGCGGGCCCACCCATGTAGGTTGGCGACCCGAAGATCACCGCCGGTGCCGCATCGATTGCCTCCAGCGCGGCGGTGGCCCGATAGCGCCCCTCGATGATGTCGCTCCCCTGGATGCGATGAAGGGTTGCCTCTGCGCCCTCCGCAGCCGCCTCGGCTAGAGCCGCCGTTGTCCCGGTTCCCGAGAAGTAGACGACGGCGATCCTCACGCCTCGACGCGGGCCCTGGCGATGCCCTGCAACCGCGCCACCATCGCACGCAACCCATTCGAGCGCTGCGAGGACAGAGCCTCATCGAGACCGAGCCGCGCAAACTCCGCGGCCGCATCGGTTGCCGCAACCTCCGACAGCGGCCGCCCTGAGAACAGCGCATGGAGAACCGCGATCAGCCCACGCACAATCATCGCATCGCTGTCGCCTCGGAACGTCAGGACCGCGCCGTCGCCGTCGCCTGAGATCTCCGGGACCAGCCAAACCTGGCTCGCACAGCCAACGACTTTATGCGCCTTGGTGCGCTCGTCCTCCGACAGCGGGTCCATCTCGCGCCCGAGGTCGATGACATAGCGATACCGGTCTTCCCAGTCGTCGAACAGCTCGAAGTTCTCGACCAGATCCTCATAGGCTTGGGCTGCCATAAGCTCCTCCCTGTTGCCCCCGATCTAGAAACCCAAGCGCCTCCCGTCCAGCCCGAGACCGGCCACTTGCGACGGAGCGGACACTTTTCCCCCTTTAACCCAGCGCCGCGGATGATATCGAGGGGCGGCGAGACGGACGGGAGGGTAAAAATGCGTCGGATGTTCGGAGTTGCGGTGGTGCTGGCGGTGGCCTTGGGCGGTTGCTCGCTGTTCGGAGATGACGAGGAGGCACCGGCGCCCGAGGTTGTCACCCCAGCGGTACCGATCGAAGAATCGGTGCAGGCGGTGCGGCGGCTCGAACTCGGGACCAGCCGCAAAGGCGTCGTTCTGGCGGCGTTTGGGACAGCGCCGGGACTTGGCTACAGCAAACCGCGGTTGGTGGCCCGACGCAATGGCGAGCCTGCATCGGACGGATTGCTGGATTTCGACTTTGTGCTCGATGCGCCGCCGGCAGAGCTCGCCCTGCCCCAAGGAACGGCGCGCGCACGCGAGGTTCGGGCGGACGCGGAGATCCCCCTCGATCAGGCTCGTCGCGCCAGGGGAGTACGGGTGCACGCGGTGGTCGGCGGAATGCAGATGCTGTTCTGACGTTGGAGGCCGGCGTCAGTCGGCCTCGCCCACGTTTGCATTCACGGGCCGCATCACTGCATCGCGTTCTATCAGCTCAATGCCGTTCTCACCGACGCAGAGCGCGAGACTGCCGTCTCGGATCCGCAGCGCGTCGCGTCCGAAACTCTCGTAGCGCCACCCGCGCAGAGCCGGCACATCGGGATCGTCTTCCCCTGCCAGGGCATCAAGCTCGGCCGAGGTCGCCAGCAACTTAGAGGCGATACCCAATTCGTCCGCACGCGCCTTCAGGAACACCCGCAAGAGATCGGAGACGGCCGCCGATCCTTCGCGCCGGCGCACAGGGGGAGGAAGGCGCGGCAGGCGCTCGTCGGGGCATGCGAGCCCTTCGGCCACGGCCGCCAGGATTTCCGCCGAAGTCTCAGCCTTACGGCCTTCCCGCTGGAGGAGCCGAAGCTTGTGCAGCTCATCGGGGCCCTTGGGGCGCGCCGACGCCACCTCAAGCAGCGCGTCGTCTTTCAGTATCCGGGAGCGGGGAACATCGCGGGACTGCGCCGTCAGCTCCCGCCAGCGCGCCAGACTGCGCACGATCGCGAGGTGCCGCGGACTGGCTGAGCGTGCTTTGACCCGCCGCCAAGCCTCATCAGGATCCACCTCATAGGTATCGGGGCTTTCGAGCACCGCCATCTCTTCGGCCACCCACGGGGCCCGCCCCGTCTCCTCCAACCGCGAGGAGAGCCGCTCATATATCACCCGGAGATGGGTGACATCCGCCAGCGCGTAGGTCAGTTGCTTCTTGCTCAGGGGACGGTTCGTCCAGTCGGTGAAGCGCGAGGTCTTGTCGATCTCCGCCTTCGCGATCCGGCGCACCAATGTCTCGTAACCGACCTGCTCGCCATAGCCGCAAACCATCGCCGCCACCTGCGTGTCGAACAGCGGCTCGGGGATCACCCTGCCCTGGGTCCAGAAGATCTCGATATCCTGCCGCGCGGCATGAAACACTTTGGTCACCGGGGCCGCCATCAATGCGTAGAGCGGCGCGAGATCCATACCGTCGGCAAGCGGATCGATCAGCACCGCATCACCATCCCCATCGCCCGGGCGCGCCATTTGGACAAGGCACAACTGTGCGTAATACGTGCGTTCACGCATGAACTCGGTGTCGACAGTGATGTAGGGAGCGCTGGCGAACTCACGGCAGAGGCGGTCGAGCGCATCGGTGTCCGAAATCAGATGCATAGGGGATCCTTAGACACAACCATCACTGGGGACAATCGCAAACTGCCTGTCCGTTAACCCTGCCATTGCGTCACCATAATCACGCGATATCGACTTGGGCCCGAGGCGAGGTGCGGGAGGGGACCGATGGCAATTGCCCGACGGCCAGAGAGCGGGGTCGCGGGCCCGAGCCGCCTGCGGCTGTGGGCAGAGTTCACCGTGTTGTTCATAGGTGTGCCCATCCTGATGGCGGTCTTTTTTGGCAGCTATCCGTTGTTTGGTGCGATCATCGTTCTGACCGGTGTTGCGGCCTTGCTGCTGGCTGCGACCCCGGGGTTTCATTGGGGCGAGTTGCGCGGATGGCCGGGGCGGAGCGCCCAGCTGCCAGGGCTCGCGATCGTTTTGCTGACAGCGGTTGCAAGCCTTGGGATCGCGTCTTGGCTTGTGCCGGAGCGGGTCTTGGAGTTTCCACTCAACCGCCCGCATCTTTGGGCAATGGTCATGATCGCCTACCCGGTCGCATCCGCTCTGCCACAGGAGTTGATCTACCGGCCGCTGTTCTTTCGCCGCTACGGCGTCCTTTTCGGCAATGGGATGATGGCGGTTTGGGTAAACGCGTTGGTTTTCGGGCTCGGCCACCTCTTCTACATGAATCCGGTGACGATTGGGCTGACCGTGCTCGCCGGGTGGATCTTTGCGCTGGCCTATCGCCGCCACGGATTCCTCGCCGCTGTCCTCCTCCACGCGGTGGCGGGACAGATCGTCTTCACCTCCGGGCTGGGGATTTTCTTCTACCACGGGGCCGTAGGGCGCTGAGATGGTGGGGCTATTTACAACCTATGGAGCGAGCCCTACCGTCCGCCCGCCTTTGGCCAAGGAGGACCCCGTTGTGCCCGCCATGACCGACCCTGATGCGCTCGTCGCGCATTTCACCCCGACCCAACGCATCAATGCGACCCTGGAGGACTGTACACGCGCGCTCAGCCTGCTCCTCCTGCGTAAGACGGGTCCGCGGGACGAAGCCTACTGGTTGCCCCTGGTCGATCGGGGCATGAAGCGCAAGGAGGTGTTCCGTGCGATCTTTCGCTCTGAGGAGTTCCGTGCGCTGCCAGAGATACACCGGCAGGCGGCAGCGGACGCCTTTCGCACCGTTTTTGGACGCTATGCCTCGTTACCGGGAGCGATCCAGTGGTTTCACTCGATCCCAATGCCCGATGGCGAGATCACAGACGGGCTGCGTCCCTATGACGTGCTGAAGGCCGAGGCGGACGCGATCTTCGACATGCCTCTCGAGGGGCGTTCGCTGATGGACATCGGCGCCTGGGACGGCTTTTTCAGCTTCGAGGCGGAACGGCGCGGCGCAGGAGACATCCTCTCGGTCGATCATCCCTCCTGGAGCGGCGACAGCTGGGGCACGAAGGACGGCTACGACCTTGCGCACGCAACCCTCGGCTCGAAGGCGCGCTCGAAGGATGTCGACCTCTTCGACCTCAATCCGGATGTCGAGGGCCGCTTCGACGTCGTGCTGTTCCTCGGCGTTCTCTATCACCTCAAGAACCCTCTCGGCGGCCTCGAACGGGCAGCGAACATGGCGCGCGAGGTGCTGGTGGTCGAGACGGAAACCGATTGCAACACCTTTCCGAAACCTGTTCTACGGCATTTTCCCGGTCGCGAGATGAACAACGACGCCAGCAACCAGTTCGCCCCCAACGTGGCGGCGCTGCGCTCGATGCTCGGCGACCTCGGCTTCGCCCGCATCGAGGTCCGGACAAATCCGGGCATGCCGCAGAACCGTCCGGGGGGCCCCGGCGATGCGGCCGACCGCAACCGGCACATCGTCCACGCCTGGCGAAGCTAGAGGAGAACGCTTTCGTGTCCCGATTTATTGCTGCCCCCGTTCCGGATGAGGATACCGGTATCGCCGAGACCAGCACCACATGGCTCGCCGAGATCGGCATCGACACCGGATTGATCGGAGCCGGACTGCTCGGGTTAGGCGCGGTGTTCCTGCTGATTGGGGTCATCAAGATCGCAACACTCATCTACAGCCGCTTGGCGGTCCGGTTGACCGAAGGCGAAGTTGTCGCGGCTCAACCCGCCGACGGCGCCTTTCATCCGGTCGTACGTTACACCGACATAGCTGGGACAACCCGGCGCTTCGTCGCCGACATGAAAGTGCCGACCGAACGTGTGGGCCAGCGCGTCTGCGTTCGCATCGACGGCCCGCGTCCAGTGATTGCGCCCCGTGCGCCCTCCCCGTTCAGCGAGGCGCTTGGGATGGTCGTACCTCTCGCACTCGGCATGGTCGCGACGACCACTGGCCTGACCGGTCGGCTCGCGGGTCTGGTGCCGCTGCCGTTCTTCTGACAACCCCTCCGGATTGACAGGAGCCGCGCCAGAGGCTCTATGCGGCGTGCCGTCCATCCCCGGGAGAGAACCATGCACGCCTATCGCAGCCACACCTGCGCCGAGCTCACCAGCGCCCAAGTCGGCGAGACCGTCCGCCTCTCGGGCTGGGTCCACCGGGTGCGCGACCACGGCGGCGTGCTGTTCATCGATCTGCGCGATCACTACGGCATGACCCAGGTTCTGGCGGACCCGGACAGCCCGGCCTTTGCCGAGGTCGAGAAGGTCCGCTCGGAGTGGTGCATCCTCATCGACGGCACGGTGAAGGCCCGCGCACCGGAGCTGGTGAACCCCAAGATTCCAACCGGCGAAGTCGAGGTCTTCGTGCGCGATCTCGAGGTGCTGGGCGCGGCCGAGGAGCTGCCGCTGCCGGTCTTCGGCGATCTCGACTACCCCGAGGAGACCCGGCTGAAGTACCGCTTCCTGGATCTCCGACGTGAGGGACTGCACAACAACATCATGCTGCGGAGCCAGATGGTCGCCTCGATCCGCAGGCGCATGTGGGACATCGGGTTCACCGAGTTCCAGACGCCGATCATCACGGCCTCGAGCCCCGAAGGCGCGCGCGACTTCCTGGTTCCGAGCCGTCTGCATCCCGGCAAGTTCTACGCCCTGCCCCAGGCGCCACAGCAGTTCAAGCAGCTGATCATGGTGGCGGGCTTCGACCGCTATTTCCAGATCGCGCCCTGCTTCCGCGACGAGGACCCCCGCGCCGACCGCTCGCCGACCGATTTCTACCAGCTCGACCTCGAGATGAGCTTTGTCCGCCAAGAGGATGTGTTCGCGACGGTCTCACCGGTGATCCTCGACACCTTCGAGGAGTTCGCGAACGGCCGCACGGTGAACCGCGAGATCCCGCAGATCGCCTACAAGGACGCGCTCACCTGGTACGGCACCGACAAACCGGATCTGCGCAACCCGATCAAGATGCAGGTCGTCTCCGAGCACTTCCGCGGTTCAGGGTTCGCGATCTTCAACAAGATCCTGGAGCAGGAAGGCACCGAGATCCGCGCGATCCCCGCCCCCACCGGCGGCAGCCGCAAGTTCTGCGACCGCATGAACTCCTATGCCCAGAAAGAGGGCCTGCCGGGCATGGGCTACATCTTCTGGCGCGAGGAAGGGGGCGAGACCGTCGGCGCCGGCCCGCTCGCCAAGAACATCGGGCCGGAGCGCACAGAGGCGATCCGTCAGGCGCTCGGGCTCAAGCTCGGCGACGCGGCCTTCTTCCTCGGTGGCAAGCCAGACGCGTTCGAGGGGGTCGCCGGGCGCGCGCGGACCGTCATTGGCGAGGAACTGGGGCTCACACAGAAGGACCGCTTCGAGTTCTGCTGGATCGTCGACTTCCCAATGTACGAGAAGAGCGACGATGGGCGCATCGACTTCTCTCACAACCCCTTTTCGATGCCGCAAGGTGGGCTGGAGGCGCTCTCTGGCGACCCGCTCGAGGTGCTCGGCTACCAGTACGATCTCGCCTGCAACGGCTATGAGCTCGTCTCCGGCGCGATCCGGAACCACAAGCCAGAGATCATGTTTAAGGCCTTCGAGTTGGCGGGGTATGGCAAGGACGAGGTCGAGGCGCGCTTCGGCGGCATGCTCAACGCCTTCCGCTATGGCGCCCCGCCGCACGGGGGCTGTGCAGCGGGCATCGACCGCATGGTCATGCTGCTGGCCGACGAGGCCAACATCCGCGAGGTCATCATGTTCCCGATGAACCAGCGCGCCGAGGACCTGATGATGAGCGCCCCCTCGGAGCCGACCAACGACCAGCTTCGCGAACTCGGGCTCCGCGTGATCCCCCAGGACTGATGGACCCGGACACGCGGGCTGCGGTGGCGATGGTCGGCATCGCTCCGGACCAGCTTCAAGCCGATTTCGCCGCCCAAGTCGATACAACGCGGGAGCAGGCGACCGATCCTGGCCGAGCGCATCTGGGCGCGCCTGAAATCGCGCAAGTCCGACCCGCTTGACCGACTGCTTGCAGGCTGGATCGTGGGATCGGCAGGAGACACCGGCCGGACCGAAACCGGTGCCGCCCAGCCCAACAACCAGAACGACCTGCTCGGGCCCATGATTGCCGGATAACCGCCCATCTCGGCCGGCGGCGGGGCGCTTTGATTGCTTTCAAAGGGCTCGCGGAGCAAGACCTGCCGGGCAACGAGGCTGAGACCATCAACCGCGACAGCGACTTCCGCAGCACCCCAAGCGAGGATCAGCCGACGCAGAGCGCGGCTTCGATCGACGCCGGTCGGAGCTGTCAGGCGTCGCCCCGGTTCGGCATCGCATCCTCGGCGGCGGCGACGTGGCAACGGCTCTGGCGGGAGACCGGTTCGATCGGACCCCGGCCGTAGGGGGCGGCGCAACATGCTCGGAGTTTATCGAGGCTCTCGGACCGGCGATCTTCGCCATGGTCGAGGAGGCCGTGCACATCTTGCCGGCTCGGATCGCCGGACGGCTCGGGGCCGAGCATGGGCAGCGCTTCGCGCGCTCTACCATGCACCGCTTCTTCCGCCAGTTCGCCTTTGGTGCGTCTTTGGCCGGAGCGAAACTAGCGAAGGGTGAGGTCGCGCCAAATCGAGATGTCGCAGGGCCCGGAAAATCGGTGGCGGACGCGGTGCGCCAGTTTGGTATGGCGCAGCAGATGAGTGACCCTAGGCGTCGGCTCTGCGGGCCATAGGCCATGAGCAGCAGCATCGGTCGAAGGAATTCGAGTGATCGCGAGCGATGGGTGCGAAGCGTCAACCGGCTGCTGCGTCCGGAGCAACCCAATCACGTCTGGCCCTATGCATCGCCTGACAGACGATAGCGCAGCACTCCGCCGAAAAGGACTCGGTCCAGGGAGAAGCGGATAGGAAAGATTTCGGTGGAGCGTTTCCGCAAAGAACCGCATGACGTCCAGATCGCCAGTGTCGCTCGAACCAGCGGCTGAGCTCTTCCGGCTTGTCTCGCTTCCCTGCCGTCTCTGGTCCTCAACCCTGTCTTAGCGGGGACCACTTCAGTGAGGGCACGCCAGTCTACCAAACCTTCCAGTAACCAAGCGGGTCCCTGCCTTTCAGTCTCGGTGCCTGTGGTGCCAGGTTATCGCTCTCAATCTTTACGAGGTTCCGACTTGTGCGCGGACAGGGCGACGGCAGACGAGCGCGTTTGGATGGGTCGCTCGGATTGGGCGTGGGGCGCCGAAGATCAGAGCTGATCACCTAAGGCTGATGGGAACGTGACTGGAGAATGCGCGGGTTTCGACCGACATTCCATCTCGCCGTTGTGCGAAGAAGCCGGTGAATGTGCCCGCTCGAGGTGGCTCGAGCGTCTCTTGCGAAACCCTGCTTCTGGACGCCGCGGACACGGGTGAAGCAGCTTGGCGAACGGAGCTATGATGAAACGGGCATCCTTTTCACGATTGGGCCTTCTCTTCTTGATGGCGTTTGCGGTCTCGGTCTTTGGCCGGAGTGGACCTGTTCAAGCCGATGAGGTGCGCGCGCTCCCAACCCATGTCATCGAAGAATTCGGACACCCGCCAGCGATCCCGGAAGGGCCCCTGTCCGAAGAGCTCTCCTCGGCTGTCCGCGTGGTGTTCATCGACAGCGTGACTCAGTCAAGCTGGGGGCACGACCAGACGGAGGCGTTGGCCGAAATCGCCCAGTCGAAGGACCCAAGGGTCGTTTGGATCATCAGCGACATGATGCGGTTCACCTGGCAGCGCGAATTCGACGATGCGCTCGCCAATGCGGCGGAGAGCCTCCTTGAGATTGAATTCCAAACCCCGTCGCGCTGGGGGGAGGTTACGGATCACCTGATCGCCTGGGACATCCCTGCCTATCCGGGTTACCTGGAAGCCAAACGCGCAATCTTCACGAATTTCATCCCGGGCTGGGACCGCATCTTCGTCGAAGGGGACATCGACTGGCGGCATGTGTCCTGGGGCGGCGTGCTGATCGACAACCGCGCCTTTGACACAACGGATGAGCCCTGCAACTGCATCCCAGCAGCCGACAACCCCGAGGTCAGCAGCGCCGAGGACGCCACGTGGCTTAAGGACGAGGACATCGTCTTTGGGATCGAGGTGAACGGTGAGTACCGAGCCTATCCCCGCCGGATCATGGAGGTGCGTGAGATGGTGAACGACACCCTGGGCGGGCGTGATCTTGGCATTCCCTATTGCACCCTTTGCGGCGCAGCCCAGGCCTACTTTACCGACGATGTGCCTGAGGGGGTCGAACGCCCTGTACTGCGCACATCTGGGTTGCTGATCCGATCCAACAAGGTGATGTACGATGTCGAGACCTATTCGGTGTTCGACACGTTCCTCGGCAAGGCGGTCACGGGTCCGTTGGCGGAGAAAGGCGTTCAGTTGAAACAAGCGACCGTGGTCACAACGGATTGGGGCACCTGGAGAAAAGCACACCCGACGACAACCGTCCTGGTCGAGGACTTGGCGCTCGGGCGCGACTTCGATTTCCGCAATGGCCGCGATGCGAACGGGCCGATCTTCCCGGTCGGCGATGTCGATCCGCGCTTGTCGGTGCACGAGGATGTCATCGGGGTGGTGACGGCGTCAGGCAAGCCCATCGCGTTCCAGCGGAGCACGGCCTTTGCAGCGCTGAAGAGCGGCGCAGAGATCGGCTTTGAAAACGTGCGCCTCGAACTCGATGCCGGGGGGATCCGCGCGGTCGATGCCGACGGCTCCGACCTCGGCAGCCATCAGGCGTTTTGGTTTGCCTGGTCGCAGTTCCATCCCGAAACTGCGTTGTGGACCAACTAACCAGGGCTCGACCGAACGACGGCCTGTGAAAACTGGTCTGCGGGTGTCAGTCGTTCCGCGTCTTGTCGACGGGACGATCCCGCAGATCCGCCTCCAGCAGTCGCCTCCGGATCTCTTCCATCAGCATGCGATTGGCGGCGATGAGATCGGCAAGAACGCCGCCCATGATCGCGACGCTGCCCGCGGTGATGAAGGCCGCCCCAATCACCAGCGATTGAAGATGGCCGCTGCCGTCGCCCTGGAGATAAAAGAACAGGAAGCGCGAAAACGCCAACACGCCCGGCAGCAACAGGAGCACGGCCAGCCAACCAAAAAACCGCAACGGGTGATAGAGGGCGAAGATCCGCACGATCGTCGTGGCGGAGCGAAAGACGTAGCCCGCGATCGACCGCATGAGCCGCGACGACCGGGTGGCTGCATTGACCTCAACCGGGACCGAGGTCACCGGGACATTCAACCGTCCGGCTTGGATCAGCGTCTCCAGCGTGTAGGTGTAGCTGTTGAAGACATAGAGCCGCATCGCCAGCGCGCGGCTGATTGCGCGAAAACCGGACGGAGCGTCAGGCACGTTTGTACCAGAGGCACTCCTCACAACCCAACTTCCGACAAGCTGGAGGACTTTTTTGACTGGCGAGAAAGCCTGGTGGTCTGCGATTGGTCGTGCTCCGACCACCAAATCGGCTGTGCCCTCGACGATTGGCGCTGTCAGAGCAGGGATGTAGTCGGCTCGGTATTGATTGTCGGCATCGGTGTTCACGATGACATCGGCGCCTGCGCGCAAGGCCGCTTCGAGCCCGGCCATGAACGCGGCCGCGAGGCCTCGGTTGTGTGGCAGCTCTACGATGTGGTCGACGCCGTTTGCGCGCGCCACATCCGCTGTCCCATCGGTCGAACCATCGTCGATCACCAGCCACTCGACGCTGTCGAAACCGTTCACCTCCCGCGGAAGCTCAGCCAGTGTCGCGGGAAGCTGCTCTGCCTCGTTAAAGCAGGGAATCTGAATGATGAGCTTGGACTTATCGAGCTCCGGCATGGGGGTGCTTTCTGGGAGGGCGCGTCGCAGTTGGGGCGTTTTTTGGGATGTGTCGGACAGTCCAGATCGGTTCATCGCGGTGTACACACAACTCTGGTGGTGCGAGTGTAACGTCAACGCATTGCTTTGCCCATGTCGCAGGCACGCGTGGCGGATGCACTGCTCTGGGACGCCGAAGGCGACGCTCGTCTGGGATCGACCCAAATGCTGTTTTTGTGCTGTTGGCTACCAAGCAGCGGGCGTGCGTCCGACATCCCGATTGCAGAGCCGGCGGGGCTTATCCCTTGTGGCTTGGACCGACGATCACGACGTCAACGCGGGTCTCTCTAGCGAAGGCCTGTCCAGAGGCGCGCCCGGATTTCCGTCCGGGCAAGCCTGTACCCCGAAGCCGTCAGCTTCCCTCGAACTCCTCAAGGGCTGCATAGAGCGACTCATTGATCGTCTCGCTCTCTGTCCAGTAGCGGTCGAGTGTCCCCTTGTCGCGCACAGCCCCGGCATCGAGCTCTGCGATCACCGGCTCGAGCGCACTCCAGCTCGCCTCGACCTGCTTTAGCGCCGCCTCTGCTGCCGGTGTTGGCGGCGGGGCCATGCCGTAGTTTGCGTTGTCCTTGATCAGCGCGCGCATTTGGAGACCAAAGATCGACGCTGCCTCTTTCAGCTTCGCAAGCTCCTCATCGGTGTGGAAGCCGACGACCGCCAAGACGATGTATTTCTTCATCATCTGCGTCCGCGTGATCGCATGGCTTAAAATCTTGAGGGACCGCGCCGTTTCGACCGACATGGCCTTCGCGCTATAGACCTCATAGATCTTGTCGACGAGGTCGGCCGCCATGGCTTCGAAAGCCTCGTTGTGGCGCTCGAGCACCTCCATGTCCGCCTCGGCGGCGGCGCCCGCCTGCACAACCTGTCGCGATAGAGCTTCGTATGGTCCCCAGATGCCTCGAAGGTCGTCGAGCAGGAATTGGATGCCGACATTGCGCTCGACACCGAGTTGGTACTCCTTTGAGCCTTCGCGAAGCACAATGAGGATTTCGCCGATCTCGTCGATATGCGTCGTGATGGTCTCCGGCTCCACATGGTCGAGACCCTTCAGCGGCATCGCTGCGATCTCTGTGAGCAGCCTCTCATTGAGCCAGTCGAGCCTGGTCGCCAGTGTCTTCTTCCGAAAGGTGGCGCTTGCCGTGATGGACTGAGCCAAGGTTACACTGCCGCTGAACGCGGGCGAAATCACTGCCATCGAGGCAGCACCGGCCACCCAAGTCCGCCGAGTTATCTGAGTTACGCTACGATACGTCATGTCTTCCCCCGTAAATGACTGGGAAGATCGTAACGGCGATTATGGCAGCTCAAGGGCATCTTCGAACCGAAAGCACCGAATTCAGTGGGTGCTTGGCAAGTTTGGTAAGCAAAACTGTGCGCCAAAGTGACGCGGATTGCGTGGTCCGCTCAATAGAGCGTTCGTTAGGTGCTCATTCTGAACCAAATCGCCTAGATCCAAGGACAACATCAAAATATGTCGACGACGATACTCCAGAAAACTCAATAAAACTTTGATAAGTCTAGACATCAGACTTAAGGGAAACTTTGGCAACTAGCGGTCTGCCCAAATTTTGCCACAGATGCTCAACCATATAACAGCTGTGAAATAGTTCGCGTTTTTGCGTGTCAAGGGGGACGACCAATGACTACCAAGATGATGACGGCGTTCAGCATGGGGCTGGCGCTGAGCATGACGGCTGTCGGGGCAGCCGAGGCAAAAGATGTCGTGTTAAAGTCGCGCGATGGTCAGCAAGTCATGCGTGGCGAGCTGATCTCTGCCGACAACGGAGAATATAAGATCAGCATGGCGATCGGGGTGTTCTCGTTCAGCCAGGATGAGATGATCTGTGAGGGCAACGCGTGCCCGGAATACATCGACTTCAAGTACGATTTGGAGATGGCTGGTGTCGCCGAGGTGGTAGAGCAGCTGGTGCCGATCATTTTGGATGGGTACGCGAACAATCTGGATGCAGAAGCCAACGCGCTCGACGAAACAGGGACGCTGATCGCAGATCTGTCGGCGGCGGCTGCCACACGCAAGGCAGGCGGATCGCTCTCGGTGGAGGTCATGAGTTACGAGGGCGAGCAACTCGCGCTTTTTGGTTTGAAGGAGACCGAGGACCACGATGCGTTCGCTATGCTCGCCAACAACGAGGTGCCGATCGTCTTCACCGACCGCGAGCCTTACAAGGCCGAGCGTGAAGCCGTCGCTGCGGCGGGGGGCGGCAAACTCAAGAGCGTGGGACAGGAGCGGGTGATCGCGGTCGAGGGGCTCGCGGTCGTTGTGCATCCAGACAACCCGATCCCGAGCATCACCATGTCGGAGATTGCCGATGTGCTCGCGGGGCGGATCACCAACTGGGTCGATCTTGGCGGCCCGAACATGCCAATCAACCTCTACAGTTTCGAAGAGGACACCGAAGCCTTCCACCCGGTTCGGATCGCGCTGCTCGATCCCTACAAGCTGAGCAACCTGACCTTCGATGCGAACATCGTGCTGTCGATCGGTGAGCTGACAACGGCGGTGACGCGGGATATCGCGAGCTTTGCGGTCGTGCCGTATTCCAGCAAGCGCGGCACCCGGGCGCTGCCCGTTGCCCATGACTGCGGGATCGTGGTCGAACCGACGCCCGCGGCGATGAAGGCCGAGGAGTACCCGCTGCAGCTCCGCATCTATGCCTTCAACCGCCCGGAGGTAGATGGCTATGCGCGCCAGGTATTGGACTTCCTCGACGGGCCAGATCTCGACGGGATGGTCAACAAGGCGGGCTTCGTGGATCTTTCGGTTGAAACCGAAGGCACGGAGCGTGAGCTGCATCGCCTTCAGGAAGACATGGCCAAGACCGAAGATCCCTATGAGCTCGATTTCATGAAGCGGCTTGAGCGTGAACTCTCAGGTGTAGAGCGCCTGACCACCGTTTTCCGCTTCGCGCCCGGGTCCAACCGTCTGCTGACCAAGTCGGTGCGCGATGTCGAGCGGGCAATCGAGTACATCGGCGAGCACAAACCGCGCCGCGTCATCTTTGCTGGCTTTACCGATGGCCGGGGCGGTTTCGAGCCGAACATTCACATCTCGGAAGAGCGGGCGGCCTCGATGATGGAGACGATACTTGCCGAGGCCAAGAATGGCGAATTCGACGGTGTCGAAGTGTCGTCGATGGGTTTTGGCGAGCTTGATCCCGTTGCCTGCAACGACAAGTTTTCGGGCCGCGCGATCAACCGTCGTGTTGAGATCTGGGTGCAGTGATCATGGCGGTTCACAGCTTGCATGCGCGATGGTTCCGATGGGGCCATCGCTTGAGAGGCACACGCCTCGCAAAAGGAGCGTTCGGGGCGCTCTTGGCAGTGTCGATTGGGGTTCCGAACGCCTTTGCAAATGGCGAGCAGAGTGTTCGGATCACGGCCTCAGCCGACATTGCAGAGCACCTGTTGCCAATCTTCATGGATGCGTTTGCCGAGGTCCGCGAAGCCGAGGTCGAAGCGCTCACGCTGGACGGCACTCCGATCCCCGATCTGGAGGGCGCCGCATCCGTCCACAGCACCATCATTCTGCAGCTGACCGATCTGTCGGGCGAAAAGGCCGGACGGGCCCATGTAGAGATCCTATCCGGCAGCGACAGCCTGATCGGGGCGCTTGCGGGCGAGGCAGACCTGATCTTCACCGAAGCGCCGATCCCGGCCGATCTGCTGTCCAGACGGCGCTTTGCGGGCACGAACCTCGGCTCAGCGGAGACGGTTCTTGCGGTGGACGGCCTCGTCGTAGCCGGCCACCCGGACAACCCGGTCGAGGCGCTCTCGCTCCGCGAGGCCTCGGCAATCTTTTCCGGTCAGATACGGGACTGGGCCGAAATTGGCGGTCCTGCAGGCGCGATCAACGTCTATGCCTTGGCGCCTGGAACGGATGGGCGCCGGGACCTAGAGGCGGAGCTTTTACGGCCTTTCCGGTCTAGCCTGTCTGAAGGGGCCACGATTGTCGGGAGTGGAGCAGAGCTCACCGCGGCTCTGGCCCGCGATCCAGGTGGCATTGGCTTCACCAGTTTCTCGACCAAGCGGGGCGCTAAGCCGTTTCCGATCCGCGGCGCTTGCGGTTTGGTGGCGGCCCCGGATGCGTTCACGATCAAGTCCGAGCAGTACCCGTTGCAGCATCGGATCTACGCCTATCAAGCCAGATCTCTGACGCCGTTCGTGCGTGAGCTACTTCAGCTCGTCCAAGGGCCGGATGGCGACGGCTTGGTTGAGAAGTCTGGGTTTACAAGCCTTGCGGTCATGCCGTCGTCCGCCGAGGGTGCGAAACGCCATGTCCGGGCGACGATTGCATCCCCGGGAGCGGACATCGAGTTGGTTCCTTTCCAGAACTTGCTCGGAGATCTCTTGGATGCGAAGCGCCTCTCCACAATGTTCCGCTTTGAACCGGGCTCAAGCGATCTCGACAACAAAGGGCGCAGCGATGTGGATCGCCTTGTTGGGTTCTTGGCACGTGAGGCACCGGAGCGTGTCACCCTCGTCGGGTTTGCCGACTCAGGGGGGGCTGCCAGCGCGAACCGTCTCCTTTCGCTGCAGCGGGCCGAGCGGATTTTCGAGGAGATCCAAGGGAGATCCGGCGCTTCGGATCTCTCGGGCGTCACGTTCGAGGTAAAGGGGTACGGCGAGCTTGCGCCCCTGGTCTGTAACGACACCTTCGAAGGGCGTGCGACCAACCGCCGTGTCGAGGTCTGGCTTCAATAGGGGAGAGCTTCCGCCCCTCCTCGATGTCGTCGAAAGCCCTCAAGATCATGCTCCCCCATTCGCTCGAGTGGGCAGCGAACCGGCCCCCAAGATGGAGTGGGGCCGGTTTTCCTTTGATCGACCTCCTCCTTACGCGGGCACGGAGGCGATCAACTCAAGAAAAGCATCGTGCTCTTTGTCGTGGCGCTCGGCCATCTTAAGCGCAGTTTTGTTCTTGTACTCGGCCTGTGCAAACAGAGCAGTCGCGTCGCGCAAAGCATGTTTCTGAAACAGAGGATACCCTTTGATCTCACCGTGGAAGCGCCGTTCGATCTTTTCGATCTCCCGCAGTTTGACCAAGAAATCGCGCAGCAGCGTGGCGTATTGTTCCGAGTGCCGATCATAGTTTTCGTAGGCTGCGCGAACCGAGTCATTGCCTTTGTTCTCACGTGCGAGCTTCATGATGGCAATGCGGGATTTTGCAAGATCTCTGCGTTTTGCCGCCAGCGACGTGGCTGGGCCTGAAACATCGCGCAGGGTCCATTTCACCGGCTTGCCGTTCAGCTCGATCCCATACAGCGTGTTCCCGCAAGCCCGGCCCGTCGGTTCCATGCCGATCTTCTTCTGGAAGGCTTTGACGGCTTTGTCGGTGGTCTCGTCGAACTCGCCGTTCACAGTGACTTTCGGCCGTACACCCACTTTCTGAAGCTTCCGCTGCAGGTTTCTGACGCCGTTGCCTTTATCTCCAAACTTCAAATGGCTCATCGGTCTTCTCCATCTCATTGCATCAATTTGCCCGAACTGTCCCGCTGAGGCTGCGCCATCCGCGTCGTTCGATGCAGGAGATATGGAGCAGACCCATTTCACGCGCGTTTCCGCGATTGCGCTCGCGTGTTTCATTCGTTGCACCGCAGTTGCGGACTTGAAATGCAACGAAGAGGAACCCAGCTATTTGGTCGGCATCCAAATCCTGTTTGTGGCGAACCGGACAGCTGGGACCCGGGTACGCATGCCTCCCTTTTAGACACGGGTGAGTTTGGGAGCGACGTGCAGGACCGCTGACGGAAGCGGTATCCGTCTGTCGACAAAAAAGACCGGTGTTGCGATCTCTGGATACGTCCATCTCTCGCCAGTCGAAAAGGGCCGGACTGCCGAACTGCTCACGTTGGGCCTCAGCATTCGGGCGAGCAGAGAGGTGCTGGCGCGCGCCTTCGAACATCAGCCGCGAGCTGCGGCGCAGTGCCTCTCCCGGGGGACGCCTACCGGCCGCAGGTCGCCGATGGGGTCAATCTTCTGCGCCGGCAACGGGCCGCGGTGCTCAAGCGGGACACTGTGCTCGCGGGCTGCGTCGCCGACCGCCTCGCCGAAGGCAGGACGCCGGAGCAAATCGCCGGCCGGCTCCGGCGCCGCATCACGCGGGGGGTGCGCGCGGTCTTAGCCGAGACGATCTATGCCTGGATCGTCCGGCCGGCCCAGACAGGTGACATGCTCTGGCGCTTCCTGCCGTGCAGAAAGCCGCGCCGGCCCTTGCGCATGACGATGCCGTGCTCGACCAGGAGCCAGCGGATCTGGTTGGCTCGATGCCGTCCGCCGCGCCACGAGCCGCTCGCGCAAGCCTCCATACCGACGAGACAGCGATCAATGTTGCGGAAGAAGGCGAACAGCTGTGGCCGTCAGCACCGCCTGCGCTTCACGATCTGCCCGCGTCCGTCCATGCAGATCAGACGAAAGACGTTCTTGCCGAGGTCGATCCTGACGACTTGGATCTCTTACAAGATTGGCCTCCTATCTTATGGCTCCTGACGGGTGCCCCGGTCCGAACCAAGGCAGGAGGGGCGGTCCATCCCATTACTGATCCGTCGCCTTGTGAATGAGCGCTGGGTCGAGCGCATCCTCGCGTCGATCCGTCGGTGCGCACGCTCGCGGTCGCGTTACGGCGTCTCCGTCTGGATACGGCCGGGGAGCGGATGCGCAAGTGCGTGGGACTGCTGATGGGCAGCCTGACCTATGGCGACCGGCGCTGGCAGGGCCTCGATGCGGCCACGCTCGTCGAAGTGATCGAGCATCTTGACCGCGCGCGGCTCTCGGCACCGGAGCTGTCGCTATTCGCGCCTGCGCGGCCCCCGACTGGTCGTCCTGACAACGCGGAGCCGTGCGTACAACGCACAGTTCGAGGGCATGGCGGAGGGTGCCTTGCGCCATCCGGATCACCGCTTCGAGTGGACCCGGGCCGAGTTCGAAGCCTGGGGCAACCGTGTGGCCGGCGAGCATGGCTATGCGGTGGCGTTCCAGCCCATCGGCCCCGTGGACGACACCCACGGCGCACCCTCTCAGATGGCGGTCTTCACCCGGGCGGCGGAGGGCGCGGCATGAAGGTCGCGATCCCCGATTTCGCACTGGTGGTTCTGATCGGAGCGACGGGTTCCGGCAAGTCCAGCCTGGCGCGCAAGCAATTCCTCGAGACTGAGGTCATCTCCTCGGACCACTGCCGCGCGGTTGTGTCCGATGACGAGACGGATCAGGCGGCGACGGGAGATGCCTTTGACCTGCTCCGCTACACGGCGGGCGTCCGGTTGAAACGGCGCAAGCTCACAGTGATCGACGCGACCTCGGTCCGGCGCGAGGACCGCAAGAATCTGGTCGCCCTCGCGCGCCTGTACCATGATCTGCCGATTGCGCTGGTGCTCGGTATCGATCCGGACTTCTGTCACGAGCGCAGACAGGGACGCGAGAACCGCACGCGTGGTCCGCATGTGGTTCGCAACCATACCAAGGCGCTCCGCCGAGGTCTGCGCGGGCTTGAGAAGGAAGGGTTTCGCCAAGTCCATATCCTGCGCTCGCCCGAGCAGGTCGAGGCGCTCGAGATCACGCGCGAGCCGCTCTGGACCGACCGGCGCCAGGATCACGGCCCGTTTGACATCATCGGCGATGTGCGCGGCTGCTTCGACGAGTTCACCGCCCTGCTCGGCCAGTTGGGTTGCGATCTCGCCCCTTATGCGCCCGGCGAGGCCCCGCTCAGCGCCCGCCATCCCGACGGGCGGAGCACGTTTTCGTGGGCAATCACGACTTCCGGCTGAACAAGTGGCTGAAGGGCCGGAAAGTCAAGCTCAACCACGGTCTCGATCTTACCGCGGCCGAGCTTGAGCAGTGCTCGGAGGCGTTCCGCAAGACAGTGACTGAGTTCACCTACAACCTGCGCTCGCACCAGTGGCGCGCCGGTGGCGATCTGGTGGTCGCGCATGCGGGACTGAAGGAGGAGATGCACGGGCGCGGCTCGGCCGCCGTGCGCAACTTTGCCATGTTCGGAGAGACCACGGGGGAGGTCGATGAGTTCGGCCTGCCCGTTCGGCTGGAATGGGCGCGGGAGTATCGCGGCCGGGCGGATGTGGTCTTCGGCCACGTGCCAGTACGCGAGGCGGAGTGGCTGAACTCGACGCTCGACATCGACACGGGCTGTGTCTTTGGCGCCAAGCTGACGGCGCTGCGCTGGCCCGAGCGGGCAACCGTATCGGTTCCCGCGGCTCAACAATACGCCGAGCCGACAAAGCCGCTCGACCCGGGCGACGGCCGGACCGCGCAGCAGGACCATGATCGGCTGCTCTACTTCGACGATTTCGCAACCAAGCAGCGGATCGAGACCGGTCTCGGCGGCACAGTGGTGATCCCGGAGGAGAACGCGCTCGCGGCACTCGAGGTCATGAGCCGGTTTGCGATCGATCCCCGTTGGCTCATCCACCTGCCACCGACGATGGCCGCCTGCCCGACCGCGGCCGAGGGGCCCTTCCTCGAGCACCCGCACGACGCGCTCGACCACTACGCGAAGCTCGGCGTGACCGATCTGGTCGCCGAAGAGAAGCACATGGGCTCGCGCGCCCTGATGATCGTCTGCCGGGACGCAGCGGCGGCGGCGGCGCGCTTTGGCACCGAGGACGGCAAACGGGGGGTCATCTACACTCGCGCCGGTCGACCGTTCTTCAAGGACGATGGGGAGGAGGCCGCAGTCATTGCACGGGTCGCTGCAGCCGTGGGGTCTGCTGGCCTCTGGGAGGCGCTGTCGACGGACTGGGTGCTGCTCGATGCCGAGCTGATGCCCTGGTCGGCCAAGGCGCAGGAACTCTTGCGCCAGCAGTATCTACCGACGGTCGTCGCCGCGAAGCACTCGGCAGAGGCCCTACTGGACTGTCTGTCCGGTGCGCAGCCCGACGACGCGCTCGCATCGCTTGCCGCCGCCGTCGGGCACCAACGGGAGAACGCCCGCCGCATGGGCGAGACCATTGACGGCTATTACTGGCAGGCCGACACAATCGATGCGCTCCGGATCGCACCGTTTCACCTGCTCGCCGCCAAGGGTCTTGTCTTCACCGACCGGGAGGCGCTTGTCGTCCGGTGGCTCGCGCACACCGGCAAAGGCGGCGAGGGCATGGTGCAGAAACCGGCCTCCTTTCTTTCGCGCGGTGAGAAGGGCCTGGTGCAGCCGGCCATGAAGGTGCGTGGGCGCGACTGTCTGCGCATCATCTACGGCCCCGACCACGATCTACCCGAGAACATCGAGCGGCTTTTTTAGCGCGGGCTGGAGCGCAACCAATCGTCCGCGCGCCTCTCAATTCATTGGAAGCGGAAGTTTACAAAGCCAAGAAGATCCCGTCCCCCGTAGCCGGGATAGGCGTCGCTTAGCGCCGCGACTGCCGTTTCAGCGTCGCCGCTGCTCGACATCACCTTGCTTTGGAGGTTCAGGTAGGAGATGGCGTCATCAACCGCGCCCGGCGTTGCGAGCAGCCCGTGTCCGGCTCCGATGACCTTGAGGCCATCGGTGTCCCGGATGCGTTCGAGTGCGGCGATCCAGTTGGGCGTGTTGCCCAAGGGGAACGCATGCACGCTGGCATAGAGGAGGTCCTGGGCGATGATCAAACCGGCTTCGGGGAAATGGAACGTCAGCGTGTTCGCAGCCTCGGCACCCTTGACCTCAGCGATCTCGACAGCCACGCCGTCCCAGTTGGCGGCGCCCGTCGCAAGTCCGACCTGCGGCATGTAAAGGTCGGTAGTGTCGCCCAGCTTTTCCTTGCGACCCGCATACATGCCTACGCTTCCCTGAGCGTCCGCAAAAACCGCATCCGTCGTGACAAAGGGCACATCTGCAAACTGGGACGCGCCCAGGATGTGGTCCGGATGGGAATGCGACAGATAGAGTTGCGCAACTGGCTTGCCCAAGCTTTCGGCATAGGCGCGAGCTTCAGCCGCGAAGCTCTGCACGAACTGCGCGTCGATCACATGCAGCTCGTTTGCCGTTTCGACGATATGGGTGTTGACCATCGCGGAGGCCTCGGGGGCAGTGTAGGTGTGCAGAGTCACCGCCCCGAGCTTGTGCACGCTCACCATACCGGCAGTCGGTGTGGTCGACCGGCTTTGTGCCTGTGCGACGCGTCCCGTGGTCGCGAAGGCTGTGCTGATCGCGCCGACGCCGGCGGCCATCTTGATCATGTCTCGACGCTTTAAGGTTGCATTGGTCATGGTGTTGGCCCTCTTTGCCTTGTGAGTTCTCCCAACACCTAGCCAACCGCACGCTCCCACTTAACAGGGCTGCGCGAATAGGTGATATTCACGAAATGAATATTGATGACGTTGATCTGAACCTTCTACGCACCTTTCAAATGGTCGCTGAGGAGCGCAGTGTAACGAGGGCTGCCGCGCGGCTGGGTCTCAGTCAGCCTGCCGTCAGCAATGGGCTGAAGAGACTGCGAGATTTGTTGAAAGATCAGCTTCTTGTGCGAGCCTCGGGTGGATTGCACCTGACGCCGCGAGGGGAGCAGCTGGCGGCCAACCTTAGCGACGCAATGACACAAATCGAAGCCGCGTTGACAGGTGGCCCAGATGTCGATCCTTCACGCATCACTGAGCCCATCATTATCACGAGTGCTGATGAAGAGATTGTTCTGCATGGTGCTGATATCGTTGCTGCCCTGGAACGCGCAGGATGCGCAGTACCGGTGCAGTTCCTGCCGCTCAATCCTGAATATCGTGCAGATGTTCTTTGGCGAAAACGGCTGTCGGTTACGCTAACGACGATGCTTTATGCCCCGGACGGATTGAAGCAACGCAAACTTTATGAAGAACACTTGGTATGCCTGATGCGTGCCGATCACCCCGCAGCAACGTCATGGGACATCGAGGCTTACCTGGCAGCAGACCACCTCCTGATTGCACCGCTTGGCGGCGCCCCGTCGGGTTACCTCGACGATTGGTTTCGTGAACAGGGACGAGAGAGGCGCGTTCGCTTGATCAGTCATACGTTCGGATCGGCGGCATCCCTCGTCAAGCAGACAGGCTTGATCGCAACGCTACCGAGCCGCCAAGCGGCAATCGCCGCTGCCGACGCAGAGTTGATCATACGGCACGTCCCAGCAGACGTACCGCCGTTTAGCGTTCACATGTTCTGGTCGGAGCGCTACGACAGCGATCTGATCAGCAAGTGGTTTCGGAAGACCCTTTACGATGCGATTGTCGAAGGCCGTCAGTAGATGAAAAGCAAGCATTCCATTCTCAAAGCCAACTGCAGCAAAGTATGAGGTTTGTGGCTGATCGATGCTTGCCATCCAACTGCGACAAATCTGGCGACGTGGTTAGCGGGCGGATTTCCGTGCTATAGGGAATGCTGGTTGTGGCGCACCGCGGCACGGGTCTAGTCTCGCAGACTGCAACGCGGCATCGAGGAGACCAGCGATGGTCCGGAGACTGTCGTCAGGTGGTTTCGGTGGCTCAGAGCGTCTCGCGGATGAGCCGGTTCAACAGAAGGACCATCACCGCAGCCACCTCGGCCATGTCGTTCATATCGGTGTGCTCTTCGGGCGCGTGGCTTATGCCACCGCGACTCGGAGCAAAGAGAAGTGCCGAGGGGCAGAGTGCTTGCATCGACTGCGCGTCGTGCCCTGCGCCGGAAGGAACGATGGCATAGCCGATACCTGCCTCACTCGCACAGCGGGCTGCGAGGTTTGAAAGGCCCGGATCGAGCTCTGCGGGGCTGAGCCAGCTCAGCCGCTCGGTGTGAGAGGCCACGCCGTGCCGGGTTGCCGCGGTTGCCGTGACGCCGGTCACCCCTTCTTCGAGCGCTCGAATGACCGATGCGTCGCCATCGCGAAGCACTGCGGTGAATTCGACCGCGCCTGGAATGGTATGCGGGGTGTTTGGACGGATGTCGAGCTTGCCCACGGTCGCGCGCGCGTCCGGCGCACCGAGCTCTGCCAACATGCGCGGGATCGCCGCGATGGCCTCTGCCGCGGCCGCGAGCGCGTCGCGCCGATGGCCCATGGGCGTGGTCCCCGAGTGGTCGGCCTGCCCTGTCAGCTCTGTCCGCGTGACGCAGACGCCGGTGATCGACGGCGCAATCCCGACGGGCACACCAGCAGTCTCGAGCACCGGCCCCTGCTCGACATGCGCTTCGATGTAGGCGCGAACGCTACCGGGCGCGCGGGCCACGCCGTGCGCGGCATGCGCATCAAGGCCATGCCGACGCATCGCTTCCACGAGGAAGATGCCATCGGCGTCATGAGCGGCGTCAACCCAGCCCGGGGCAATCTGGCCAGAGAGGGCCTGTGAGCCAAACATACCGCCAAAGCGGCCTTCCTCATCGGCAAAGCTGATGACCTCGATGGCCAGAAGAGGTTTGGGATAGCGCGCCCGCAGCGCCATCAGGGCAGCGACACCTGCTGCCACGCCGAAGACGCCGTCGAAGGCGCCGCCGCGCGGGACGGTGTCGGTGTGTGAGCCGAGCAGGATGGCCGGGGCGTCAGGCGGCCCCCACCGACCGATAACGTTGCCGATGGCGTCGATACGGGCATCGAGACCCAAGTCCTCGAAGTGCTTCCGGAGCCAGCGCCGCGCCGCCATGTCGGCGTCGTTGAAGGCGACCCTCGACCAACCGCCCTTGGGGTCGGCACCGAATGCGTTGACGCCGTCCAACACGGCTCGGATGTGCTCGGCGAGCAGCGTCCGGTCGGGCACGGGCAGGTCCACGCGGGAGGCGGCAGGAGAGCGCGTTCGAGGATCAGGCAAGGTCAGGTCTCGATTGGGTGGTGGCACGCAGCAAGGACACCCTCGGCGCCGGGCGCGAGGCTCGGCTCCACGGAGCGGCAGAGATCGCTCGCGCGCGGGCAGCGGGCGGCAAAGGCACAGCCGGGCGGTGGGGCGAGAGGATCGGGGAGCTCCGTTGAACGATCCTCCGGCGCGCGCAGGGGCCGACCGACGACAGGAGCACTCTCGGCCAGGAGGCGCGTGTAGGGGTGACGCGGGGCCGAGAAGATCCGCGCTGCCGGGCCGATCTCCACCACAGCCCCGAAATAAAGCACGCAGACCCGGTCGCTCACCGCCTCCACCACCGCAAGATCGTGACTGATGAAGAGATACGTGAGCCCGAGCCGCGCCTTCAGCTCCGCCAGAAGGTTCAGCACCTGGGCCTGCACAGAGACATCAAGGGCCGAGACGGGTTCGTCGAGGACTAGGATCTTGGCATCCGCAGCGAGCGCCCGGGCGATGCCGATGCGCTGCGCCTGCCCGCCGGAGAACTCGTGCGGAAAGCGTTCGAGGAACTCCTCGCGCAAGTTCACACTGGCGAAGATCTCGGCGATGCGGACCTCACGCTCCGCGCGGCCCATGCCGTGGAGGTGGATGAGCGGCGCCTCCATGATCTGGCGGATCGTTTTGCGTGGGTTGAGTGAGGAGATCGGGTCCTGGAACACGTACTGTATCTTCCGGCCGAAGACCGCTGGATCGGCGGTGTCGGGCGCGTTGCCATGGATCTCGATTGTGCCGGTGCTAGGCGGCAGCAGCCCCACCAGCATCCGCGCGAGCGTGGACTTGCCGCAGCCGGACTCCCCCACGATGCCAAGGGTCTCACCCTCCGCAACGTCGAGGCTGATCGGGCGAACGGCGCGGACCTTGGCCTTTGGCGGACCGAAGAACCGCTCGCCAACGGCGAAGGTCTTGGAGAGGTCCTTAAGCCGGAGCGCTGCGGTCATTGGGCGGCCTCCAGGGTCGGCGCAGGTTCGGGGTAGAGGCAACGCACGGCGCGCGCGCCGCTCCTCTGGAGCGCGATTTCATCCTGGCGGCAGGTGTTCCGAGCCTTCGCGCAACGCTCGGCAAAGGCGCACCCCGCGGGCAGCTTGTCAACGACCGGCGGCAAGCCCGGGATCGCCTCTAGCTGGCGTCGGCCTTCGCCCAACTCGGGAACGTAGGCAATGAGGCGCGCGGTGTACGGATGGCGCGGGGCGGCAAGGATCTCGTCCGTTGGCCCCTCCTCGACGATGCGCCCGGCATACATCACCGCCACCCGGTCGCAGAGCTGAGCCACCACGCCGAAGTCGTGGGTGATGAAGACGATGGACAGGCCTCGGTTGCGCCGCAGATCGTCGAGCAGTGAGAGGATCTGCGCTTGTACGGTCACATCGAGCGCCGTGGTCGGCTCGTCGGCGATGATCACCGCCGGATCGTTTGCGAGCGCCATGGCGATGCCGACGCGCTGGCGCATGCCCCCCGACATCTCGTGCGGGTAGCTGTCGATCCGCGCCTCGGCATTGGGAATGCGGACGGATTTGAGCAGCTCGATGGCCTTCTTGCGCCCCTCGGCGCGGCCGATCGGACGGTGTGAGCGGATCGCCTCGATCAGCTGGTCGCCCACCTTGTAAAGCGGGTGGAGCGTGGCCAGGGGGTCCTGGAAGATGTAGGCGACCGAGGCGCCGCGATGTCGGCGGAGCGTCTCATAGGGAGCGCCGATCAGGTCCTCGCCCTTCAGCCGCGCGGCCCCACCGGTGATCACCCCCGGCGGCGAGGCGACGAGGCCCATGACCGAGAGCGCCGTGACCGATTTACCGGAGCCCGACTCGCCGATGATGCCGAGGCACTCGCCCGGGCGCACCGAGAGCGAGACACCGCCGACCGCCCTGTAGACCCGGTCCTTCACCTCGAACCGCGTCTCGAGGGCGTCGACCGCGAGGATCGCATCGGGGTTGCTCGCGGGCGGCGGCGGCGCGGCCCGCCGCACGGCGGTGGCGGCCATGGGGCGCGAGAGCGCGCCCGACCGCAGTCGCGGATCCAGCGCGTCGCGCACCCCGTCGCCCAGCAGGTTGATGGCCATCACGATGATCAGGATCATCACGCCCGGCACGACCGAGGTGTGTGGATTGGTGATCAGCGCTGCTCGCGCCTCGCCCAGCATCGAGCCCAGATCCGCCTGCGGGGGCTGGGAGCCGAGGCCAAGGAAGGAGAGGCCAGCTGTCTCTAGGATCATCCAGCCGATGGTTGTCGACATCGCGATCACGATGACCGGCACCACATTGGGCAGCACCTCGGTCAGGATGATCCGCGCGTCCGAGAGCCCGGCGAGGCGGGCGGCGTCGACAAACTCCTTGTTCGCGATGCCAACGGTCACCCCGCGGATGTTGCGCGCGAAGAAGGGCACGTTGACGGCAGCGACGGCGATGAGCGCGTTCATGAGCCCCGGCCCGAGGGCCGCGACGATGGCGAGGGCGAGCAGGATGTAGGGAAACGCCATCAGCATATCGACGCCGCGCATGATGATGTTATCAGTCCGGCCGCCGTAGTAGCCGGCGACGATCCCAATCGCTGCGCCGATCGTCGCGGCGAGGATCGCGGCGGCAAAACCCACAGCGAGCGAGAGCTGCGTGCCCCAAAGCAGGCGCGAGAGCACATCGCGACCCAGATGATCGGTCCCGAGGAGGTAGCCGTCCTCAAGCGGCTTCTTGAAGCGGTTGGCCGTGTCGGTCACGTCCGGATCGCTCAATGGCAGGAGCGGCGTGACCAGCGCCAGCACCACGACAAAGCCCATCACGATCAGTCCGCCGAGGGCCAGTCGGTTGCGGGCGAGGAGCTTGAGGAACCCGCTCATGCCTTGATCCTCGGGTCGAGCAGGCTCTGCGCCACGTCGACAGCGATGTTGAAGAGCACGTAGCAGGTAGCGACGAACACAACGCCTCCCTGCACGAGCAGGATGTCTCGCTTCAGGATCGCATCAACCAGCATCCGCCCGACGCCAGGCCACTGGAAGACAATCTCGATATAGACCGCACCCGAGAGGACGAAGCCCGCCTGAATGCCGAGCACCGGGATGATGGAGACCATCGCGGCGCGCAGCGCATGGCGCCAGATCACGCCGCGCTCGCGAACGCCCTTCGCGCGGGCGGTGCGGATGAAGTCCTGGCGCAGCACCTCGAGCATGGCCGAGCGCGACAGGCGGGCGACGACGCCTGTGGCCACGACCGCCAGCGCGAAGGCGGGCATGGCGAGGTGGCTCAGCAGCACACCAAGGGAGCGGTCCCCGAAGATCGGCCACATCCCCGAGACGGGCAGCCACCGCAGGGTTACCGCAAAAAGCAAGATCATCATCATGCCGAGGAAGAAGGAGGGGATGGAGATCCCGAGGAGCACCACAAACGTGATGCCCTTGTCCGCCGCGCTGTACTGATTGGCCGCCGAGACCACACCGGCCGCGACGCCCAGGACCGAGCACAGCACGAAGGCCGTGCCCGCCAGGATCAGCGTGGCCGAGAACCGCTCTAGCACCTCGTCGAGCACCGGCCGGTTGAGCGCGAAGGACTGACCGAGATCGCCCTGCATCAGGTTGCCGAGCCAAATGAGATACTGCGCAACCAGCGGCTGATCGAGGCCGAGATCCCGATTGAGCTTCTCCACGTTGTCGGGCGTGGCAAAGCTGCCGAGGATGGCGGTCGCAGGGTCACCTGGGATCAGCGCCATGATCAGGAACACGATCACGGTGATCCCCAGCAGGACCGGTATGGCCGAAAGCAGGCGTTTCAGGATGTAGCGGGTCATAGCCGCTCTCCTTCTGCAGCGCTGCGGAAGAGGGGAGCCAGGCGGCCAGCTCCCCGCGAGATCAGGCCGTCAGTTCTTTACAACGTCTTTGAGGACGAGGAAGAACGACGGCTCGAGCCCGAAGTTCTCAACACGGTCCGACGTGACAGCGTTCTGCTTCCAATTGGCCACGAACACCCAGGGCGCGTCTTCCTGCACGATCACCTGCATTTCCTTGTAGTGGCGCGCGCGCTCGGCCTGATCGGTCGCGGCACGAGCCGCCTCCAGCAGCTTGTCGACCTCGGGGTTCGCATAGTAGCCCGAGTTAAAGCCGCCCTTATCCGGGAACGCGGCCGAGCGGAGGGCAAGATAGGGCAGCGTGTCCGGATCATTGGTCATCCAGGCCATCTGCGCCATGTCGGCCTTCCCTTCGAGCCCGGGGTTCACTTGCCCGAGGAAGGTGTTCCACTCATAGGTCTCGATGGTCACATCGAAACCAACCGCCTCGAGATCAGCCTGCATGGCTGTGCCCATGGCCACCGGATCGAGCATGCCCGAGCCGCCCTCAGTCACGTAGAAGGTGAGCTCCGCGCCCTCGGCCCCCGCCTCGGCGATCAGCGCTTTGGCCTTTTCGGGGTCGTAGGGATAGGGTTCGAGCGCTTCGTTGTAGGCCCAGGCGAAGGCCGGCGGCGTGGGCCCGGCGGCGACGGCGGCCGTCCCCTCGAGCACGTCGTCGACGATGGCCGATTTGTTGATCGCGTAGTTCGCGGCCTGGCGGACGCGCACATCGGCAAAGGGTCCTTCCTTGGCGTTGAGGATCAGGAACCAGAGGTGGGGGCCGGCCTGCTCGTGGACCGTGTAGGCATCACCCTCGAACTCGGAGAGCGACACGGGCGGCACCTCGACCATCAAGTCGATTCCGCCTGCCAGCATCTCGGCCGTGCGCGTGTTGGCATCGGTAATCGGGCGGAAGACGGCAGCCTGCATCGCTGGCGCACCGTCCCAGTGGTCCGGGTTGGCCTCGACGATCACCGCCTCGTTGGAGCGCCACTCCGAGAACTTGAAAGCCCCGGTTCCAACCGGACTGCGCCCAAAGTCTCCGCCCGCCTCGACAGCCGCCGGGGACACAATGAGCCCCGTAGGATAAGCGAGGTTGGACAGGAATGGTGCGTAAGGCGCATCGAGCGTGAAGCGCACGGTCATCGGATCAACCACCTCCGTCGACTGCACCGCCGAGAAGAAGAAGCTGAGCGGGAAAGGTCCCGTGCCGTGGAACGGGTGGCTTTCATCCAGCATGCGGTCGAAGTTGAACTTCACGGCCTCGGCGTTGAACGGCGTGCCATCGTGGAACGTCACCCCGTCGCGGAGCGAGAACGTGTATACCGTGCCGTCCTCCGATATCGACCAGTCGGTCGCCAGCGCCGGCTCGACCTCGAGAGTCCCCGATTTGTAGCGCAAAAGCCCATCATAGAGGTTCACGAGGATCCGAAAGTCGTTGACGGCCGTTACGGTGGCCGGGTCAAGCGACTTCGGTTCTGCGATTTGACCGACGATCAGCACACCAGGAGGCGTCTGAGCAACTGCCGGGGTGCCGATCAGGGCCGACAGGGCGAACCCCGCGGCCAAGAACGCGCGGCGGGTCCAAGGGAAATGCGCCATCGTTGGATACCTCTTTGTTTCGCTCCATCGATGTTGATCATGATAAATTCAAAGGTCAAATTTATCATGAGAAATTTGCACAAAAACCTCCATGATGCCCTTCATTCGAGCGCTTTTTTCCCAAGATGCTCTCAGATTGGGCAACACTCTCCGCTTTGCGTGCGGTTTCCAGGTCCTCTCACGCGACGAATCGCGGCAGGATTAGACAATGAAGCGCTTGCCGACTTCGGCTGCCTGAGCCTCCATCAGCGCGTGGGCCGAGCGCATATGGGATGACATGATCTGTCGGGCGCCGGTCGCATCCCCAGATCGCAACGCCTCGATCAACGCACTCTGGTGGTTGCGCCCTTCGCGCCAAAGCGCTTCGTTGGGCTGCTCGTAGAGCCTGCGGTAGACTGTCAGGTCGGTCAGGATCCGGGCCATGAAGCCGATGATGAAGCCAAGCAGCCGGTTCCCCGCCATCTCTGCAAGACGCGCATGAAAGCGCAGCGCGGCCACATGGTGATCGCGCTCCTCCTCCGCACTCCGCGCAGGCTCCGGATAGAGCGCAAGGATAGCTTCGAGCTCTGCGAGGTCCGCCTCGCTCAGCCGCCCTGCCAGTGACGCTGCCAGCTCCGGCTCCAACGATTGGCGCAGCTGGTAGATGTCGTCGATGGTCAGATCCTCGAAATAGAAATAGTTGGCGAGCAGCGCGCTTGCGCGATCCGGCGAGACCGCCTCCACAAAGCTCCCGCCGCCTGGCCCGGTCCGTGTCGTCACGATACCCTGCGCCTCGAGGATGCGCGTTGCCTCCCGGATCGTGCTCTTGGCCATCTGAAAATGATCGATCAGCTCAGTCTCGCTTGGCAGCCGATCCCCGGCCCTCAGCTCATTCTCGACAATCAGGGCTTTGATCGCGTCGGCGACCTGAGTCGGTCGGCGACGTCGTGGCGCTCCATCGGTATCCCTCGACACCAGTCCTCCCCTCCCCGTGAACACTGTCGCGGGGTGAGCGTATCGGCCTTATTGGTCATGATCAATTCGCCGGGCGGCTCTCATAGCTGGTGTTGAGCCAGCCGCGCTCCGCTGCCACCGCCGCCACCCGACCACGCGTTTCTGCAGACAAACGGCCTTACGCCTCGCTGAGATGGAACTCGCCCATCTTCGATGAGAGGGGCATTCGGTACGCGATGTCGGCGATCCGAAATCCTGCAGCCAGGTGACGGAGCACGTCGAGTTCACGCCTTCTCAGAGGGGCCGCGACCGGTGCCTCCGCACCTCGCAGCAACCCATGAGCGCCAGCACCGACTCTACGAGCACCGGGTCCGCGCTGGCGTCTGGCTCGGCATGGGCAGAACACCAGAGTAGCCCAAGAAGCGCACCCCGTCACAGCACCGCACGACCGAGCGGTCCATGATTTCCCCAGATGCCCGTCGGCGTAGCGGATCGCTCTCGGCTGAGAGAGCCGGGTTTCGGCACGGTGTTCCGGATCGACCCGGTGGCCATTGATCGTGACGTGGCGCGGGCGAGGCAGGATCAGTTGTCGACCATGCGCGCATTACGCGCCTACCTAACACCAATAGATACCCGCGCTTGCCGCCCCGAGCGTCTGCGTTTCGGGAACCGCGCGCGGGGGGGCGTTGAGCGCTGCCTTCGGTGATCTTTGGTCTTTCTCCCCGGCGCCATGGGTGTTTCGGAGCGCCGGGCTGTTGCGCAGGGGCCTGTGGTCAGCAGGTTGCAGCGCTCATCGACCCACTTGACGGTGGCGAGGTCCTGAACAAGCGCCCTGTCGCGCTTGCGCGCGCGCGGCAGTCGACGTCCTCGCTGCGGGCGCGCAGGTGGCGGAGCCGGGTGGCGCGCATCCGGGTCTGGAAGATCTTGGTGCTGTGGCTGGCGGCCTCGCGCTCGATCAGGAGCCCCAGCCATTCGGCGTGGCTGA
>JBCBYB010000050.1:0-26975 GCA_039816045.1 Pseudomonadota bacterium
AATCGGTAATTCGAGTCTTCGTTAGTCATCCGATTTGTAAAGCAAGAACTGATCCTAAGATTCTTCGCCTTTCTCGATGCCCAAGATAAGTATAAAGGCCAAGTAGCGAAGTTTTTAAACGATTATATGCACGTCAATCGTCATGCCAAAGAAGACTTTCTGAATGCGAAAGCCAGTATCTTTAACCGCGTTGTTACACTTTTAGACCGGCAGGTATTCCCAGACGGTCCGCCGTCCAGGATACCTACAAGCGTGATGGAGGCCACGTTGGTTGGCATGGCCAGACACATAGACCATTTAGAGAACTTGGCAAACGGGCAGGTTTTGGCGCGATACAACCAGTTGAGGTCCAGACCTGAATTCAACGAAGATGCCGTAGCTGAAGGGCTATCAAAGGTGGACAAGGTCTCAGCCCGTTTCCAAGCAGCTGATGAAGTATTCTCAAGTTAAATGATTGCCAGATCATATATAGAGAGCAATCTCAAAGATCTTGAGCGCCGATTCAATAAGTCTCGAACACAACGCGAACCCTTGTATTTCTCCAAGTTGGCCGTATTAGAGCTTTGTGTATGGCTGGAGATTTCAATTGATGATCTTGTTTGTCGTGCTGTGCGGAAACGTGTTAAGGATGCACGTGTTCTCACAAGTTTTGAAGAGGCAGTCGTTAATCCCGTCTATGGCTTTCACTACAAAAAGCATTTTCGAAAAATGGTGTGTAGCGCGGTTGGCGAAGTGAATATGCATGACATAGAAAGAAGTATGGACCAGTTGAAGCGCCAACAACTCATTTCTGAGCTCAATGCCCTGTCTGTGAACAGAAACTCGCTTGCTCATACATACTTAAAAGGAGCAACACAGAATATTGATGCTCCGTCGCGCACAATTGCTCGATTTCGCATAACCTACGATTGTTTAAAAGAGTTTGAGAAAGAGATATTTAAAAGGCTCTAGCTACTGGGGTTTAAAAACAGACTCCTTTGGGTCAATATTTGCTATGTGTCTTTGGGTTTACCTCTAAATGATGTGCGCTTCCGCGATTTGCGGCCAATTTGCAGGGCGGCAACACAGTCGCCTGCTGGACACGGATCCTTTAGATTCGATCAAACACCGACAACCTGACATTCGGGCGGTTCCGTCCCTACCCCAAATACTCAAACCCGTTGCTGGGGCCGGGTGTGGGGTTTGGCGCGATTAGTAGGGCGGTTCAGGATTTGTAGGGCGGTAGTAGGGCTGCGGAGTGCAAGGACTGGCGACTGGGTGATATCTCGTGCTATGCTGCAAACAGAGAAAGGCGTTTAGGGTCAGCGTGTTGTGAGGCAAGAAGTAATGTCATGCAGTCTCGTCCAAGAGCATGACACACCTATGGAAAACAATTCGTAATGATGGGGTCGTAGGTTCGAGTCCTATCACCGGCACCAGTTCTCTCACGACTTCAGTGAGAGATCGAGAAGCGACAAAGAGAGCCATCTCCCACCTGTCTTCCACGGTCTGTCTTCCACGGTATTGGACGTTGCCGGGCTCGACAGCCCCCTCAAGACCATGGATGCCGGTTCGCGGATACACCCCATCCTTGGGGCCCAACCCCCGGCTGAGTGGTCCGGTTGACTTTTTGATACATCACCGGCCTCAGGTCGACAGGGGTGATGGCCTCGGGTGCCGGTGGCCGGTATCCGAGGGCACTTTGGGGCCGGACTGTTTGGCGTCTCAAGATGATCGGCGCCGAGGTGTCTTGAGCAAACCTGATCATCATCAGACCGATCAAATTCATCGCAATAACCCGATATGCTTATAAACATCACTCTACCGAGTTTCACTAATGCAGAAGTCATCTATGGTTTTGACATCGCCTTCAGACAGTGTGCTTCGTTCATAATCGACCCTACCGTGTAGAGCGCAGCGCCGAACCTTTTGGTCTGAACCCGCGGCACCTCCATTCAAGGCCATCCTTGCGTCGATGGTCAGGAGTATCGCGTCCCCGGCTGGGTTTGGTTCGTCAAAAAATCCTTCAACCAAAAGCAAGTCAGGAACGGCGCCTTTGAAAACGCCGATTTCCGTGTCGACAACGGCGAAGCCGTCGCGTTGGTACTTGCCAGTTACCATAATCACGTCGCCTCGCTCGGCATTGACCGTGTGCTCACCAAGCAACCGAACTGTTCCCACAGAGCCTTCCGGATCATATCGACCGATCACCTGATCCACTCCGCGCTCTGTCGGTGTGACACGCGTTGCGACGACCCCTTGCGTTGACCAGAACCCATCAATCACGACCGCTCCACCCTTTGGCAGATCCCCGAAGACTGGCACGCCCATGACTTCGTTCTCGCCGGTGATTGGGCCAATCAGGACCGGCAGATGCCGCAGCTCCGTTGCTTGCCAGCCTTCGCCATCCCGTGCGGCGCGCAGCGAGAGGGTCATTCCCATTCGCAGATCTTCGATGCGATCGATACCCGTCAATACAACCGTCTCAGGCAGATTGAACCGCATCCCCGCAACTTCGAATGTGTCGAGCGCCGTGACTTCGCCGACCACGCCCGTGCCGATGATACCACCTTCCTTTTCCTCAGCGCTTGTTACTCCAAAGCTGAGAAAAAGTATCAGGGCGAGTACCAGTCGCTGCATCATTCATGCTCCTTACTGTGCATAAACGCCCCAAGAACGAAGAGGTTCGACCCTTCAACCGACTGCTGCAGTTCGTTCGCCCTTTTGTTCACGGTTTCGATCATTTCCTTCGCGAGCTTTGCACCCAATTCCTGGAGCTCAGCAACGGCCTCTTCTGACAAGTGAGAATACCTTACCGCCTGATCCATCTGAGGCGTGTCGCCCGAAACATTGCCAGCCGTGGTCGCCAGATGCGGCGTAAGCGTCGCCACTGCTGCCCGCAGCTTTTCTGCGCGGTCACGCGGAACGACGGCGGCATGGACGAAATGCAGGGTGCCACTTTCCTCGTTGACGTTTCCGCCTGCGATCAGCAACGACAAAACCGTCGCCGGCGCCGCGTCAATTTTTTCGAGACGGACCAAAGCGTCGAACCCACCGTCACCGCCGCGCACCAAGGAGCGCGGGACTCCGCCGTCTGAAAAAGTTGGATCACTCTGCCAGCGCGTCAGAACCCGCGCCGCAGCGATGGCGCGTTCGGGTGATGGGTCACGACGCTCCATGCGCTTGATGTCCTTGCGGTGCACGCCTGTGCGCAGACTGACATGGCTGGCCGAAGCGCTTGGGTCTTCAGCCATCGCCACGTGCACAAGCGCCGTCTTCAGAATTTCGATCGCATCGCTAAGAACAACGCCGTTCTCAATCATAATCCGGGCGATCGGCGTAATCAGCGCTGCTAGGGACTGCTCAGCCGTGGCTTTATCGTCGCTTGCCATGGTCGTCATTTCTTCGCTTGGGGTCATGCCAAACCAATGCGGTCTCCCGTCATGGTCTAGCAGTCTGCGGCGACGCCGTCCTCAACATTCCACAACACTTTGTGAGAGCTTGTCAATTTACAATGGGAAATATTCCCAGCAATCTGCCTTTGTCAAATCAGACAGCCTGAAACCCGACCGACGGCACCCCTGCGCTTCAGGAACTCTGCTGAGTACGCCTGACGTCCGATGGAGGAAAACATCATGAAGAAATTGGCATTGGCTGCGGTGATTGCAGTGGCTGGGCTCGCTGCCAGCGCTGCGAACGCGACCAACCAGCTTGCTGTTGCAATTGGCGGTCACGACACTGTTGCTTACTTTAAGGAAGGCAAGGCGACGATGGGACAGGCCAAGTTCCATCACTTCTGGAACGGTGCCGTGTGGTTCTTCGCTAGCGAAGCCAACCGCGATGCATTCGCTGCTGACCCGGCCTCATACGCACCAGCGACAGCGCCGAAATATGACGGCTACTGTGCCTGGGCCGCATCTCAGAACTACAAGCGTCCAGGCGATCCGAACGTCTGGCAAATCGTCGATGACCGCCTCTACCTCTTCGTGCACGAAGGTGCCAAGAAGAAGTGGCAGGCTGATATCCCACAGTACATCGCACAGGCCGATGAAAACTGGGTACGCATCGCACCGTACTGATCAGGTTTGATGGACAGTGCTTGCATTGCCAACGCCGGTCGCCGCGACCGCGGCGGCCCAAAGCCTTAAGTGGGTCGCTCAGATCCCGCAATCGCTTCTTTGGGAGCTGGCGTTCGTGTTGAACGCAGCATCCGGCTGCTCGGCGGCGTCGCGATGCAAACAACGCTGCGCTCCAGCTTGTTCAGTTCAACGTCCGTCCTAGCAGCGTCTGCGATGTAACCGACGATGTTATGTCTCTACAACGCCGTATAGGAGGCTTACGGCTGGTCCGTCATGCCAACAGCCCCAATCCCTGATGGCCTTGTGGGTTCGACCATAGGAAGTCCGCGCCTCGTATTGTGTATGCGGCCAGTCGCTGCCCCAAACAACGTGTTCTGATGGCAGCGCCTCGCGCAATGCATGGGCATGGGGAGCAAGGTCAAACGGACTGCGGTAATGGCCTGAGAACTTGAAGAATAGGGTCGATCTGTCGCTCAATCCGCGAACGGCATTGATCATGGGGTCAGCAGCCGGGTCCGGTTCGGAGGGCAGCCCAAAGTGGTCCACGACCACCGCGACACCCTGCGCCGAGAGCGGACCGAGTAGTTTGGCGAGACGGGGGCCTTCGAGGTGGACCTCCAGATGCAAGTTTCGTCTGCGGAGTTTTTCGAAGAACGTCTGTGTAAGCGCCGCCTCCATATCAGGCACGTCCCCACCGCGAACGAGGTTCCATCTCAGCCCGCGGATCCCGGCCGCCACCAAGGCATCGAGGGCCTTGTCCTCGACGTCTAAGGGAACAACGCCCACGCCGCAGAACAGCTGGCGATCCAGCTTGGACAGGGCGGCGCAAAGCTGAGTGTTGTCGGTCCCGAGGAAGCTGACCTGCACAATCACCCCGCCCTTCAGGCCGTGAGCGCGCTGATGGGCCAACCACTCGGACAGAGGCGCAGGGGACACCGGGCGGTAGCGCGCCCCGGCGACGACCGCCGTGTCCTCAAAAACATGCGCATGGCAGTCAAATCCGATCATGGCGCTCCTCCTGCTAAATTCATACATATGACTAGTTGACTGAATAGGTCAATACGGACTAAGCCCACACGGGGAGGACCATAATGACAACTGGATTCGCCACATCGGACGATCGGCTTCCCGCCTATGCCCGGCTTCGCGATGCGTTGGCCGGGCGCATTGCAAGTGGGGAGTGGACAGCCCAACAGCCCATCCCGTCCGAGGCGCGTCTGGCCAAAGAGTACGGCCTGTCCATTGGGACGGTGCGCAAGGGCGTGGACGGGCTGGTCTCGGAAGGCCTGCTCGAGCGTCGCCAGGGATCGGGCACGTATGTTCGCGCGCCCTCATTCGACGCGACGCTGTTCCGCTTCTTCCAACTGCGCGAGGCGGATGGCTCGCACCTGTCCATTCCCTCCAGCACGCTGATGCTGCGGAGCGTCACGGCCGCGCCCGAGCCGGCTGCTACCGTTCTGGGCACGTCGGACGCGATCAAGATCATCCGCCTGCGCAGCCTGTCGGACATGCCGGTGCTCTTCGAGGAGATCTATGTCTCAGCTCGCCGCTTCGCGGGGTTCGAGACCCTGCCCGAGTCCGCGATCGGACCGCTGCTGTACCCCCTCTATTTCGAGCGCTTCGGGGTGTTGGTGAAGCGCGCGACCGATGATCTTTCCTTCGGGCGCGCCTCGGCCTCGGTCGCCAAACAGCTCAAGCTGCACGAGGGCGATCCGCTAGCCGTGATCCGGCGCACCGCCTTCGACATCGAAGGCAACGCGATCGAGTGGCGGATGGCGCAGGGAAGCGCCGCGCAGTTCCGGTACCGCAGCGAAATCACGTGACGAAACAAAACCTCAGACCAGGGAGAGAAACATGAAACTCACATCGACGCTGCTCAGCGCAGCCGCGGCCGCGGCCATCGCCACTCCAAGCTTTGCCGATTATCCCGAACGTGCGATCGAGCTGACGATCCCGGCGGGCGCCGGCGGCGGCACCGACACGAGCGCGCGCAAGCTCGCGATCCTGCTCGAAGAGGCGCTCGGCCAGTCCATCGCCATTCTGAATGTCTCCGGCAGCGGCGGCGCCGTCGGAGCGACCCAGTTCATGCAGGCCAAGCCCGACGGCTATTCGCTCTTCGCCACCTGGAACAGCCCGATTACGACCGTCCCGCAGGTGCAAAACGTCGCCTACTCGCTGGACAGCTTCACGCCGATCGCCTCGACCTCAGAGACCGCCTACACGCTCTGCGTGATGGCGGACTTCCCCGGCAGCACCGGCGAGGCGTTCCTCGAGGAACTGGCCGCCAACCCGGGCAAGTACACCTACGCCAACGACGGCATCGGCGGCACCATGCAACTTGCAGCCGAGCGCATCTTCCAAGCCAAGGGGATCGACGCGATTGCTATCCCGTTCGGCGGCGCCAAGGAGTCGCTACAGAACTTCCTCGGCGGTCACGTCGACATCTATGGCGGATCGATCTCGACCGTGCTGCCCCATGTGGAAGCGGGCACCGCTGTCTGCCCGATCGTGACCTCTGCCGCGGATGTGGCGGCGCTGCCCGGTGCGTCGGGGCTCGAATCCCTCGGCATGACTGATAAAGAAACGCTCCTTTGGCGTGCGATCCTCGGCCCGGCGGGGATGGACCCTGCGATCGTCGAGAAGCTCGCCGACATCATCGAAGCCGCTGTAAACGACCCGGGCTATGTCGAGTTCCTGGCCACGAAGGGCGAGGTGCCGAACGTCGTGAAGGGCGACGCCCTCGGGCAGCGGCTGCAGGAGGAGTTCGACGCGCTCGCCGAAGTCTCCAAGGCTCTGGGTCTCTAAAGGGATGGACCGTCAGCAGGATGTCGTACTCGGAGCATTCTTCGTGGTGTTCGGCCTCTCGGCCGCATGGGGTGCAACGAGCTACAGCGGCGCAAGCGGCATCTATCCGCTGGTGCTCGGTCTCCTGCTGGCGTTGACGGGCGCAATCGTCGCGGTGAAGGCCGTCCGCGCCACCGCCGCGACCGAGCGCGTCCTGATCGACGCGCCAGTCAAGTTCTGCACCACGATCGCCATCGCGGTCGTCTACGTCGCGCTGGTGGTGCCGCTCGGCTTCTATACGGCGTCCTTCCTCCTGATGCTGGCATTGCCGTTAGCGCTGGGCTTCCGGCGCTTCGTCTATGCGCTGATCATGGGGACGGTGTTCACATCCATCGTCTACCTGGTTTTCTCAGTCTTCCTCGAGCGACCGTTCCCGCGAGAGGCGATCCTCACCCTCTTTGGGTCTGGGGGCTGAGATGGACTTCTACGTCAACGCGCTCGTTGGTGTTTTGACCTTCGGTCCGATCCTGGCGATGGTCGGGGCGACCATCCTCGGCGTCTTCATCGGCGCGCTGCCGGGGCTCAACCCGGTTATGGCCATCGCGCTTCTCCTGCCGCTCACCTACGCGATGGATCCGCTGGTGGCCCTCGGCATGGTGGCGGGCATCTACAACGGATCGATGTATGGCGGCGCGATACCGTCCATCCTGTTGCGCATTCCGGGCACGCCAGCCTCCATCGCCACCACCTTCGACGGTTTCCCCATGGCCCAGAGGGGCGAGGCGTCGAAGGCGCTGAAGGTGGCCTGCTACTCCTCGGCGATCGGCGGCATCGCCTCGGCCATCGCGCTGATGACCGTCGGGCCGCTCCTGGCCAAGGTCACGCTTCTCTTCGGCCCCGCGGAGTATTTCTGGATCGCCGTCTTCGGCATGGCATCGGTCGGGGTGATGGTCGGCTCGGACCCGGTGAAGGGGCTCATGGCCGCCCTGCTCGGGCTCTGGATCGGGACTATGGGCCTCGACAACCTGTCGGGCCAGGCGCGCTACACCTTCGATCAGACTTGGCTTCTCGGCGGTATGCCGCTGATCGTCGTGCTGGTGGGGCTCTACGCTCTGCCGCCAGTGCTCCAGCTGGCCGAGAAGAGCGACTTCAAAGGCCTCTCCGCGGCAGCGCTGAAGCTGCAAGCGGTGCCCTTCAAGAAAGGGGAACTGCGCCGACTGATCCCGACATGGTTGCGGGCCTCGGGCATCGGCATTTCCGTTGGCATCCTGCCGGGCGCCGGGGGCAACGTCGCGGCGTTCCTGAGCTACAACACCGCGAAGAACGCGGACGAGGACCCAGCGTCGTTCGGCAAGGGCAATCCCAAGGGCGTCGCAGCCGCCGAATGCGGAAACAACGCGGACAACGCCGCGTCCATGATCCCGGCACTCGCCCTCGGCATTCCGGGCAACGTCGTGGCAGCACTCGTGCTGAGCGCCCTGGTGATCCATGGCTTGCAGCCGGGGCCGCAGCTCTTTCAGCAGAACCCCGTGCTGGTCGGTGGGTTCATGATGGAGATGTTGCTGACCTCGCTATTGATCCTCTGTCTCGGCGGTGCGCTCGCCACCCGCGTTTTTGCCCAGTTCCAGCGCCTGCCGGGCGTGCTTCTGGTGCCCTCAATCCTCATTCTGATGTGCGTGGGGGTCTATGTCATCAACGGGCGGCCGGTGGATCTGTGGGTCATGCTGCTCGCGGGCATCGCGGGGTACGTCCTCGAGAAGGTCAACGTACCCCTTGCGCCGATCATCCTGGGCATGATTCTCGGACCGATGGCCGAGCAAAGCGTACGCCGTGCGCTGCTAATCAGCCGCGGCGATGCGACAGAGCTGCTGACACGGCCAATCTCCGCGGTCCTGGCGGTTGCAACGGTCCTTGTGATCCTTTGGCCAATTCAGAAGGCACTGCGAAACAGGCGTTCCGCCTCGAGAAAGGCTGACTAAGCACGTTTGACCATAAAACTGCTGTCTACGCGAGTTGAAGAGATCTGCAGTTCGAGGACCCCGAGTGGGTGTGCGTCTCGGTCGAGGCTGTTTGGAAACTGGGTCCTGCGAGCAGGGATCAGGCTTTGAAGAAGGTTTGGTGGTCAACCGGCGAGAGTGATCGGTTTCGGCGGCCTTGTCTTCCTCCAGTCGTTTCAGGAGAGCCTGAGGGCATGGGTTTAGATCACAATGGGGCGGTGAGGCCGCTCAGGCGGCGATCGCCTTCGCCATGGGGGCGAGCTGCGCCCGGTCATGGACGGCATTCGTCACGTCGTGGGCCACGATCAGATGGGTCTCGGCATCGACCGCCGTCTGCACGTTCGCCGTCTGCACGTTTTAGCCGACGAGCCCGGTGCCCTTGCCGTAGGTGGCCATGGACCGGAATACGCAGATCGGGCATCAGGATCGGTTAGGGAAATCTGGCCGTCCGGCGTTTGCTCGAGCCTCTTTGCGATCCCCTGAAGCCGCTGTACGTCCTGACGCGCGCGGGCCAGCTTCTCCTTAAGGCGGTCAACCTTGCGAAGCGTTGCCTGGGATTGTTCCTTGCGGTCGGTGCGGTCGGTCCGCTCCATCTCCTCCAGATACCGGGACGCGCTTTGCTCAAGATGGCCGATCCGAAGCTTCACCTTGCCGGCCGTGAAGGTCCGGTCCCGGTGATTGACCCCCTTCATTTTGCTACCGTCGATGGCAATGGTGCCGACCGCCAAGACGCCGATCTGTCGACACAGCGCGACGAACCGGGCACAGGCCCCGCGGACCGCAGGGCCGTTGTCTTTCCGAAAGTCGGCAATCGTCTTGTGATCGGGCGCCAGCCTTCCGGTCAGCCACATCACCTCCACGTTGCGCCCCGCTTCCCGTTCCAGCCGACGGCTCGATGCAACCCGGTTCAAGGAGCCGTAGATGAAGAGCTTCAGCAGCACCGACGGATGATACCCGGGGCGGCCGGTCCACGCCGATGTCGTCCGATCAAACCCCGCCGCCGCCAGGTCCAGCGCGTCGACAAAGGCGTCGATCACCCGAACGGGATGATCCTCACCGATCCAGTCCTCCAACCGTTCCGGAAACAGCGTCACCTGCTCGCGGTCAACGCCACCAAAATAGCCCGACAGGCCCGCCTCCAATTACTGGAGACCGCAGTACCCCAGGCCAGAGTTTCCATACAGCATCGGCCGCTATCGCCAAGGGAGAGATACTTGGTGGGCTTGTCTGCTGCTCTGCGGCAAATCACTGCTCGGAGCGCTGCCGCGGCCTTGATCTTGATTGCGCCAGCAGAGCTCGCCGTCTGGTCGCTCGATCAGACCACCCAGACACCAACGTCGTAGTTCTCCTCGTTTCGTTCCACGTTCTCGGCACTGTCGGAGAAGGCCAGCAGCATGTCCACCCGATCCAGCCGTCCCGAGGCGAAGGCGTCGAGCCAGAACGCTTCGCCACCAGCGTCAGGCTCGCGCAGAAGCACGTTGTCGTAGAGCGCGCCGATGAACTCCTCGTCCGTCGGGTCCGCGCCGAATTTGTCCGCAAACTCGGGACTTGAGACGAACGCGCCTGCCATCGCCTCATCACCGAGCCCGCCGATCCTTTCGCCATTCCAGAACCGTAGCCCAGGCTCATCGGGCGTGCGCGCAAAGGCCGCTGAGTAGAGCCGGTAGACGAACGGGACCTCGTCGCCGGGCAGATCGAAGACGAAGACCCCGTCGAGAAAAGCAATGCGTTCGACCGAGATATAGGTGTCCGCGATGCCCGTCCGCGTGTCAGTCAGCACCACCGCCTCGTCCGGGGCAAGCGCCAGGGCCGGGGACTGGAGGCGCGGCGCGGACGAGCCTCCCTCGAAGAGCGCGATCGTCCGCGCGAAGGGCTCGCTGAAGGCCTCGAGCAGCGCCGCCGTATCGCGCCCGCCCCCGCCGTCTACCGTCTTGCCCGTCGTCCCGGTGGTCGTCAGCGTGTCGTCCTCGGCGGTCCCGATCGCCTCCTCTGCCAGGTCGATGAGCGAGCGGTTCGAGATCAACACCGTCGGCAGCTCGTCGGTGGCCAGGAAGTTGTTCGAAATGTCGCTCTCCGGCACGCGCCCGGCGCCCGGATTGACCTCGGCGCGGAGTTTGTACAACCCGGCCTGGTTAAGAAGGGCCTGATCGACCATGAGCGTGCTCGAGAACTCGCGGATCTCGCCTGGAGGGACCGCCTGAGGCACTGGATCGAGCGTGCCGACAGGGATGACCTTGGTGATGAAGCCGCGCTCATCGACGCGCACGAGCTCGAAGTCGAGCGCGACCAAGGCACCCGAGGCGCCGCCCAGATTGCCGACATCCTGGCTGAGCGCGATCTCTTCTCCGGCGAGCCAGGTGAAGGCCCGCCCGCCGATCACTGGCCCCTCGATCAGCCGAGCGTCGGGCAGGCTGGCAACACCGTAGTCCGGCAACGCCGGGGGCTGATCGTCGAGGACGCGCACCATCGCCTGGAGCGTACCGGGGCCGTCGTCCGAGCGCTCTTCGATCAGCACGGGATCCAAGCTCGACGTGTCGCCGGTCCCAAAACCGAGGATGTCGAGCCCGAAGCGCTGTCCGTCCGGGGCGGAGAGTACCGTCACCGTGAGCGCGTCGGGCGCTTCGGTCTCCTCAGTGCTCGATACCGTATCCTGCCAATCGAAGCGCAGGCGCACCGGCAATCGCTCGGCGAGCTCTTGCGCCTCGCCATCCTCGCGGACAACGACATCGAACTCCAGGATCGCGCCACCGAAATCGGCGATGCCTCCGACACCATTGAACACCAGTGGACTGAAGAGCGGCACCGAGAACGCGTCGTCGAAGAAGCGATCGCGGACCAGTGCGCCGCCCACCCGGATCGACGAGAAGTCAAAGGCATTGCTCGCGAAACCGCGATCGATGCCCCAGCTCAGCTCGAGTGAGGAGCCGGCCTCGCCGACCGAGACGTTGTCTCCGGCGAGCGCGGCGAGGCTGACCTCCTCCCCCGTGGCCAGGCTGATGCCTGCGACCCAGGCAATGTTCTCAACGCTTCTACGCAACGTGGCCATGACGCTCGCCCTTTTACAATACGCTTTCCACAACAGGCCCTAGAGGCTAGGCTAGTTCTGACGTTGCGTCATGCAAAAAGCTCAAAGATTGGGCAGAATGATGCTGCCGGGGCTCAGAAGAGCCCGGCAAACGCCATCGAAGATCGGAATTACGCACACACTGGATGGCGTGGCGCCAATGGCAACCGATCCGGCCCATCATCCCAGCCGACCCCAGGTGCGTGATGTAAATGTCGGGTCCCGAGGACCCGAGGACCGCACTGCAGCGTGCCGGCATCAAGAAGATGTCCGGTCAGGGCCGTCAACCACAAAAGGCGTCGCGGATGGCGGAGGCCATAGCGCCGGTAACTTCCGAATCTGCTCCTTCTCGCGCCCCAAGGACGAGGTTCGAAACCGGCGTTGATCCGAACCCGTCTTCTTCGCTCAATGGTCGGAGAGAACTGTCGATGGAACTCCGCCCGAGCAAACCGATCGCCACCCCGGCTTCGACCGCGGCGATCACGCCGGAGACGCTCTGGCTCGAACAGACGACGCGGTATGGCGCTCCGCGCGATTCCAGCGAAGCGATGGCGGCATCGCGCCACCAGCAGGCATGGTCGAACAGCGCCACCGGTGTCGGCCGCTTCGTCATCAGATCTCGATAGGCAGACGACGCCCAGAATGTCGGGTCTGCAAACAGAACGTCCTCGTCGGGTGATGGCGCTTCAACTTCGTAGACGGCGAGGTCGAGCCGGTTTTTCGCGAGGTCTTCCGGGAACCGTGCGCTCAATGCGCAGGTGACGTCCAGTTCGACCTGTGGGTGGGTTTGCGCGAAGGCCCCGATGATCCGCGCGAGGCGCGCGCGCCCGTGATCGTCCGGAATGCCGATCCGCAACTTGCCGCGCAGTCCGTCCGAGGCGATCTCGCGCAGAGCGGTGTCGAGCCGGGCGGTAACGTCTCTCGCAACAGGCAGAAGGTGACGGCCGGCGTCTGTCAGTTCCACGCCACGCCCGTGGCGGTCAAAGACCCGACGTCCGAGCACGGCCTCTAGGCGTTTCAGCTGGAGGCTCACGGCGGACTGGGACCGGTGCAGTTTATCTGCTCCATCGGTCACGCTGCCGGCGTCCGCGACGGCGATGAAGGAGCGGAGAAGCTCGCTATCCAGCTGATCCATTAGATTCCTCAATGGCTGAAATAGGATCTATTCGTTTCATATATCGAATTCGCACGCCTAGCCTTCAAGGACCGAAGGAGGCGCCGATGACCGATCAAGCAACCAATCTCCCCTCGAAGAGGTGGAACATCGTTCTCTACGCCGCCGGCGTCGTCGCACTGGCTGCAATCGGGTTGCTTTGGCCCGATCACGCGTCGGGCGCCCTATCGTTTACGATGTGGGGGCTCGTCGAGGTCGCGCCCATCGTCATTCCTGGCATCTTCCTCGCCGCCTGGATCATCGCGAGCGGCGCAGATGCGCACATCGCGAAAGCGTTTGAAGGCCGCGCGCTGCCCGCAGTTCTGGCGGCTTCGGCGATCGGCGCCGTCACCCCGGTTTGTGGCGTGACTGTCCTGCCATTGATGGCCGGTCTGCTGGCGGCCGGCGTTCCGCTGGCGCCAATCATGGCGTTCTGGCTATCCTCGCCGATCACCGATCCCGCAATGCTGGCGACGACGGCGGCGACGCTTGGGGTTGCGTTCGCTCTCGGCAAGACCATCGCCGCATTCGGTCTCGGCATCTTCGGCGGGCTCGCCACGTCCCTCTTCGCTGATCGATCCTGGTCGCTGAACGCGCTGCGCGACAACAGTCTCGCGAAGCGGTTGAGCGCTGCGCGCTGCGCTGGCGCCACGGTCTTCGAACCAAAGGTCTGGCGCGCGCCGGAGCGGCGGCACGTCTTCCTTCGCCAAACGATGGCAACCGGGCGGCTCATCCTCGTCTGCCTCATCCCCGCGTTCACCGCTGAGTACGCGTTGAACGCGGCGCTGACCCCAGGGTCGCTGGCGACCTATGTCGGCGAACACAAGTGGTGGGCAATACCCGCTGCGGTGTTCGTCGGCGCGCCGGCCTATATCGACGGGTACGCTGCTCTGCCGCTCACGCGAGGTCTGATCGACAACGGCATGTCGTCTGGAGCAGCGATGGCGTTCCTCGTCTCTGGCGGCGTCGTCAGCATATGGGGCGCCATGGCGATCTTCCCGATCCTGCGCCTCGAGCCGTTTCTGCTCTATCTCGCGCTCGCCGTAACCGGCTCAATCGCCGCAGGATATGCGTTTGGCTACGTCGTTTGATCCTTCCTTGTGAGCACCGGGTCTATTGGAAAGGATCGGCTGCCTCGTCGAATGAAAAAGGCACGAGTCATGGCGATGCGGACCTTCAGCCCAAAACACTTCAATTGCGCCACCGCGAAGGTCAGCAAACGAGACCGCAGATGCAAACCCTAAACCTTGCCGTGAGCGGCAGCTATGAGCCGCCCACGTAGGGCGGCCCATCGGGTTCAGATCTCCACTGCCTCTGGGGGTGCCAGTGCGTCCTCGAACTCAACGCCAAGCTAGCGCACCGTGCTGTCCATCTTGGCGTGGCCGAGAAGGAGTTGGACGGCACGGAGGTTCCCAGTCTTTCGGTAGATCTGCGCCACTTTCGTCCAGCGCATTGAATGCGTTTCGTAGGCGCTTGGCTCGAGCCCTATCGACGTCACCCAGTCACGAACCAGGCGTGCGTGCTGGCGCGTCGAGATATGCAGCGGCTCATGGAACCGCACCGGCCAGAGACACTCCTGGCCGATCATCATCGGATGCGCGAGCCATTCCTGGAGCGATTTCCGCGTGCTCTCCGTGAGCTCGAAGCGCACAGGCTTCGGCGTCTTGCACTGCGGGATCGAGGTCCGCTCCTTGACTTGGCCGGCCGCGTAGACGTCGGCGACCTTGAGGCGGACGAGGTCACAGCCCCCGGAGCTTGCTGTCGATTGCCGTGTTGAAGAGGGCGAGGTCACGGACGTTCTCAGCGATCTCGAGCCGGACCCTGACGGCCCAGACATGCTTCGACAGCAGTGGGTGCTTCTGTCCGACGATCCGCCCTTTGTTCCAGGCAGGCCGACGCGGTCGAATGGCGGGCAGGTTCACAATGCGCATGGCGGTTCCTCCGATCCGCCGCACCCCACCACACCGCCAACCCGACGTTGGCGAGAGGAGAGTATCTGAGATCCGCGGCGCTGCCGCATGACCGCCTCGATGCAGGTTTCTCAGACGCTGATTGGGAGGCTGGGGTTGTGCGCGGTGTTTGCCTCGCGACCGAGAAGCGCTCAGGCACGAAATCGCACGGAGTTGGGCGCGGCGGGGTGAGTTGGCCCCACGGAGACTTGCGGCTTGGCGCTTTGGCTGGGGATGGAGTGCTGGCACCGGGCCATAGGGGATGAGGCGATATCGGGCCGATTGCATCACGCGTTATGGAACGATTTCCGTGTGCTTCGCTGGTTCGAGTGGGCTTCGCTGTCTTCTGACGCTCAATCGGTTCAAGCCGACCGGCTCGCGGCGGCGACGTAGCGAGAGGATCGTGTCGGACACGCCTTGGCGCGATGATTTGGTCAGGCTTCATGCCACGGTCCTCTGGTCGGGCGGCGCTCGGGGCTGCGATCCCGGTGGGAAACTGGCGACGATGATCAGGCGCCCGCTACAGTGCGGGCATGGGAGGGCGAGCGTGCGCGGCCGGTCATCTGCGGTTTCGGAGCCATCGCGCTGGTCTTGCTTCGGTCATGGTGACTATGCGTGGAGGATATCCCTGATCCTGGCGATATTGCCGGCCCGGCCCCCGTTTCCGAGAAAGCCGTCGTGGCGGATGCGGTGCTGGCCTTTGGGGAGCACATGAATCAGGAACCGGCGGATGAACTCGTCGGTGTCCAGCGTCATGGTCGTGTGTCGCCTGCGCCCCTCGACGCGATAATTCTTGACGCGGAAGGTCACGCCGCGCGCATCGGCGCGGAGCAGGCGGCTGTTCGAGATGGCGACACGGTGCGGTTAGCGCGACAGATAGCTCAGCACGGCCTTGGGCCCGGCGAACGGCTTCTTGGGGTCGTGTCGTAGACGCGCCTCCGGCACGACGACGACCCAGTCGATCTTGCGCAGCGGTGTCGCCCATGCGGCGAAGGCAGTGGGGTCGGCGAGCCTGGCATGGTCACCGAAAAAGCGAAGCCGTCCTCGGCGGTGCCGTTTGGCCAGTCCTTCCAGAAGCAACCGCCTGAACAGCCGCGAGAGCACGCGGACCGAGAGGAAGAAGTTCGGCCGGCATGGCACCCAGCCCGATCCGTCCGGCGCCAAGCCGCCACCGGGCACGATCATGTGGACATGCGGGCGGTGGGGCGTCACGCCTAAGGCGTGCTTTCTGCACGACGCCGATCCCCAGATGTGCAGGACGGATGTGATCCCGACCTGGGCGCCGAGATGCTTGGGGTCCGCCGCGATCTTCAACACCGTGTCGGCGCTGGCCCGCATCAGCAGATTATCGATTGCTCGCTAGTTGGCGTAGGCGATGTGCTCGCGACGACAGGTCTCGCAGCGTGCCACATGGCCGCCGAGCGCCGCGGTGCGGCAGCGCTCGATCGCCGACATCACCTTCATCTGGCCAAGGCTGACATGTCCGGCATTGGCCGCGCGCCACGCCGCCCCGTGGTCACGGAAGATATCCGCGACCTCCAGCTCTTGCCGGGGCACGGCGCTCTACGAGGGGCCGGCCTTGCGCCCCGAGCGCTTGGGCTTGTTCAGATCCTCCAGCGGGCTCTCCACCGCCGCGATCATGCCCGTCGCCACCCGCACATATCCCGCTGTGGTCGTCAGCTTGGCGTGACCCAGCAGTGCCTGGATCACCCGGACATCTGTTCCGCTTTCCAAGAGGTGCGTTGCGAAGGCGTGCCGCAATGTGTGCAGCGTCACCCGCTTCTTGATCCCGGCGGCGGTAACGGCGCTCTCGAGAATGCGGGTGAACTGGCGCGGGATAACCGCTCCACGCCTTTTTCGGCTCGGGAACAGCCAGCGTTCGGCCATGGGGACGCAAGCGTCCTTGTGCCCGGGACGTTCCTTCCACCACGCTCGCAAGAGGTCCAGGATCTCCACCGGCGGCATGACGTTGCGGTCCTTCTGGCCCTTCGATTGGACGATCCGGATGCTCCCCTGGTCGCTGTGGTCGTATCGAAGACGCGCCTCCGGCACGATGTCACCGACCCACAATCGCGTGACCTCGCCCGCGCGCAACCCGCAGCCATAAGCGATCGACAGCATCGTCCGGGTCCGCAGGCTCGGCGCCAGGACGAGCAGGCGCTTGATCTCCTGCTGACTCAGCACCCGGGGAACCCGCTTCGGCTCCTGCAGATGAAGCGCCTCGGCGGCCAGATCGTGGCGCCTGAGCGTTACCCGGAACAGGAATTGGTTGCATGTACTGACACCGCTCTCGATCAGATCCCGCTGGACGATCTTGACGTCATCGAGCGTCGCAGTGCCCGGCGAACGCTGGAGCCAGGCTGCGAACCGCCGGCAAGAGCGCATATGGAACCTCTGCGACGCAGGGCCGAGATTGCGAGACGTCATGTCGTCGATCACGCGATCCCGCAAACACCGCGTCGCACCCGGTGTCTTCTTCGGCTTGGCGTCGATCCTCTGTCAGCCGAAGCAAAACCACCTCGACCGGCAGAAGGCCGCCATCAGCCAACGACCCCAAACATCTCCAGCTCAACCGAAACGCCCAGCTCCCGCCGCCACTATTGCGAAGCGATCTCGTGATCGAGCCCATTCCAACCAATGCTGCAGCATGTTCGAATGGCCGCTTCTCGGCGGAGGGACATTGCATACGCGAGAAACGTTTCCTTCAACCGCGGTCTACGAGAGAGGCACATTAACTGCTCGATCCGAGGCCTATCCGATTTAAGACACTTTCCCCGGTCAGCAGTTGATGAAGTAGCGCGCCGAAAACATGGGTCACTACTGCGCCCACCAAGATGATCACGAGGGCGTTGTGTGCGGCTGCAGCCCACAAAGCAAGTTCTGGTGCCAACCACAGAGTGGGAAGGGTAACCACACCAAACAATTCGATGGGGAAACCCAGTGCGGCGAGGCGGACATAGCCCGAAACGGGTATCATGATCAGACAGATGTATAGAGATAGCTGCACCGCTCCCGCGATCGCTGGCCAGCGCGAGATGCTTGGCAATGCGCTATGACTGAAGGTGCGCACGGCGATGCGGATGATCGTCAGAGCTAGGAGCACCGCACCGGAAGAGATGTGGGCTTGAACAAGCGCTTCCGCGAGGATGGGTCTCGGCTCATAAAGCCAAGCATTCAGCCCGGCCAGAGCGAGCTGTAGAACGACGAGCGCCACAGTCAGCCAATGCAGCAGACGCAATGCGAGCCCATGCCGATCCGAACTCCCCGGAACTGAAACGCTCATCGCGCGGCGCCGTCGGTGTAGACGTGCGGCGCGCAGGGTGAACGTCCGCCGCGGTCGCAGACGAAATGCGACAGGCCATTCTGGGACGCCACGTCCAGCGACGGGCGCGTGAAGGTGAAGTCCGTTGCAGCCGCCGTCGCGTGGCACGACAAGCACGACGCTTGTGGGCGCGTTTCGAAACGGGGCTCGCCTTCGCCGGAGAAGGAGCCGTACTGCCAGCTGCCGGCCACTTTTTGCTTGTGGAACACAGTTCCGACTTCACCCGGCGCGTAGTAGGATTCCATCAGAATTCGCGTGCCGTCTGGGAGTGGCTCGCTCGGACGGTTTGCGGCGAGTGTCTGGGGTGTCACGAGCATACGGCGATAGGTGCCGTTCGGGCGGTCGACCTGGGCGTAGGTGACATAGATCTCGCCGTATCGGTCCGTCTGCGGAAGGCTAGAGGAGGCGAAGGCAACCACTCCGATCGCGATTGCCGCAACTGTAATGAGTGTCCGTTTCATTCAGCCCTCCCGTCGGGGCGCATCTGGCCGGGCGCTTCTCTCAGCGCGCGACCTTCGTGAGGAAATGTATCCCGCGCGGTGCCGGTATGGAACCGCCGACCCGGGTGAAAGGCTCATCGGCGTCGGGTGTGAACGCCCAGAACTCGATCTGCCCCGGTCCGGCATCCGGTGCCTGGTAGCTGGTGATCGCAACATGACGCCCGTCATTATCGAAGACGATGCCCTGCGGCAGGGTTACGTCCGGCAGGCGCGTCGCGCCCTGTACCAGGACCGCACCCGTGTCGGCGTCGAGTGCGAGGACTGTCAACTCGCTGTAATCGGTGTGGCCGGGGTGGTCCTTCGGCAGCCAGGATGCGACCATGTTCAAACCGACGACATGCCCGCCGTCCGGAGAGACCGCGAAGTTCTCAACATACCCCATGCCGAAGGGCGCAACGGCAGTGACTGCATGCTGAATGGGACCGCTGTTGTACCTCGGTGAGCGGTCGTTGGCGCGGCGCGGCGCGGAATCAGGTTCGTCGGTGTCGTCGAAGCTGACCACCGTGAGGAGGCTGCTGGTGCGACCGTATCCTAGCTGCGCGAGATCGCCGGTAATGTTGATGGTGGTGACAAGGAAAAACCGCCCGTCAGCGGTCCATTGCCCCTTCCCCGGAAGCGGCGCTGTGGAGATGGGCGCACCCCATGGCTCCAGCACACCATCTGCATATCGGAAGAAGCCCACCTTGGCTGCCCCGCCAAGCGTTACAGCCGCGAACGCGCCGGACGGGTGCCACTTGATCTCCGGAACGAAAGTGTTCTCCACGTCTTCGAACACGACATCTTGCACGGTGGGCTCGCCGAGCTGTCCGTCGTCAAACGGATAGAGAGCAATCTGACCCAAGGCCGCATAGGTCACCGCGACCACTTCGCCGGACGGATGGATATCGATGGCCGTCGGCGGACCAGCGGCTTCGACCACCTGACGCACAGTTGGATTGGCCCGGTCGGACAGATCTACGACTGTTAGCGTCTTGCCTTGAGCGATCTCGCTGAACTCGCGCGCATCTTCTGCTGGCTGGGCGAAGGGCTCGGTGGAGATCGCGGTTCGGCCATCCTCAGTCACCGCAAGCACGTTCGGCCAAGTCGCAACTGAGTTGGCCACGTTGACGTCGCTTCGGGTCCACGTGCCGTCTTCGGTATAGCGTAGAAGGCTTAGGAGATCCGGCTCGCGCGGCCCAAGCAGGCCATTGATATAGCCCGTGGCGACCATGGCGCCGTCCGAGAGTGCAATCAGATCTTCGCTTGCAAAGGGTGCATCCTGTGCGGCGCCGACCGATGGGGACACCAGAAAGCTCAGGGCCAGAACGGCCACCTTGCGATTGAACGTGCGATTGAGGGCGTGGACAGGGGACATGAGCGGGTGCCTCGACTTGCTGCATTGACGTCGAGGTGGGGTGACTGGTTGATCCGTTCCAATAAAGATGTGATCGTCCCTGATAGCTAGCTCTTATCAGAAGGGGGGCGCCTCAGATGGACCTTCGCGGTCTTGAAGCGTTTTGCACGCTTGCGCGCACGCTCAATTTCCGGTCCGCTGCTGCGGAACTCGGCGTAAGTCAGCCGGCCTTCAGTATACGGATCGCCCGCCTGGAGGACGAACTTGGCATGCGTCTGTTCGACCGGTCGCGCGCCGGTGTCTCGCTTCTGGAGACCGGAAGGCAGTTTCTTCCACACGCAAGCGATCTGCTCGAGCGGTCAATCGTCGTCCGGGAAACAGCACGGAGCATCGCGAGCGGCCGATCCGCGCGGCTTCGTGTGGGATACACTCCGGTTTCATTCATGGGGGGAGAGGTTCCGAAGCTGCTTCGGGACTACGCTTCTCTGCAACCAGAGGTGCGTATTGAACTAACGGAGGGGCTTTCAGGCGAGATCGAGGAGGCGGTCGCGACCGGGCGGCTTGATGCGGGCTTCGTGCATCCCCTCACCAGTACACCCGGCCTTCACGTTCATCCCATTAGCGTGGAAAACTATGTGAGCGTGCTGCCCGGTGATCACCCCTACGCCGACCGGGAGACCATCCGTGTCGGAGACTTGGCGGATGAGGAGTTCATTTTGGTCGAGCGCAACACAGGCCCGGCCATCTACGATCGCATCATCGCAATGTGTACTCAGGCCGGCTTCTCGCCCCGCATTCGGCAGGAGGTCGTCAACTCGATCGCCGTCATAGGTCTCGTGGGGGCAGGCTATGGCGTCGGGTTTGTTATCGGTTCGATGAGAAAACTGGGTCGGGGGGATGTGGCGTTCATCCCGATCGAAGGCAAGTCGCCCGAGCTTCCGCTGGCTCTCGCTCACGACCCGGCGAGAACATCGTCGGCGCTCGACAGGTTCATTGAGTTTGTTGAGGCCAGATCGCCTCAAGGTGTGTAGCCGCCCTAGACGGCAGAAACGTTTGAACATCGTATGAAGACAAGCGGACTTCGACCAAAGGGGACGAATGTCGGCTTCGTCCTCGACGCTCCGCGACAGAGCCAGTGATTCCATGCTCGAAACGAACGGCAGTTCCCCAGAACGCGATCGCAAGATCGGCGCCGCCGGCCGACGGCAGTCCAAGGTCGAGCCTGCCGCGGCCGAGGAAAGAGGGCGGACCAGGGTCTTGGTGCGCCCTCGGGTTCTCAGGTTAAGCGCTGACGGATCGTGGGGAGGTTTCGAAGCACGACGGTGTCGAGGGCGAGGACCGTCAGGAGCGCCAAACCTGCCATGGGGAACGCCATGGAAACGGCAAGGCCCACCAGCATCGCGCCTTGCCAGACCGGCATTTCTTTCGGCATCGGCGGCGCGGCCAGGCGTCCGGAACCAACCGGCCGGCGCTTCCACCACATCACTGTCGCGCTGACGCAGAGGAAGAGCACCGACAGACAGACGACCGTGTTGACCAAGACGCTCCAAAGCCCGAGCGTTCCCATGTGGAGCGCAATCCCAACGGCCATGGCCTTGCCCGCCATTGAGTAATCCTCGTAGCGCACATCGGCCAGAACCTTACCGGTGTAGCGATCGATGTGAACGGTGCGGTCGGAAGTTGGATCCGTGCTGTCGGTGCTCATTGAGTCCCGGCTAAGCGTCCAGACCCCGGTCTCTCCTTCCGGCAGGTTCATCTGGTACCGCGCATCGAAGCCGATCTCGCGTGCGAGCCAGTCGACGGCATCCATCGTCACGGGCGTGCCGAGAGGTAGGGCGCCGACGCCGGCGTCACTGCCTGACGCAGGCATTGGCGTCAGCTCCAATGCCCAGGGCACCTCGCGCCGGTCATGATTGAGGCTGGCATGCGTGACGTCGGACAGCGGAACATTGTCCCACTTCGCTGCCGGGAACTGGCTCCAGGCCTGCACCATTTTACCGCCCCAGATCCCTGCCCAGGAAAGACCCGACAAAAGGAAGAACACGAGGATGATGGAGATCCAAAACCCGAGCACGGCGTGAAGAGATTTCCAAGCCGCGCGACCCACGCCAAGCGTCGGCAGCAAGACACCACGCCAGCCTTCAACGCGCGGCCACCACATGTAGAGCCCCGTCGCAACGAGAACCATGCCTAACGACGCTGCAATCTCGAGCATCCGGTCACCGGCAACGCCAAGCATCAGGTCGCTGTGTATGCCGTCCGCAAAGTCGTACCAGCCGCTGCGCCGTGGGAACGTCCCCACGACCTCGGCCGCGTAGGGATCCACCACGACCATGATCGCGTCTCCTTCCGCATCGACACGGAAGATGGCGGCAAGCGTCTCGGTCCTTGGGGCGACATAGGCCTTCAGTGTGCCGCCGGGTACAGCTTCCAGTGCTGCCTTGGCCTGGATCGAAAGCGCGGCTGGATCGCCCTGCGGCACGACAGGGATACGCTCGCCGTCCCTGCCGTCGATCCAGGCAATCCACAACATCGCGAGGCCGGTCACGGCCAGGATCGCAAAGAAGGGAATGACGAAGAGCCCAGCATAGAAGTGCCATCGCCAGGCCGCGAAGTAGAGTTTTCGAGGCGCGCTGTCTGGCAGCGCAGGGGTGTCAGTGACCGTCATGGAAGTCCTCCAAGCCTTCAGGACCGCTCGTTGAGCGGGTGTCTGTTTCTCGATTTCTGGGTCAGTCGAGATCAGGCTTTGGGCGGTCCACGGGTCAGCCGGGCTGGATCGAGCGGTCGTGGCCGATGCGCTTCCTTGGTGACGAAGCTGTGCGCCACCGTAAAATGATCGGGCGTGCTGGTCACCCCACGGACAAGCCCGATAAGAGCGGCGCCATCCGTTATCCGACAGGCATCGCAAGCCGCGGGGTTCTCAGCTCCATCATCTTGCGCAAGACCGCAGATGTCTGAGAGTGAACCGCCTGCCTGGAGGTAGGCCACCACATCGGACGGTAGCGGCTCAGGGATCGCCCGATGCGCATAGGCGAGCGCTGACAGCGATGCTGCCATCGCGACGACGGCGATCAATCGGGTCACTCGGGCGAACAAGCGCATCATCCCTGCACCCTACACCGCGGACGCCTCCTCGCCTTGCAAAAACGGCACGAGCTGGTGCGGGGTCAGATGCCGCACCCAAAACCACCAACTGTGACAGCGGCCTCGGGCTATGAAAATCGTCTCGCGCGAGCCCGCACAGATTTCGACGCAGGAAGCAAACTGCAGAAACCTGGTGTCCACCCATGCATTGGCCCGCTGATCTCCGCTGGGAAGGTGGCGGCGATCGGGCCGGGCGATGGATCCGATCCATCTAAGGGCTAGGCCGTACGGGTCACTCCAACGCCGCGCCTTCGCGCAAACGAGACGTCGGATGCCGGGGTTCCTTTGGTCGCGGCGAGGCGCAATCGGTCGGGCGCGGCCGCGTCGGGTCGCGCAGGTCCGGGGGTACCTTGCAGTCATCGACGCGTTGCGGGTCGCTCGCCTTGCCGCCGAGACGTTCCTTGCCGGTGAACACGCGTTCTTGCGCCCATGCCCCATGGGCCATGACAAGCAGGGCGGCCGATGCAAGGGCGGGCGCTATCCTCCGCCAGGTCACCACCTTACTCTGCATCGTGGAAGATGATCCCGAGCGTGCAGCGCTCGCCGCTCCGCACCCTGCTCACCCCGTGGCGTTGGCGAACCCGGTACGCACCCCGGCTCCCCATGCGCGGCCGTTCGTTCACAGGAAAGGCAACTGCATGGCCTTGTCCGAGGGGTACGACCTCAGCTCGGCTCTGCATACGCGGGCGTTGCTCGGTCAGAACGAACTCACCGCCCTCGAAGTTGGCGGGATCGGACAGGAGGACAACGACCTGCAAGGGGAAGACGTGCTCTCCATAGAGGTCTTGATGCAGGCAGTTGTAGTCACCCTCGCGATACCGCAGCAGCAGGGGCGTCGGGCGTGTCTGGCCCGCGGCATGGCAGCGCTCCAAGAACTCAGCGTGGCTCAGCGGAAACTGCCTCCCCGTGCCAAGCGCTCGCTCCCAGGCGTTGGCGATGCCCACAAGCTGTTCGTAGAGCGCCGCGCGTGCGGCGGCGATCTCCGGTGGCAGCGGATTGGAGAAGTACTTGTACTCGCCCTCCCCAAAGCCGTGCCGGCGCATGACGACGTGGCTGCGGAAGGGTGCGCTCTCGGAGAACAGCTTGGCGAGGCGTTCGCAGGCGGCAGGGTCGAGCAACTGACCGAGATCGATATGGCCATGTGCCTCCAGCGAACGGCGAATGGGGTCGTCTTTCCCTGGCTTTGCCGGTTCGATGGCGCTCATCAACGGGAACGCTCCGTCAAATGGCTGCGTCATCGTCTTCGGGTTGCGCATCGGTGTCCCTTTCAATGCCTCTCCGCGTACGCATCCGACGATGTCGCTTCGAACCCATGCCGCCCACCCGCTTCTTGCGCTGCGCGACACAAATCTGCGCGGTAGTCAAAAGGGATCGTATAAGGCGCCAACAGCGAACGTCAGGACGTGAGAATGACGCCGCAACATCGCGAAGCTCGGCAGACGGCGGCAACGAGCCGCTCGCGTCGCACAGGCCGATCCGATATCTGGCCGATGCCGCGCTACGGAACCTAACTGGAACGAGCGCGGAGCCGTTCCGTGCCGCAGTGCGATGCACGGTCGGATCGAGCCTATTCGTTTGAAGAAGTCGCTCGGTGAAGTCGTCGCGTTGATGCGGATCGCATTCTGAAGAAGAGAGGCGCCAAGTCGCCTTGCGCTGGCTTCGGCGGCTGCGGCATGGGGATCAGCTTGACGAGTTTGCGGAGGTTTTGGGCAGTGGCGGCGAGGACGAATTCGTCTCGGGCGCCGCATGCAGCTCCGTGGCGGCGTCTGCGAAGACGGAGGATGCGCTTCGGGTGGGCGAGCAGCATTTCGACCTTCTTGCGGAGCCGGGCGGAGACGGCGTATGCCTCGTCCGCGGTGATGGTGCGGGCCATCAGGCGAACGCTTTCGTGGATCGAGCGCGGGAACTTACGCTGCGACTGGCTCGGGCAGCACCGGGGCTTGAGCGGACCGGCGCCGCAGGCGCTCGCGCTCGGGCACCATGCCGTCTTCGTCGGCCAAAAGGCCCGAACTGCGGTATACCTTCTGGCGTGGCTTCAGCGCTTTCTAGGCTGGTCAGATGTGAGTGTCCTTCCTGTCGTCGTAACGGACGTCGTACGGGAGAAGATCCCGTCCGCCCCGCGCGACGTGTCGAAGACCGGGATGTGCGGCTCGATCCCTTGTTCGTAGACGAGCCAGGCGAGCATCGTGGCGTCGCCATAGGCGGTGTCGGCGATCAACCGCTCCGGCCAGAGGCCAATCCGATCCAACACGCGATCAACCATAGTCCTGGCCTAGCCGCTCTTGGCCCAGCGCACGCCCCCCGTCGCCTCGACATCGACGATGATCGCGTTGTCCGTGTCGATCAGGTGGGTGCCGGCATAGGCGACGACGGCGTTCGCCCGCTCTCTCGAACCAATGGCTTTCGCGGGCTCAGCGCCTCCGGCTTGTCTCGCTTCCCAGCCATCTCTCGTCCTCCTCAGAACGGGATAGTCCTATCCCAGTGGGTGGACCACTTCAGTCGGGGCACTCCACCAAGGCCGTCCGCGGTGAGCAGCACAATCCGAGCGCGCCACACGTGCTGCTGCGCGCTGACCCGGTTACGAACGATCAGCTCAAGCCGCACCCGGTTTGAATGTGAGAGGATGATCGATGTGTCTGTGCCCATGAGCGAGACTCGCATGGGTGGCGCAATAAGGGAACTTCAATTCAGATACTTCCGTTTAGAGCGTTTCCCGATCATTCTGGTTCATAGCCTGCTGCGGTGAAGAAGTTGGCGCTCTCTGCGGGTGTGATGAGATCGACGAGGCGTCCGATAGCGGCCCAGAGGCCCTCGACAGTCCGCTCGGCGGCCTTTCGCAGGAGCGCCTTGAGCTTCGAGAACGCCATCTCGATCGGGTTGAAGGCGGGACTGTAGGGCGGAAGGAAGCGCAGCTCGGCGCCGGTGTATCGACCCGGCGGCCTCGATCAGTTGGCGCGCGGTGGCGCGCTTGTGGCTGGAGAGGTTGTCCATGATGACGATGTCCTCCGGCTTGAGCGTCGGCGCGAGAACGTGGCGGACGTAGGCCTCGAACCAGTCACCGTTGATGGGGCCGTCCAGCGCCATCGGGGTGACCATGCTGCTCAGTCGCAGGCCCGCGACCAGCGCGGTGGTCTTTCGATGGCCGTGGGGGAAGCCCATCCGCAGCCAGGCGCCGCGCGGACACCATCCGTGGCTGCGCGCCATGTTTGTGGCGGTCCAGGTCTCGTCGACGAACACGCGCCGCTCGGGATCGAGATCGGGTTGTACGTCGAACCAGGCGCGACGCTGGCTCACGACGTCGGGACGGTCCTGCTCAACCGCGTGGCCGGTTTTGACCTTGCTGCCTGATCCCGGACCAGAGCGCTATCCATTTATGCGGCCCGCGCCATGGCCATGTCCATCCTTGCCTGGGCTGGCGTTCGGTAGCCGATGCTCGAGTGGCGGCGCTACCGGTTGTAGAAGATCTCGATATCGTCGCGAAGCGGCGCGCGCGATGCGTGGAAGAGCGCTCGCCTCGCTTCGGTCCGGGTCTGGAACCGGGTGTGGTGCACGAGTTCCGTCTTGGGCGAGCCAAAGAAGCTCTGCATCGGAGCGTTGTCGAGGCAGTTTCCCTTCCGGCTCATCGAGGCTGTGATGCCGTGGAGAGCCAGGAGTTTGCGGTAGTCGCCGCA
>JBCBYB010000051.1:0-25576 GCA_039816045.1 Pseudomonadota bacterium
TCTACGCAGCGCTGGAAACGCGTGATGCGGCCACATAGCTAAAGACCACGGGCCTCAGGCAATCCCGGCGCGGTTCAATCCGGCGCGGTCACAACCTCACTTCCGGAGTGTGTGCCATCTCAAACGGCTATGGCTGCGTATAAGCCGCACCCCATTTAGAGGCCCGGCACCGCGGTCTGCGGCAGGGGCGTGGCATCCGGCCGATAGCGGAGCTTGCTGCCGACCTTCAGCGTCCAGCGCGCGTTGGTTTCCTTGATCGCCGCCTTCTCGGCCTCTGTGTTGCGCTGTTCGCCAGCCGGCACCAGCAAGGCATTGACGCTCTGCCCGGCTATGCGCTGCCTGGCAGGCGATTGCCTGCAAACTCCGTGAGGGGGATGCACCCCTTCTTCTGAAGCTGCCAGTCGACTGACGCTGCGCGCCCGCCGCTTCGCGACGTCAAGACGCGCTTGAGCGTGCCGGTCTCGGTTAGGCGGTTGCGGACGTCCCGCAGGGGCGCGCCGAGATCCAGACGCAAGAACCGCATCCAGAAGAGCCTATCGCAGATCCGCTGGCCGACAGGCAATTGCGCAGCAAATGCCGACATGCATGAACTCCATGCGCGTGTCCGAGCGGTTGTGCTGCGCCTACAGGATCAGCGCCTTGAACGTCGACACCGGGTCGAGCGGCGGCCGCCTGCCCTTCGAGCCGTCGCCATAGCCGAGCCCCTCGACCAGCCAGGGCCTGAAGTGCTCGATATCGACCGCCATCTTGAGCACCTCAAGCGGATCGCCGTCCTTGCTCAGCCGCTCCAGATGCTCCGAGAGCCCGAACAAGCCCGCCTGCCGCATTGTAATCCCTCCCGATCCATCTTTCGGATCAATGAAACACACTGCGCCTCGCGCCGGCGGGTTCTTGCGGGTGTCCAGGTGACCAGCATGGCAATCCTGCATTGCTTGGAAGAGCGTCGCGTCGACCGGCACTACATCGCGCCTGGCAAGCTGCAGCAGAACGCTCCCGTAGAGGACGCTGTGCGCCGCGTGCCTCAACGAGATGTTGGTCTCCTCAGGCCCGGGCCGTGCTCGCGGCCTGGCAAGACGACGACAACCGCACGCGACCTTACTCGGCCCTCGACCATGCCACTCCGGCGGCATTCACGGAGCGGAGCAGGTTTGCCGAGGAGGCCGCTCGAGCGCATCAAATCAAACCAAAGGCTCAACCCCTCCGCGGGTGAACAAGAGGGATCACGTCAGTAGGTCGGTACGGTCATACCCGTCTGTCATACCGCATCTGCCACCGACATGCCCTGACCCTGCAGAACCTCCATCTGGCACAGTTTCACGACGATGTCTTCCGGCTTGTCTCGCTTCCCAGCCATTCTTGGTCCTCCTTGAAACAGGATAGCCCTAGCCCAGTGGGTGGACCACTTCAGTGGGGGCACTCTACCATCGCATCCCGTGGCGGAATGGCGCCGGTGTGTTGGATCGTGGTGGAAGCGAGGTCTAGTCCCGCGGACAACGCATCAGACTCCGATCGCTTCGCGATAAGCGTCGCCAAGAAACCCGCATTGAAAGCATCTCCCGCACCGGTCGTGTCGATGGGGGGTGGACCCGGCAGAGGCGGGCGCTCAGATATGCCGTTCTCATCCATCATCCTGACGACGCCAGAGCCGCCTTTGAGCACTCCTACGCGCACGCCGAACTCAGAGAGCCTTAAGAAAGGATCTCCCGGACCGAAGAGCACTTCCTCCTCGTCTGCGCTGGTCAAAACCAAGCAGGCGGTTCGATATGCGTCCGCGATCCATGGGCGGGCATCTTCAGCACTCCACAGCCTTGGGCGGTAGTTTGGATCAACTGCCACAAGGGCTCCTGCCGCGCGCGCTTTGCCGAGAGCCTCGATCAATCGCCGTCTACCAGTTGCCGGCAGGACCGCCAGTGTGATTCCAGAGACGTAGACCGCAGGCGCGTGCGCAATCGCCTCTATCCTTTGTTGCCAATTTCCCTCAGTCATGAGGCCTCGAGCGGGTGCAGACCTGCGCCAGTAGGTGAAGCTCCTGTCTCCTCCCGGCTCGGTCTCGATTACATAGAGACCGACTGTTTCTCCCGGGACGACTTCGACCAGCGTGGTATCGATCTCCTCATCTGCCCAGGCCTTCATCATGGAGGCTGAGTAGCGGTCGTCGCCCAGTCTGGTCATGTACGCGACGCGCCGTGGCCCTAAGAGGCGACTTGCCAGTAGCGCCGTGTTTAACGTGTCACCGCCAAATCCGAGGTGCCGTGCTCCTTGGGGGCCGGACACTTCCGCCATGCACTCCCCGGCCGCGACAAGCAGTGGTGCGTTCTCAACCATGAGCCCGCCAATGGTCGCAGGGGCACTCAAACAGTCCGTTTGCCGACCCTGTCACCTGATTGAACACAACTTCGGTAAGCAAGACATCTCGCAATAACATTCCGCTTGCGTGTTCTGCGTTTGGAAAAGTTGGCAAAACCGTGGCCCAGAGTTGAAAGGCATCCTCGATAGGTGAGCGGGTCAAGCCCTTCTGTTCACATCGCGCCTCTCGAAGGAAGGCGGCGGCAAGGTCAGCGCTACCGGCGTGTCTGGGCAACTGGCTCTCCCTAGTAGGTGGCGCGTCCACCGGAGAGATCGAAAACACCGCCCGTTGTGAAACTGCACTCCGCCGAGCAGAGCCAGGCAATCATAGCAGCGACTTCTTCGACTTGCACAAAGCGCGCACGGGGGATTTTTGAGAGCATATAGCCGATGTGCTCATCCGTCATTTGATCGAAGATGGCGGTCTTTGCCGCTGCGGGCGTCACGCAGTTCACTGCGATGTCCTGCCCGGCAAGTTCCTTACCCAGCGACTTGGTAAGCGCGATGACACCGGCCTTTGAAGCCGAATATGCAGAGGCATTGGGGTTGCCTTCTTTCCCTGCGATCGATGCGACATTGACAATTCGCCCATAGCCGCGTTCGACCATACCCGGAACGACTGCTTTACAACCATGGAACACACCGTCGAGATTGAGAGCCAAGACGCGGCGCCATTCATCGATGGGATACTCCGCGACGGTTGTGTTCAACCCAGCGATCCCTGCATTGTTCACAAGGATATCGATGCCGCCCATCTCGGCGTTGGTCCTTGCAGCCGCGGAGCGAACCGCATCCCAATCGGTAAGATCTGGCGTCACCAGTGCTGCACCAAGAGCGTCCGCCGTTTCAGCGCCGAGTGCCCGGTCGACATCCCATATCGTCACCTGTGCACCGCTTGCGATCAGACGTTCGGCCACCGCGCGTCCAATCCCCTGAGCGCCGCCGGTCACGACCGCTCGCTTCCCATCAAGGTCGATCCTGTTCATGCTCCCTCCTTGACCGGCTTCGAGCCGCGCCCTTTAATCGATTTAAAGAGTGGGCGGCAGCATTTTGCAAGCGGCCCTGGGGGAGGCCAGGAATGGCAGACGATACGCGCGCGAACCGTGAGTTGCGATCACAGGAGTGGTTTGACAACCCGAACAATCCGGGCATGACGGCGCTCTACATCGAGCGTTATCAGAACCAAGCTTTCACGCGCGAGGAGTTGCAATCGGGCCGACCCATCGTTGGCATTGCCCAAACCGGCTCAGATCTTTCTCCGTGCAACAAGATACATGTTTTCCTCGCGGATCGCGTGAAGGCGGGCATCCGAGATGCCGGCGGCGTGCCGCTCGAGTTTCCGGTGCACCCTATTCAAGAAACGGGAAAACGTCCGACGGCTGCTCTCGACCGCAACCTTGCTTACCTCAGCCTTGTCGAGGTTTTGCATGGCTATCCGATCGACGGTGTGGTGCTAACCACCGGGTGCGACAAGACCACGCCAGCGATGCTGATGGGAGCTGCAACGGTCGACATCCCGGCGATTGTCCTTTCGGGTGGTCCAATGTTGGATGGGTGGTGGAAGGGCGAGCTCGCCGGCTCCGGTACGGTCATCTGGGAGAGCAGGCGACTGCTTGCGGCCGGCGAGATCGACTATGACGAGTTCATGGAGCGCGTCTGTGCATCCGCGCCCTCTCTTGGCCACTGCAACACAATGGGCACTGCCTCGACCATGAACGCCTTGGCCGAGGCGCTTGGCATGAGCTTGCCTGGCTGTGCGGCGATCCCGGCTCCTTTTCGAGCGCGGATGGAGATGGCTTATCGCACTGGCCGCAGGTCGGTGGAGATGGTGCGCGAGGGACTGAAACCCTCTGATATCCTGACGCCGGCCAATTTCCGAAACGCCGTTCGGGTGAACACATGCATTGGCGGTTCCACGAACGCGCCCCCGCATATCCAAGCAATTGCCCGCCATGCGGGCGTCGAGTTTGGTATCAAGGATTGGGAAACCCACGGGTTCGCTTTGCCTCTGTTGGTGAACATGCAACCGGCCGGTCATCATCTTGGTGAGAGTTTTGAGCGGGCAGGTGGCGTTCCAGCCGTCATGGGTGAGATGTGGGCGGCGGGCCTGCTCGAGGATGCGCCGACGGTTTCGGGCCCTCTCTCAGCAACCCTTACCGACACGCGGAGCGCCGATCGCGATGTAATCCGTTCGGTGGCGGAACCGCTGCGAGAGGATGCTGGTTTCCTCGTGCTTTCGGGCAATCTCTTCGACAGCGCTTTGATGAAGACGTCGGTGATTTCGGAAGACTTCCGCCAGCGCTATCTCTCGCGCCCAGGCGCGGAGGGAGTGTATGAGGGCCGAGCGGTGGTCTTCGAGGGACCAGAGGACTATCACGCTCGCATCAACGCGCCCGAACTTGAGATCGATGCCGAGACTATGCTGTTTATCCGCGGGGTAGGGCCTGTGGGCTACCCAGGGTCCGCGGAGGTCGTCAATATGCAACCCCCTGATGCGGTGATCCGAGCGGGCATCCAGCATTTGCCGACGGTGGGGGACGGTCGGCAGTCTGGAACCTCCGAGAGCCCCTCAATTCTCAATGCTTCGCCTGAGGCCGCGGTCGGCGGCGGTCTAGCGTTCTTGCAGACCGGGGATCGGGTTCGGCTCGATATTCCGAAAAGGCAGATGGACGCCCTGGTAGATGACGCCGAATGGGCGGCCCGCCGGGCAGCTTGGACACCCAACACGCCCGACAGTCAAACGCCCTGGCAAGAGATCTACCGAACCCATGTGGGCCAGTTGGCGGATGGCGGCTGCCTAGAGCTTGCCACAAGCTATCAACGGGTTGCGCGTGCGCTGCCGCGCGACAATCACTGAGAGGGCTGGATGCGCGTTCTCATCATCGGCGGCGGCGGTTTTCTGGGACAGAAACTGGCTGAGGCGCTTGTCAGCCGCGGACATCTCTGTGGACGAGACGTGTCGTCGATCGTATTGGCCGATCTTTTGAGGCCTGACCCGCCTAAGGGACAAATCCCCGTCGAAACGGTTGCGCTCGACATCACCGATCCGGTGTCCTTGCGCACCGCAATCGGCGCACGGTTCGACGTGATTTATCATCTCGCGGCAATTGTATCCGGCCAGGCGGAGGCAGAGTTCGATCTGGGAATGCAAGTTAACTTGACCGGGTCGATCAATGTGTTCGAGGCGGCACGAGCGCTTGGAACCTGTCCGGTCGTGGTCTTCACATCTTCTATTGCGGTCTATGGCGGAGACATTCCTGATCCCATTCCTGACTGGGCGATGCTAAACCCGCAGACATCCTATGGGGCTCAGAAAGCTGCCGCTGAATTGCTTTTGACTGACTACTCGCGAAAGGGGTTCCTCGATGGGCGGGGCCTGCGGCTCCCTACGATTTCTGTGCGCCCCGGCAAGGCCAACAAAGCGGCGTCGTCATTCATGTCCTCGATCTTCCGGGAACCGTTGCAGGGGCAGGAGGCGGTGTGTCCTGTGCCCCCGGACTACGCCCACTGGTTTCTTTCTCCGCGCGCATGCATCCAAAATCTTCTCCACGCGGCCGAGGTCGAGGCGGGTGCCTGGGGGTCAAACCGTTGCCTTGCCTTGCCAGGTCGCACCCACACCATCGGCGAGATGGTCGAGGCGATGCGCCGCGTTGCAGGCGATGCGGCTCCGGCTCGCATCCGTTGGGAACCCGACTTATCCGTCCAGGCGATTGTAAATGGATGGAAGGCCCGCTTTGATCCAGCCCGGGCCATTGCCATGGGGTTCCAGGCTGATGAGAGTTTTGAGGACAACATCCGGTATTTCTTAGAAGACGATGTCGTCACGGTGACATGAAGGAGAGCTTTATGGCCGAAACACGAACTGGCCTCGTCTTTCTGGTGACCGGCGCCAGCCAGGGGATCGGGCGCGCCACGGCGCTTGCGGCCGCAAGGGCAGGGCACCACGTGGTCCTCGCCGCGCGCAATGCCGACAAGCTGGACGAGACCGTAGAGAGTTTTGGTGAACGGCGAACGGGTTTCCTCTCAGTCCCGACCGATGTGAGCAACCCTGACCAAGTTGAAGCCCTCTATGCCCGAGTTGTAGAGGTGCACGGGCGCGTCGACGCAGTTTTTAACAATGCCGGGACCAATATCGGTGCGCGGCTGTTCGGTGATGTCGACTATGAGGCTTGGCGTCAGGTGGTGTCCGTGAACCTTGATGGCGCGTTCCTGATCGCGAACGGTGCCTTTCGGATGATGCGCGACCAGAACCCTCAAGGCGGTCGGATCATCAACAACGGATCGGTGTCGGCCTATGCGCCGAGATATGGCTCGGCGCCCTACACCGCCTCTAAGCATGCAATCACGGGGCTCACGCGGTCGATTGCGCTCGACGGCCGAACGTGCAGCGTCGCTTGTGGGCAAATCGATATTGGCAACGCGGCCTCGGAAATGACCGAGCGGATGCGATCAGGCGTTCCCCAAGCCGACGGCACTACGAAAGTGGAGCCGGTTATGGACGTCGCCCATGTGGCCGACGCCGTAGTCCGCATGGCGGAGCTACCGCTAGATGCAAACGTCTTGTTCCAGACAATCATGGCGACCGAGATGCCCTTTGTGGGGAGGGGTTGATGCGCCTCGATCATGTGAATCTGCGCACGACCCGCCTGAACGAGATGGTTGCCTGGTACCGCGACGTCATCGGTATGGAGGAGGGTTGGCGCCCGCCATTCGCCTTTCCGGGCGCCTGGATGTATGCAGGCGACAGTGCTTTCGTTCATCTCATTGGAGTCGACGCCGAGCCCGGCTCAGATCCCCAAGATCTAAAACTCGAGCACTTTGCCTTTTCGATCGATGACCCGGAGGGACTGAGTGCACGGATGGCAGCCGCGGGCGTGCAAGGTTTTGAGCGGGCCGTTCCTGGGACCGACATCGTGCAGATCAATCTTCATGACCCAGACGGCAACCATCTGCACATCGACTACCGCAAAAGCGCGGAGCTGTGACGGCGTCGAAGCACCGGAACGAGGATCGCATGCGTTACACATGCGGCAAGGAGAGCAGGGAGATTTCCGATGATGATTACGCTTCGTCTTACGGGAGCGGCGATTGCGCTGGCAGCGTTAGCAGCTTGCAACCAAAATGTTGGTCCACCGGTTGAGAGTGGGCCAATCGGTGGAGGCTATCGTGTTAGCGAAAGCAGAGTCCCCTCCAACGGCGAGATGCGCGCGATCTGCGAAGAAGAGGCTGCATTGCGCTACAACGTGCGGCTGCGATCGGTCGAAGTGGGTCGTGTCCAAGCCGTTGGACGAAGGTATATAACTGAGGGACGTGCCTTCCGCAGTGGGCGGGATCAGTTCTTTGAGTGCCGCTTTGGGCCAAGAGGAGGTTTCGTCGGCGTTGCGGACCTCGGAGGCGGGCGTGATCAGCCCACTTACCAAGGGGCCTCCAATCGCGAGATGCGGCAGTTCTGCGAGGGCGAGGCGGCTCGGCGCTACAATGTCAGCCGCGGTCGGGTTGAGGTCGGCGCTGTCCAAAGCACCGGGAACGGATACCGCACCGAGGGTCGAGTTCGACGATCGAGCGGCACCGCAGTCTTTGTGTGTCGCTTTGGCCCTCGCGGAGGGTTCGACGCGCTTGCCGAGATTGGTCAACGAGACAATCCAAAAGCGGTCTCGAACCCGGAAATGCGTCGGTTCTGCGAAGGCGAAGCTGCGAGGCGCTACAGCGTTTCGCGCGGTCGGGTGGAAGTCGGGCCGGTCGAGCGGGCAGGGGAGGGCTTTAGAACGGATGGACGCGTCCGCAATCCGAATCAAGGTCCCACACGTTTTCGGTGTCGTTTTGGTCCGCGCGGAGGGTTCCACGGGATGGTGGAACTGAGCGCCCCTGCTCCAGTTGCAGCTTCCCGGCCTGAGATGCGGCAGGCATGCAGGCGAGAAGCGGCGAAGCGCTACAACATTGGCCTTGGCCGTGTCGAAGTGGCCGCGGTGAGACCTGTGGGCGAAGGCTTTGCTGCCAAGGGCCAAACAGTCTTGAACGGTCGCACCGTTATCTTTGAGTGCGGGTTTTCTTCGAGGGGCAAGTTGGGCGCAGTTCGCCAACTGAGCCCGTGATACCTCGCCCGGTCCGTCTCACTGCGGACCGGGTCGCTCCGTACGATACTGCTAGCAAACCGGGGTCAGCAGTGGATCCCCTGCAAAATGGGCGGCAAGGTTCTGGACAACCAAGTCGCCCATTGCTGTGCGCGTCTTGTGGGTTGCTGAACCCTGATGGGGGGAGAGCACGACGTTGTCCATGGCGAACAGCGCTTCTGACACCTTCGGCTCTGCTTCAAAAACGTCGAGAGCCGCTCCTCCAAGGCCACCTGACGTCAGGAGTTCTACCATCGCGGTCTCATCAACCAGGGAGCCGCGTGCGACGTTTACAAGCATGCCCTGCGGACCAAGCGCCTCCATGACCTGGCGGTTGATGATCCCATTTGTGGATGCGCCGCCTGGCGCAATGGCGATCAGCCAGTCCACCGCATGGGCCATTTCCGTAAGATCCGCATAGAAGGGATATGGCTGATCCGTTTGATGGGTACGCCCGTGATAGACCACCTCCATCTTGAACGCCTGCGCGCGACGAGCGATCTCCTTGCCGATCCGCCCCAGACCAAGGATTCCGACGCGCTTTCCCGTGAGTTCTCCGGTTAACGGATAGCCGCTTTGGATCCATTTCCCCTCGCGCACATAGCGGTCGGCCTGGGGGATGCGCCGACACAGGGCCACCATCAGCCCGAGCGTTATCTCCGCCATCGCATCATTCAGAACATCCGGTGTGTTGGTCACTTTGATCCCGGCCGCCTTACAGGCCGTGATATCGATCGCATCATAGCCGACCCCGTAGCTCGCGATAATCTCAAGCTTAGGCAAAGCTGAGCGAACATCGGCGGGACATCCGGAATGCCCATTTGTTGCCACGCCACGAATGCGTGGACCGGCTTCTGCGAGAAGGGCTCCGCGGTCCTCGGCTTGCCACAATCGATGAACGGTGTAGGCCTCAGCCAGAGCCGTCTCCACATGCGGCATCATTCCGGACATCTGCAAAACCTCTGGTTTCATCGTGCGACTCCCTCGGATTGAAAATCTAAATCGATTTAAAAACAACATTGACCCAGGATCGGTCGCCGAACAATATCGAAGTGAGCCGGACGGCAGATCCGGTTAGAGAAGGGGAGGCGTCGTCCATGGCGCGCGTCGAGATCGACAAGGTCCGTAAGGCCTTTGGCGAAACTCAAGTGATCCACGGGGTGGACATAGACATCGAAGACGGTGAGTTCGCCGTCCTTGTGGGTCCTTCGGGTTGCGGTAAATCCACGTTGCTGCGGATGATCGCGGGGCTTGAATCTATCTCAGGTGGCGAAGTCCGCATCGCAGAGCGCGTCGTGAACCAGGTTCCGGCAAAAGAACGCGACATCGCGATGGTGTTTCAGAACTATGCGCTCTACCCGCATATGACCGTGTTCGAGAACATGGCGTTCTCCTTGCGCCTGCGGAAATCACCCAAGGCGGAGATTGAAAAGCGGGTGAGCGAAGCTGCGGAGATCCTCGGCCTTTCGCCACTGCTTGACCGGTTCCCGCGCCAACTCTCGGGCGGCCAACGCCAGCGGGTGGCCATGGGGCGAGCTATCGTGCGCGACCCGCAAGTTTTCCTTTTTGATGAGCCGCTTTCGAACCTCGATGCAAAGCTGCGCGTGGCTATGCGGACCGAGATCAAAGCGCTCCACCAGCGCGTTGGCGGCACCACGATCTATGTCACGCACGATCAGATCGAGGCGATGACAATGGCCGACAAGATTGTTGTGATGCAGGGAGGAAACGTCGAGCAGATCGGGGCTCCGTTAGAGCTCTATGATGCGCCCGACAATCTCTTTGTCGCCGGGTTTATTGGCTCTCCAGCAATGAACTTCCTTAAAGGCCGGATCGCGCTGAACGGTAGGGCAGCGTTCGTCTCTGACAGTGGTGAGCGCATCGAGTTGCCTTCTGGCGCCGGCGTCGACGATGGTCGCCGGGTGGTGCTCGGTATTCGGCCGGAACACCTCAGCCTGGTCGACCAAGACGCAGGCATAGCGGCCGAGGTCGTCGTCACCGAACCCACAGGCTCGGAGGTGCAGGTCGTCGCGCGCCATGGAGCGGATGATGTGATCGCAGTGTTCCGGGAGCGCTTCCAACCCCATCCCGGCACAACCCTTCGCTTGGTGCCCGATCCTGGGAAAATCCATCTCTTTGACGCGGATACGGGAAGAAGATTGACGACCTGACGCCCGCGCAGGGCGCAGCAACCACCAGGGCGCATAAGCGCCGAAACCCAGGGAGGAAGACGATGATCTCACGGCGTTCTATGCTCAAGGGCACGGCAGCCATCGGCGGCGTCGCTGTCGGGGCGGACCTTATCGGTTGGGCCAAGGCCTGGGCTGATGGCCATATGCTTCATAAGCCCGAGGATGGGGCGAGCCTGCAACTCTTGCGCTGGAAGCGGTTTGTGCAGTCCGAGGAAGACGCTTTCGTCAAGCTGGTGGAAGCCTTTACCGCGGCAACCGGTGTGAAGGTCGAGGTGCTGAACGAGAGCCTTGATGATGTCCAGCCGAAAGCGTCGGTCGCAGCGAACGTCGGTTCAGGTCCAGACATGTTCTGGGGACTCTACTCGCTGCCCCACCTCTTTGCTGACAAGTGCATGGACGTGTCGGATGTGTGCGATCACATCGGTCAGAAGTATGGCGGATGGGCTCCAACAGCCGAGACCTATGGAAAATCTGGCGGGAAATGGATCTCTGTTCCAGTTGCTTACAATGCTAATCTCATAAATTTTCGCAAGTCGGCAATGCAAGAGGCTGGCTTCTCAGAGATGCCTGGCGATACCGAGGGCTTCCTAGAGCTGAACAAAGCGCTGAAAGGCATTGGAAAACCAGGAGGAATGGCGCTTGGTTTTGCATCCGGAGACGGCAACGCTTGGGTGCATTGGTGCTTGTGGAGCCATGGTGGAAACCTGGTCGACGAGAACGACAACGTTGTCATCAACAGCCCCGAAACCGAGGCTGCGCTGAACTATGCGAAAGCACTGTACGACGCCTGGATCCCGGGCACTGCGTCCTGGAATGACGCGTTCAACAACAAAGCGTTCCTGGCGGAGGAAGTCTGGCTAACCAACAATGGTGTCTCGATTTACGCGGCTGCGAAGCGCAACGCGGCGGACGACCCGAAGATGGCCGAGATTGCCGAAGATATGGATCATGCCTTCTGGCCTGTCGGTCCGGCGGGCAGCCCGACCGAATTCCATATCTGTTACCCGCTGCTTGGCATGACCTACACAAAGTATCCGAATGCTGTGAAGGCGTTTATGCAATTCATGATGGAGGCTGAGAACTACGAACCCTGGTGTGAAGGAGCCGTTGCCTATCTCAGCCACCCTTACAAGGCGGGCGACGACTTCTCATTCTGGAACGAGGATCCCAAACTGCTGGCGGCCAAGCCTGCGGCGTGGCGGACACTGACCGCCGGCGGCAAAGGGTCGGTGGGAGAGAAGGCGGCGTCGGCGCTCGCAGACTTTGTGGTTCTCAGCATGATTGCAAACGCGTGCTCGGGCCGTGCGACGCCTGCCGATGCCATGAAGGTCGCCGAGCGGCAGGCTAAGCGGATCTACCGGTAAGGGGGCGGGGCGGAGCGCAGGCTCCGCTCTGGGATCAGGAGGGCCGTCAATGGCCGAGTTGGGAATGAGCATGCAGGCGGAACGGGCGCGGGGGGGGCGCTCAGCCTGGGAGCGGTTACAGTCGAACCGCAACTGGCTCGGTTTTTGGTTCATGCTGCCAGCGGCGGCCTTCCTGGTTCTATTTCTCGCGTATCCACTTGGCCTTGGCGTCTGGCTCTCGTTCACCGATGCCAGGGTTGGCCGTGCTGGTGAGTATATCGGGTTTGAGAACTATGAATGGCTGATGGGCGAGGCGCCGATCTCAGACTTCTTCGGCCTGATATCGAACGAGCTTTTTGGCACGCGCTTTGAGATCATGGGCGACAGCGTCTTCTGGCTGTCGGTCTTCAACACACTGCTCTATACGATCGTGGCCTCGGCCATCAAATTTGCGGTGGGGTTGTATCTCGCTCTGCTGTTGAACAAGCACATGCCGTTCAAAGCGATTATCCGAGCGGTTGTGTTGATCCCGTTCATTGTGCCCACGGTTCTGAGTGCCATCGCGTTCTGGTGGATCTTCGACACACAGTTCTCGATTTTGACCTGGATGATGCAAGGGATGGGTGTCATCGCCGAGGACTACCAGGTCAACTGGTTGGGTGATGAGACCATGGCGCGGGCGAGCGTGATTTTCGCCAATATATGGCGGGGGGTGCCCTTCATTGCGATTACGCTGCTCGCTGGGCTCCAGACAGTCTCTGCGTCGCTCTACGAGGCTGCAGTGATCGATGGTGCGACGCGTTGGCAGATGTTTCGCTACATCACGTACCCGTTGCTCACGCCGATTATTGCGGTGGTTATGACGTTTTCGGTGCTCTTCACCTTCACCGATTTCCAGCTAATCTGGGTTCTGACGCGCGGCGGTCCGTTCAACTCGACCCATCTCATGGCAACCCTCAGCTATCAGCGGGCGATCCTCGGGGGGAATCTTGGCGAGGGTGCGGCGATCGCGACCGCCATGATCCCCTTCTTGCTGGCGGCCATCATGTTCTCTTGGTTCGGTCTGCAGCGGCGCAAATGGCAGCATGGAGAGTCCGATGACTGAGGTTGTCGCCGATCATCGTGAGGGTATGGACCATCTCGAGACCCGCATGTCGCGGTTGGTTACGCTCTGGATGCCGCTTGGGATCATCATGGTGGTGCTCCTCTTCCCATTCTACTGGATGGGGCTGACGGCGATCAAACCGGATTCGGAGCTCATCGATCTCGAGACAACCAACCCGCTGTGGACTTGGAACCCGACGTTCAAGCATGTGTACGTTCTACTGTTTGAGACGGACTATCCAGTCTGGCTATGGAACACGATGTCGGTTGCGATTGGCGCGACGATCCTCAGTCTGATCGCCAGCGTGGGCGCGGCATATGCGATCGTAAGGATCAAGTACAAAGGTGCTAACTGGGTGGGAGGCGCGATCTTCCTTGCCTACCTCGTACCACCGTCGATCCTGTTCATTCCGCTCGCTTCAATCGTGGTGAACTATGGGCTGTTCGATACGCCTTTCGCGCTGATCCTGACCTATCCGACAATCCTGATCCCGTTTTCCACGTGGCTGCTCATGGGGTACTTTAAGACAATCCCCTTCGAGCTTGAGGAATGCGCGCTGATCGACGGTGCGACCCGGTGGCAGATTCTCACAAAGGTCATCCTTCCGCTGGCGATCCCGGGGCTGATTTCGGCCTTCATCTTCTGTTTCACACTCTGCTGGAACGAGTTTATCTACGCACTGACCTTCATTTCCGACGCATCAAACAAGACCGTCCCCGTGGCCATCGTGACGAGCTTTACCGACGGGGACATCTTCCGCTGGGGCTCGATCATGGCCGGAGCGCTGGTCGGATCGCTGCCGCTGGTGGTGCTCTATGCGTTCTTCGTCGAGCATTACGTTGCGGCAATGACCGGAGCCGTGAAAGAGTAGCGTGCGCTCCATCGGCTGGGGCGCAACAGGGTCGAACACACTGCACTCTGTTGCCGGAAACTGGCAAAGGACGTCCCCCATGCTGCCCATCGACGGCGACACCCTCAAGGCCATTGCGCCGACGTTTACCGGCGTGAAAGCAGACCGACAGCGCGGAATCATCGAGGCCGTGAGCGGGGTTCTCCGCGGAACCCTAGCGGATTACGACATCAACACCCCTCTCCGGATTGCGCACTTCCTCGCACAGATCGCGCATGAAAGCGCGGGCTTTCGCACGACGGAGGAGTTTGCGTCCGGCGCTGCTTACGAAGGCCGATTGGACCTCGGTAACACCGAGAAAGGGGACGGCAAGCGCTTCAAGGGGCGCGGCCTCATTCAGCTTACGGGACGCGCGAACTACAAGACCTTTGGAGATCGCATGGGGATCGATCTGATCGCCAACCCGGAGACAGCAGCCGAACCTGCACTCTCGCTCCGGATCGCCTGTGAATATTGGGCGGACCGCGAGATCAATGGGCCAGCGGACCGCGATGATCTCATCACTGTAACCCGGCGAATAAACGGTGGACTGAACGGTTTGGAGGATCGCCGTAACCGTCTTCGTAAGGCGAAGATCGAGATGGCGCGCCTCGGGGCTGGAGAGGTTGCAGTAGATGCCGATCCTTCTGCCGGCCCGGTGCTCCGCCGAGGCAGCCGCGGCGCTTCGGTTGCCTCACTTCAGGAGGCACTCAGCGCCAAAGGCTTCTCACTTGCTATCGACGGAGACTTTGGGCCTGCGACGGAACTGGCGGTAAAGCAGTTTCAACAGCGAAAGAGGCTTGAGGTCGATGGGATTGTCGGCCCAGCCACATGGGGAGAGCTAAAGCGGTGACTTGGTCAATTCACCATGTGAACTTGCCGGCGACCGATGTGCGGGCTTCCGCGCGCTTTTATGCGGAGATCCTCGGGATGGCCGAGGGTTCATGGGTGTTTCCCCCGGCTGATCAGGTTGGTCAGATCTCTGCCGACCCGGCGCGCCTCACTGTGTTCCCCAGCCAAACCACGGCCAAAGGTGCCAATGCCGGATTGCATCTGATCCTCCCAGAACCCGAGTTCGCGCGGAAAAACGGCTTTGACCATAACCCCTCCATCGGCGGGCACGTCGCTATACAGGTTCCCGATCTCGAGGTGGTCATGGAGCGCCTCAAGGCGGCGGGGATCCCGTTCTCCTATGCGCCCACGTTCGCGATCCCCCAAATGCGGCACATCTATGTCTATGATCCCGCAATGAACCTGTTGGAGATCAATGAGGTGCGGACGTGAAAGTTGCATTCGTCGGGCTTGGGGCCATGGGGCGAGGGATGGCCGGGGCCCTGTTGCGAACTGGTCATGAGGTCGTCGGTTTTGACTTGTCGGAGGCAGCACTGGCCTGGCTGGAGGAGCAGGGCGGGACGCGGGCCGCGAGTGCGCCTGCGGCCTGTACCGGCGCGGACGCCCTTGTGCTCATGGTGGTAAACGCAGCCCAGGCGGAGACCGTGTTGATCGATGCCGGCGCAGTGGAGGCATTGCCCGCGAGTGCGCTTGTCCTGTCGTCCGTAACGATGCCGGCAGCCGAAGCGGCCCGGCTCGGGGCTGCGGTCGAGGCGATTGGCCCTCACTTTCTCGATGCACCGGTTTCTGGCGGAACCGTCGGGGCAGAGGGGGGCACCCTCACATTCATGGCGTCGGGATCAGAGGCCGCGTTCTCGGCCGCTGAACCCCTTCTCGAAGCCATGGGCAAGGAGACGTTTCGGCTTGGCGATCAACCGGGTCCAGGTTCTACGATGAAAATGGTTCATCAGCTCGCTGCGGGCTGCAATCTGGCTGTTGCTGCCGAAGTTATGAGTTTTGGGACCCATCTTGGGCTCGATCCGGCGCAAGTGCTTGCTGTGTTGAACGTTTCTGCGGGGGGATCGTGGATGATCGAGAACCGCGGCCCGCGAATGCTGACGGAAGGAGAGGAAGCGAAGTCGGCGGTCGATATTTTTGTGAAGGACCTGGGGATCGTGTTGGATGAAGCACGGGCACAACGGTTCCCCGTTCCGGTTTCTGCCTCTGCTCTACAGGTTTTCCTGGGTGCTTCGGGTGCAGGGTTTGGAGACTACGATGACAGTCAGGCAACCCGGTTCTATGAAGGATTGGGAGGCAAGCCAGTCCGCCGAGGCAATTGACAGAAACAACAAACGCACCGTCTAGATCGGCCCGCCGCAGCTCTCACGAACCATAAGGCGTGGGTCAAGCGTGATCTGGCGTGGTTCCGCGTCCGGGGTTTCGAGCCTGGCCAGCAACGTTTCTGCCGCCATGCGCCCGATTTTCGCCGGACTGTCGAGCACAGTCGTAAGTCCCGGATGATAGGCAGCGGCCTCGTCAGTGCCGCCAACCCCAACAACGCCGATATCCCGTCCGGGCTCAAGGCCCATAGCCCTCACTGCATTCATTGCGCCGAAAGCCACGAGATCATTGAAGCATACCAAACCGGTCGGTGCCGGATCGGCAGACAAGGCTGCTCGTGCCTGCTCCGCGCCTTCGATCAACCGAGGCCGGCAAGGGTACCAAGGCAACGGATAAGTCGTCAGACCAGCCTCTGACAAGGCCGCGCTGAACCCATCAAGGCGATCTCGCCCGACCGTCGTGCCCGCCTGCCCTCCGATCAGGGCGAGGGTCCGGTGCCCGAGATCCAGCAGTCTTCCCGCCGCACGGAGCATGGCCGTTCGATCGGCATTGATGACCCAATCCGCATCTTCATCTGCCTCGATCCTGCGGGAGACATAGATGACGGGCACGCCCTGGCGCTTGAGGGGAGCGATGAGGTCGACCTCCGCTCCAGGCGGCGGCGATACGAGCAATCCGTCCGCGCCATGGGCGGCCAGGCTCGCAACAAACCGTGCAAAGCTCTCGGGACGCTCGCCATGATTGTTGAGAAAGACCGCGATCCCGGCGCCTCCGAGGGTTTCCTCGATGGCAATCAGCATCTCTGCAAAAAACTGATGCGCTATGTTGTGAAAGCTCACTCCGACGATGCGGGAGCGGCCAGTGCGGAGGGCGGCGGCCCCAACATTGGGGACATATCCGCTCTCAGCGATTGCGGTTTGGACCAGTTTTCGCGTTTCCTCGGCGATCATGGGGCTGTCTCGCAGAGCGAGAGACACTGTCGCTGGCGATAGGCCGAGGCGCTCGGCGATCTGACGTTGTGTGGGTCTGCGGGCCAAGCGCTTAGCTGCCGCGGGCGATGGTTTGGCCGATCCGTGCCTCGACCGCTTTCATGGCCGCAGAGAAATCAGCATCTTGATGTCCCTGCGCTTCAGCTTCTTCGAGCGTCGCAATGACAGCAGACAAAGCTGGATAACGCGCGGGGTCAGGGGCCATCTCCCGCGCCAGTCGCGCATCCTTCAACATGAAGCGCAGATAAAACAGCGGCGAGAAGTCCCCGTCACGCATCCGTGGCACCCTGTTCTCAAAATACCGGCTGTACGCAAAACCGGTTCCCTGGGTAACAATGTCGTAGAACGCCTCGATATCGCAACCGGTCTCAAGGCAGAGGCCCATCGCTTCTGCAACCGCAACCGCATGGCCTGCCACCAGCGTTTGGTGGATCAGCTTCATGTGGTTCCCAGACCCCGATGGTCCGCAATGGCGGATGAGGCCTCCCACGGCCTCAAGGGCAGGGCGCGCGCGTTCCAGCGCCTCAACCTCGCCCCCGACCACGAAGCTTATGCTGCCCTCGTTCGCCTGTTTGACGGAGCCGAGCATGGAGGCGTCAAGATGAGAGGCGCTCTTGGCGGCGACACCCTGGGCGACATCGCGCGTGGCATCCGGCCCAACGGTTGAGCAGTCGATTGTCACGCTGCCAGGACGGATTGCTGAGGCTATGCCGTCCTCCGCCAAATAGACCTCGCGCAGCACCGCGTTGTTCGGAACGCACGAGAACAGGATGTCGGTGCGCCCCGCGATCTCCGTCAGAGAACCACACGGGGCAGCGCCCGTATCGCTGCACACGCTAGCAGTTGTGGACGGATCCACGTCGTAGCCATGGACTGCGCCCGGGTATGCCGCCACGAGCCTGCGCGTCATTGGTGCGCCCATCGCTCCCAGTCCGATGAATCCGATCTGCATGGGCTCCTCCGCTAGTGAATGTGGCTGCCGCCGTTGGGGTCTATCTCGGTTCCCGTGCAATACGAGGAGAGATCAGAGGCGAGAAAAAGGGCACATCCGGCGACCTCGTCGGCGCGCCCAGCCCGGCCCATGGGGATTGCCGCTTCAATGTCCGCACGCATTTCGGGGGTAAGGGCACCCCCGGTAATGTCGGTATCGATAAAGCCCGGACAGAGGGCGTTGACCCGGACTCCGTCGCCAGCAAGTTCCCGCGCGCAAGCCTTTGTATAGCCAAGGATTGCGGCCTTGGCGGCAGAATAGTGCGAGCCCCCGAAGACCCCGCCCCCCCGTTGGGCAGAGACCGATGACATGTTGACGATGCTGCCACTGCCCTGTGCTCGCATGACCGGAACCACCGCCTGGGTCATGTGCAGCGTGCCGCGCATGTTGATGTCCATGATCCGGTCATAGGTGGTGTCGTCCACCTGCATCAGCCGCTGCGGTGACGTGATCCCGGCAATGTTAACCAGCACATCGATGCGGCCAAACTTGCGTTGAACGGTCTCGATGGCTGCCGTGCAATCACTGCGTTTCGTTACGTCACAGGAAAGCCCGAGATGACCATCGCTCAACGAGAGAGCACACTGTTCAGCCCCGCTTCCGTCGAGATCCAAAACCGCCAAGCGCGCGCCGTGTTTGGCGAAGAGATGTGCCGTTGCGCGACCAAGACCGCGGCGTGTGGCGCCACCGGTTACGACCGCTACGCGTCCATCAAGAAGCATCCTTCCACCTGTTTCTGAGGGTTTGCACCCAACTCCCAATAAGCTTAAATCGATTTAAATGCGCTCGGCAAGCGGAGGAACGAGGATGACAGAGCAACCAGTTGTAGGCTTTGTTGGCGTCGGGTTGATGGGATGGGGGATGGCAAAGAACGCCGTCGAGAAGGGTTTTCCCCTGCGCGTGGTCGCTCATCGCAAGCGAGAAGCGGTGGACGACCTTATCGGGCGCGGAGCCGCGGAATGTTCCGATGCAGCCGCTCTCGCCGAACAGGCCGACATCATCGTGCTCTGTGTGACCGGTAGCCCGCAGGTCGAGGCGACCGTTTCTGCGATGAGATCCGCCCTGCGCGCTGGGCAGATCATCATCGACAGTTCCACCTCTGAACCCGCGTCGACGCGGGCCTTGGCTGCCGAATTGATCACACAAGGCGTGACATTCCTCGACGCACCACTCTCGCGCACACCTGCCCATGCCTGGGACGGCGCGCTTACCACCTATGTCGGTGGGCCAAAGGCTGAGATCGACCGAGTGCGCCGCTTGTTGGAAACCTGGGCGAGTGTGGTGATCGAGACGGGCGGGCCCGTCGGCTCGGCGCACACCGTAAAACTCATCAACAATCTTATCGGCATCGGTTTTGCGGCAATTTGGTCAGAGGCCTATGGAACCTGCGAGCGGGCAGGGGTTGCGCCGTCGGTACTCCACGAGATTGTCACAAACTCTTGTCTTAACTGTGGGAACTTCCAAAATTACTCGAAGTATGTGCTGGAAGGAGATCCGAATGCGCATAAGTTCGCGCTCGAAAATTGTTTGAAGGACCTGACTTACTATGGTCGTGTCGCACAGGACGCTGCTGCTCCGACATTGGTCTCGGACGCCGTTCGCCAGATGCTGCGTCTTGGGGTCAATCTCGGGCACGGTGAGCGGTATATGCCCGAGATGGTGGAGATCGTTCGGAGCCTTGGACCAAAGGCCTAAGGGCGCACGGTCCCGTCTCCTTCGACAAGGTATTTGAAGCTGGTGAGTTGCTCGGCGCCCACCGGCCCGCGGGCATGCATCTTGCCCGTTGCGATCCCGATCTCCGCGCCCATCCCGAACTCCCCGCCATCGGCAAACTGGGTGGAGGCGTTGCGCATCAGGATCGCACTGTCGAGGCCAGAAAAGAACTTAGCGGCCTGAGCATCGCTTTCCGTCAGGATTGCTTCGGTGTGCTGCGAACCAAAGCGGCGAATATGCGCTGTAGCGCCCTCGACATCGTCGACAACCCGGGCGGCGATGTCCATCGAGAGGTACTCACGGCCCCAGTCCGCGTCCTCGGCCGGGACCACCCGTTTGTCGAGGGCGGCCACGTCGGCGTCGCCGTGCACAGTGACACCGGCGTCGATCAAATCGCCCACCAAAATTGCACCGAGGTCATGTGCAATCGGCCGGTCGATCAACAGGCATTCGGCTGCTCCGCAAATCCCCGTGCGGCGCGTCTTGGCATTCACAACGACGCGGCGCGCTTTGTCGTGGTCAGCGGTGCGTTCGACGAAGACGTGGCAGATCCCCTCGAGATGAGCGAAGACCGGAACGCGCGCTTCTGCTTGCACGAGCCCCACGAGGCCCTTCCCTCCACGGGGGACAATTACGTCAATGAAATCGGTAAGCCGCAGCATCTCAGCGACCGCCGCCCGATCACGGGTCGGCACACGTTGGACCGCCGTCTCCGGCAAGCCTGCGGAGCGCAGCCCGGCCTGCAATGCCGCCAGTATCGCGCCTGAGCTGTGAAAGCTCTCTGAGCCGCCACGCAGGATCGCCGCATTGCCCGATTGCAGGCAAAGCCCGCCCGCATCTGCAGTAACGTTCGGTCGGCTTTCATAGATGACACCGACAACCCCGAGCGGTGTGCGCACCCTCCGAATTCTGAGGCCCGACGGCATGCTCCAAGCGGCCATTTCTGATCCGACGGGATCGGGCAGCGCGGCGACATCGCGAAGGCCGTTTGCCATGCTTCGAACACGCGCCTCGGTCAGGTTCAGACGGTCGAGCATGGCCTCAGACAGACCCTTCTCCCGACCGAATTCCATGTCCAGCGCATTGGCATCAGTGATCTCATCACGGGTATCGAGAATGGCCTCAGCCGCGGAGACGAGGGCTGCGTACTTCCTCTCTGATCCCGCTTCCGCCAAGGCTACGGATGCTTCCCTCGCCGCGGCTCCGATACTGCGCATCATGTAAGGAATATCTTGGGTTACGTCATCCATCTTGTCCTCCTTCAGGCGGGGGCAGGGGGGCTTACTTGGGTCCAGAGGACCATGTCATCGCGGTGCACGAGGGCGGTGCGGCCCGGATATCCCAGGATCTCGGGGATACGGGCAGATTGCGCGCCGGCAATCGCAGCTGCGTCCTTTGCTGCGTAACCAGACAGTCCGGCGCCGAGCGTAACACCCTGTGGGTCGGCGATCGCTACGGGGTCGCCACGCTCGAAGAGCCCTGCGACCCGGGTCACACCGGCGGGCAGGAGCGACTTGCCGCGTGCGAGGGCAGCAGCGGCTCCTGTATCTACTGTCAGTGTACCAAGTGGTTTCATGCCAGCAATCCATTGCTTGCGAGCGTGAGCCGGGGTCGCTTGCGGATAGAACCAGGTGGCTCGGCATCCGGCGGCAAGGGCGCTCATCGGGCGGGATTGTGCACCCGCCATGATCGCCATTGCGCAGCCTCCTTGCATCGCGGTTTTTGCCGCCAGGATCTTGGTGCGCATGCCTCCCTTTGAGAGACCTGAGCCGGCATCCCCAGCCATCGCGTCAATCTCGGGGGTGATTGTGCGCACGTCCGGGATATGACGAGCCGAGGGATCTTGCGTCGGGTCAGCAGTATAGAGCCCGTCCACATCCGAGAGCAGAACCAAAAGGTCGGCTCCAGCCATGAGGGCGACGCGCGCAGCAAGTCGGTCATTGTCACCATAGCGGATCTCGTCCGTCGCGACGGTGTCGTTCTCGTTGACGACCGGAACGACGCCGAGGCCAAGCAAGGTTGCGAGCGTTGCACGTCCGTTCAGGTATCGGCGGCGGTTCTGAGTGTCTTCGAGCGTGAGCAGGACTTGCGCCGCCTTCAGCCCTTCCGACCCGAGCGCGTTTGCCCAAGCGGCTGCAAGACGCTGCTGCCCGACCGCTGCTGCTGCTTGCGCCTGTTCAAGTGACAAAACCCCGCTGCCAAGTCCAAGCACACCACGGCCAAGGGCGATGGCGCCAGAGGAGACCACAAGAACCTCACGCCCTTCGGCGCGGAGCCCCCCTATGTCGGCTGCAAGACCTCTCAGCCAGTGTTCCCGGACCGAACCCGCCTCGACCAGCAGCGCCGAGCCGATCTTCACCACCAGGCGGCGGGCGCGACAAAGGAGGGAAGGGGGCGTCACGGCGACCACTCCGCCTCGGTTTCTGGCGCAGGAAGTTCGGCCACGCGCGCAGCAACGATCTCGGCCTTGAGCGCACGAAGCGTGTCCGTGACACCTGCACCGCTGACGGCAGAGACGGGGACCGCGTCCAGTCCCTCTTCCGCCAACAACTCGATCAGTGCGTTAAGGTCCTCTGCGGGGAGCGCATCAGCTTTGCTGAGCCGGACAACGCGTGGCTTCTCGTCGAGCCCCTCGCCATAGGCCGCAAGCTCTGCCTCAACCGTGCGCAGATCCGCGAGCGGGTCATCAGCAGTTGCGTCCACCAAGTGCAGGAGCACGGCGCAGCGCTCGATGTGACCCAGGAACTTATCGCCTATGCCTCGCCCTTCGTGCGCGCCTTCGATCAGCCCAGGGATATCGGCGAGGACAAACTCTGACCCGTCCACCGCGACAACCCCCAGCCCCGGCACGAGCGTGGTGAAAGGGTAGTCTGCAATCTTCGGCTTGGCGTTTGTCACAGCGGCCAGGAAGGTCGATTTTCCCGCATTCGGTAAGCCCACCAAACCCGCGTCGGCGATCAGTTTTAGTCGCAACAGAATCGTGCGCTCGATTGCCGGTTGACCAGGGTTGGCGCGCCGTGGAGAGCGGTTGGTGGAGCTCTTAAACTGAAGGTTGCCCCACCCTCCATTCCCGCCGCGCGCGATCAGGGCCCGCTGGCCTGCCTGGGTGAGATCAGCAACAAACTCCTCAGTCTCGTAGTCGAAGATCTCGGTGCCCTCTGGCACACGCAGAATGATGTCGTCACCGCCTTTGCCGGTCCGCCCGCGACCCATGCCGCCCTGACCGTTCTTTGCGAAGAAATGCTGCTGGTAGCGGAAGTCAATCAGTGTGTTCAGCCCCGGCACACACTCCGCCCAAACATCACCACCCTTTCCGCCATCGCCGCCGTCCGGCCCGCCATATTCGATGAACGCTTCTCGCCGGAAGCTGATACAGCCATTCCCGCCGGCGCCTGAGCGGATATAGACCTTCGCTTCGTCCAAAAACTTCACGATGCGGTCTCCCAGTCGGCGCGATCGAGGCGCGTGTCGATATGGCGGCGGTCGGTATCAAGCGCCCGGCAGTATAGCCTGTTCTCTCCCGTGATACGAAAACCGAGATTGCGTTGGATGTTCAACGATGCGTCGTTGCCCTCGAACACACCGGATATCAGCGCCTGGGCTCCCGTTGAAAAAGCATGATCGGTTATCGCGTGAGCGGCTTCCGACATCCAGCCTTGTCTCCAAAAAGGGCGGCCGAGCCAGTAACCGAGGTGCCAGCCATCAGCCTCGGAGGCAAGCCCGATGACACCGGCCAGCTCTGCATGGCCCTCTGGCACGAGGGCCCACACAAGGTCGTCGCCAGCGCCCACCATCGCGAGAAAGCTCTCCGCGTCCTGGAGCGTGTAGGGATGGGGCACCTGCGACAGCCATTGGCTTACTTTTAGATCTCCGCACAGTTTGGCAACACGAGGCGCATCCGTCGGTGCCAGAGGGCGCAGACATAGACGCTCGGTGTGAGTTATGGCCACCACGACCTTCTCCAAAATGAAATGAGGGACCGGCGCTTGCCGATCCCTCCGGTTCTTCTCTCGGGGTTTGATCCCCCGGCCAGCGCACCCTGGGGCGCGACCGGCACTCGCCCCAGGTTTACTCTGCGGCCGGCGCTGGTGGTGTCACAGACACGAAGGTGCGCCCCTTAAGGCCCTTGTGGAACTTCACGTTGCCATCCGAGGTTGCGAAAATCGTGTGGTCCTTGCCAAGGCCGACATTTTCGCCGGGCCACCATTTGGTCCCACGCTGGCGAACCAGGATGTTGCCGGCGCGGACGACTTCGCCGCCAAACTTCTTAACACCGAGGCGCCGACCTGCCGTGTCGCGCCCGTTGCGGGAAGAGCCGCCTGCCTTTTTGTGTGCCATTCGTCTCTCTCCTTACTCGGTCGCAGCGGGCTCAGCCGCGGCTGCATCGCGTTTCGCTTGGCCTTGGCCAACAGCAGCCTTGACACCAGACGCACCGGCGCCGCTGGCAAGGATCTCGGTAACTTTTACGGTGGTGAGATCCTGGCGGTGACCCTTCAGGCGCTTTGAGCTGTGCTTCCGGCGGCGCCGCTTAAAGTTAAGCACCTTAGGGCCGCGGATCTGGCCGAGCACCTCGGCGGTCACGCCCGCATCCTCAACATAAGGTGCTCCGATGGTTGCGCTTTCGCCGCCCAGCATCAGCACATCGTTGAATTGAACGGTCTCGCCCGGATCGGCGGCAAGCCGCTCGATGGTGAGTTCGTCGCCAGCGGTCACGCGATACTGCTTCCCGCCAGTCTTTATGACTGCGTACATTGTGTCATCCTTCAGTTTCCGCGCCCTTCGGCGGCCATGTCCGACCCGAATGGTCGCAAGTATGGCACTTTGTGCGGCTTGTGCCGCGCCCCGGACAGCGCTCCCCCAAAAAAGGGGACGTGCTCAGACGGCAATGTCGTGAGCGAGACGCCTCTATCTATTGGGCCGTCGGTTCTGTCAAGATCCGGTCGCGCTGACGATGTCGAAATCTGGCGATTTCCCCTTGCGCATGCGCCCTGGACTGACTAGCGTCCGCCGCGCTCGGCCTGAGCATGCGGAGAGGTGCCGGAGTGGTCGAACGGGGCGGTCTCGAAAACCGTTGTACCCGCGAGGGTACCCAGGGTTCGAATCCCTGTCTCTCCGCCAGACGCTCAATTTAAACCATTGAACATAGATTGAAAAATGCCCCTGTTGGAAATGTTACCCCTCATTGGAGCCCACATATTTTTCGTGTTGGGCGGGACAAGGGAGCTATAGCAACCCGCAGCCGCGACGAACCGACAATAAGAGGGTCAAGGCGCTCGCGCGCGGCTCCCGGTGCAAACGTAGACTGGTGTCAGGCGATTTTGCCACCATCGCCGTACTTGCCGTGCGAGAGGGTATCGCACCGTCCTACATGACCTGCGTCCTGCGCCTCACTCTTCTTGCGCCCGACATAGTCAAGGCGACCCTGGAGGGGAAGCAGGAGCCCGAGGTGACGCTGGCGCGAGTGCTGGAGCCATTCCCGGAAGGTTGAGGTGAACAGCGAACTTCTTTTGACAGATTGCCGTGAACGGCCCTTTGCGGGCATCCGTTAGTGGTGCCGATGCTGCTGACGCTCTCTCGGTTCCGGCCATTCGTGGCACGTGCTAAGATAAATTTAGAGCCCGTTCACACTCTGCGAACACTGCCGCCTCTTGGCCCTCCCCCCTGAAACGGATCCACCCGTAATGTCGGTTCGGCCGACGAGGAGGATCCATGCCGAGAAAGAGACA
>JBCBYB010000052.1:0-25373 GCA_039816045.1 Pseudomonadota bacterium
AGCGTTTCCTGATCCTCGGGTCCCTGATCGAGCAGCGGCGCCGCCACGACAACACCGAACGACCCCACAGCGCCCTCGGATACCGTCCGCCCGCGCCAGAAACGATCATCCCGGTCGACCACAGACCAGTCATGCACTAACAACCGAACTGGACCACTCAACGGGGGCAGTCCAACGTCGCTGCCGTTCCTCTCAGAGCGCCGCGTCAACCCGCGCGCCCCTGGCACCGTCATGCCCGCGGCGTATTGAACCCGCGCGCTAGCTGCACGGGTCTCCGGCGGCGACCAAAGTTCCCCCTAGATTGATTTGGGCTCTGTTGCCCAAGGCGCACCCTGGCCTTCAGCCGCTGGTGCCACAGGCGCACCGGCTGCAGCGCGCCGCGAGTGCCCGGATGCAAGGCGCGCGACGCCCGACGCGGCGCATGGAGAGGAGCGTCAGCGACGCCTTCAGGGCATGTCGCGGAAGACCTGCAGCGCAATCCAGGCGAGAAACGCCAGCGCCGACGCGAGATAGAGAAGACGAGAGAGCGCCGAACGCCGCGGATCGAACGCATTCCGTGCCCAGGCGGTCATCCAATCGGACGGCCTGGCCTGCCGGGCAGGGCTATGCGGATCCGACTCCCGGTCCTCGTGCAGGCGCTCAAGCCGCCGGCGCGCCTCTTCGGCCTCCCTGGCCTGGCGTTCCTCGACACTCGGACCGCCATGGCGCCGCTCGGTCACCGCTTGGGCCCCACGGCCAGTGCGGCGAAATCGAACAGCGCCGGGTCCGGCATCTGGCTGGCCCGCACATTGGTCAGCGCTTTGAACATCACAGCCCGCCTGCCGGGGCTCCGCCGTTCCCACTCGTCGAGCATCGCCTTCACTTGCGCCCGCTGCAGCCCGTCCTGAGAGCCGCAGAGATCGCAAGGGATGATCGGGAACCCCATCGCAGCCGCAAACTTCGCACAATCCGCCTCCGCCACATGGGCCAAGGGCCGCAGCACCAGCACATCGCCCTCTTCGTTCAGCAGTTTTGGCGGCATCGCCGCGACCCGCCCCTGGTGGAAGAGGTTCAGCATGAACGTCTCGAGGATGTCGTCCCGGTGATGCCCGAGCACCACCGCCTCGCAGCCCTCCTCCCGCGCCACCCGGTAGAGATGGCCGCGCCGGAGCCGCGAGCACAGCGCACAGTAGGTCCGCCCCTCGGGCACCTTATCCGTCACCACCGAATAGGTGTCGCGCGTCTCGATCCGGTGCGGCACCCCAAGCGCCGTCAGCCAGTCCGGCAGCACGGTCGAGGGGAACCCGGGCTGGCCCTGATCGAGATTGCAGGCCAGCAGATCGACCGGCAAAAGCCCCCGCCAGCGCAGCTCCAACAGCACCGCCAGCAGCGTGTAGCTGTCTTTGCCGCCGGAGAGGCACACCAGCCAGCGCGGCCGCGTCCCATCGGCGCGAGGCTCCGGCAGCATGGCATAGGCCGCCAGCGCCTCGCGCGTCTCACGGATCAGGCGCTTGCGGAGCTTGCGGAACTCCAGGCTCTCCGGCGCCCCGGCATAAAGCCGCTCGAGGATCTGATCATCGGTCGCATCCAACATGAGGCTGCTATACCGGCGTCAGGCCATTCGAGAAAGGGATTCGTGATGACGAATGACAGCATTTGGAGCCAGTTGAGTGCGGACGCGGCAGAGCGTCTCAAAACCCTTCGCGCCACCCATGCCAGGCCGGCTTCGGTCACGGCGGTGGGTCAGCGCCGCGCTGCAAGCCCGCTTGCCAGCGCCATTGGCGGGCCGGCCTGGCGCCCCTCGGCGGAGACGCCGTGGCCCATGGATCATCGCGGCTTTCCCATGATGCACCTCGCCCGGATCAACTTCACCGAGATGACCCCGCTCGACGGCTTCCCGGCCGAGGGCATCGTTAAGATCTTCATTTCCACCGAAGCGATTGTGTTCGGCGAGGACCAGCCGCACGGAAATGGGTTTGTTGTTGAATGGCACCCGGCTCCCGGACCAGGCGTGCTTGCGCCCCAGCCGGCGCTGGACGAGGAGGGGGATGAGGGCACACCGCTCGTTGGCGGCGACCCCGATATCGACTACGACGACGACGATCCGCTTGCGGGCACCGTCTATCAGGATGGTGCGGCCCTGAGTTTCTCGCGGGCCACGATGGAACCGGGATACGAACTGCCCGCGATCTGTGCCTTCGCAGACGCGGAACTCGGCGCCCTCGCTCCCTTCCGCCCCCGGGACTTCCGCAAACGCGCCGGCGAGACACTGCCGCCCGTCTGGGTCGGAGGGTGGCCCCACAGCGTGCAAGACAGTGAGGCGGGGGAAGACGACGTGGTGCTGCTCCAGGTCGGCAATGGCGAGGACGAAACCTTCATGTTCGCCGGCGACATCGGCTGCGCGAGCTTCCTGATCTCACCCGAGGACCTCGCCGCGCGGCGCTTCGAGCGTGTGCGGTACGGCTCTGCGGGTTACTGACGCTTGGTCCGGGGTGGCACAGGGTCGGGCGGCACGGGGTCATAGCCCGAACCGCCGGCCGGATGACACCGGGCAATGCGTCGGATTGTCAGCCAGGTGCCGCGGATCGCTCCGTGCCGTTCCAGCGCTTCCAGCGCATAGGCCGAGCAGGTGGGCTGGAACCGGCAGTGCATCCCCACCCAAGGGCTCAGCACCAGGCGATAGGCTCTGACCGGCAGGGCGATCACCCAGGCAAGCGGACTCATGCCCTGCCCTCGCGATGCGGTTTGGCCGGCTTCGGACGATGCACCCGGTCGAGCGCCGATGCCACATCCCCGACCAGCGCCGAAAAGGCGCGCGCTACGGTCGCCCCCGGCCGCCCGATCAGCACATAATCCCAGCCCGCGCGCGCCTCGCCCGCCAGCCCGGCGCGTGCCGCCTCGCGCAGCCGGCGCTTGGCTCGGTTGCGCGTGACGGCGTTGCCGATCTTCTTGGAGCAGGTGAAGCCGACCCGCGGGAGATCTGCATCCCCGCGGTCGCGACCTTGCAGGATAACGCCTGGTGCGACCCATTTGTGCGCACGCGCTGCCGCCAGGAAATCCCGGCGCAGACGGATCGTCTCCGGCAAAGACGGTATCTTGGGAGGTCCGGCGGGATCGGTCACCGCCAGCGCCTCAGGCCGAGAGACGCTTGCGCCCCTGCGCCCGGCGGCGGTTGATCACCTTGCGGCCGTTCTTGGTGGCCATCCGGGAGCGGAACCCGTGACGGCGTTTGCGAACGAGCCGGCTCGGCTGAAAAGTGCGTTTCATCGCGGCGGTCTCCTGTCAGATGCGCAGGCCCGGGAGCGCTCCCTGCCGCGCAGGCCAACCGCTCTTGCGGGGCCGATCTACAATCCAGACGCGCTGCCTACTCTTGCGGACCGCATAAGTCAACGCATCCGGCACACGCGGCACAGCCTCTGGCTGCTGGCATGACGATGCCGCCCGAGACCGGTGCCACGCGCGCGCTGGATGCAGCCCGCCGCGGGCCTGACCGCGCAACCGGTGCAACGCTGGACGCGGCGCTTTGAGACACCGCGGCCCCGTACACATCCCGCTCAAGACCGCGTGAGAGCGATTGGTTTCGATTGACCCACCCCCATCTCTGGCGCATCCCGATCTCTGGAGACCGCACCCATGACCGCCGACATCACCGCGCCGATGCCGACCAGCCCCGAAGCCCTCCGCGAGGGATCCGTGACCGAACCGACAAAGCCGACTGACCGCCTGCTGCGCCTGCTGCCGCTTGGCGCCATTGCGCTCGGCGCTGCGGTCTCGATCTGGCTGTTCGGCGACCAGCTGAGTTTCGAGGCACTTGAGCGGAACTACGAGGCCCTGCTCGCCTGGCGCGACGGCAACTGGGCGTTGGCCGCGGCCACCTATTTCGCAATCTACGTGCTCGTGGTTGCGTTCTCGGTCCCCGGCGCGGTCTGGCTGACGCTGCTCGGCGGCTTCCTGTTCGGCACCGCCGCCGGGACCGCGATCGTCGTCGCCGCGGCGACGCTCGGTGCGACGCTCATCTTCCTCGCGGCCCGAACGGCGATTGGGGATTGGCTGCGGGCCCGTGCAGGCGGCTGGGTGACCCGGCTCGAATCGGGCTTCCGCGACGGCGAGATCAGCTTTCTCCTGATCATGCGCCTCGTCCCCGCTGTGCCCTTCTTCGTGGCCAATCTTGCGCCAGCCTTCCTCGGCGCGCGGCTCTCGACGTTCATGTGGACGACCTTTCTCGGGATCATCCCCGGCACCCTCGTCTACATCTCGGTCGGTGCCGGGCTCGGCGCGCAATTGGCCCGCGGAGAGCGCCCCGATCTCGGCATCATCTTCGAGTGGCACGTGCTGGGCCCGCTCCTCGGCCTTGCGCTGCTCGCCGCCCTGCCGCTGGTGCTGAAGCGCCTCGGCCTCATCCGTCAAGGCTGACCCATGGCACTCTCCCCAACCCCCGTTCCGGTCAAGAACGGCGCTCTCTGCCCCGATCTCTGCATCATCGGCGCGGGCTCCGGCGGGCTCTCGGTGGCCGCAGGAGCCGTTCAGATGGGCGCCTCGGTGGTGCTGATCGAGGGCGGCGAGATGGGGGGCGACTGTCTGAACTATGGCTGCGTGCCCTCAAAGGCGCTGATCGCCGCGGCAAAGCACGCCCAGGCCATGCGCGACGGTGCGCCCTTCGGCGTGACCCCGGTGGAGCCCGAGGTCGACTATGCCGCCGCGATGGGCCATGTGCACGAGACCATCGCTGCCATCGCCCCCCATGACAGCCAGGAGCGTTTCGAGGGCCTCGGCTGCACCGTGATCCGCGACTGGGCCCGCTTCACCGGCGCCGAGGAGGTCGAGGCCGGCGGACAGCGCATCCGCGCGCGGCGATTTGTGATCGCGACCGGATCGAACGCCTTCGTGCCGCCGATCCCGGGGCTGGCGGACGCGCCCTATCTCACCAACGAGACGCTATGGGAGAACCGCACCCTGCCCACGCATCTGCTGATCCTGGGCGGCGGTCCGATCGGTATGGAGATGGCGCAGGCGCACCGCCGGCTGGGCGCAGACGTCACGGTGATCGAAGCGGCCACGCCTTTGGCGGCCGCCGAGCCCGAGGTGGCTGCGGTGGCAATCCGGCGCCTGGAGGCCGAGGGGGTCGCCCTGCGCACCGGGCTCGCGGCGACCGAGGTCACGAGCGGGGACGAGACGGTGACCCTTGCGCTCGCGGACGGCAGCAGCGTCACCGGCAGCCATCTTCTGGTGGCCACGGGAAGGCGCCCGAGCCTCGAGCGCCTTGGCCTCGATGCGGCGGGCATCGCCTATGACAAGCGCGGGGTGACGGTCGATGCGGCTTTGCGCTCGAGCAGCAACCGCAAGGTCTACGCAATCGGGGACGCGGCCGGCGGGCTCCAATTCACCCATGTGGCCGGGTATCAGGCGGGGCTGGTGGTGCGCTCGGCGCTCTTCCGGCTGCCGGTGAAGAACCGGACGGATCATATCCCCAAGGTCACCTACACCGATCCGGAGATCGCGCAGATCGGCCTGACGGAGGCAGAGGCGCGCGCCGAGCATGGCGACCGGGTCGAAGTGGTGACGGCGGCCCTGTCCGAGACCGACCGCGGCCATGCAGAGCGGCTCTCCGACGGGCTGGCGAAGGTGGTGCTCGGCCGCGGCGGGCGCATCCTGGGCGCAAGCATCGCCGGCCCCCATGCGGGCGATCTGATCCAGCCCTGGGCGCTAGCACTCTCCAAGGGCATGACGATCAAGGACATCGCGGGCCATGTGGCCGCCTATCCGACGCTCGGCGAGGTCTCGAAACGGGCGGCGTCGGCCTGTTTCTCGCCGCGGCTCTTCGAGAGCGCCATGGTCCGGCGGGTGATCCGGCTGCTGGCACGCCTCGGCTGAGGCAGAGAAGGCGTCGCTGACGCTCCTCTCCACGCGCCGCGCCCACCGGTGCGCCCCTTGCGACCGGGCGCCCGCGGCGGTCTGCATCGTCCCGCCCGTGGCACCGGGGCCTTGTTGAGCCGCCGCGAGGGTGCCCCGCGCCGCGAGCCGGACGCTGCCACACGCGGGCCGGATGTCGCGGCGCTCTGAGCGACAATGTGGGGCACCGATCTCTGCTTCTCCATCTCTGTTTTGTGATAACGTGATCGCCTTGCCGACGGCCACCGCTTGCCGCGAGCGGTCTCTCACCCCTAAATGTGCGCAACCGGGACAACAAGCAGCAGGAGACGGAGATGGCCTTTCTGCGCGGTCTGTCGGGTCGGCTGCTGGTCGTCACCGTCCTGATCGTGATGCTGGTGGAGGTGGTGATCTTCATCCCCTCGGTCGCCCGGTTCCGTGCCGACTACCTCACAGAGCGCCTTGAGCGGGCGGAATTGGCTGCGCTGGCCCTTCTCGGCGCGCCGGATGAGATGATGGACCCCTCGGTGGAGCGCGCGCTTCTGGACCAAGCCGAAGTGCTGAACGTCGTGCTCCACCGCGACGGCGCCCGCGCGCTGATGCTGGCCCCCGATCCGCCACCGCCCATCGAGGCGAGCTTTGATCTGCGCAACACCATGATTGTCGAGCTGATCGTCGATGCGCTCGCCCGGCTCGCCACCCCGCCCGGCGAGGCGCATATCCGGGTGATCGGCGTACCGCAGCAGGGCTCCGAGGCGCTCGAGGTCACGCTCGATGCCGGACCCTTGCGCGATGCGATGGTGGATTACGGCCTGCGCATCCTGCGCCTCTCGCTGATCATCTCGCTCCTGACCGCCGCCGTTGTGTTCATCGCGATCCGGCGCCTCGTGGTCTCGCCGATGCAGCGGGTCATCGACAACCTCCGCGGCTTCCAGGAAGACCCCGAGGACCCCGGCCGCATCATAGTACCGAAGGCGCGCATCGGCGAAGTGGCCGACGCGGAGCACGCGCTGGCCAAGATGGAGGGCACCGTCGCCCGCGCCTTCAAGGAGCGGGCGCGCCTAGCCTCCCTCGGCGAGGCGCTGGCCAAGATCTCGCACGACCTGCGCAACATGCTCGCGGCCCAACAGCTCCTGGTCGACCGGCTGGAGATGTCCTCCGACCCCACCGTCGCCCGTGTGATGCCGAAGATGCTCTCGACCCTCGACCGCGCCATCAGCCTCTGCCAGCGCACACTAAACTATGGCCGCGCGGAGGAAACGGAGCCCGAGCTTCGCCAGGTGGCCCTGCCCACCCTGCTCACCGAGGTTGCCGAGACCCTGGGCCTCACCGAGACCAGCCGTCCCGTCGCCTGCCGCATCGAGGTGCCCCCCGGGCACACGGTCCCGGCCGATCCCGAGCAGCTCTACCGCGTGCTCTCCAACCTCATGCGCAACGCCTCGGAGGCCATCGCGGAGACCGGCCGCCCCGGGGAAATCACCGTGGGCGTGAAGGCGGGCGACGGCGCCTCTTGCATCACCGTCACCGACACCGGACCCGGCCTGCCGGCGCGTGCGCTCGAGCATCTCTTCAAGCCGTTCCAGGGAGGAGCGCGACGCGGGGGCACCGGCCTTGGCCTCTCGATCGCCCATGACCTTGTCCGCGCCCATGGCGGTGAGCTGCGCCTGGTGCGTTCGACGACCGAGGGCACCGCGTTCGAAATTCGCCTGCCCGCGCGCAAAGCGACGCCCCTGCCGGAGCCTCAAGCCGCCGAGTGAACCGGGCCGACCCTTGTCCGCCACCGAGGCTTTAATCAAATTTTACCAATATCGCTGATATCCTCCCAATATCGCCCGGGGATGTCGCAGTCCCCTATCGCACCTCACACACATGGAGACAGGGATGCCCGAGCCCCTCGAGCCGGCGGTCGATGCCGTCCTGCGCCAGATGGAAAAGGCGCTGCACTGGAAAGGAGAGCTGGTCACCGAACTCAGCGCAGCCGAGACCCGGCTGCTGGATTTGCGCAACTCCGCCAACCGGTTGATCAACTGTTTGCCCCAAGGCGAGCGGCTGTCGCGGCGGATCCGTCTGAACCGCAACCGTCTCGAAGAACAGCAGCTCCACCGGGCCCAGGAACCCGCCCACCGCGCCGGCTATGTGCTGCTCCGAATGCTGGCGACGCACTACCGCGGCCAGGTGACCAATGGCGAGGTGATGCGCCACCTCAAGCGGCTCGGCATTCCCGCCACCCCGGAGGTTGTCGCCAAGATGTTGTATCAAAAGGCAAAACAAGGCGTCTTAGAGCGCATCGGCCGGGGACGTTACCGGATCGAGCGCAGCCACCCGATGCTCGGTGAGAGATAGCATCCTTTTCCGACTTGAACGATCAGGTATGCGCTGCTAGTACCCGACCATCCAAGTCGGAATTGGCCCAAACGCTTGGTGGGCCGCACAAACCACCGGAGTGACAGATGATCCGCAGTTCTCTTATCGCCGCTGCAATTGCGGCCTTCGCCGTCTCCCCGGCCCTCGCGGCCGGCGAACTGAACCTCTATTCCTCGCGCCACTATGACACCGATGAGCGTTTGTACTCGGACTTCGAGGCGCAGACCGGCATCACCATCAACCGCATTGAGGGCAAGGCCGACGCCCTGATCGAGCGCATGAAGGCCGAGGGGCGGAACTCTCCCGCCGACGTGCTGCTGACGGTGGATGCGGGCCGGATCTGGCGCGCGGCCGAAGCGGGCCTGCTTTCGCCCGTCGAGAGCGCTGTGCTCGACCAGCGCATCCCATCCTATCTGCGCCACCCGGACGGGCTGTGGTACGGCTTCTCCCAGCGCGCGCGGATCATCTTCTATGACAAGGCCGATGTGAGCGAGCCGCCGCTGACCTATGCGGACCTCGCAGACCCGAAATACAAAGGCCAAGTTTGCACCCGCTCGGCCTCAAACATCTACATGTTGTCGTTGATGGCCTCCATGATCGATCATGAAGGGGAAGCCGCCGCGAAATCCTGGGCCGAGGGCGTCTATGCCAACCGCGCCCGTGACCCGCAAGGCGGCGACACAGACCAGCTCCGCGCGATCATCTCCGGCGAGTGTGAGATCGTGGTCTCAAACACCTACTACTATGCCCGTGGCCTCGCAAAAGACGTAAAGGGCCTGACCGCCGAGATCGACAGCATCGGCTGGGTGTTCCCGAACCAGTCGACCACCGGCGCGCATGTGAACGTCTCGGCGGGCGCCGTGGCTGCGCATGCTCCGAACCGGGAGAATGCGACCAAATTCCTAGAATATCTTGCCAGCGAGCAGGCGCAGGAGTACTTCTCCAACGGCAACAACGAGTACCCGGCTGTCCCTGGGGTCGCCCTTGGTGCACCCGTGGCTAAGCTGGGCCTTTTCCGCGCGGACGACATCAACCTGTCAGTGTTCGGCGAGAACCAGGCAAAGGCGCAGCTGGTATACGACAGTGTCGGTTACAAATGAGCTAACGCCCCCTTAGTTTTTTGGGCGTTAGGGCCGGCCGGATCCCCCCCATCCGGCCGGCTTCCCTATGAAGACCGTCTGAGATCTCGGTGAAACAATCGCAACTTTTTGGCACCGCGACTGACATTCCCCCGAAACGCGCCACCGCCATCTTCTTCTCAGACGCCGCACTGGAGCGGGGTCCTTTGAGATGGAGATAGTGATGACGGCATTTCAAATCGGCGCAAAAGGCAAAGCGGTGAAATCGCTCCAATATGCGCTTGGATCCGCAGGCATTTCCGGGCGTTTCAAGGCAACCGGCACCTTCGACGAAGCCACCGCCGATGCGCTCAAGAAATTTCAGAAGAAGGCGGGATTGCGGGCGGACGGCATCGCCACCCCAGCCGTAATGGTGGCCCTTGGCCGGGTCACCGAGCGCGGCAAGGCACCGATCCGCCCGCACCCCGATTACACGCCCTTCCTGAACCGTGAGGCGGAGGCCTTTCAGACGCTTGATCGCAAGCACAAAAACTACCTGACTTTCTGCTACGCGCTGCCGGGCGAGGCCTATACGGCATTGATCAATGAGGCCCGCGAGAACCGCAAAGCGCACCGGATGGCGTATCTGAGCTGGAAGGACCGGGCGATGACGATCGTGAAGGCCCAGAAGGAGCTGGCACGCTGCGAGAAGACTGATCCGTCTGAGGCTCAGCGCCTGAACCGGACAATCACGCACACGGCCGATCAAGCCCGGAAGGACTGGCACGAGAAGCGGCGCTTTGTTGTCAAATTCCAGGAGCTTATGGACCGCTACGAAGAGCTCCGGATGGCGCGGGTCTGATCCCGCGCCCTCTACCCCCGCGCGTGCCCCGGGCGGGAGCGGCGGATCTCCCGGGCGAGCATCAGTACCGGCAGTGTCCCAAAGGCCACGATCACAAGCGACGGCACGGCGGCCTGGGTCAACCGCTCATCCGCCGCGAGCCGATAGGCCTGGACCGCAAGGGTGTCAAAGTTGAACGGCCGCATGATGAGCGTGGCCGGAAGCTCTTTCATCACATCGACAAAAACGATCAGCGCGGCCGTCAGCAGAGAGCCGCGCAGCAGCGGTGCGTGGACCCGGGCCAGCGTCGAAGCCGGTCCGTGCCCCAATGTGCGGGAGGCGTGATCCATCGCCGGCCGGATGGTGGTGAGCCCCGCCTCGACCGAGTTGAGTGCCACCGCCATGAACCGCACGGAATAGGCCGCCAGCAGCGCCGCAATGGTGCCCGTCAGCAGTAGCCCGGTCGAGATTCCGAAGCGTTCCCACATGAACGCATCGAGGCCGTTGTCGAAGGCCGCGAGCGGGACCAGCAGACCGACCGCAATCACGCTGCCCGGGATCGCATACCCCAGTCCCGCCAACAACGACGCGATGCGCGCGAGCCTGCCCGGCGACAGGCGCTCGGCATAACCGATCAGCAGGGCGGCGACCACGGTGATGGCAGCAGCGCTCCCGGCGAGCGTCAGAGAGTTGGTGGCAAAGGCGAGATAGCGCCGCTCGAACGGGTTCTGCCCGCTGTCGACGGCCATCAGCCCGAGCATCACAACCGGGATCACGACGCCGAGGAGCACCGGCAGCGCACATAGGATCACCGCGCCGGCAGCACTCCATCCCGTGAGCTCCGCCGCTGGCAATGCCTCGTAGCGCCGGCTCGCCTGGTGGCGCAGCGCGGCCCCCCTCTGCGCCCGCTCGAGCGCCGCGAACGTGCCCGCAACGATCAGCAAAACCGCCGAGAGCTGGGCCGCCGCCGCGCGATCTCCCATCGAAAACCAAGCCCGGTAGATCCCCGTTGCGAAGGTCTGCACCCCGAAATGAGCGACGGTCCCGAAGTCTGCGATGGTTTCCATCATCACCAGCGCGACGCCGCCGACGATCGCGGGACGCGCCATGGGCAGAGAGACGCGGAAGAACGCCGTCCACGGCCCGTGTCCGAGGGTGCGCGCCACATGTGTCGCCGTCGGACAGCCCTGCAAAAACGCCGCACGTGCAAGAAGATAGACGTAAGGGTAGAGAACCAGCGTGAGCATCAAGGCCGCACCGCCGAGAGACCGGATCTCGGGGAACCAATAGTCCCGCGGTCCCCACCCCATCACGGAACGCAGCACTGTCTGCACTGGTCCGGGATGGTCCAGCAGATCCGTATAGGCGTAGGCCAAGACGTATGCGGGGAACGCCAGCGGCAGCGCCAGCGCCACCTCGAAGATGCCGCGCCCCGGGAACCGGCACGCCGTCACCAGCCAAGCGGCAGTTGTCCCGAGCACCGCGCTCCCAATCGCTACGATCAGCACCAGCCAAAACGTTGTTTGGGCATAGCGGGGCAGCACCGTGCCGGAGAGGGCGTTCCAGGTCTCGAGATCGCCCGCAATCGCGGTCAGGACCACACTGAGGGTGGGTGCGGCGATCAGGGCCGCGATCACCCAGGCAGGCCAAACCAGCCAACGCACGGCGGCACCGCCAAGTGTGGACCGCCCCGGTCGCTCCGCCTCCGCCACGCGTCCGTCACTCTCGACCGCATTTGTCATGCCATCCCCTGCACCATGGCATGCTCACTTATCCATCCCTGCGCCCACAGGCAATGCAGCCGCACAAATCCCGGACTGCGGCGCTAGGTCTGCCCCTCCCGCGCTTGACACTCCGGGAGACTGGGCCGACGCTCTCGTTTGGCGCCTCAACCAAGACGCCCCACCAACACATGATCAAGCACAGCACTGGGAGACTTCCATGGTCTTATTCCGCCCTCTCAAGGCCCTCGCGGCCGCAGCGCTCCTGGCGGGCCTCGCCGTTGCGGGCCCTGCGGATGCGCGCGTTTTGCGCCTTGCCTATGATGCCGATCCGGTGTCGCTCGATCCGCATGAGCAGCTCTCGGGCGGCACGCTCCAACTCAGCCATATGGTCTTTGACCCGCTGGTCCGCTGGACCCAGGACCTCGGCTTCGAGCCGCGCCTGGCCACAAGCTGGGAGCGCGTCGACGCTGAGACCATGCGGTTCTCGCTCCGCCAGGGTGTCAAGTTCCACTCGGGCCGCGAGATGACCGCAAGGGACGTGGTCTGGACCTTTGATCGCCTGAAGACCTCCGCCGATTTCAAGGGGATCTTCTCGCAGTGGGCCTCGATGGCCGCTGTCGACGACTACACCGTCGAACTGAAGACCGAAGGCGCGAGCCCGCTCGTGCTGCACACCGCCACTTACGTCTTTCCAATGGACAGCGAGTTCTATCGCGGCAAGGCGGAGATCATCAAACACGGCGACAGCTTCGCCTCCACCAACCTCTCGGGCACCGGGCCGTTCACTGTGGAGAGCCGCGAACAGGGTGTGAAGGTCGTCTTCAAGCGCAATCCCACCTATTGGGACAGCGAGAGCAAAGGCAACGTGACCGAGATCGTCATGACGCCGATCAAGGAGGCACCGACCCGGGTTGCGGCCCTGCTGGCTGGCGATGTGGACTTCATCGCGCCGGTGCCGCCCACGGATCTCGAGCGCATTGACGCGGATCCAGACACCAACCTCGTGACCATGACGGGCACCCGGATCATCACGCTCCAGCTCAACCAGGAGCGGGTTGCCGCCTTCAAGGATGTGCGTGTCCGCCAGGCCATCGTGCACGCCATCAACAACGACGGCATCGTGAAGAAGATCATGAAGGGCTTCGGCACTGTTGCGGCCCAGAAAAGCCCGGCGGGCTATCTCGGCTATAACAAGGCGCTGACCCCGCGCTATGACCTCGCCAAAGCGAAGGCGCTGATGGACGAAGCAGGCCTCAGCGAGGGCCTGAGCGTCAGCATGATGTGCCCGAACAACCGCTATGTGAACGACTTCAAGATCTGCGAGGCCTCGGCTGCGATGCTCGCCAGGATCGGCATCAACGTCGACCTCACGACCATGCCAAAGGCGCAGTACTGGCCAAAATTCGATGAGCGGGCGGCGGACATCATGATGATCGGCTGGCACTCGGACACCGAGGACTCGGCCAATTTCTATGAGTTCCTGACAATGACCCCGAACACGGACACCGGCCGCGGGCAATACAACTCGGGCAACTATTCGAACGCCAAGGTCGACGAGCTGACGGAGGCGAGCCTGACCGAGACCGACGACACCGTCCGTGCCGATATGCTGCAGGAGATCGAAAAGATCCTCTATGACGACGCGGCCTTCGTGCCCTTCCACTGGCAGGACCTCGCCTGGGCCTCGCGCAAAGGTGTGCACATCGAAGATGTCGTGAACGCGATGAACTTCCCCTATCTCGGGGATCTGGTCATCGACTGATCCAGACGGGGGCGCGCTCGCAGCGGCGCGCCCTTACTCTCGACGGGCCGTCAGCTCCCGCTCGGCCCCATGAGACGCTCCCAGGCCATGCGGAGATGGGCCGTCCGGAAGGAATGCCCGCCGACAAAAGCGCAATAGTCGAGCACCGCGCCGTCCGCGTTCTCCCGCATCTCACAGTCGAGATCGCCCCGCTGTTCGCGAGCTGCCTCGCCGAAGCCGCCATAGTCCCGATACATCGCCAGTGCCCGGGGGACGTCGCCCTGATGGGTCTGCGCGATCGGGCGACCGCCGAGCGGTACGATGCGGTCCTCGGTACCGTGGATGTGAACAAGGCTCGTGACCGGGCTCGTGCAGGTCTCGGGAACCGGGCGCCAGAAGGTGCCGGCAATGGGCGCGAACCCAGCAAACATGCCGCCCCGATGACAGGCCAGCGTCCACGTCACCATGCCCCCCGCCGAAAAGCCGGTCATGAGAATACGATCCGGATCGATACCGAACCGCCCGGTGATGTCTGCCACCAGCGCATCGAAATAGGCAAGTTCCTCGGAGCCATCGGGCGAAACCCCGTTGCGGGTGTGAGACGGCACGCCGGGAATCATCCAATCGTCGCCGAACGACTTCGCAGCAACGAACGCAATGCCAAGCTCACCGGCCAACGCCTCGAGCGCCTTGTTGCGCATGGCCCCAGCGGCACTGCCTTTGTAGCCATGGGCGTAGAGGATCGCCCCCATGGGCGCCGCTGAAGGGGTTTGAGGCAAGCGGATGCGATAGGTCCGCTCGGTCCCGCCAATGTCGAGAACGCAGTCCGTGTCCGCTCCACACGCCGGCGCCGGGTGCGCTGCCGCAATGCCCCCCACAAGCACAAGTCCCATGATCCAATGCCGCATGACCGCCTCCCTTCTAAGTTTCGGCGGCACCATGCCAGAGCCGACCGCACGGATCGATCAGGTTCCTGTGAGGTCCGGCGCCGCTCAGAGATCTTCCTTGGTAAGCTTCCGGGCGAGGTCTTGATCAACGGCCTCGGCCCGCCGCACCAGCGCCGATGTGCTGCCCCCGGCAATCCCGCCGATATAGGCCTGGCCCTGCGGCGACCGGAGGTGGTCGAGATAGCGCACCAACTCGGCCTCGGTGAAGCCGATATAGGCGGCCGTCATCATGCTTTCGAAGGCCGAGGCAAGGGCCGGCCGAAGCTGCTCCTCGAGACAGGCGCACATCCGCGCAAGCTCCTCGTCGTCGACCGGAACTGGCCGGTCGAGGGCGATCAACATGCCCGCGGTCATGGCCTCGTTGAACCGGCTGAGCGCAACGGCGTTCGTCTCCACCATCTGGATTGCATCCATGATCGCGTGGACCTGCTCGAGGCGCCGGGGATTGACCGTCTCGAGACGGGCGACCGCTTTGGTCCCGATCTGGAGAAGATCCACCGCCTCTTCCGGATCGATCATCGCCATTTCCGCCGCATGCAGCCGGCGGCCGAGATCGCTCTCCCCAAAGGCAATCACCGAGGTGAGAACCGACGCGTCGAGGGCGGCGACGATGGCCACATAGTCACTGTAGATCAGCTCGGCCGAGAAATGCTTCGGCGCTGTAGCGGCCCAGGCCTCGGCCAGCGGCGGCATCGTCTCGGCAAGCGCGTCCAGGGGCTGTTCGATGAAGGACAGTGCAGTGAGCCGCGCGACCGCATCAAGATCGTCGAGGGCGATTGCCCGTTCGGCCAAGGTGGGCGTGGCCTTCGGCGCAGGATCGCTGAGCGCCGGAAGCACGAGGCCGCCTACGAGACCCGCGGCGGCCAGGAATGTCATAAGCGAACGCATGGAAGATCTCCGAGGAAGCGGCCGGTCAATCGGCAAACAGTTCGGCGAAACTAACAGATCCTCGGTTGGTCCTCCGCGCCCAGGGTTGCTCGCGGTGTCGCGGGGCTCAGCCGACGATCTCTGTGCCCGAGAAGAAATAGGCGATCTCGATCGCGGCATTTTCCTCACTGTCGGAGCCGTGGACCGAGTTCTCCCCGATCGAAAGGGCGAAGGCTTTGCGGACCGTGCCTTCGTCCGCATCGGCAGGGTTGGTCGCCCCCATCACTTCGCGGTTTTTCGCGACGGCATCTTCGCCCTCCAGCACCTGCACCACCACGGGCGCCGAGCACATGAAGGTGCAGAGCTCGTCATAGAACGGGCGCTCCTTGTGGACCTCGTAGAACTTGCCCGCCTGCTCTTTGGTCATGTGGATGCGCTTCTGCGCGACGATGCGCAGGCCGGCATCCTCGAACATCGCGTTGATCTTGCCGGTCAGGTTGCGGTTGGTCGCATCGGGTTTGATGATCGAAAAGGTACGGGTGACGGCCATGCTCGGGTCCTCTCAGAAGCGTCTGATATGCCTAGGGGTGGACCCACGCGGGGCCCTCTGCGATTGCGCCCGCGCCTTAGCACGCACAGCACGGCCCGCAAAGAGGTGAGATGGGCTCAGACGATCCCGCCTATTTTGACCGCGTGGGTGGATTTTCCGCAGAGCGCGCGTATGTCCCCTGCATGACGTCTCACGATCCCTCTCCGCCGGGCAGTCCGTTCTTGCGCGTGTTGCGTGGGTTGCTGCGGCCGTTGGTCAAGGCGATGATCGCGCAAGGCGTGACGGCGCCCGCTGTCTATCGTCTGCTCAAAGAGGTGTATGTGGAAGTGGCGGACAGCGCCTTCCGCCTTGACGACAAGCGCCCGACCGACAGCCGCATAAGCCTGCTGACCGGGGTGCATCGCAAGGATGTGCGCACAATCCGCGAGGCGGCTTCGGAGGCGCGCCCGGCGGGCTCGGCTCGGGTGACCGCTCTTGCGAGCGTCATCGGGCGTTGGCTTGCGAGCCCGGAGACGGTGGACGCCGAGGGCAACCCGCTCCCCCTGCCCCGCCAGGCTGCGGAAGGTCCAAGCTTCGACGCTCTTGTGGAGTCGGTCAGCAAGGATGTCCGCCCGCGCACCGTGCTCGATGAACTGCTCCGCCAGGATCTTGTCCGCGTCGACCCCGGCACCGAGGTCGTGCATCTCAGTGAAGAGGCGTTCCTTGGCCCGGGTGACGGGGAACAACAGGTGGTGTTTTTTGCTCAGAACGTCGGCGACCACATCGCGGCGGCGACCGAGAACCTGCTGGCCAAGGACGACACCGGCCCGGCTCCGTTCCTGGAGCGGGCGGTATTCTACAATCGCTTGCGGACCACCTCTATAGATCGGCTTGAGGCGGAAGCGCGGAACCAAGCCGGCGAGGGGCTTGCGGCACTCAACCGGATGGCGTTCACATTCCAGCAAGAGGATATGGATGCCCCAGACGCGACGGAGCGGTTCCGCTACGGCGTCTATTTTTACCGCGCGCCGGAGACAGAGGTTCCTGAACCGGGCGTTTCGGGTGAGGATGGCGGTGACGACAAAGGTGGGACCAATGACCAGACCTGATCGGCGCCAAATCCTCGCGGGCCTCGGCATGGGGCTTGTCGCAGGGTGTGCGCCTGGTCAGGGCGATCTGGCGGATGGAAAGCGCCCCCCGGCCGAAGGGGGTATCGGCGGCACCGGCATCGTTGGTGTCGTAACGGCGCTCGGCAGCATCAAGGTGGGCGGTCAGCGCGTTCTGTTGCCAGCGGATGCAGAACTCTCCGATACGTTTGGGGCAATCGGGCCGTCAGCAATCCAGCCCGGCCATTCGGTGACTGCGGAAGTCGCGACAGTGGATGGCAGTTTGGTGGCGCGCCGGGTGCGCCTGACGCACCCGCTTATCGGTCCGCTTGTGCGTCGCGACGGAGCGTTTCAGGTGCTCGGCGTCCAGATCGTCCCGGAGCCGGATGTGGACGTGCCAGCCGTGCCACGCGTTGCCGTCTCCGGCCTCTGGTGGGGGGATCGAGTGATCGCCTCCCGCATCGATCCGGTGGCGGAGAACACTCCCGCGGCGATAGCCGGTGAGCGCCCGCTGGACGGTGCACAAGCAATCGGCCCGCTTACGGTTGCCTTCCCGGCCGAAGAAGCAATCGAGCCTGGCAGTTTTGCCACCGTGATCGGGCGAGAGACCCCACGCGGGCTGTTCGCAACCCAGATCGAGCCCGGGCGCTTCTTCGGCTCCGCCGGCCCGCTCGAGCAACTTCTGATCGAGGGATATCTCGATCCGGTCAGCAAGGCCCCAGGCTTTGCGGTCGCCGGGCTCGGCCACAGCTTCGACCCGGCCTCTCGATTGGATAACCTCGCGACTGGCCGCGTTCTGTTCACAGGGCCATACACGGGGCTGTTCGCAGTGTCTCATGGACTGCCGCTTCCGGAAGATCCGGCCAGACGCCAGGAGGTTCTGGACGGCGCAGGCTCCCCCGGTACAGACCCGGCTTTCGTCCCCACCCGTTAATTTTTGTGTGACTTATTCCCACGTGCGCCTACATAACGGGCGCACGCAGCGTGCGACACCCTGTCCAAACACCCAACAGGAGGGGCTACAACAATGGAACCCGAGCTCACAATCGCTGGCATCGCCGCCAGTTCAGACGACTTCAGCATCCTCGTTTCGTTGCTTGAGACCGCTGACCTCACCGCAGCGCTTGACGGACCTGACGATGACTTGACCGTGTTCGCCCCGACCAACGCAGCGTTTGGACAGTTGGCCACTGACCTTGGCTTCACCGGTGACACAAGCGATGCGGCGGCAGTCGAAGGCTTCCTTGCAACAACGCTTGCAGGGCTGACCGAAGACGGCGACCCCGTTCCTCTGATCACCGACATCCTGCTCTATCACGTCTCGCCGGGCGCCCAGTCGGCGCTCGCCATCGAGAACAGCGACGCCGTCGCCACGCTCTCCGGCACCGCCGGCATCCTGCCCGCCGCCGGTAACCTGGTCGACCTCGAGCCGGACTTCCTCGACCCCAGCATCGTGACACCCGACATCGCCGCGACAAACGGCGTCGTACATGTGATCGACCGCGTGCTTCTGCCAATCGACATTCCGGGCAACGAGACGCCCAGCATTGCCGACATCGCCGCCACGACCGAGGGCTTCGAGATCCTCACGCTTGCTCTTGAGGCGGCGGGCCTCGACACCGTGCTCGACGATCCGAACGGAGAGTTCACGGTCTTTGCGCCCACCAACGACGCCTTCATCGCCCTGGCCGAGAGCTTCGGCTTCGACGGCGACACCAGCGATTTTAATGCGGTGTTCGGCGCCATCGCCGACGTCCTTGCAAGCCTCTCGATCGATGGCGACCCGATCCCCGTTCTCACCGACATCCTGCTCTATCACGTATCGGCTGGTGCCCAGACGGTCGAGGCGCTCACCGCTGCTCCGCAAACCGCCACTGTCCTTGACGGCCAGTCGGTCATCGTTCGCGAAGGAGGCATCTTCGACGCAGATCCGGACGTCGCCAACGCAGGTTTAGTCGAAGGCCTCACGGAGGTTGCAGCGTCGAACGGCACCATTCAAGCGGTCGATGCCGTTCTGCTGCCCTTCAATCTCGACGATCCGGCTCCGACCGACACCATTGCCGACACGGTCGCTGCCTCGGGTGACGGCTTCGACGACAATGGCGGCGATTTCGATATCCTTCTGGCGGCTCTCGGAGCGGCCAACCTTGTCGATGTGCTAGCGGACGGTTCGGCGGAGTTTACGGTCTTCGCACCGACTGATGCCGCCTTCCTGTCGCTCGCCACAGCCCTCGGCCAAGACGCAAGCTCCGAACAGGCGGCTTTCGACGGCATCGTCGCGGCGCTGACCGGGCTGTCGGAGGACGGTGATCCAATCCCGCTGCTCACCTCTGTCCTGACCTACCACGTGGTGGATGGCTTTGAGACGCGCGCCTCGCTCGCCTCCGGCGCTGAGATCACCACAGTCTTCGGTCCCGCGCCGGAGGTTGACGGAGCAACGCTCACGGATGCCGATCCGGGCTTTGCTGACCCCGCCTTCATCGACGCCGCCTCTGATCTTGTGCAGGCAAACGGCATCATCCACGCGATTGACGAAGTGCTGCTGCCGATCAACGTCGCGGATGCGAGCGATCTCTTCGGCACCGATGGTGACGATACGCTGGAGTTGGTAGACGGCACCACGCTGGTCGATGGCGGCGATGGCGTGGACAACCTCGTGTTCTCTGAAGCACTGGCCGACACGAGCTTCGGCTTCATCGATGGCGGCTTCAGTGCCACATCGGATGTGAACGACACGCAGCTCTTCAACATCGAGAGCCTCGCGTTTGCGGATGAGACGGTCGTTGTCGACACGGGCGAACTCTCTGCCCAGGTCTTCCGTCTCTTCGGTGTCGGGCTCGGCCGCGAGGGCGACATCGCTGGCATCAGCTTCTGGACAGCCGAGGCGGAGACCCAGGGGATCAACTTTGTCGCCGATGCGGTGCTGGCGTCGCAGGAGTTCGCGGATCAGTTTGGCGGCACGGTTCCCGGCGACGAGGAGATCGTGGCCGAACTCTACGAGAACTTCCTGGGCCGTGAGGCCGACCAGGCAGGTCTCGACTTCTGGAACGAGGCTGTCTCGACCGGTGTCCTGGACACGTCGGATCTGCTGCTGGCCTTCTCCGAAAGCGCCGAGTTCCAGGAGCTTACGCTCAACACTTTCGACGACGGCGTGCTGCTGCTCGCCTGACATGCAGTCACGGGTGGCCTCCCAAGGGTCACCCGACCCACCGCGACACCCCACCGCTTGCCGCTCTCCTGGCGCCGTGGTTTGGTCGGGCCATGACAACCCTCTCGCCCGGAACCCGCAGCCCTTTTGTAACAGTGCTCTTGGCGCTGGTCCTGGTCGCGCGTCTGTTTGTCGGACCAGCCTTTGCGGCGCCCTCGGAGACTGGTCTGGTGCCGCTCTGTCTGGGCGGAAAAATCGTCTATGTGGCGCTCGAGGGATATGACGGTCCCACGGAGCCAGCGGAGACCGACCCTGTCCCCTGCCCCTGGCTTGGCCTCGGACCGGTTCTGGACTTTGCGTCTGCGCCAGACCTGCCCGCGCCACCTCTGACCACAGCCCCGACGCATCTACCGTTGATAGGGACACCCAGGCGACCCGCAGCGTCCTCCTTTCAGGCACGCGCCCCACCCGCCTGAGACGACCCCTTGCTTTCCTTTCCCAGAGGCCCGGCATTGCCGCGGCCCACCCTGTTGTTATGGAGACCCCAATGACCCTGTTCAGCCGCATTGCCGCTGTTGCAGCCCTGACCGCGAGCCTCACGATGCCCGCCACCGCCCACGAATTCGAAGCCGGCGATCTAATGATCGACCACCCCTGGTCCCGTCCGACCATCCCGAACCGCCCTGCCGCGGCCTATCTGACCATCCACAACTCTGGCGCTGAAGCGGACCGCCTCGTGCGTGCGCTCTCCTCGGCGTTCACGGATGTCGAACTGCACCTGAGCGCAAAAACGGACGGCGTCATGACGATGCAGAAAGTGGAGACTATCGAGATCCCCGCCGGCGGCATGGCGGAGCTCGCCCCGGGCGGCTACCACGTGATGCTGTTCGGCGGCACCCAGAAGATGATCGAGGGTGATAGCTTTACCCTGATGCTCGATTTCGAGAAGGCCGGCAGCGTTGAGGTGATCGTCAACATCGAGAAGCGGGGGCCGGAGACCGACCACTCGACGCACAAGCACTAAAGCCAAAGGGGCGGCCCCGTGAGCCGCCCCCCTTCATCAGCCATAGACCACTTGCGGCAGCCACGTGATCAGCCCCGGGAACAGCATGCAAAGCACGAGCCCGATCAGCTGGATCGCAAGGAACGGCAGCGCGGATTTGAAGATGCGCGTCATAGGGATCGAGGGGGGCGCCACCCCCCTCAGATAGAACAGCGCATAGCCGAAGGGTGGGCTGAGGAAGCTCATCTGCATGTTCACGAGATAAAGCACCCCGAACCACAGCACGAGCTCGCTCTCGGTCGCGAGGCCAAAGGATTCCGGGCCCAGCTCCACGATAATCGGCACGAAGATCGGCACCGCCAGCAGCAGGATGCCGACCCAGTCGAGGAACATCCCGAGGATGATCAGCAAGATCTGCATCAGGATCAGGATCTCCCACGGACCCAGCCCCGCATCGGTCATGGCGTTTTGCACAAAGGCCCGCCCGCCCTCGAGCACATAGAGCCCCACGAAAATCGTCGCACCGAACATGATCCAGATCACCATGGCCGAAGCCTTCAGCGTGGTCATGCAGGCCTCGCGCACCGTCGGCCAATCGAGCTTGCGGTGGATAGCCGCTACGATGAACGCGCCGAAGGTGCCGATGCCCGCCGCCTCAACCGGTGTTGCCACGCCGGTGAAGATCACCCCCAACACCACCACGATCAGCGAGATCGGCGCCGACATGCGCCCGACCAGTTGCAGCTTCTCGGCCATGGTCACCCGCTCCTCGTCCGGAATGGGCGGGCCGTAGCTTGGCCGGAAGTAGCAGGTGAGCGTCACATAGACGATGTAGAGGCCGGAGAGCAGTAGCCCAGGGATCACGGCCCCGATGAAAAGCTCTCCGACCGACTGCTCGGCCACCACCGCATAGATGATCGCGAGGATCGAGGGCGGGATCAGGATGCCGAGCGTGCCGCCTGCCATGATCGAGCCCATGGCGATCTCGGGGTTGTATTGCCGTTTCAGCATGGCCGGCAGCGCGATAATGCCCATCGTGACCACCGCTGCGCCGATCACGCCGACCATGGCCGCCAGGATCGTGGAGGCGAGGATCGTCGCCGCCGCCAAACCACCCCGGAGCCCGCCGAGCAGCTTGTAGATAACGTCGAACATCTCGTTGATGATGCCGGCCCGTTCCAACATCGCCGCCATGAAGATGAACAATGGGATTGCCGAGAGCTGATAGTTCGTCATCAGCGGGAAGATGCGGCTCGGCACGATGTTCAGCGTCTGCGCATCGCCAAGGACGAACAGGAACACACAGGCGAGGCCGCCCGTCACAAAGGCCAGTGGCAGGCCCATCATCAGCAGCACGAGCAGGCTGCCGAACATGATAAGTGTCAGCCACTCAATGGAGATATCGAGACCCATATCAAGCAGCCTCCCTCATCGCCGCATCGCCTGCGGTCCCCGGCGGGTGGCCGCCGTTCATAATCGTCAGGATATCGCGGCTGAGTTTCGCGACGCCCTGGAGGACCAGCAAAAGCCCACCGATCACCATGGCCCATTTGAACGGCCAATAGGCGATCTGCCATTCCGAGAACGAGATCTCATTCACCACGGTTGCGTCCATCGCGAAAATCCATCCCGTCACCAGGAGCGTGCCGGCGAAGATGAAGAAGAAGATCGACGTGAAGAGATCGACCCAAGCCTTTCCGAGCGGTGACCATTTTGCATAGAAGATGTCGACGCGGACATGCGCCTCGGTGAGCGAGGCATAGGCGCCCGCGATCAGGTACTGCATCCCGAACATCAGGAACATGCCCTCATGCGCCCAGTTGGTGGGCGAGTTGAAGACATAACGCGCGATCACCTCGTAGTAGTAGACGAAGACGGCAATCACCGCCCAATAGCTCACGAACTCTCCGGCGTAGTAGGACAGCCGGTCGACGGCGCCTTGCCAACCCGTGCCAATGTGTTCTTCGTCAGACTTCTGTTCGGCCTGCTCGATGGCCTCGAGCTGTGCCTCCTCGGCCGCGTGCTCTTGCGTATGAGGATCAGACGCCGCCTTGCGCTCCGCACCCTTCTTCATCCAGGGCAGGAAGAGCGCGTCAACGGCCATAAACGCCATGATCGCATAGAACAGATAGAGCGCGGCATTCGACCAGAACGTCCGATCGGCCTCGGCCGCGTCCAGCTGCGGTCTGGCATCAGCGAGCTTGCTCTCCGCCTCGGCCACGCTTGTCCGCGCCTTCTCGATCCGCTCCTCTTCGCGCTCGAGCGCCCGGGTCGCACGCCGCTTCTGGATCGCGGTGCCGTCTTCGGCCGCGGCCGCCGCGGCGCGCAACTCCTCGAGTTTCTCCTCCGCCCCTTCGAGCCTTGGCGCGTTCCGGTCGATCGAGTTCTGCGCCACACGGACGAAATTCGCCGCCTCGGACTGAGCCTCTCGGGCCTCGCGCTCGCCGGAGTTCGCATAAAGAATGCCAAGGAACAAAGGCAGGAACAGCAGCCCCCACAGATTGCGCAGATAGAACCGGTGAAGCCCCAGCATCCCGCCTGTGACCAAGATCAGATATCCGATGGGCAGGGAGTAGCCAGTCATTTTCCCGCGGCGGGCGAGGATCATGGCGACCAGAGGAAACACTGCCAGCAGTGACCAATAGGCCCAATGCGGCAGTTCGAAATCGAGCGACGGCATGGGGGGCTCTCTTAGAGTGCAGACCAGATCCCGCGCGTCAGGTAACGCGCGGGGGACGTTTCAGACGCGCCGTTGGGAACGCGTCGGGCAGGAACCCTGATCAGAGATCGAGCGTCAGGCCCTCGATCATCTCCGGCGTCACATAGCCGAGCGAGCCGGACATCATGTAGTCGAGCTGCATCTTGAAGACGCGGGCCGAGTCTTTGTCGCGATTGGCGTATTTGAACCAGATCGGCACGGCGACCTCGGTCATGATCTCGACGTCATCTTGGGTGAGGCGCGTGACCTCGGTGCCGTCTTGGGTGAACTTGACCCACGACTCCTGGTCGGCCTTCTGGATCGCCGCATGGTGCAGATCCGAATAGGCATGCGTCTCCATCTCGACGAACTGCTTCATCGCAGGCGAGAGCGCATCCCAGGCGGCCTGTCCGACGGTGATGTCCATGAGGTCGACGGGCTGGTAGACCGACATGAAGCCCGGAGGGCCCATCGAGATGTATTTGGTCACCTGGCTGAAGCCGAGCGCGTAGTTGACCGCCGGGCCAACATAGTCCGCAACATCGATGGTGCCCTTCTCCAGCGCAGGGAAGATCTCCGAGCCCGGGAGCAGCGTGGTCTCGGCGCCAAGCTCGGAGAAGAGCTCCGCCACCATGCCGCCGGGCGCGCGCATCTTGCGGCCCACGAAGTCATCGACCGAGCGGATCGGAACCTTCGAGTGAATGATGTTCGGGCCGTGGTGCACCGGACCCACGAAGTGCATGCCCTGCGCCGCATAGAGATCGCGGGCCACGTCGATGCCGCCGAGGCCGTAGTAGAACACGTCGAACTCGTGCGGGTTGCGCAGACCAAGCGGATAGCTGGTCAAGAAAACTGCCGCTGGGATGATGCCCTGAGCGTAGATCGTGAAGGGGTTTACCGCGTCCAGCACGCCGTTTTTCACCGCGTCATAGAGCTGGAAGTCGCCAACAACGTCGTTCGCGCCGAACGGTTCGAAGGCCAGCTCACCACCCGTCTTTTCAACGATCGTGGCGCACCAGTCCTTGAAGATCTGCAAGCCGATACCACCGGGCCATGAGGTCTGGATCCGCCAAGTCGTGGTGTTCCCTTGAGCGGTGGCAATGGCCGGAGCGGCCAGTGCTGCTGCGCCGCCAAGCGCACCGGTACGCAGAAACTTGCGGCGGCTGGATACGTGTTTGATGAGATGTTCGGTCATTCGACCCTCCCTGGAGAAGCCCGCGGACTTGCCGGCGAGCGGTCCCGCGCCATTTCGACGCTGAGGGTAGATATCTGCAAGTCAGTGCACTTTGCAACATCATTATGCGCAAGTGGTAAAGAAATTTTACAAAAATGGGCCAGGCTGGGCCAGCCTTTTTGGTTTCAATGGTGAAGCGATCGTGCGAGTGGCGCAACGCTCTGACCACAGAGTGCCGCGGCTTTGTCTCGGCTAGAGTATCCGTGATGGTCAAGCATCTCTGGATTGCCAGAGTCTGTCCTGCCTGAGCAGGGTGTTGGCTAGGA
>JBCBYB010000053.1:0-25301 GCA_039816045.1 Pseudomonadota bacterium
CTTCTGCTGTCGCAACTGTCGCAGGGGGTATCAAGGAGAGGCGCACCCCACCATCCTGGCAAGTCACCGCCATGCGGTACAACCGCTCAAACGTCGAGATCTGCGTGCCTCATGCCATTCAACGCGGGTCCTTCCCAGCGCCTCCCGTATACGGTGCGGCTGAGCGCATCCAACAAGGCAAGCTTAACAAAATGCAAAGCCTAAACAACGACTTAACCCGCGTATCTCATATGGAACGAGCTTCGAGCTGCCGCCGCTTTGTGATATCCTCGTGATGACGACGCTTAACGATAGCGAAGCGGGGCCTTGGCAGTGAACTCGGTGGGTGAAGAGCAACCAGTCACTGCAGTCGCTGTTCGGCCGCTCGGTGAAGCTCAAATTCCACGGTTGTTCACTCAGCTCTTACGGCGGACTGCTCACTAATCGGGAACTGGCCTGAAACCTAGCCTACGTCCTCCGCATGCTGGCGGCGACTGAAGCGATCGAGACCTTGTTGCAGACTCGCTGCGCGAGCGACTGATCAAGACCGCCGTGCGGCTGGTGCGCCAAGTCTGCTACGGCGGTTATCCAGTTCGCCAAGGCGGCTCTGGCGCTCGAGGTGTTCGCCGGTGTGCTCCGCCTGATAAAAGGCTGGAGCGGGTCGCCGAACGAGGAAGTGCCAACATACCGGGAGCTCACGCCAGATCGTTGGGACAAGCAACCAGCGAAAGAAGAGATGGGCCCCGTATCCGAGAGTACCTTCACCGATTCCGGAGTCCGAACGCGTTCGGCCACCGGATCGGCATCATGCGCGGCTCTGGCGAGACCGAACGGGCGGCTTTCCGCTTGATCGCTCGCGTCAGGCCAGACGGATTACTCATGGACGACGCAGACAGGGAACTCTGGATAGACTTCGTAATGCGATGCATTCGTCGAGAGGGCGTGATGAGACCGGTTCTGTGGGCTTTGACCATAGGTGTTGGTCTGGGAGCGGCGAGCACGGCAGCGGCCAATACCCTCCTATTCGAGAATTCAAAGATAACCCGTTTGGCGAGCCCGGCAGTTAACCTGAGCGATGCATCCAACTCTGTTTGCTTGGCTTGGATCGTGCCCGAAACCAGCGCCCCGCCGGGCGCTGTGAGCTTCAGCACATTGAGGCGTCTAGTTTCTACGTGGCGCAGAACCTCGACGGAACACAAAGCGGCTCGGTCAACTCCCTGGGTCTGGATTGGACGGGCATTGACATCGCCGAGTTCACCAGTCTTTAGCCGTCCCGGCTTATCGCCTTGATTGTCAAGTCGAACGGCTAGGACGGGCACACGCCCACGACCCGACAGATGTTGGCCGCGCTCGACCGGAGTACCTTCACCCCAATCTTCGCCGCCGAGTCTGGCTTAGGCTTCGACGGCGATAAGACCAACGATCTCCCGCGCGTCGACACCAATTTCGACAGGACCGGCTACGGCGATGAGATCGCCGCCACCTTCACCCAGTTCGGCATCGCCATCAGGTATCGCGGCGTACAGGATCTCCGCGTCCTGATCGAAGACCTATACACGGGGGATGAGGACATCGCCTTTGACAACCTTCTGCTGACTGGCGAGCCGTCCTAGTGGAGTAACTCCAACGATTGGAACCCATGGGTTCGTGCGGCGATGATGACGTCCGGATCGGCGCGCCATATGAAGGGCTTGGCTTCGGTGTAGTTGTGCTCGGCGATGAACCTGTTAATGGCTGCCTGCAGGTCGGCGAGCGAATGGAAGACGCCACGCTTGAGGCGCCGCTTTTTGAGCTTCGCGAAGACATCGCGACGCGATGCGCGCGGAGCGTGGTCGACGGCGTTCAGCCACGAGGCGGAGGTCGGCGTGAAATGGAAGGTCCAGCGCGGGCGGCGTTCGAGCCAGCGCATCACCGCGGGCGTTTTATGCGTAGCGACGTTGTCGAGCACCACATGCACCACCTTGCCGGCCGGGATCTTGCGCTCGAGCGCGTTCAGGAACCGCAGGAACTCCTGATGCCGGTGGCGGGCCATGTTCCGCCCGAAGACCTCGCCGGTGAGCGTGTTGAGTGCCGCGAAGAGCGTGGTGGTGCCATCGCGCTTGTAGTCAGCGTCATGGTGCCGAGGCGCCCCTTCTTGATCGGCAGACCGGTCTAGGTGCGGTCAAGTGCCTGCATTTGCGACTTCTCATCGACGCCGAGCACCACTGCGTGAGCCGGCGGGCTGACATAGAGCCCGACGATGTCGACGGACGCTCCGCGCCCGCCGCTTCGGGACATCTCGGCGAAGGCCGGATCGCGGGAGAGTTTGAAGACCCGCCAGCGGTGCGGCGCCAGCCCGTGCGCCTTCCAGATTTTCTGCACCGTCGAGACCGCAAGCCCGACCGCCTTCGCCAAGGCTCGCGCCGTCCAGTGCGTCGCCTCATGCGGCGGCGGTGCCTGCGTCAGACGCATCACCTCCGCCACCTTTTCCGAAGCACGGGCTGTTTGCCCGGCGGCCGGGTCTGGTCCCGGAGCAGGCCGTCGACGCCCTCGGCCATGAACCGCTCCTGCCAGCGCAAGACGCAGGTCTTCGAGACCGTGATGGACACTCCACTGCGCATGGCGCAGCTTCGCACGAAAGGTCACCATCGAGAATCCAAAATCGGACTCTTCAGTATCGGTCGGACCACTAGGGCGAGTTCGTTTGCGGCGCGCCACGCGCTCTTTGCGCCGACCGCCAAACGCACCTCGGTTTCGCGCAACATTAAATGCGCACCCACGGCAGTATAACGCTTTCGGGTCAGCGCACTCCCTCTCTCAGCTCTAAGCGACGATGGCGGAAGTCCAGTTTTCGGTGACACTCTTGCCAGCCACGCTTTACGCACGAGAACTGTGACCTGGGACGCCGGATCTCCAGTAGGCCACGCTCAATTGGGACCGCTTATCCAGACCGAAGGTTCCTTTGAACACGGAACGCACGGCCTGTGCGGACGCAAACTCGCCTGCAAACCATGCGTAGGAAACTGGCTTGGTCGTGCAGTCCCGAACCATATCCGCGATACGGTCAGGAAAGACTTCCGGGGACACCGCAGTGACGGTCATCCTAGAGCGCGGAAGGTATGCCTCGAGCGCATCTTGTGACGGCGCAGCGGCAAAGATGTGGCCCGTCACCCGTCCATCAACGCTCTCGATCAGCCGCGCGAGCGCCGGCAAGCCGGTATAGTCCGCCGCTAGGACCACATTGTCTGTCTCGACGAGGTTGGGATCACCAACGGGTCCCATCACCCCCACCGGTTGATCATCGTTCTCGGCCACGGACCAGTCAGAGATCAGTCCACCGTCATGATGCGCGATGTCTACATCGATCTCCCGCGCATCGATCCGAATGTCGCGGACCGTGACGTATCGGGCGTGGAGCTGATCCTCTCCCTCGGGCCAAATGGTGGCCCCGCTCTCGGCAATGACAGGCCAAACCGGAGGCCGACCGCGCGTCTTAGGCATCATCATCCGGAGATGCACGCCATCTTTGGCCAGCGCTTGGACATCAACTCCCTCGAGCGTCACTCGGATCAAACCTGGAAAGACCTCTCGGCGCGCCTTTGCCCGCAGGATCCGGAAATTGGATGGCATCTCGCCCACCTTGATCCCGCCGGTCCAGCGCATGGTCTTGGTGGCCTCGAAATCAAACTCCTCAAGATGCTCAATAATCTCCTCGCGGATAAAGGTCAGGAAGTTCTCGCTCGGCGTATCGATCAGCACATCGACCGACCCATCCGCTGCTTTCATCTCGACGAGGCAGCCCATCTCCTCCAAGCGGAGCAGGTTCGGCTCGGGCCAGGTGCAGGCGATGCCGTGTTCCGAGAATTCCGTCTCACAGAAGACAAGCAAAGCCTTTGGGTCTTCGATGCAGATTGAACCCGTTGAGCGTGCGCGCTCGCCGTCGAGCCCGCGATTGGAGCCACCGGGCCTCGCGAAGCCGACATAGAGGATCGCAAGCGGCACCACAGCGAGCGGGATCGCGACAAGGAAGGTTGGCAGGTAACCTTGCGTGTCGATCACGAAACCGACTATTGGGTCTGCGAAGCTCGCGAGGACCATGTAGACTGCGATCTGCACCGAGAAATCAAACCCCGGGATCTCGGGTCGGACTTTGTCCATGGCCCCCCGGAACATCACGATGTCTGTCGTCGCAATGGCAACCCAAGCCAGGATGATCGCGTACCGGATGCTGTCGGGTAGCGCGCCTGCGACAAAAGCCACGGCGATCAGGACGGGGATGTTGATCAGCCCCACGATGTAGATCGCCCGCACGCGCGGCAGATGACGCAGCATGGGTCCGAAGATCATGGTTGCTCCGCCGGCAGCACTCATAGCAAAGAGGCCGAACCAGACGGCGATCTCCTCGGTGCTCATGCCCTGGTCGACCATCATCAGCCGCATGGGCAGCATCGTCATGATCAGCGGCAACCGCATCGTCGCCAGGATCGCCAACCAGCGCCCCATGTTCTTCTGGGTGAAGAACCGGAATGCGTTGCGTATCGTAACCGGCGGGGCGCCGCGCAATCGGGCGGGCTCGTTGATCAGCACGAGCGCGCCGAGGGGAAGCGCGAAGATCGCGGCTTGGATCATCAGTGCCAAGCTCCAGCCGATCTGGTCATAGAGATAGAGAAAGCCGAAGCCGCCCACAATCGCACCAGCATAGGCACCGGCGTTCTGGAATGTCGCCCCCATTGTGCGTTCAGACGGTCGCATCAGCGAAATTGCCAAGGCGTCGACCGCAACGTCTTGGGTGCTGACCGCAAGACAGGCGATCACAAGCGCCACGAAGAGAGGCACCAAGGAGCCGCCCGGATCACAAAATGCGAGCACCACGATGCCCACGACGTGTGTTGCGGACAGAAGGGCGATCCAGCTCTTGTAGCGGTCTCGCCCGATTTTGTAGCGGTCGATCAGCGGCGCCCAAAGAAACTTGAACACGTATGGCACGCCCGCGAGTTGCACGAGGCCTATCGTCGTCGCCGAGTGACCCTCCTGCCTGAGGATGATCGGCAGCGCCATAATCGCGAAGAAGAACGGGATGAACTGGACGGCGTAGAGAACGCCCACAACGGACAGAATGCGCCAGCGCATTAATCAACCTCCGACGGCGAGGTTTCGGCGGCGCATCAAAAGCGCGCCGTCAGTGCAAGACCGAAGGTGCGAGGCCGCCCGGCCGCGCTCAGGACTCCACCGCCGAAGAGCGGGCTGATTTCCTCCTCGAAGGTCGCATACCGCTCATCGAAGACATTCGTGACAAAGGCATCGATGCGGAGATCGGCGCCGCTGAACTCGAACTCGTATCCGGCGTCGATGTCCACAATCGTGTAGCTGTCGAGGTCCCGTTGGCCGAGCGCCGATGCCGTCGACCCGACATGCCGGACGCCAAGTGTTGCATCGAAACCGTCGATGGGCGCCCAGGTGATCGCGGCAGAGGCCGTGATGTTGGGCGCACGGGGGAGCTCGCTGCCTTCAAGCTCGGCAAGATTGGGCCCTGCATCCTTGATCTCAGTCTCCAAGAGACCGAGCGCGCCGGTGACCCGCCACTCTGGCGTCACCTGGAACGCCGCCGCAATCTCACCACCAAACCCGATTGCTTCAGGGATATTGCCAAACAGCCGAACGCCGCTTGAGTCGATGATATCCGACGCTCCGGGCACTTGGGCATCGTCCCATTTGTAGTAGAACGCCGCCACCGACAGGTCGAGCCGGTCGTCCAGAAGGCTCGTACGCGCATAGATCTCATGCTGATCGATGTACTCGGGCTCAAACGTCGCGGTAGCCACAAAGGGCGCCCCTTGAAGCGATGCGCCGAGGTCGACATCCACGCCCCCATTTCGGAAGCCGCGGCTGTAGGTGTATCCGATGGCCGAGACCTCGTTCAGATCATAGCGCAAGCCAACTTTCGGCAGAAAGACTGTCTCATCGAAATCCGCCGAGGAAGCCGGGTTGCCTGTCGGCGCTTCGGCATCCCGGAAGCGGCTATCGATCTCAAGACGCCCGCCTCCGATGACCGAAAGGCCGGGCACCAGCGCATCCACCGACAGCTCGGCCTCGCCGTAGATCCCGGTGTTCTCGATCTCACCTTTGACGATAAAGTCGAAGGCATTGGTGCCGAAGCCATCCTCCTCCTCACGGTTGTGAATGACACCGAAGACACCGCGGCGAAGGATGCCGAGATCGCGCAGTTGTACGTAGCCCTCGACTTCGATCTGGGTTTTGTCGAACCCAGTCTCGCCGGACACGATGGGAAAGGGACCGAACGGCGTATCGAGCGTCACGCTCTCCTGCGTGTCGACGAAGCGCAGCTCGTTGTCGAGATAGGCAAAGCGGGTGAAAACTGCCAGGTGATCACTGATCTCATACTCGGCGCGCGCTTGCAGGGTTATTTGCTCGACCTCCTCATAGGAGCTGCGCAGAAAGAAAGGAAAGCTGTCGTCGATCACGAGGTCGTCGACATCGGTGACGAAGCCCTCAAGCGGGCGTTCATTGTCGAGGTAATCAGCGCTCACCAAGAGCCGGAGGCCTTCCAGAGCAGTCGGTTCGTAGAGCAGCTTGCCTCTCAGCCTGCCGAAACGCTCATCCTCGGGGTTACCGAAGCCCGGCTGTGGCAGAACATCAACATACGAGTCCCCGAGGCTGCCTTCGCCGGTCACGCGGAGCGCCAGTTGATCTTCAACCAGAGGCAGGTTGACCATGAAGGCGCCGGTGCCCGTGCCGTCCTGACTGACGACACCGATGCGCGCCGCACCTTCAAGCACGAAGACAGGGTCATTCGTATAGATCCGGACAGCGCCGCCAAAGGCGTTGCGTCCCGTGCTGGTTGGTTGCGGGCCGCGAACCACCTCGACGCTGCTGAGATCCCAAGTCGAAACCTGTGAGATCGTTGAGCTGTCTCCGGAGGGGGTCGCGACGTCGTCGACGAGGATCGGCGTCCGAGGTTGGGAACCAACCGTGATGCCTGGCCGCGCTCCACTCGTGCTGTCGATGCCGCGGACGGAGGGGAGTGAGAAACCCTCATTGGCCAGAACGTTCGCCTCACCGCTCACAACGTCGTCAATGTCCCGGTTCTTGGGGGCGGACGCCTCATCACCGCTGATTACCGTCGTGCCTGCGGTGGCCTCGCCGAGGGTTCGCAGGATTTTGTCGCCGCGCACGATGATGGTCTCCAGCGAGACCGCCTCGCTTTCGCCGCCGGTCTCCGAAATCGCTTGAGCCAAACCGTGTTGAGGAGCGGCCACGTAGCCGCACACAACCATCCATGAGATCCATCTGAGCGTCATGAAGTCCCCTCTCTGCAGCGATTCATGGCTTTCTTTGAAGCGTCGAGAGGCAGTCGGCCTCCACCTCATTCGTGCGACGAAAAGCGCAGTTCGAGCTTTTTTGACTAAAACGCTAAGGTATTTTTGAGCGCAGGAGGACCCATGCCAATCCCCTCGGAGTCCGCAGTGTTGGAACGGCTTGGCGAGCAAGAGGCCGAGGTGCATAGCCTTCAGATCTCTTCCGATCGATCGGTCGTGGTCTACGATGCATCCTATCCGGAGCGCGAAGGCCCAGTGCCCGATCTTCCGGCGCTCTTTGCGATGATGTGCCTGTCAGGTGGCGGCCCTTTGCGCCAGCGCACGACGCGCCAGGACTTTGATGCCGTTGTCGAGCCCGGTGTGATCGGCATCGCGGCACCCTCAGCGCCGGGGTATGGCTCTTGGCCCGAGATGCGGGTCATCGGCTTTGGCATCGAGGTGAAAGCCTTGGCCAACAGCTTTGGCAAGGCTTGGCCACTTTTGCTGCGCGACGAGGTAATCTCGCGGCCCCTGCGTGATGCGATGGTCGAGGCGACGATGATGCAGGTTGGCTATACCCACGCGGGACGGGTGTCGGACAGCGTTCTGCTCCATGCGGCACATATGGTTGTGCACCAGCTGTTGACCCCCGCCGCAGAGACAGCACACGACGCTGAAAAGTCAGATCCTCATCCGTTGCCGCCCCGGGCTGTGGAGGCCGTCCGCGCCTATGTTGAGGCTCGCATCGACGCGACGATCTCGGTTGATCATTTGGCCCTGCATCTCGGCATCAGCCGGCACCACTTCAGCCGACGGTTTCGCGGGGCGACGGGGCAATCGCCCTATCAATTTGTTCTCGACCTCAAGCTTAACCACGCCGCAAAGGCGATGCGCGCCGACCGGGGGACGAAGATCATCGACGTTGCCAACATGGTCGGATATCGGAACGCTGCGCAATTCTCCCAAGCCTTCCGGCGCAAGTTCGGGCAGACGCCGCGTCTCTGGCGGCTCAGCGGGGAGTAGCCCCCTATCGGCTCGGACACCCCCTGAGGGGATGTCGTTCGGTGCGATATCTGACTGCGGTATCTGGCCGCGATATCGATGCGATGTCTGCGACATCCGTCCGGTCTCTGGTGAGTCAGATAGTTGACAAAAATACTCAGCATCAAGAGTATCCCACCTACGCCAGTGACGCCTTCCGCCGAGCCAGCCGCACACCAGCAGCATCGGGGGACGCGGCTTATGGACTTCACGCGCGTAGAAATTCGACGGCCTGGCCGCAAACTGGGCCGAACGGCCGCGACAGCTGCGAGCGCCGTTCTGATCGGCATAGGGCCCGGCGTCGCGCCCGCCAACGCTCAGGAACGCGGCTTCGGCGAGGACGCGATTGTCTTGGACGAGCTTGTCGTCGAGGGCGAGCTACAGACGCGCAGCCTTCAAGACACCCAGACCAGCGTGGCCGTGATCCCGGGCGAAGAGCTCGAGCGTCGGGGCGACCTCGACCTCTACGATGTGATCGAGCGCACCCCCAATGTCACCAGCAGCTTCGGCGAGAAAGGGTTCGCCATCCGCGGCATCGATCAGCGCGGACCGGGAGCGGCGGGGTCGGGGCTTTTGGTCACCACCCGGGTTGACGGCATCACACTGCCAACCAACCAGACAACATTCTTTGGCCCCTACAGCACCTGGGATCTCGAACAGATCGAGGTGCTGCGCGGCCCGCAATCCACCCAACAAGGGCGCAACGCACTTGCGGGCGCCGTGATCATTCGCAGCGCTGACCCGACCTTTGCTGCGGATCTCAAGACGCGCGTGGACGTGGCCGAACGCAACCAGTTCGGCGGCGCGGTTGCCTTCAACGCACCGATTGTGGATGACGTCCTCGCTGTTCGCTTCTCGGCCGAGCACATCCAGACCGACGGGTTCGTGACCAATCCCACCCTTGGGATCGATGACTATGACAACCGCGAGCAGACGACGCTCCGGGCCAAGGCTCTGTTCGAGCCCACGGACGCCTTCCAAGCCATCCTGTCAACAACCTATGCGCGCAACTTTGGTGGCGAGGATTTCGTCGAAACCGCACAGTTTCCGAATCGGCGGGTGAACCTCTCGAACATCGCCGCCGAGGAAGGCAGTGAGTTCGGCCTGTTCAACCTACGCATGACCTATGACCTCAACGACGCTTTCACCCTGCGCTCGGAGACCAGCGGTCTGCTGAACGACTACACCCGGATCGAGGATTTCGACCAGACACCGGCCGATGGCGGTTTCCTGAGCCGCGATGCAGACAGCCACAGCTTCGAGCAAGAGGTGACGCTGGCTTTTTCGAGCGACCGGATCGAAGCGGTCGTCGGTGGCTACATCACCGGCATCACGGACAATGACGCGACCAGCGCAATCCTCCCCGGCACGTTCGTCGACCCCAATCTTCCTGCTTTCGTGCAGATCGACCGGACCACCGACAGCACGGCGGAGACGCTCAACCTCGCGCTCTTCGGCGAGGCCGAGATCCGGGTCCTGCCCCAGATGCGACTGATCGCGGGAGGGCGGTACGATCGCGAAACCGTGGATCTCGAGGACATAACGGTTGTCACCACCAATGTGCCGCTGCCGATCCCACTGCCCCCCGACGACCGTGTGTCGAGCGAGACGACCTTCAGCGCGTTTCTGCCGAAGGCGGGCCTTGTCTATGACTGGACCGACGACCTTTCGACCGGCTTCACCGTGCAACGCGGGTACCGAGCAGGCGGCACCCAGCGCAACACCCTCACCGGCGTGATCAACGAGTTCGACCCGGAGTTCACCTGGAACTACGAATTGGCGTTGCGTTCGCAATGGTTCGACGGGCGGCTCACGGCGAACGCCAACGCCTTCTACACCGCCTGGCGCGACCAGCAGGTGAACGTCATCGGCCCGACCGGGCTTGATGCGGATTTCAACACGATCAATGCGGGGCGCTCGCGCCTCTTTGGCGGCGAGTTGGAGCTGCGCGGTACCCCGATGGCCGGGCTGGAGCTCTTCGGGTCGGTCGGGTTCGTGCGCACCGAGTTTCTCGATTTCGTCGATGGAGACGACGATTTCTCGGGCAACCGGTTTCCCGATTCGTCGCCCGTGACCGCGGCCTTCGGCGGCACCTACAGCTTCGCCAACGGCATCGTTCTTGGGGCGGATGCAAGTTATACGGCCGGTGCGTTCTCGGATCCGGACAACACCGCGACGACGAAGTCGGACAGCCGGCTCCTGCTGAATGCCCAGATCGGCTACGAGGCAGAGAACTGGGCCGTCACCCTCTATGCCCGCAACCTGCTCGACAACGACTATGTCACGCAGATCACCGATGACCGCAGGCTCGCGCGTACCGGGGAGCCGCTGACGGTCGGCGCCTTTGCGACACTGCGGTTCTGACCGAACGGACAGCGGTTTTTCCGCAGTGCAGGAGACCCCCGCTTGACCGTCGCCGGCTTTTTCTTGATTAATACGCTCAGGATTAGCCACCGCTTGGTCTTGCGGAAGCCAACCAATCTCTCAGCAGGGCGGTCGGCAGGCTGATGAACACGGCGACGGATATTGATGAGGCCAATCGGCACCGGACCATGTCGGCGCAAATGCGTTGGTGGCTCGGCGGACCGGGCACCATCGCGTTCGCGATCTTGGCGACCGCTGCCATGCCGCTCTGGCTTCCCGAGGGGTCGGCCGGCCTCGATCACATCGTGTTCCCGATTGTGCTCTTCCCCCTCACCTGGGCAGCGGCGTTCTTCTATGTGGTGCTTGAGCGCAGTCCAAAGCGCTGCCTCCTCGTGATGCTCGGCGTCGTTGCGTTGAACAGCGCGCTGATCGCCTCCGCCTTCGTCGGTGGCCCGGCATGATCGTGCTCTCGCAGGAGCGGACAAAGAGGCTCGTCGCTGTGCATGGCTGGTCGGGGACGGTGCTCGGTCTGCTGCTCTATGCGGTGGTTCTGACGGGGGCCGTCGCCGTCTTTGCGCACGAGATCGGCAGCTGGTCGCGGGGCGGGGATGCCACGCGCCATGGGCTGCCCTCGACGGTGCACCGCCATCTCGAGGCGCATATGGGCCTGGTTGACCCGGCCTATCACGCCGAGGTCATCATTGGCACGACCGATGCCGGGGCATTGCGCCTCTCCTTCCAACAGCCCATGACAAACCCCGAGAGCGGGCAGATTGAAGACCATGCCCACGTCTTCCATGTTGATCCCGCCACCGGTGAGACGCTCCGACACCAGGAAGGGTTCCTGCGGGCCTTACGCGCGGGCGAGGCTGGAGCGGCGCTCGAGCGGTTCCTGATCGATTTGCATGTGCGGCTCTATGTGCCCGAACCCTGGGGGCTGTTTCTAACCGGCGTGCTCGGCCTTGCGATGATGGTGGCCGCGATCTCTGGCGTCCTCATGCACCGCCATCTGCTGCGTGATCTCTACACAGCGCCGCGCGGGCGGGGGCTGTTGTCGGACAAGCGCGACCGCCATGTGCTGGCCGCGGCCTGGGGGGTGCCCTTCAGCATTTTGCTGGCGTTTACGGGGGCGTTCTTCAGCTTTGCGTTGTCGCTCGGGCTGCCGGTGGTCGCGATGGTCGCGTTTGGCGGAGATCAGCAGGCGCTGATCGAGACCGTCATCGGCAACCCAGAGGCCGTCGACCCGAGGCCCGCGCCGCTGGCTAGCCTCGACTATGTGCTGCACGACAGTGCCGAGCGGGCTGGGTCGCAGCCGCGCACCGTGTTGATCGAGAATACAGGCACGGCGAGCAGCCGTCTCACGGTGTTCCACGGGGCAACGGGCGGCGGATTGACGGGCACGACCCACATGTTCGACGGGGTGTCCCGCGCTTTTCTGGGAGAGAAGCCCACCCTCGGCACCAAACCGTCGGCTGGATCGGCGGCAGTGTCGCTGATGGCGCCGCTTCATTTTGGGAATTTCGCGGGGCTCGCCTCGAAAACGACCTGGTTCGCGCTCGGCCTCGCTATGGCGTTTGTGGTTGCCACGGGCATGCAGCTTTGGGTGCGCCGGCGACAGGAGAGCCGGCTTTGGCAGTGCTTTGACCGAGCCGTGGCGATCACGCTCTGGGGGCTGCCGATTGCGCTCTTGGGCGCGGCGGTCGCGTTCTTTCTCGCGCGCCCGGCAGGGGATCCGCTGTGGTGGACGCCGGTTGGCTTTCTGGTGGCCGCCTGCGGCGCGATCGCACTCGGGCTGGGCCGCCGCGACCCTGCTGCACGCTATCGCCGCGTCGTTGCGCTGCTGTGCATTGGCTTGCCGGTTTTACGTCATCTGACCGGGGGCGCGAGTTGGAGCGAGGTGCTTTTGCTCGGGCAGTTTGAGGTGCTCACCATCGACCTCCTGCTGCTGATCTCAGGATCGTTGCTCTCTCTTGCCGATGCGCCGGGCCTGTTCCTGCGAGCTCGCGTGTTGGAGCCTGCGGAGTGACCGGCCTGGCATCCATCCTCGCGCTGGCCGTCACCGTGGCCGGACAAGCCGGGCTGAGGGCGACAGACCCAAAACGCCGGCGGATGTTCGGGCTGCCCGCGCGGCGCTGGGGACCGTTGCGCTGGGTGGCACGGGGTGCGGTTTGGACCCCGGCGCTCGGCCTGATCTGGATTGGCGACCTCGCAGCCTTGGTCATCTGGATGGGCGCCGCCACCGTGAGCGGTTGGGGCATTGCCTGCCTGACGCCCGCGCTCTTGGACCGGACCAAGACCCGCATTGCAGAGTGGCTCCCCTGGGGGGTGCTCGCCCTCTCGATCGCTCCCAGGCGCCCCGTCGAGGATATCGACGCCCGCTTTGCAGAAATGGAAGCGCGCCTAATCGCCCTCGAAGAGATCGCGAAACCCAACCCGGACCGTTCCGAGTTCGCCACAGCAGGATCATGAATGTGATGACCTTACCGAGGATATGCGCTTGTGCAGTGCTGCTTGCCCTGAGCGGTCTCTCGACGCTCGAGACGCAGGCACAAGAGGCGGGGCTGTCGATTGAGCTAAACCGCCTCGACACCGAGGCCGAGGCTTGCCAGGCCTCCTTGGTGATGGAGAACGGCACCGAGACCACGTTCGAACAGCTCGTGCTTGATCTTGTGATGTTCGGGGTGGATGGGATCATCGCGCGCCGCCTTGCGGTCGACGTCGCTCCGCTGCGCGCCGGTCGGATGAGCGTCAAGGTCTTCGCGGTCGACGGGACCGCCTGCGAGTCCATCGGTCGGGTCTTGCTCAACGACGTGCTGTCCTGTGCGGGGGGCGAAGGTCCGCTGGCAGGATGCTTCGAACTGATAGACACCCGCTCCCGCGTTTCGGCCGAGTTCCTGAACTGACACGTAAACCTGAGGAGGCCGACATGACCGATGTCATCGCTGAAACCTCGGCTGACGGCCCGACCGGTTTCGCGGTCGAGACACTGGCGGAGACCGGCGATGCCGCACAGGCGGCCCTCGAACCGGCAGCGGGTGCGGTGACGGTCCAAGCAGCCTCGGCACTCACCCGCGGATTGGAGTTGGCGCAAGCCGGCGGGCCCGTGGTGCTGATCCTCGCGGCGATGTCCGTCTTCGCGCTTGCGATTGTGCTCGCCAAGGCGCTGCAGTTCGCTGCCGCTCGGGTCGGGGACCGAAGGAGCGCTCGGGACGCGCTCGCCATGCTGCGCGCAGGCCGTGCCGCCGAAGCCTATGCCCAGGCGAGCGCCAGTCGCGCACCATCCGCCGCGGTCCTCGCCAGCGCGCTCGAAAGCCAAGCACGGGGCGTGCCAGAGCAGCGGGTCCGTGAAGCGTGCTACGCTCAGGCACAGATCCGCATTGAGGCGCTGCGGGGTTGGATGCGCCCGCTCGAGGTGATTGCAACGCTCGCCCCTTTGCTCGGCCTGTTTGGCACCGTGCTCGGCATGATCGAGGCCTTCGCTCAACTCGAAGCGGCGGGCTCCCAGGTGGACCCTGCGATCTTGTCGGGTGGCATCTGGGAGGCACTTTTGACCACCGCGGTGGGTCTTGCAGTCGCGATCCCGACGGTTGCAGCGGTGAATTGGTTCGAGCGTCGGATCGAGCGGGTGGAACACGACATTGACACCAGTCTTGCCGGGCTCTTCGCTACCGATTGGGATGATGCGGACCCTGCACCAATGGCGCACACAGTGGGGAGATACGGCGATGGAGGCCCAGCCCTTCGCCCAGCCGCCGCTGGGGAGTAGGCCGCGGCGGCGGCTGCGTATCTCCCTGACGCCGCTCATTGACGTGGTCTTTATCTTGCTCGTGTTCTTTATGCTGGCCTCGAGTTTTCTCGATTGGCGCTCGATCCGGCTAAGCGCGGCACCGAGTGGCGGACCGGCCGCTGGGGTCGAGGGTGCGCTGCTGGTCGAACTGACGACGAACGGTGTGCGGCTCTCGGGCGAGCGGATGGATCTCGCCACCCTCAGCGTTCGGCTCGAAGGGCATCTCGAGCGCGCGCCCGAGCAGCGCGTGCTAGTGCGCCCGGCGCCGGCGGTCGACATGCAACGGATGGTGCAAGTGCTGGACTCTGTGGCAGCAGCCGGTGTGCAGGACATCGCGCTCCTTCCGGCCAAATTGTGAGAGGGCGGGACATGCGGCGCACACCGCCTGGCATCGTCCGACGCCACCGGCCACGGCCCCATGACGAGGACCGGATCCTGCCTCTGATCAACATCGTCTTCTTGCTGCTGATCTTCTTCATGGCGGTGGGGCGGCTCTCGGCAGCTGATCCGTTCCAGATTGATCCACCCCACTCCCAAAGCGCGGGCGCCCCCGCGAACGATCCCATGCTGATTGCGATCGGGGCCGAGGGGCAATTGGCCTTGGATGGAGAGATCATGGACGAGGCCACGTTGTTGGCCGAGCTGGCACCGAGTGCGGGGCCTGTGCCCCCAGAGATCCGGATCAAAACCGACGGTGCTGCCGAGGCCGCCCGGGTTGTGGCTTTGATAGAACAGCTCCGCCTGCGCGGTGTCGCCGCTGTCCGGCTGATGACCGTCCCGGTGCGCAGTTCTCCTGGCGGCGGAGGCAACTGATGGAGCGCCATGGCGAGATCGGACAGCGCCATATCGTTTCGGCGGGCATTGTGGCCGTGCTGCTGCATAGTGCGATTGCGGTGGCCGTGTTCTGGGCGCCGCCACGGAGTGGAGCGATTGGCGCCGGCACAGGCGGGCTCGACATCTCGCTTGGAGCGGCCGGTGGTGTCCCCGGTTTAACCGCACCGGTGACCCCAGAGGCAACCGAGGCGGTCACAACGGACGCCGAGACGGCGATGACCCCCGACATGGCCGTCACTCTGGACGCCGCGGCCGAGACGGATGCGTCTCCGGACCAGGCCGAGACCGTCAGTGCCGAGCCGGAGACGCCGCTGGAGGTCGCTGACGTTCGGCCTGTAGAACCGACCAATGCCTCTGAGGTGCTTCAAGCCGTGGAACCGGCGCGTGACGCATTTCCCGATCCGCCATCGGAAACTGCCCCCGAAGCCGCCATGGCGCCAAAGGTGCCCGCGGCCCTCCGCCCCGAAACTTCGCGTCCTTCTAGGGTAGCGGTGACCCCAAAGAGCACAGTGGCGAGATCCGTATCGGCTGAGCCTTTGGCCGAGGTCTCCGAGCCCCAGACCACGGCCACCCTGAGCACAGAGCCCAAGCCTCGGGTACCAGACCTCACGGCGACCATCGCCGAAATGGTCCCGGCGCAGGCAGCCGCCGCTCCGACACCGGTTACCGGCAGTGCTGTGCCTGCACCCGAGGAGATCGTGACGGCAAAATCCGATTTGCCTATTGCTGCAGCGCCGAAGACTCCCGCTCCGCTTGCTCCGCAGCTGGTCGATTTAACCGAGGCCGATCCAGTCATCCCTTTGGCGAATCCGGAGGTCAACCCTGCAATCGAGGAGACACCGCCCGTGGAGGCGGCAGAGGTTTCCGACCCGGAACTGCGGCCAGTCCCTGTGCCACGGGCCCGTCCGAAGATCGTCCCTCCCGCCCCAAAGCGCCGCACCGCACGCAAACCGGCGGCCGCTCAACCGAAAACGGCCCGCCCCAAACCGGCGCGACAAAACCCGAGAGCAGAACCTGTGCGCCAAGCGGCCCGGCCGACGGGCGATACGGCTGAAGCCCCTTCCGACTCCCGCGGTCAGGGCGAGGCTGGCGCCTCGGGCAACGCAACCGCCACAGGGCAGAGCAATCAGGCCCGCGCAGGCGGAAATCCTGGTGCCAAGCGCGACTATATGAGCCGGGTCGCTGCCATCCTCTCGAGGCACAAGCGCTATCCGCGTCGGGCGCAGTCCCGGCGCCAGGAAGGCACCGGTCGGCTCTTTTTCGTGGTCGAGCAGAACGGACGCGTCTCGGCCATGCGCCTCCAGAAAAGCTCTGGCCACCGGCTCCTGGATGACGAGATCCTCGCCATCCTGGGACGCGTTGGATCGTTTCCGCCGATCCCCGGCGAGATTGGTGTCGCGCGGCTCGAGTTGGTCGTGCCGATCAACTTCAGTCTGCGCTGAGTGGGCTCACGCTCCTTGAACCGCCTCGAACCCCTCGAAGTCCGGGTGACCGAGATAAAGCGGCTTGTTCTTGCCGGCATCCTTGTGGGCGTCGCGGAACTGCTCCGAGCGGGTCCATGCCTCGAAGGCGTCCCGGGAGGTCCAGATCGTGTGCGAGGCATAGAGAGTGTGTTCCTCGGTCTCTGCGCCACGCAACAGATGGAAGCTCTCGAAGCCTTGGAGTTCGTGCAGACGGCTGTCGCGCCCCTTCCAAACAGCTTCGAACTCTGCCTCTTGGCCCTTGACGACCTTGAACCGGTTCATGGCGACGAACATCACAGGCTCCTTTCCTGGGTTGTGAAGATTGGGGTTATCGCAACGGGCCCTGAGGGGAGCTGGTCGACCGCAACCGGCAGACCATAAACTGCCTCCAGCGTCTCGGGTACGAGTGCCTCCTGCAGGGTGCCATCGGCCACCACGCGCCCCTCAGCGAGCAGCACGATCCGGTCGGCGACGGCGGCGGCGAGGGTCAGATCATGGAGAACGGCGAGTACGCCTGCACCCTCAGCCGCAGCGGCTCTGGCTGCGCGTGCGACGGCGTCCTGGTGCGCGAGATCAAGACCCGCAGTCGGTTCGTCGAGCAGCAGCCAGCGGCCGCCGCCGAGCAGTCGGCCGGCGAAGAGCTGTGCAAGGGCGCGGGCCACATGCGCGCGCTGCCTCTCCCCGCCCGACAGCCGGTCCAGGGGGCGGGCGGTCAGCCTACTGAGCCCGGTGGCCGAAAGCGCCCGCATCTCGATCGCCCGGGCCTCGTTCGGCGGAACCGTGCGCGGGATGGCAAGCCCCGCAAGGGTGCGCACGCTGAAGGCGGCAAAGGCGGATGGCGTTTGGTCCACCACGGCCCGGCGAAGAGCAAGATCGGCGGCCGAGAGGGCACGTGGCTCAACCCCGTCGATCCGCACGGTGCCGGCATCGGGGATGATAGCGCCCGACAAGCAGGCCAGCGCAGTCGATTTGCCCGCGCCGTTCGGGCCGATGACGGCGACGATCTCGCCCGGGGCGAGCCGCAGGTCTACCGCATTGAGGATTACACGCCCACCGCGCCGGACGGTTATGCCCGTGGCCTCAAGCATGCAGACGCCTCAGATTGTGCAACAGTAACCAAAGGAAGAACGGCCCGCCGATCAGGCTGGTGGCGAGGCCGATCGGGGGCTCTGCCGGCGGCACCACCAACCGCACCGCGAGATCCGCCGCCAGCACCAACGTCATGCCCATCAGCGCCGCCGTCGGCAACAGTAGTCGGTGGTTCGGTCCGACCAACAGCCGCGCGAGATGCGGGGCCACGAGGCCAATGAAGCCGATGGGGCCGGCCGCCGCTGTTGCGCCTCCGACCCCGAGGGCAGTGGCAAAGGCGAGCCTACGCTTTACTTGCTCGACATCGACCCCGGCATGAAAGGCTGCCCGCTCGCCGAGTTGTAAGAGATCGAGTGCGCGGGCATGGGCGAGAAATAGTGGCACTGTCGTGAGCGCCAGTACGGAAGCCGCAAGCACCAGAGGCCAGCCCGCGCCGCCAAGCCCTCCGAGCAGCCAGAAGGTGAGGTCGCGAAGCTGGGTGTCGTCACTCACATACTGCGCAAAGCCGATTGCAGCCCCGGCGATTGCGTTGATCGCCACCCCGGCGAGGATCAGCGTTGCGACGCTCGTCTCGCCCGCGCGCTTCGCCAGGGCAAAGAGAAGCGCGATGACGGCAACCGCCCCGACAAACGCGGCTGTGGGTAGGGCAAACGGTGCGATGGCGTTGGGAAGACCCGCGGCCAGCGTCGCCCCGAAGACCAGCACGACAACCGCCCCCAATGCGGCACCGGAGGTCACGCCGATCAGCCCAGGATCAGCCAGCGGGTTGCGAAGCAGCCCCTGAAGCGATGCGCCAGACAGCGCCAGGGCAGCGCCGACAGCAAGGCCAAGCACGATGCGAGGCGCCCGGATCTCGGTAAGGATTGCCCGGTGGATCTCCGAGCCGCCGCCCAACAGCACCTCCACGATCGCGACGGGTGGGATACGGATGGCCCCCAACCCGAAGCACGCGAGGATCAACACCGCCAGCGCGCCGGCGAGCGTTCCCAAAACCAGGAAAGGCTGAGGGCGCGAGACCTCCGCAACTGCGGTGTCAGAGCCCTGCGGCACGGGCATCCTCGGGATGGAGACGCCGTGCAAGCTCGGCAATCGCATCGGGCGTGCGGGGTCCGAAGCCGAGCAGGAGCATGCCTTCCATCGTCACGGCACGACGCGCCTGTCCGGCTGGGGTCATGCGGATCTCGGGACGGAGCAACATGGCCTCGATCCCGCCCTCGCGCCCGGCATGCTGCTCCATCATCAAGAGCACCTCGGGTTTGGTGGCGATGATGGCCTCGCGCGACATTGGCTTGTAGCCTTCGAAGCCGGTTGCCGCGTTCTCAGCCCCGGCAGCCGTGATCATGGTGTCGGCCGAGGTGCCTGAGCCGGCGACCAAGGGGGCGCCGTTGCGCACAGCCAGCACGAAGAGCACGCGCGGACGATTGGGCAGGGTCTCCACCTTGCGCTGTATCTCCGCATGCTCTGTCCCAAAGCGCTGAGCCAAGGCCTCCGCCTCGGCCAGGCGGTCAAGGGCCACTCCCACCGAGACGATCTTGGTGGGAATGTCTTCGATCCGCTCGGTGGCCGGGGCACGGTGGACGGACACGCCCGCCGCCTCGATCTGGTCCAGCGCCACGGCCGGGCCCGCATCATGCGCCGCGATCACAAGATCCGGGGCGAGCGAGAGGATCCCCTCGGCGGAGAGGCGCCGGACATAGCCGATCTGCGGCAGCTCGGCGACATCTGGGGGCCAGTTCGAGGTCTGGTCTACCCCCACCACACGGTCCCCGGCGCCGAGAGCAAAGGCGATCTCCGTGAGATCCCCACCGGCAATCACCACGCGCGCCGGCGGATCTGCGAGCGCAGTGATGGCGGAGAAGGCGACAGCGAACGCTGCGACGATGGGGCAGAGCAGATGTCTCATACCGCACCCTCCAGGGCGGCGCGGACCATCCCGCGCCAAGCGTCCCGCTCGCCCTCCCCGGGCGGGCGCTGCCCGAAGAGCTGCAGGATCAGCTCGCCATCCGCATCGAAGGCTTCGATCGAGGTGATCGTCCCGCGGGTTTGCGTCGGCTTGATCACCCGCCAGAGCGACGCGATCCGGTCCGTGCGCAGATGGAGATTGAAGGTCGGATCGAGGACGTTGAGCCAAGGCCCCATCGGTTTGATCGACTGGATCGGGCCGGTGTAGATCTGAAGGCACCCGATGTTTCCGACAAAGCACATGATGGGCACTTGGCGCTCCGCGGCCGTGCTCAGAATGTGCTCCAGAACCTGCGGCGCAAGCGACTGCGCGAGATCATCACCGGCCAGGCGCATCGCTTGCTCACGCCCGATCCCCAGTTCTCTCAGCATACCAGGGAAGTTGTGGCTGTGCTCAAGGGCAAGCCACTCGCGCCTCAGCACCGCACGGTCGATCTCCTCGTCCGGTGCATCGTTCGATTGCTGGAGTGGCGGTGCAAAGCTCGTGATCATAGTCGACGCGTCCGCGTAGTGATCGACGATCTTGGCCCAACGATCCCAACGGGTGCCCGCAACGCCGTAGATTTTCAGGACCGATTTGCCCGTGGTATCGAAGATCTGAAAGGACCGCCGCAGACCGGATCGCGTCTCTTCGGCCACCTCATACCCCACCTGCCAATGCCGGAAGAACATGCGCAGATCGATCGGCCCGACAATTTGGCCCATCGTGTCTCGACCTGAGACCTGTTCGATCTGCCCGTGGGTCTCGTGAACCGCCGCTTCGTTGCGCGTGAGGGTCATGACCGGTCCGACGTCGCGCAAGTCGGTCATCAAGAGCAGGAAGTCGGAACTGCGCAAGGCCAGACGTCGCACCTGGCGGCTGGCGGTTCGGAGCTCCGCAAGCGCCCCTTCCGAGACACCCATCTTGTCCGCGATGTCCCGCGCCCGCAGTGTTGGATTGTCGGCTTTCAGCGCCTCGTAGCTCTCGAAGGTCGGAGCAGGCAGCGTTGTTTCGGTCATTCCATGATCTCCTTAGAAATCCCACGATGCCGTGAGTTTGACCGCTAACCCTGGCTGGTTGAGCCCGTTCGGGTGGATGCGGAACCGCCTGTCCGTGAGGTTGTCGATGCCGAGGGCGAAGCGCCCGCCCTCCAGCAGTCCGGTTTGCGGCTGCCACGTGGCGTAGAGATCGAAGACGGCGAAGCCCGGTGTGCCGAGGGCGCCTTCGGGCACGTCATCCTGACCGTCGGCCAGGGTCGCGCGGGCACCCAGTTCGACATCGTCCAGCGGGCGGATCCCGCCCGTAAGAACCACGCGATCCTGCGGGATAGAGCCAAGATCGCCGCCCGCCCGGTTGAGCCCGCGCGGGATCGTCAAGCCAACGCCTGCGAACCACGGACCCGTATCATAGGTGACCTCCGCCTCGAACCCCCAAAGGGTCGCATCGACATTGCGGTTCTCGGTGCTGCCGCTGAGCTCCAACTGCCGCGTGAACGGATTGAACGTCGCCGTTCGGTCGTCGATGAAGCCGACCACGGTGTCTACGAAATCGTCGACGCGGGCGTAGTAGAGACTGCCCGATAGCTCGACCCGGTCGCCACTGGTCGCCACGTCGTCGAGCGTGTAGCGCCCGCCGATCTCGACTTGGGTCGAGCGCTCCGGCTCCAGATCGGGTGACGGAATGAACTCGTTCACGCCGGTGAACACCGGCGCACCGGAGCCCGGCGGTCCGAGTGGGAACCCCTCGGTCGCGAAGTGCACACCGTCGTTGTACAGCTCCGTCAAAGTCGGCGCACGAAAGGCGCGGCTGGCGGTGACGAAGATCTGCGCGTTTTCCGAGGGTCGCCAAGACGCTGCCAACCGCGGGGAGAGCTGGTTCTCCGAACGGTCGTCAAAGCCCTCGCGATCAGGCTCAAGCTCGAACGCATCGAAGCGCAAGCCGGGCGTGATCGTCAGCCCAGGCAGCACTTCGACATCGGCCTGGACGAACCCCGCATAGAAGCGGCGCTTTGCGTCCGGCGCCTGGAGACGGGCTTCACCGTCACGGGTTGCGTCCTGCTCATCCTGAAAGACCTCGATCCCATAAGAGATCGACACGGGCAGGCCCCTATCGAACGTCGACACGTTCGCCGCATCGAAGCCGAAGGTCTCAAACTCGGTTTCATCAGTGCGCCCGTCGAAGAAGCGGTCCTCGGTGACTTCGGCATCGTTGTAGTAGGCAAGCACCGACAGATCGATCAGATCGCTAGAAGGAGCATCCCACTCCCAGGCCAATCGCGCTGATTGGTAGTCGAGATCTCGGTCCACGACCGTCTGAGGGGTGCCTTGGACGTTGGCGTTGGGCGGTGTGTTGCCACTGTCGCGATAGTTCTGATAGCTCGCCTCGATCCGATGACCCCCACCGGGCTCCCAACCGAGCTTCAGCAACCCGTTTTGGCTGTCGATGTCGCTGTCGATGATCGGATCGCCTCGACCATCCTCCAGATCGGAGAACCGCGGTCGCCCGGAATAGAAGGCGATGCCGTCGAAGGTGCCGGTGTCGAACGCCAGCGTACCTGCGCCGAGAAACTCATCCCCTTGGCTGTTGTAGCCAAGCGTCACGCGCCCGCCCCAAAGCTCGCCGGGATCGACGACGTCCGCCGCATCCTGGGTGTCGAGGAAGATCACGCCGCCAAGCGCACCCGATCCGAAGAGCGTGGAGGCGCCGCCGCGCAAAACCTCCACCCGACGTAGAATGCCGGGATCCGTGAAGAACCGCCCGCGGTGCGCGAGATCAAAATTCTGCCGCGCCCCGTCGACGCGGATGATCACCTGTTCGTCGCGGAACCCGCGGATGTTCGGCTCCTGCGCGATCCCGCGTGGACCGCCCTCGATCGTCACGCCAGGCAGGTCGCCGATCAGCTCCTCATAGGTGCTGGGCTGGCGTATCAGCACATCCGCTTGGTCAATCACGCTGACGGAATTGGGCGTGTCCAGCAAGGCTCGCTCATCGCGCGCACCGCCGAAGACCGTGAGCTCCCGCATCTCGATTGGCTCGTCCGCTGCGGCCAGCCCCCCAATTGCGACCAGGCTTACCCCCGCCGCCGTTTTCACCACTCTGTTCTGACTGCGCATTCGCACCCCCAAGCTCCTCATGCTTGTCGCTGGAGCTTCCTAACGGCGGTGCTGGGTGGCGGTGCGACGCTCTGATAATCTCATTCTGATCATTTTAGTCAAGTTTGAGTTAAGTGACGGTCAGCATTGTCAATTTAGAATTCTTATAAGTTTTGTCGGGATTGACAATTCCGAGTCATTTTGTCAGTTTTCAGCGGTGCCCAGCCACCCTGCCCGATCTCCAGGGAAGCCCGGTCTTCGCGCATGAAGAAGGATGCACACCATGGAGAGCGACACTGCCCCCCTGGGGCTTCTGCCATCGACTTGTCAGGAGGTCCTCCGGGAGACCGGACTGGACGAACTGATAGCCCTGCTATGCCAATCGGGAGACTCGGAAGGTCTGCTCGAGAGCTGGCTCGACGTGCTGGAGGGCCAGCCGTGATGGAGACATGCGATCAAACCAACCGCACCAGGTCCGCAGAGCGTGCGCCTGCGCCGCTGCACAAGGCAACCGACCTCACCGCAGGCGGCGATATGGCCCAGATCGAACTCGATGGGCAGGTCTACACCCTCCGGATCACCCGGCAGGGAAAGCTCATCCTCACCAAATGACCAAGCCAATTGAACACCGTCGAGGCGGGGCGCCGGTTGGTTGTCTCTCGGACCTGCCCCCAGTCGAAGCGGCCGCGATTGTCTATCTGCGGCTCTGGTGTTCCGGTGGCGATCGTCAGGCCGAGGTTTGGAACAGCTTTGCCACCCGGTTCGGCGGCTCCGAAGGCGCGCGGCGGTTGAAAGCCTTCGAGCGCCTGATGGCCGCAATCACCGACGCGGCGCGCCGCCCCATCATGCGCCATCAGCTGGACTGTTGTTGTGTCGGGGCGGACGAGGCGGTCTTTGCAAATCTCGTGGCGGCAGCGGCGTCCGACGCGGTCGAGGATGCGGTGCTCTTTGCCGCATTGCTCGTGCACCCGAAGATGGCGGCTCCCGTCGCCGCCGCGGCCCGGCTGGTCGGCCAATCTCTATCGGCCATCGCAGCCAACGGATGCCCGGCACCGCAGACGTCCAAGTCCCACCGGTTCACCCACACACACTCACCAACAAGGCACTGACAGGAGCAACCATGGAACGATATCTGCTGGGCGGGGTTGCCGCTATGGCTATGGGCGCCGGTTCGGCGGTCGCCGTCGAGAAGGCCGATGTGATCGCCGTCTATGCGGACATCGCGCAGGCCGGATACGAGGACAGCCTCACCACGGCGCAAGCCTTGGGGGCCGCGGTTGACGCGTTGATCGCGACGCCAAGTGCCGAGACGCTTGCGGCGGCACGGTCGGCATGGCTTGCGTCGCGCGTGCCCTACCAGCAGACAGAGGTCTATCGCTTCGGCAATGCCGTGGTCGACGACTGGGAGGGCAAGGTCAATGCCTGGCCACTGGATGAGGGGCTCATCGACTATGTCGATGCGGGCGGTGCGACGGACGAGAACCCTTACGGCGCGCTGAACATCGTCGCAAGCCCGACGCTTGAGATCTCCGGCAGAACCATCGACGCGACCGAGATCACGGCCGCGCTCATCGAAGAGCTGCACGAGCTCGACGAGATCGAGGCCAATGTCACGACGGGCTACCATGCGGTCGAGTTTCTGCTTTGGGGTCAGGATTTGAACGGCACGGGACCCGGTGCAGGCGAGCGTCCCTGGACAGACTATGCCTCAGGCACGGCCTGCACCGGCGGACACTGCGATCGCCGCGCGCAGTATCTGAAGGTCGCGACCGAGCTGCTGATCGCGGATGTCGCCTGGATGGCGCAGGCTTGGGCCGAGGGCGGCGAGGCGCGTTCCGCGTTGATGGCCAAGGGCCCCGACGGCGGCATCCAGACCATTCTCACCGGCATGGGGTCGCTCTCCTACGGCGAGCAGGCGGGCGAGCGCATGAAGCTCGGCCTGATGCTCAACGACCCAGAGGAAGAGCACGACTGTTTCGCCGACAACACCCATAACAGCCATTACTATGACGGGCTCGGCATTCGGAACGTCTACACCGGTCGCTATGTGCGGATTGACGGATCGGTGGTCGAGGGGCCGTCGCTCTCGGATCTCGTCGCAGACGCCGATGCGGCTGTGGACACCCGCATGACCTTGCGTCTGCACGAGACCATGGCCGCTCTGGGGGCGATCAAGTCCACGGCCGAGGCCGGAATGGCCTATGACCAGATGCTCGCACCCGGCAACGATGTTGGCGGCGCACTGGTTCAGGCGGCCGTCGACGCCCTTGTTGCGCAAACGCGCGAGATCGAGCGTGCCGTGTCAGCGCTCGGCCTCGACGTGATCGCGTTCGAGGGCTCCGACAGCCTGGACGACCCGAGTGCGGTTTTCCAGTGACATCGAGATCCGGGCGCCCCACTCTCCCGGGGCCCACC
>JBCBYB010000054.1:0-25009 GCA_039816045.1 Pseudomonadota bacterium
GACAGGACTGCGGGCTGGCTGGGACTGGCTTGCCCTCGCCGTCCTTAGAGTGGTTCTAAACACAGAATGTCAAGGCGTTCAGCCAAGGCGCCGTCAGGGCAGAGACCGCTATTCCGACTGGCCGAAGGTGACGCAGCCTGTCTTCGTCGTCTTATGGATCAGGATGGCACCGGTTGCGCTCTCCGTGACAAAGAGGTGAGATCGATTCGCCCCGCCATAGGCCAGGTTGGTGGTGGTCCGACCCTCGGTGGGCGTTAGGATCCGCTGGAGCGGCTCGGCCCACTCCGAGAACGTCCAGATGCACCCATTGCCCGCATCGGCGACAGCCAGGGTTCCGTCCTCCGCCATCGCCATGCCATCCGCCCCGCTCACACCGCCGGCCATCTGCGTGAAGATGCCGACCTTAGAGGTGGAGCCGTCCGGGTGGATGGGGGCGCGCCAAACGGCGTTGCCACGGGTCATCGCGACAAACAGGGCGGTCTCTGCCGGGTTCATGACCAGACCATTCGGGCTCGGGCAGTTGCTGAGCAGGCAATCAAGCCGCCCGGTCTCGATATCAAAGCGGAACACGCGCCCGGTCGGGTCGTGCAGGCCGGTTTGTCCCTGGTCGGTGAAATACAAGCGACCCTGTCGATCAAAGATCAGATCGTTGACGCCCTTGAAGCTCTCGGACTTGATCGAGGTCAGCAGGTCCGAGACAGACCCCGTCTCCGGATCGCAGACAAGAATACCGCGGCGGTAGTCGGCGATGAAAAGCCGCCCGTCGCGGTGCAACGCGAGGCCGTTCGGCCAGCCGTCATACTCCGCGATGAGTGTCCACTCGCGTGCACGCGATATCCGGAAGATCCGGCCAAAAGGGATATCGCAGACATAGAGGTCGCCGCTCCGATCGAAGGTCGGGCCTTCGAGGAAGCTGCCCATCCGCGCGCCGGGCTTGTTTGCATCGATCCAGCCCGAGCGGCGGTCGGGGTCGTTCCAGCGATCCGGGAGGCGGGTCCAGACCTCGGCATGCACGACCTCTGGCGGCGGGTAGAGGCTCACGGCTCCCCTCGCGGAACAGGACGCGGCGGAGGCCCCGTGTAGCTCCAGATGGTATCGCGCGGCATCGGCCCCTTGTTGCGGCCTCCCTGCTCGGTCTGCTCCCAAGCATGGGCCAGGATCCCAACGGATCGCGACAGACAGAACAGCCCACGGGCCAGCGGCGGCGGAAAGCCGAGCTCGCCATAAATCACGGCGGTGGCGCCGTCGATGTTCATCGGGATCGAACGCCCCTTCGCCGCGCTGATCTGGCGGTCCAGTTCGCGCGCTGCCTGTAGATGGTGCCCAGGGACGACGCCCGCCGCAACGGCGCGGTCCGTGAGCTCAAGGAGCCTCGGGGCGCGCGGGTCGATGGGATGGAAACGGTGTCCGAACCCCGGCACGTATTTCCCGCCCGCGTTGCGGAACGCCTCCAGAACTTGCGCTGTTGCGTCTGTGAGACTGGCTCCGTCGGCCACCCGGTCGGCCACGTGGGAGTAAAGCTCAAGCGCCTGCTCCCCTGCCCCTCCGTGGACGTCGCCGAGGACATTGACCGCCGAGGCCATCGCGCTGTTGAGCCCGAGCCCACAGGTCGCCGCCATCCGAGAGATGGCGATCGAGGGCGCCTGGGGCCCATGATCCACCGCAGCCATGAGCGCGGTTTCGAGAAGATCGGCTTGCGGACGAGAGGGCAACTCACCCCGCAGCATCAGCCAGATCATCTGGGCAAAGCCCACAGTGCCGATCAGCTCCTCGATCGCGTAGCCACGGTAGCGGATCACACCGGGCGACATCTCAATGATCTCGGTCGACCACCAGTCGGCAGATTTCTGGTCCATCAGATCGCTCCCTCCGCGCGCAAGGCCGCGATGGCATCCGCATCGAAGCCCAAATCCGCCAGGATCTCATCGGTGTGCGCGCCCAGTTCCGGCGGCGGCGCCTCGGTTCGCGGGCTTTCGCCATCCAACTGAACGCCCGTTCGAGCCAAGCGCACAGGGGCGCCGACACCGGGGACATCCTCGAACTCACCAACCAGACCGCGCGCAACGATCTGGGGATGGGCTAGGACGTCAGGGACGCTCAAAACCTCCCCTGCGGGCACGCCGTTGGCATTCAGGACTGCAACCAAGTGCGCCGCTTTGTGCTCGGCGAAAGCCGCCTCAAGCTGTTCGGTAAGGGCCGCCCGGTTGTCCAGCCGCGCCTGGCGACGAGAAAAACGCGGATCGTCGATCAGATCGGCACTGCCGACCACGCGGGCCAGAGCTTCGAACTGTTCCTGTTTGTTGGCCGCAATGTTGATCAGTCCGTCGGCGGTTCGAAAGGCCCCGGACGGGGCCGCGGTGAAGTTGTCATTGCCCATCGGGACAGGCGCCTTCCCCGCAATGAGATAGTTCGAGATCACCCAGCCCATCGTCGCAAGGACGGAGTCCAACATCGAGACGTCGATGAACGTCCCGCGCCCGGGGGATGGGCGAGCCAGCGCTGACGCAACGGCAAAAGCCGCCGTCATGCCGCCGATCGTATCGGCCATCGGATAGCCCACGCGCGTCGGCGCAGTCTCTTCGGTGCCTGTGACCGCCATCACGCCGGATAGCCCTTGCACGATCTGGTCATAGGCGGGCGCCTCGGCCAGCGGACCGTTTTGCCCGAACCCCGATATGGCGCAGTAGATGAGCTCTGGGTTCACCGCGGCCAGCGCCGTCTGGCCGAGCCCGAGGCGCTGCATCACCCCAGGTCGGAAGTTCTCCACCAGCACATCGGCCGTCGCGACGAGGCGGTGAAAAACCGCGCGCCCGCGCTCGGACTTCAGATTCAACGTGATGGACCGCTTGCCTGAGTTCTGAGCGAGGAACGAGACCCCCATCAGCGTCTCGTTCAGTTCCGGGTCAGCCCCCAATTGCCGGGCAAGATCGCCGGTGCCGGGCATCTCCACCTTGATCACCTCGGCCCCCATATGCGCCAGTTGATGGCAACAAAACGGGCCGGCCAGCACATTCGTCAGATCGAGGACCCGGTATCCGCTGAGAGGCGTCATAGGTTGTACGGGATCCAAAGCGCGAGGTCCTGCCAGAACCACAGGAGCACCGCCGTGCACAGCATGATCACGGCGAACGGCAGCGCGCCCTTGACCACCTCGCCGAGCCGGGCCTTCCCGACCGCCTGGATCACGAAGAGATTGAGCCCGACCGGCGGCGTGATCAGCGCGGTCTCGATCAACAGCACAAAGAAGATGCCGAACCAGATCGGGTTGATCCCCATGGCCTCGAGAGAGGGGAACAGCACGGGCACCATGATCAGCAGCATCGACAGCGCTTCGAGGAAGAAGCCGATGAACAGCAGAACGCCGCCGACCGCCAACATGAACCAGTTGGGATCGGAGATGTTCTCGGTGATCAGCTGGCTGATGGTCTGCGGGATCAAATAGAGCGTAATGGCATAGGAGAAGACCTTGGCGCCAAGGATGATCATGAAGATCATCGCGGTGGTGACCATAGCCTTATGGGTCGCGTCCTGCAGCTTTGCGAAGGTCATCCGACCCATGGCGAAGGTGATAATGAGTGCCACCACGAACCCGACGCCAGCGCTTTCCGACGGTGTGGCGATGCCGGTGTAGATCGATGTGATGATGATCACGGCCAGCAGGATGGTCGGCAGCGCCAGCAGGGTGGCCTTGCCACGTTCGGACCAGCTCGCTTTTGGCGACGGCGTGTAGCCGCCGGCATAGGCCGAAAACGCCACACCGTAGATCACGAAGATCGTTGCCAGGAACAAGCCGGGGCCGATCCCCGCGAGGAAGAGATTAGGGATCGATTCCTCGGTGACCACGCCATAGATGATCATCGGGATCGACGGCGGGATCAGAATGCCCAGAGTGCCGCCCGCCGCCAGCATGCCGAGCGTGAAGGGCCGGTCATAGCCCCGCTTTGCCATCTCCGGGATTGCGACCGTCCCAATGGTTGCCGCCGTGGCAACCGAGGAGCCGGAGATTGCCGCAAACAAGGTACAGGAGATGATCGTCGCCACACCAAGCCCGCCGGGCCAATGGCCGACCCAAGACTGAACGGCGGAAAACAGATCCCGCCCGACGCCGCCGGCCAACAGCACGTTGGACATCAGCAGGAACATCGGCACGGCAAGCAGCTCGAAGGAGTCGAGCGTGCCATAGATCCGCTGCGGCACACTCACCAGGGGAAAGCCCTTCCACAGCAGCAGAGCGATCCCCAAGGTGCCCAAGGCGAAGGCGACTGGAACGCGGATCAACAGAAGAAAGACCAGCAAGCCCAGGATCAGGAACGGTTCCATGGCTCAGAGCTCGTGCTTGGCGGGTTCGGGCACGCCGTCGACCCAGATCCGGATCAACTCGACCACGCACTGGATCAACATCAGCCCGAAACCAACCCAAAGGGAGGCATGGGTCAGCCATTTCGGCGGCGCGAGAAAGCTGTCCGTGGTGTGACCGGCCAGGGTCGATTTCAGCCACAGATCGAAGCCGAACTTCGCCGCCACGGCGCAGAAGACCGCGATCATGAGAACGGAGATGGTCTCGATGATCTTGCGCGTGGCTGTCTCGCGCCGACGAAAGAAGATGTCGATCAGGATCAGCTCGCGATGGCGCAGCAGATAGGCCCCCGCCAGCAAGGTTGCCCAGATCTGAAAGACGCGGCTGACCTCATCGACCCAGATGGTCGGCGCGTTGAAGGCGTAACGCAGCAGCACCTCCCACGCCACGAACAAGCCGATGGCAAAGAACATCCAGGCGGCCACCGTGCCGATGGCATCCGAGACCTGATCAAAACGGCGCCACATGAGAGCCTCCGGAAACGGGCCGGCCCGCAGACCGGCCCTGAAAACACGGCCTATTGCGCGGCTTTGATGACGGCGGCGGCCGTGTCGCCCCCGTTCTCGATGAAGCGATCGACCACACCGGTGGTGGCATCACGCCATTTGGCCCGCTCCTCATCGGTCAGTTCGATCACGTTCATCTTGGTGCGCAGATAGGCCAGCGCCTCTTCCTCGATCTGGAAGATGCTGTCGCGCAGCTCCGCTTCGACCTTCTGACCGCACTCATTCACCACGGCCTGCTTCTCGGCCGAGAGCGATTGGTAGAAGTCCTCGTTGATCACCGCGACGAACTCGATATCGCTGTCGAAGGTGAGGGTCATGTTCGGCATGACCTCATAGAGCTTGCGCGATTTCGCACCGGTGAGGCCCGTGATCCCCGCGTCGACTGCGCCTTGCTGATAGGCCAGGAACTGTTTGGACCCAGACATCAACGTCGGCGCGCCGCCGAGGGCTTCGACCGTCCAGCCCAGCAGCTTGCCGAAGGTCCGGACCTTCTTGTCCTTGATGTCCGCCGGCACCCGGATCGGGTCCTTCGAGAGGTAGATGGTGCGACCAAACGCTTGCCACCACAGGATGCGGGCATTGCTCTCCTTGAGAACGGCGGCATCCAGGATGGCGCGCATCTCGGAGCCTGGCGCGGTCGCCTTGCGCACCTTCTCCTCCGAGTCGAGCAGGAACGGCACATAGACGGCATCGACGGCAGGGACCTGCCCGGCAAAGCGGGTCAAGGACGCAGTGCCCATCTCGATCGCGCCGGAGCCCACGGCCTCCGGCACCTGCTTGTCCTTATAGAGCTGGGCAGAAGGGAAGATCTGCACAGCGATGTCCGAGCGCTCTTCCACACAGGATTTCCAGGCCGCTAGGTTCACACCCAGGGGATGCGTCTCGGGCAGCTGCAAGGTCACACGGATCGTGTCAGCCGCGGCAACGCCGATTCCGGCGGCAAACACCAATGCGGTCAGACCCATAAGGGCTGGTTTGAGTTTCATAGGTTTCCTCCCTTGTCCGTCCATACCCCGACGGGGCGTTCGGTTCATTTTGTTCTGCTAGACAGAATGCGTGTTCTATTTTACCGTAAGGCCGGCCGCGCGCAAGCGAATTCTAAGGAACCGGAGATGCCCAAGGACAGAGTGGAGGCCGTTGATCGGGCGCTGAACCTGCTCGAGGCGTTCCAGGAACCCGGCGAAGACCTCACGCTTGCGGAGCTTGCGCAGCGAACCGGCCTCTACAAAAGCACCATCCTCAGGCTGGCCGGGTCGCTGCAGCATTCCGGGTTTCTGCTGCGCGGTCCGACCGGGACGTTCCGGCTTGGGCCATCTCTCTGGCGGTTGGGAACGCTCTACCGAAGGGACTTTCTCCCCGGCAAGCGCGTGCGCCCGATCCTGCGGGACTTGGCCCATGTCACCGGAGAAACCGCCTCCTTCTATGTCCACGATGGAGAGGAGCGGGTGTGCCTCTACCGCTCCAACGCGCCGAGGGCGCTGCGGCATCACTTGACCGAGGGCGCGCGGCTGCCATTGGACCGGGGTGCCGCCGGGAGGTTGCTGTCGGCCTTTGCCCAGCTCACCGGGCCGTCCGGCGCAGACATTCGCGAGGCGGGGTATGCCGTGTCGCTGGGGGAGCGTGACCCGGAGATCGCCGCGCTTGCCGTCGCGGTTCTTCTCCCCGACAGCACCTGCGCTGGTGCGGTCACGATCTCTGGCCCGGTTGGGCGGTTCACCGACGCCATGCTGAGCGAGACCCTCCCAAAGATCCAAAAGGCCGCCTGGCAGATCACGTCGGACACTGAAAGCACCGATCTCGCTCCGCACGGGACAACCTCCGTCGACGATTAGGTCGCAACTCCGTTCAACGGTGAGATCAGATGTCGGGGGCGTTGCATCCAGCAGGGCTCAGGCGCTGTCCTTGCGATCACAGCGCTTGGCGGCCCTGGGCCCTTGAAATGCATTGACCCGCGGGCGCATTGACCGCGGGTCGACGTCTGGTTGGTCGGGCAGCCCGTTAGGCGAACAGCAGCACGCCGTCGTCGGTGAGGTCCTCGGTCAGTGCCTGGTGCTCGGCACTCTCCGAGAACTCGAGGAGCACCTCGCTGCGGTCCGCTCCCCCGTCGAGCACGCCCGTCCAGAAGGACAACCCACCCTCGTCGGCACCGCGCCCAAGGGTGAAGTCATAGAGCGTGTCTACGAACGCCTCGTTGTCGAGCCCGCCGGTGATGAACTCGAACTCTGCGGAGAGGAGGAAGTTCTCCGCCACCACCTCGATTCCGACATTGATGGCCACGTCGGTCCAGAAGCTGACCCCCGGCAGATCCCCCTCGCGGTCGAAGACGGCCTCGTAGAGCCGGGCCACCTGCGCCGCCTCATCCGACTGGCTGACCTCGAGCGTCGCGTCGGTGAACTGGAAGGTCTCGACATCGAAGAGATCGATCTCCTGATCCGCGATGCTGACCCGGAAGCCGCCGTCGATGGTCTCGAGATCCGCGCCGCCGAGGCTGACATCGAAGACCGCCGTGTCGGTGCCAGCGCCACCTTGGACCTCTGTCGTATTGTCACCCACGATCAGCACATCGTCGCCCGGACCACCGATCAGCACATCGCCGTCCGCGATGTCGTCGACGACAAAGTTGCCCGCCACCAGATCGCCGAGGTCCACGTTCTCCAGCGTGACGCTGTCGTCGGCGTCGAGCGCGACCACCACATCGGCACCGTCCTGCGAGGCGGCAGCGAGAGCCGCGGCACCGCTCTGGAACCCGAACGCGGAGACATCGAGCAGCTCGCCGCCCGTGCCCGCGACGAAGTCCAGAACCGTATCGTTGCCGGTGCCATCGTCGAAGACAAAGGTGTCGATGCCGCCACCCCCCTCGAGCAGGTCGTCTCCAGCACCGCCGTTCAGGGTGTCGTCGGCGCCGACGAGTTGGTCGATCACGATCTCCAGCAGCTGCTCATTGCCGCCGTTGCGGGTGAAGTCCCCTTCGACCGGGTCGATCACGGCCCCCGGAGCGGTGGTGCCGCCGAGGATGTTGACCGGTGCGCCGGCCGGATTGCCGACCGAACCATTGAAGCCCGGCGATACGGTCACGACGCCGCCCTCTGCCGTGCCCTGATCGCGCGCGGTCTGGTTGAGGAAGGCGGCCCCCTCTTCAGTGTTCACCTCGGTGCCGGCATCCAACACATCCGAACCAAAGCGCTGGATTGTGAGCGGCCCGAGGAAGTTCCCGAAGTCGTCGAAGATCGGGTCGGCGAGAGCGTTGTCCGGTACCGCCAGAAAGGCATCGTTCGACGGGATGACCATTGTTGCCCAGGTGAAGAAGCCGTTGCCGACTTGGGTCGGATCGACATTGATGGTGAAGGTTGCGCTCTCGCCCGGATCGATGGGTCCCGGGACGCCTGTACCGCCGACGATGGTCGCATCAACTCCGCCATCGCCGGTCTGGGCGTTGAACTCCGCCGCGATGCCCTCGACCGAGCCGTCTTCGGCAAGTCGCTCGAGCCCGAGGCTCGCAGCCGAACCCGTGTCGAAGAGATCGAAGTTTTCACCGTCGTGGAACCCGAACCAAACCGGCGTGAAAAAGGTGCCACCCTCGCCCAGCGTGTTGGTCACCGTAACGGTGATCGCCTCTCCTGCTCCGACCGCGTCGCCCCTTAGCACATCGGCGCCGGCACCGCCGAGCAGCACGTCCGCACCATCGCCGCCCGCGATCAGGTTGTCGCCGTCATCGCCTTCGAGTGTGTCGTCATTGGCCGACCCGGTGAGGTTCTCGAAATTGGTGACCGTGTCGACAACCTCGTTTCCGACCACGACATAGATGCCGTCAGCACGGGCGAGGCTGACATCGACGCCCACACCGATATCGGAGAAGTCGGCCGTGTCGATGCCCTCGCCGCCATCGGTGACGTCCGAGCCTCCGCCGCCGCGGATGACATCGTTGCCCGCACCGCCTTCGATGGTGTCGGAGCCGCCGCCGCCGGCCAGCAGATCATCGCCGTCATTACCGGTGAGCACGTTGGCGCCACCATCGCCGAAGAGCTGATCGTCATTGGCCGAGCCGTCGAGGTTCTCGAAACCCGAGAAGTTCTCGAAGATCGTCGCGCCGGACGCTACCTGATAGGACGCGCTGCCGGAGCCAAGATCGGCCACAACCTCCGCACCGATATTGAAGAAGCTGTTGGTGTCTGTCCCTTCGCCACCGTCCAGCGTGTCGGTCGCACCGCCACCTGCGATGAAATCGTCGCCCGCCCCGCCGGAGAGTACGTTCGGCGCCGGGCCGGAGGCCACGATGGTGTCATCGAAGCTGGACCCCTGGACCTCCTCGAAGTTCGTGAACTCCGTCACTTCCTGGGCCTGGACGAAGACATCGCCGTCATCGCTGTCCGCCAGGGCAGCGCCCGTCGTGTCGCCGCCTGCATCCTGTACGATGTCGGTGATCACCGGGCCGTTGGTGCCCGCCGGTGCGTTGTGCAGATGGATCGCGCTCACACCCGCAACCGGCAAGAGAGAGCCCGTCTGGATGCCTGAGACCGACAGCTGGTTGGAGTAGGTGACCGTGCCGTCCTCCGCGACGGTAATCGTCACGCGGCCCGAACCAGTCGCGAGGCTGTCGCTGGTCGGTCCCGGCTCCTGGCTTGCGTCGAGGTCTCCCTCGAGCACGATGGTCCGCACCCCGCCTTCGGTGGTGTCGGAGACGATGGTGTCGAGCTGTCCGCGGATCTCTCCGCCCGGAAAGCTCTGGGTGTGGATGTTGTAGTAGAGGTTGCCCGCCAGCGCTTCGTCCACCAGGTCCTCCGGCGACTGGTCGGTGGTCAGCGAGGCAAGCAACGCATCCCCATGCCCGATCGAGAAGCCGAACTCCTCGGTTGCGGTGCCCGATCCGTCAGGGTTGACGGTGATCGAGAGCCCTTCGGTCGCGCCCGCGAACGAGATACGATCGATGCCAGCACCGCCGTCGACGCTCTCCCCCGCAACCGATCCGACATAGCTGTCATCGCCGCCTCCGAGCGCGATATCGCCCGCGATCGTGCCGGTTGTGTTGTCGAGGCTGTCGTCCCCATCGCCGAGCGAGACATCGCCGAGCAGCAGACCGGTGTTGGTGACCTCCAAGCCACCGAGGCTGCCCGAGGCGTCGATGGCCCCGGCCGCGCCGTCGATGATCCCGCTGTTCGTGAGTGTGCCGGTAAAGGTGACGCCCGCTTCGATCAGCACACCGGCGTTCGAATCCGACGTCACGACGCCGCTGTTTTCGATGCTCCCGGTGACGCTGGCGCCTTCGGGCCCCGCGCCGTTGAAGAAGCGGACACCGGCGCTGTCGCCAACTTCGGCACTGTCGCTGTCGCGCCCGGCAATGGTGCCGCTGTTGAGGACAGAGATATCCTCGTTGCCCGCATCGCCCGAGGCACCGACCTGGACCGAGACGCCCGAGCCCGTGTTGCCGAGACCGGCATCGATGGTGCCGCTGTTGTCGACGGTCACCCGGTCTGCCGTGCCATCGAGATAGACGGTGCCATTGCGCTGATCGCCGGTGCCAAGGACCGTGCCACTGTTCTCAAAGACGATGTCGTCGCCGTCGAGGTTCACGGCCCGGCTGCCAGAGCTGATCGTCTGGCTGTTCTCGATGGTCAGATCGTGGTTTGCATTGCCGACGTAGAGGCCGTTCTGCGCGCCCGAGATCAGGCCGCTGTTCTCGATGCGGCCTTCAAAGGCCACGCCGTCTTCGATGACCAGCCCACCGAGGAACCCGGCGGTCGCCTCCGCCGTGATGCTCCCGGAATTGGTGATGGTGCCCTCGATGGTGGCGTCCTCTTCGCCGGAGCCGTTGAAGAAGCGCACCCCGCTCGACCCGTTGCCCCCGACTCGGCCGCCGTCGAACTCTGCCGTGCCGCGCGCCAGAATGGTGCCGCTGTTGTCCAGGCTGAAGCCTTCGTTCACCGCATCCTCGGAGGCCACGCCGACCTGGACCGAAACGCCGTCGCCAATGTTGCCACGTCCCGCATCGATCAGACCGTCATTGGTGATCGCAACCGCGTCGACATTGCCATCGACGTAGACGGTGCCGTTGCGCTGGTCACCGGTGCCCACGATCACGCCCGCATTGTCGAGCATCACCTCATCACCACCGATGTTCACCCCGCGACTGTCCGAGGTGATAACCCCAGCGTTGTCGAGATCACCGCCTTCGCCGAACAGGTTGATCCCGTTCACGGTGCCATCAATCGCGCCCAGATTGGTGACGCTGGCATCTTCAGCGCTCAAGGCCGCCACCACGCCCTGTTCGCCGCCGCTGATGGTGGCGGTGTTGCTCAGCGTCACATCGTCCGCGCTGATCTCCACACCGACGACCGGGGCGGAGAGAGGGGCCGTGTTGGTGACGGACGTGCCGTCCTCATCGAGCATCTTGCCGATGGTGGGGTCGTTGGAGAGGCTCATGTCGTTTGTCCTGTTCATGTTGCTCACTCGGGTGAACAGGCCGCGGGTCACCCGATGCACCCCACCGACATCGATGGACTGGGCAGGGACAGGAGGGCCCAGCGCCAACGACGCCTTCCGTGCGCCCCGCACTCCGCGGCCTGTTCGAGGAGAGACATTCGTTCCGGACCGCAATCCAGGAATAGAAAGAAATGAAATACGGGCTTTCAGCAGAAATATTGAAACAATCCACCGCCAGAGGGGACCTACCTCACCCCGAAATCCACCACAGTAACATCGGGTCACGTTGACGGCATTACAGTAAAGAGCCCGTGAGCTTTGCGCCCAAAACTGTCAACTCTGCGTAGGTAGCGCTGACGGAGCCCCGTTGGTGACGAATCGTCAGAGGGGCATATCGACGGGCAACGCAAAGGCTGCACTATGACACCGCGGTGGGACAGCTACCGGTATTTCCTCGCGATCGCACGGGCGGGAAGTGTGGCGGGCGCCTCGTCGATGCTGGGCGAGAGCGTGCCGACGGTCTCACGGCGCCTGACGGAGCTTGAGAAGGGCCTCGGCCGCCAACTGTTCCAGCGCCGCAGCACTGGCGTGGATCTCACCGAAGACGGACAACGGGTCCTGCACCATGCCGAACAGGCCGAGCGTGCCTTGCTCGGGGCCCCGTTCGCGGTGGCTGAGGATGCCGAAGAGCCGTCGGGGCAGGTTCGCCTCACAGCACCGGTCGCGCTCGGACGCTCGGTGGTGGCTCCGGCGCTCGCAACCTTGATGCAGTGCCATCCGAAGCTTGAGGTGGAGCTTCTGCTCGAGACCCGCAAACTGAGTGTCCCGAATTACGAGGCAGACATAGCGCTGCGCATGGGAGCGCCGGTTCACGCCTCATTGGTTGGTAGAAAGCTCGGCCAGATCACGTTCGGCCTCTTTGCACACGAGGACTACATCGCCCGTCACGGCGCCCCTTCGTCCTTCGATGACTTTGGCCGGCAAACCATCGTCGTGCTGAAGAGCCTCGCGAACCCCTTCCCCCAGACAGTCGCGCTTGATCAGCAATTGGCCAATGTCGCACGGCGGATCACAACGGACGATCTGGTCACTCAGGTGGACTTCGTCGCGAGCGGTCTCGGCATCGGCGCCCTACCCCACTACCTTGCCTCTCGCCACAGGGGACTGGTCGCGCTGTCCATCGATGGTTTTGCCGTCACCGTTGACCTATGGCTCCTCGCCCGCAGTGATGCCCGCACGCATCGCCGGCTCTCGGTTACTCAGAGTTGCGTCTCTGAAGCGGTCAAGGCCGCCTTGTCTGACGCGCAGTAGCCGCGCCGCCCCGCGATGCCGGACAGTGGCAAATCACGGCCATTGGGAAATTTGAGATGGAAACGGTGCGCCGACTGCTGTCATAGTGTTTGTACACAAACTGCACACAGGAGGTGTCATGACCGACAGCGAACAGGACCGGCTGCTTCATCGCATGGCGAGCGAAGCCCGTCGAGGGCGGCTCTCCCGCCGAGATTTTCTTCATTACGCAATGGCGGCAGGTGTTGGCGGCTCGGTTGCATCGGGCCTCTGGACGTCGACGGTGGCCATGGCCTCTCCGCAACGAGGCGGCACGTTTCGCTGGGGTGTGCATGATGGCAACTCGAACGACAGCCACGATCCGGGAACCTACCTAACCCGGCAGATGATCTACCTCGCTCACCAGTACCGCAGTTATCTGACGCTGATCACGCCGGACAACACCCTTGGGGGCGATCTCGCGACCGACTGGGAAGCCTCGAGCGACGCGTCGGAGTGGACGTTCACACTCAACACCAACGCAACCTTCCACAGCGGGAAACCGGTGACCGCGACGGATGTCGTTGCCTCGATGAACCATCACCGCGGCGAAGACAGCCAATCGGCGGCCAAGGCGCTCCTCAAGGACGTGACCGAAATCCGTGCGGATGGCGATCACACCGTGGTCTTCACGCTGGCCCGAGGCAACGCCGATCTGCCCTGGCTGATGACGGACTACCATCTCGCGATTGTCCCCGCCAAAGAGGACGGCAGCGCGGACTGGGACAACGGGACCGGCTCCGGCCCCTACAAGATCGTCGAGGGCGAGTTCGGGCTGCGCTGGTCGCTCGAGCGCCACGACGGCTGGCATGGCGAGGGGGCCTATTTCGACGCGCTGGAGATCACGGTTCTCAACGATCCCACTGCGCGCCAATCGGCCCTGGTCTCCAGCAAAGTGGACTGTGTCTCGTTGGTCGATCTGAAGACGCTGAGCCTGCTCGAGCGGCATCCTCAGGTCACCATCGACAACGTGCCATCCGGTGGTGCGATCACCATGCCGATGCACTGCAACGCAGCACCGTTCGACGACGTCAACGTCCGCCTTGCGCTCAAACTCGCCATGGATCGCGAAGAGATTGTCGACAAGATCGCCTTCGGCGCCGCGACCCTCGGCAACGACTTCCACTTGGCGCCGGGACAGCCCTACTTCCCGGCAGAGATCCCGCAACGCGGTTACGACCCGGACCAGGCAAAGGCACTCCTGAAAAAGGCGGGCCACGAGGGGCTTTCGATCGAGCTCTCCACGGCGGACAGCGTGTTCTCCGGCGCCGTCGATATGTGCGTGCTCTACGCCGAGCAAGCCCGCAAAGCCGGCATCGACATCAAGGTCGTGCGCGAACCGAACGACGGCTACTACTCGAATGTTTGGCTCAAGAAACCGTTCTGCGCCGTGTCCTGGGGTGCACGGCCAACGCCGGATGTGATGTTCACGCTGGCCTACAAGGACGATGCCGCGTGGAACGAGAGCATGTGGCAGAACGAGCGCTTCAACGAACTGCTCTTGCAGGCCAAGGCAGAACTGAACCAGGAGCGGCGCTCTGCCATGTACAGCGAGATGTGCCAACTGATGCGCGACGACGGGGGCTCGATCATCCCGATGTTCAACAACTTCGTCTATGCGCGTCGGAAGAACGTGGCGCATGACGGTCGCCTTGCGGCGAGCTGGGAGTGCGACGGCGCCCGTGCCCCGAGCCGCTGGTGGTTTGCCGACAGCTGATTGGGGGATCTTGATCCCTGCTGGTTGCGTCGCCCAGTCGGGCGGCGCACGGATGGCGCATTGAAAAGCGGATTGTCATTGTACACAATTCAAATACAATGTAGTTCGGAGGTACCATGGCAAACGCACCCAAAGAGACCTGCTTCGCTGATCTCAGACGTCGGATCCTGATCACGGATCTGGCGCCCGGCGAGGATTTGGACGAAGCAACCCTTTCCGAGCGCTATGGAATCTCGCGCACGCCCTTGCGCGAAGTCCTGCAACGCCTGGCCGGCGATGGCTATGTGCACCTCGCTGCCAATCGCGGGGCCAAAGTGGCCTCGATGAACATAACCGCGATACGAACGTTCTTTCAGACGGCGCCGATGATCTATGGCAACCTGGCCCGGCTTGCCGCGGAGAACCGGACCAGCAAGCAGCTTGAGCATCTAAAATCGCTGCAACGAGACTTTCGGGCAGCGATTGCCGCGGGACATTCCACCGAAGCCGCGCTCAGCAACCACGCGTTTCACGAGATGATCGGCCGGATGGCCCAGAACCCATACCTCACGGCTTGTCTCGACCGGCTGCTGATCGACCACACGCGGCTCGGCCAAACCTTCTACAAACCCGTGGACCCGGTTGAGGTGGCGCTCATCTCCAAGGCCGCCGAACAACATGACGGGATGATCTCGGCGATCGAAGCGAGCGAGCCGGCCCTCGCCATCGATCTCACACTGCAGCACTGGGATCTCTCGCGCGATCGGATGGAGCGGTTTGTCCGGCCCGATCCGCTCCCCGTGGATGTGGTTTCGCTTCAGGACAAGCGTCATGCGCTTTGAAGGCATCTACACCCCTGTCGTCACGCCCTATCATGACGACTTCAGCCTCAACGACGCTGCGCTCTCGGAGGTTCTCGAGTTCCTGATCGCGGCGGGGGTGAACGGCATCATCGTCGCCGGGACCACAGGGGAGTACTACGCACAGAGCACCGAGGAACGCATCGACCTGATGCGGCGGGTCAAGGACATCGTCGCAGACCGGGCGCCTCTGATCGTCGGCACCGGAGCGATCCGCACGGAAGACAGCATCGGGTTCGCCGAAGAGGCCAAATCCATTGGCGCGGACGCCTTGCTGGTCGCAACGCCGCCTTATGCCTATCCGACGGGTCGGGAGATCGCGCTGCATGCGCGCGCCATCGACCGCGCCGCGAACCTTCCGATCATGCTCTACAACTATCCCGGGCGGATGAGCGTGAACATGGACGAGGAGTGCCTCGACCGGCTCGGCCGCTCGCCGAACTTCTGCGCGATCAAAGAAAGCTCGGGAGATCCGAACCGGCTCCATATGCTGGCGCGCGATTATCCTCACATTGCACTGTCCTGCGGGATGGACGACCAAGCGCTCGAGTTCTTTGCCTGGGGCGCCCGGAGCTGGGTCTGTGCCGGGTCGAACTTCGCGCCCGAAGCGCATATCGCGCTCTATCGTGCCTGTGCCCTTGAGGGCGATTTCTCCAAGGGCCGAGCGATCATGAGCGCAATGCTGCCGCTGATGCGGGTCCTCGAACAGGGCGGCAAGTTCATCCAATGCATCAAGCACGGTTTGACGCTGCGCGGCATTCAGGCAGGCCCCCCGCGCCGGCCCCTCCAGCCGCTTAACAAGGACGACCGCCGCGAACTCGAAGAGGTGATCCGCACCATGACCACCGCCATCACTGCCATCGAGGGGCGTGCTGCATGACCGATCTGTTGACCCGCGACGAGTACGCGGCCATCGCGGCGGAGATCGATCTGCCGGCGGCCCCCTTCATCGACGGTAAGTTTCGACCGGGCTCGGGACCTGCCATAGCGACGCTGAACCCCGCGACTGGCGAGGTTCTGACCACAATTGCCGCGGCCGGGGCTGATGATGTGGAGCTTGCGGTCGCCAAGGCCCGCGAAGCGTTCGACCAGGGCCACTGGTCCCGCAGCCACCCGTCCGAGCGCAAAGACGTTCTGATCAAGCTCTGCAAGTACATCACACGGCGCCGGCGTGAGCTTGCGGTAATGGAGAGCCTCGAGAGCGGCAAACCGATCCGCGATTGCGAGACCATCGACATGCCGGAGACGATCAACACAATCAAATGGCACGCAGAGGCCATCGATAAGCTCTACGACCAGGTCGGCCCCACGGGGGACGATGCGATCTCCATGATCGTGCGAGAACCGGTGGGCGTGGTCGCGGCGATCCTGCCCTGGAACTTTCCCATGCTGATGCTCGCCTGGAAGATCGGGCCGGCCTTGGCTGCGGGGTGTTCGGTGATTGTCAAACCGGCGGAGCAGACCTCGCTCACCGCGCTCCGGATCGCGGAACTTGCCCACATGGCCGGCGTGCCACGGGGCGTGCTCCAGGTGCTGCCCGGAGATGGCCCGAGCGTCGGAGAGCCGCTTGGGCGGCATATGGATGTGGACATGGTCACCTTCACCGGCTCGACCGACACCGGGCGCCGGTTCCTGCGCTATGCAGCCGACAGCAACCTCAAGAAGGTGGTGCTGGAGTGTGGGGGCAAAAACCCAGCGATCGTGCTCGAGGATGCGGAGAACTTGGATCATGTCGCCAGCCACGTGGTGAACGCGGCCTTCTGGAACATGGGCGAGAACTGCTCGGCGGCCTCTCGGCTGATCGTGCACAAGGCGGTCAAAGCCCCGCTGATGGACCGAATCGCCCATCATTTGCGCGACTGGAAAACGGGTGATCCGCTCGACCCCGCCAACCACCTCGGTGCCCTGATCGACGCCGAACATTGCGCCAAGGTTGCGAGCTATCTGCGGGGCGGAGATGCTCCCGACGGGCCCTTTGTCACGCCCAAGATGTATGACGTAACGGCCGACGACCCCCTGGCGCGCGAGGAGATCTTCGGCCCGATCCTCAGCGTGATCGAGGTCGCCTCGACCGATGAGGCGATCCGCCTGGCCAACGACACCGCCTATGGCCTGACCGCGAGCGTGTTCACAGCGAACGCGCGCACCGCGATCCGCGCGGCCCGCGATATCCGCGCCGGAACGGTGACGGTGAACTGCTATGGCGAGGGGGACATCGCAACGCCCTTCGGCGGGTACAAGCAGTCGGGCTTCGGCGGGCGCGACAATGGCCTGCACGCCCACGACCAATACACCGAGCTCAAGACAATCTGGATCGACCTGACCGATCCCAAGGAAGGGGACACCATCGCATGACCACGCTCGAAAAGCCGGCCCGGCGTGGGCGCGGTGCACGCAAGGCGGTGCGTCAGACCCGGGACATGCGCATGCTGCCGGCGCTTCGGCGGCGCCTTCCGCTGGTCGAGCCGATGGATCAGGGGCAGATCGACCGCATCGATGCGGCCTCGATGCACATCCTCGAGACCACAGGGGTTGTGTTCCGTGACCCGATCGCGCTTGAGGATTGGCGCAAGGCGGGAGCTAGAGTCGACGGCGAAACGGTGTATCTCGACCGTTTCCTGGTCCGCGAGCTGATCTCAACGATCCCCGAGAGCTTCACCTATCACGCGCGGAACCCGGCGAACTCCCTGCCCTTCGGCAAAGATCACGGCATCTTCGTGCCCATGACCGGGGCGCCCTATCTGCGCGATCTCGAGGATGTCCGGCGCAACCCCACGCTCGACGACCTCGCCACCTTCCACAAGCTCAGCCACATGCTCCCCGCGCTGCACTCCAGCGCGCATCACATCGTCGAGCCCTACGACCACCCGATCAGCCAGCGCCACCTGCGCATCACCTACTCGTCCATGAAGCACTCGGACAAGACGTTCATGGGGATGACCACGAGCCCCAAGAACGCCGAGGACGTGATCGAGATGTGCGCGCTGCTCTTCGGCGCGGATTTCATGGAAACCCACCCGGTTGTTACGGGCAATTGCAACGGCAACTCGCCGCTCGTCTGGGACGAGACCATGCTTGGCGCGATGCGGGCGTTCTGCCGAAAGAACCAGCCGGTGCTGTGCTCGCCCTTTGTGCTCGGTGGCGCGAACACGCCCGCCTCGGTCGCGCCCTCGGTTGCCCAGCTCAATGCCGAGGCGCTGTCGGCGCTTGCCTATACCCAGGTGATCCGCAAAGGCTGCCCGGCGATCTATGGTCACTATCTCTCGACGGTCTCGATGAAGTCCGGCGCGCCTATGGCCGGCACACCAGAGATCAGCCTGATGAACTTCATGATCGGGCAGATGGCCCGGCACTACGGCGTTCCCTGGCGCACCTCGAACACTCTGGGTGGCGCGAAGACCTTCGACGCACAAGCCGGATACGAGAGTGCAACGACGCTCCAGGCGGTGGTGATGGCCGGGGCAAACTATGTCTGGCACTCGGCAGGGTGGAACGAGGCAGGAATGCACTGCTCGATCGCAAAATTTGTGGTGGATGCAGAGCAGTGCGAGATGGCCTACCGGATGGCGGAGGGCATCCGCTGGGACGACTTCGACGAGGCGGTCGCTGCGGTTGCCGAGATCGGACCAGGCGGGCACTACCTCGGACACCCGCACACGCTTGAGAACTTTCAGCGCGCGTTTTTCATGCCCGAGCTCTTCGACAACAACTCGATCGAGCAGTGGCAGGCCGAAGGCGCCCTGGATGTGACCGCCCGTGCCCTGCGCCATGCGCGAGCGTTGCTGGCGGACTATGAAGAGCCCAAGCTCGATCCCGCGAAGGATGAAGCGCTTCGGGACTATATTGCGCGCCGCGAGCGGGAGATCCCGGCGGCCGATGCGCTCAATCAAACCCATTGAGGCGGCGCGTGTGACCGAGATCTCCGTAAAGCGTCTCCCACGCGATCACGGACCAGCCGGCTGGAACGCCCTGCTTCCACCCCCTGCGCCGCCTGTTCGGCTGGAGGGCAAGCAGACCGCGGACTGGTTGGTGATCGGGGCGGGGTTCGCCGGATTGGCGGCCGCGCGGCGGTTGTCGCAGATCTGCCCGGGCGACTGCATCACCGTGCTCGAGGCCAAACGGGTCGGGGACGGGCCTGCTGGGCGGAACTCCGGCTTCATGATCGATCTGCCGCATGATCTCTCCTCCGACGACTACGGCGGTGCGGTCGCGAGCGATGTGGCCCAGACCGAGAACAACCGAGCGGCCATCGCCTTTGCGCGTGCTATGGCCGAGGACTTCGACCTTCCGCAGGAGGCGTTCTCGCCCGTGGGCAAGATCAACGGGGCTGCCACCGCCAGCGGGGAGAGCCGCAACCGCAGCTATGCGGCCCATCTGTCGGCGATGGGAGAGGGCTTTCGACTGCTCGATGCGGATGAGATGCGAGAGATCACCGGCCTCACCTATTACCGCTCGGGCCTCTTCACCCCGGGCACGGCAATGATCCAACCCGCCATGTTCGTGCGCGGCGTTGCAAACGGCCTGCGCTCAAACCGTCTCGGGGTCTATGAGGAGAGCCCTGTCGTGCGTCTCGAGCGCGACAAGGACTGGATTGCAACCACGCCCTCGGGCGAGGTCCGCGCCCCACGGGTGATCTTGGCCGTCAACGGTCACCTGAACAGCTTCGGCTTCTCCAAGGGCCGTCTGATGCATGTCTTCACCTATGCGTCGATGACCCGAGAGCTCTCGCCACAGGAACACCGCAGGCTGGGGGGCCAACCGGACTGGGGCATCACGCCTGCCGATCCAATGGGGACCACCGTGCGCCGCATCTCGGGCACGGGCGGCGACCGTCTCGTGGTGCGCAACCGTTTCACGTATGACCCTTCGATGGAGGTGAACGACAGGCGCATCGAGCGGGTCGGCAAGGATCATGATCGTGCCTTTCGGGCCCGGTTTCCGATGCTGAAAGACGTCGAGATGGAGTTTCGATGGGGTGGGCGGCTCTGCCTTAGCCTGAACGGCGTCCAGGTCGTCGGCGAACTGGACGAGGGCCTGTTCTCTGCCTGCTGCCAGAACGGCCTCGGCACGACCAAGGGCACCCTTGCGGGGATGGTCGCCGCAGACCTCGCCACTGGGGTCGACAGCCCGGCGGCCCGGCGTAGCGCCGATGCGCCGGCCCCGCGCCGCCTCCCTCCGGAGCCGCTCTCTCGCATCGGTGCAACCATGCGCCTGCGTTGGGGGGAGATCTGCGCGGGCCGAGAGCTCTAGCAACACCTGCTTGCTTGCAAATGCGTGATCCAGGCCCCAGGGTCATACACCTTAGCGATAGCAAATCAACACAAAATGTATACAGTTGATCGGTGATTCGGCGCAAGGCTGACGTCAGTCCGCTCAATTGAACCAGAACGAAGAAGAGCACAGGGAGACAGAGAGATGGCGATCAGACCGCCGTTCACCGATCTGGATATCAAGACCCAAGAGAGTGGTTTCTATGAGGGCCACTCGCTGCCGATTGCATTGATTAGCAAGTCGATCATGTCCTTGCTGGTCATCTGGGCCTTGGTCTGGCCGCTGAATGCCAACGGCATGCTGTCCACGATCAATTGGGCCCTGCTGGAGGGGTTCAACACCTTCTACATCATCGCCGTGGGCGTCTTTGCGTTCTTTTGCTTTGCCGTTGCGGCGATCCCATCGACCGGCAGGCGCCTGCTGGGGCGCGAAGGCGAGCCCCCCGAGTTCTCCACCTTCTCCTGGTTCTCGATGATGTTCGGTGCGGGTCTCGGTGTCGGTCTGATGGTCTATGCGACGGCGGAACCGCTAGGGCTTTGGGGCTCCAACCCGGTCATCGTGGCAGGAGCCGTCGAGGGCAGTTCGGCGGAGGCGCAGCAGTCGGCCTGGCGCTACACCTTCTTGCACTACGGGTTCCATGCCTGGGCGATCTATGTGGTCACAGGACTATCGCTTGCCTACTACGCCTATACGCGCGGCATGCCGCTCACCATCCGCTCGGCGCTCACGCCGCTGATGGGCCGCTATGCCAACGGATTTGCCGGCCACATCGTCGACGTGCTCGGCGTGATCGCGACGATCCTGGGCGTCTCCGTGACCATCGGCTTCGGTGTGAGCCAGTTCATCGACGGCCTCTATTCGGTCACCGGAATGGAATGGCTGGTCAAGGAGAGCGAAGGGAAGGCACCGCCACCGCCCTCGACCGTCGGGCTCATCGCCGGGCTGCTCGTCATCATGGGGCTTTCGATCATCTCGGCCGTGTCCGGGGTCGGGCGGGGCATCAAGTATCTCTCGAACCTGAACATGGTGCTGTCGCTCTGCCTGCTGATGACGTTCATCGTCTTCGGCTCGTTCCTGTTCGCCATGACGGCCTATGGGACGGCGATGGTGGACTACATCATCCACTTCGTGTCGCTCTCGTTCGAGGCTTACGGACCGCAGAGCCAGGCCGATTTCGTCGCAGCGCTTCCCGAGGCGGTGCGCGGGTTGAACGAGGAGGATATCGCAGCCCTCTACAGCGGCGGGACCAATGCCTGGGGCTCGCTGTCGGCGTTTAAGGAGAACCTGCCGGAGGCGTTCACAGCCCTGCCCAATTCCGAGGCCCTGGCGGCCCAGGTCTATGAGGTCGGTGCGGGCGGACGCCTCTTTGGCTGGCAGGCGGGTTGGACGACGTTCTACTGGGCCTGGTGGATCGCCTTCTCGCCCTTCGTCGGTCTCTTCCTGGCCCGCATCAGCCGGGGGCGGACGGTCCGTGAGTTCGTGCTCGGCTGCGTCATCGCCCCTGCGTTGGTCTGCTTTGCCTGGATGACGATCCTGGGTGGCACGGCGATCGATCTTGAGCTGAACGGCGGCGCGGGAGGGGTCATCTCGGATGCCTCCACAACCGCCAAGCTCTTCGTCACGCTCGATCAGATGCTGAACGATGGTCTCTTCGCCGGCATCACCATCATGTGCGTCGTGCTGATCATGACGTTCCTGGTGACATCGGCGGACTCCGGGATCCTGGTCATGAACACGATCATGTCGGGCGGCGATCAGAACTCGGGGATCAAGCACCGCATCATTTGGGGCGTGATCCTCACGGCGGTGATCGGCGCGCTCATCATCGCGGGCAACTCCGGCGCCGCGGCAGATCCCTTCGAAGCGCTCAAGAACGCGATGATCATCGGCGCGCTTCCCTTCACCTTCGTGATGGTCGGGATGGTCATCGCCCTGGCCAAGGCGATGTACCGCGACGCTCTCCGGGACAAGCGGGGAGTGTTGGTCTCACAACCAGCGGAGTGACCCCGACCCCGGTCCTGTGTAACGGATCGCGGGGCACGCGATCATAAGGGAGGCGCCTCAGTCGAGGCGTCTCCCTTTGCCGCGTAGAGGCGTTATCGGCCCAAGACCGCGAGCGTTTCCGGGCGCCAGGGGCAAGGCGGCGGCGTGTCCTGCACGGCGCGCGGCGCGATCTTGGAGCCGATCAGCGTCTCTGCCACAAGGCTGCCATGCCGGTCCGGAAAGCGGGCATGGGCGACCAGACAATGCGCGGCATCGAGCATCGCAAGCGTTCCTATCTCCTGACGCCCGAATGCCGCGTAGATCCCCTCTCCCTGCCGGATCGCCCGAGCCGTCTCCCAGTCTAGAACCGCGAGATCGAGCTGATCCGTGGCGAGCAGGCTCGCCAACCGGCTGGCCGCCGGGGCCCGCGCGACACGGGCCTGCGACTTCGGCAAGTGATCCACCAGGAACGCTGCCGTCGCTTTGGCCACCCGGTAGCCCTCGGCGTCATCGCGATGGCAGCCGATCAGCAGATGTTTCCGCCGATAGACCACCCATTGCTTATAGGGCGTGTGTGCACTCGCCGCCGTCCCGAGCCCTGCAAGGCCGAGGAGGGCGAGCGCACTCCGCCGTGTGACGTGCGCCATCAGTCCGCGAACACATCCATGTTCAGCACAGCGGTGACCACATAGTTCGGCACGTCGACCACCTGACCGATCCGCAAATCCACCGCCACCGAGGAGAGCACATAAGCCTGCTCACGCGTCAGCCCGTGATTGCGCTCGATATAGTCGAGCATCCGCGAGAGCGCGTCCCGTGCGGCCACCATCAGATCCTCGGACATGTTCTCGAGATCGGCAATCTTGTCGCTGTCGAGATAGGTGTGGGTCGGCGGGATCTCGCCCTTCTCCTTCAGCGGCAGCCCGATGGTCTGATAGAAGCGCGACGGCTCGATGGCTTTGATCTGGGCACCGCCCTCAACCTCCGGCCCCGTGATCACGCTGCCCTGACCGGGGCGGATCTCGGTGCGCAGCCGCACCACCGCGCCCATCTCGATCGCGGTGCCTGAAACCTCGCCGTCCCCCTGCGCATAGTGCACATCGCCGACAAAGAGCCCGCAACCATCGACAAAGCATGGCAGCAGGAGGGTTGTGCCGACCTGCATCTGCTGAACGTCCATGTTGCCGCCGTTCTCCCGCGGCGGGATCGTGCGCAGGCAGGTGTCCTTGTGGCTGCCCTCGGGCCCGCAAACCGCACTCGGCAGCCCACCGACCGGCTGCGGCGGCAGCGCGATGCCACCAACCGCTGCGAGATCCGCTTCGCGCTTGAGCCAGGCCGCGACTTCCTCCTCACCCGGCATCACACCGACCGAGCCGAGAAACGCCTCATAGGGCACTTTGACCCCGGGCATCTGGTCCGACTCTGCATGGGTCCGCGAAAGCCGCCAGTTCACCAGGAACGGCTCGGTGAACTCATCGCGCAGAAAGCCGAAGCCCGGCACGATCACGGTATATCCGTACTGGTCCGGCGCAATGTCCTCCAGCGTGACGGCCAGCACATCGCCGCGCTTGGCCCCCTCGATATAGACCGGGCCGGTCATCGGGTGGACATAGTTGAGATCCACCGCCGCCAGGTCATCGGCGTTGCTGTCGAGCCTCAGGTCACTGTCGAGCGCGTCGCGGGTCTCGAGCACGATCTCATCGCCGGGATTGGCGCGGGCCACGGCAGGGATCGCGGGATGGTAGCGGTTGAAGCAGTTCGGATCGTCGAGGCAGTGCGCGCCTTGCTTTGCGACGACGACCTGGCTCCGCCAAGTCTGATCCGTGGTGTCCGCATAGGCCGCCGACGTGGCGCCGAGGGCGATCGCAAGCAAGCTTGTTGAGGCGAGGTTCCGCATGATTTTCCCTGTCGATTGTCTTTATTCCCTGTCGAGTGTCGCATATTGCGACGAAATGACCAGAACGATCCTACGAGACGGCCCGAATACCAGCTTTCGCTGAGGCAGACGGGCGCCGGGGCTTCCCATTGGCGCATCGGGTTGATTTCACGGCGACGGACTTCGGCGGCGGCTTTCGCTCGCGGCGATCCACGACAGTGCGAGCCGGGTGGAGGCCGCGGATATCGGTGGGGTCGGCCGGCAGATCTTGCGCGACCGGGGCGAGCTGGCCCGGGTTGTCGAGAGCGGTCCGATCCCGGCGCGCGACGGTATGGTGCGTTGGTGCCTGATCGGCCTTGCCGCCTGGGTTTGGGAGGAGTTCGCAATCTCGCTGAGCGAGGCGACGATGAGCCGGGATCGCCTCCCACCCGGCACGCCGGTAGAGATCTGGTTCCAGGACGAGGCGAGGGTTGGCCAGAGGAACAAGGTCACACCCCGCTGGGCGAAGCGCGGCTCCCGGCCCTCGGCGCCACACCATCAACGCAGGATCAGCGTACGAGTCGGCGTATCTCTTCGGCGCGATCTGCTTGAAGACGGGCAACTAAGACGGGCAAGGGCGCGGGGCCTCGTCATGCCCTGGTGCGACAGGCACGCCATGACGGCACACCTCGCCGAGATCTCACGGAATGCGCCCCGGGCGCGACCATCCGTGAG
>JBCBYB010000055.1:0-24667 GCA_039816045.1 Pseudomonadota bacterium
ACGGATGCCTCATCTGTTGCCGATCCCCAGCTTGCGTTTCAATAGCTCGGGTGCTATGGACGTGGGGCCAATCCCGCTGTAGTACGGCGCCAGAAAGCCGCGGATCTCCGAGAGGTCGAGATACCGATCCAGCCGCCGAACAAGATGATCCTGAGGGACGTGATCATCGATGGAGAACCCGTAGAAGAGCGAGCCTTGCGCCACCTGCCGCGGTCCCATCATCGCCCGGTCCTCCCTGTTCTTCCGAACAAGTGAATCAGGCGGGCACGACGACTTCAACACCGGCTTTTTCAACACCATTCGCCCAATCCCGCAAGTTTGGGATTAGCGCGACGCCCTTCTTGCTCCCGTTGTACTGTTCGACGAATGTTTTGACTGGACTTTGTGCGCGGGGGAAGCGTGCATGGCGTGGCGGTCAGGTGAGTCGGATGAGGCGGCTCAGGCAGCGCTTAGGCCCGGGGAGATCCGGGCTCGTCTCGGTAGCAGCGGCGGGATTGGCCCACTGGCACCTGGAGACGAGCATGACCGAGACAAGCATGACCGAGACAAGCCTTGAGACAATCGTTGAGACCACCGGAGAGATTACGGAACGCCGTTCGCGTCCCGGCACAGGGGGAACCAGGTCGCGCAGCAAGACTGCGACTGTGCGCACCCGATCGCCGAAGACCAAGACCGCGCAGCTGATCAAGCTGCTCAGCACCAAGACCGGCAAGGATCTGGCGAGCCTCAGCGCGGCGCTCGGCTGGCAGCCGCATTCGACACGGGCGGCGCTCTCGAGGCTGCGCAAGGCCGGCTATGAGCTGGCGCGACTGGAGGGCCGCGCCGGCGGGGCGGCACGCTACCGGATCGCGCGCCAACCAGCGGGCCAACCAGCGGGGGAGGCCAAATGAGCGCCCGCTGCCCCAGAGACGACGAGGTGGCGCTCGCGATTGCGGGACTGACCGGTCTTTCCCGGACCGAGCTAGCAACGCGTTGGGTCGACCTCTATGGGCGGCCGCCACCGGCCAACCTCAGCCAAGCCCTGATGCGCAAGGCCGTCGCGCATGAGATGCAGGTCCGGGCCCTCGGTGGCATGCGGCCGGCGACTCGGCGGGCGCTGCGTGCGGCTCTGTCGGGCGGTGGCGAGGCGGGAGCCGCCCCTGCCATGGCGCCGGGCACACGGCTGTTGCGGGACTGGAACGGCGTGACCCATGAGGTTGACGTTCTGGAGCGCGGGTTTCGCTGGCGCGGCGAGACCTGGCGCTCGCTCAGCCGGATCGCCCGGGAGATCACGGGCACGGCCTGGTCCGGCCCGCGCTTCTTCGGGCTGACCTCCAAGCGATGAGCGGCACCCCCCGCATCCGATGCGCCCTCTACACCCGCAAGTCCTCAGAAGAGGGTCTCGAACAGGGCTTCAACTCGCTCGATGCCCAGCGTGAGGCCTGCGAGGCCTATGTGGCGAGCCAGCGGCACGAAGGCTGGGTGGCGCTGGCCAACCGCTATGACGACGGCGGGGTCTCTGGCGGGACGCTTGAGCGGCCTGGGCTGCAGCGCCTGCTGGCCGATATCGGCGCAGGGCGGATCGACCGGGTGGTGGTCTACAAGGTCGATCGCCTGACCCGCTCGCTGACCGATTTTGCCCGGTTGGTCGAGCGGCTGGATGGCGCCGGTTGCTCCTTCGTCTCGGTCACCCAGAGCTTCAACACGGCGACCAGCATGGGGCGGCTGACGCTGAACATGCTGCTCTCCTTCGCGCAATTCGAGCGGGAGGTGACGGCCGAGCGGATCCGGGACAAGCTGGCGGCCTCGAAGCGACGGGGGCTCTGGATGGGCGGGCCGGTGCCGCTCGGCTATGACGCACAGGACCGGACGCTCGCGATCAAGCCGGCCGAGGCAGCAACGGTCGAAGCGCTCTTTGGGCTCTACGAGCGCCTTGGCTGCGTGCGGCGCGTCAAAGCGGAGGCCGACCGACAGGGGCTTCTGACCAAGCGCCGCCGCACGCGATCGGGCAAAGCGACCGGCGGCGTCCCGTTCTCGCGCGGGCGGCTATACCACCTGCTCGCGAACCCGCTCTACGCCGGCTTCATCCGCCATAAGGATGCGCTCCATCCAGGGCGGCACCCGGCGATCATCGAGCCGGATCGCTGGCGCCGCGTGCAAGCGCAGCTCCGCACTGGCGCAGCGCGGCACCGGGGTCGCGAGACCGCCGCGTCGCCCTCACCGCTGGCCGGCAAGCTCGTCGACGAGACCGGCGACCGCTTGACGCCGAGCCACACCAGAAAGGCCGGACGCCGCTATCGCTACTATGTGTCCCGGCGCCTGATCGCCGCGAGCGGGGAGGCCGGTCAAGACGGATGGCGCCTGCCTGCCCAAGCCCTGGAAGAGGCCGTCTGCGATCTGCTCAAGAGCTGGTTGGCCGAGCCCATGCGTCCTGCACATCTGGCTCCTGGCGCGCCCGTGTCAGGGATCGCGGCCCTGCGCACAGCGCTCGACACTCTGAGCGATGCTCTCGACGGTCCTGCGGCCGCATCGCATCTCGCGGCTCTGATCGAGGCAGGCACCATCGCGCCTGGCACGCTGACCATCACCCTCTCCGCACCGGCTTTGGCGCAGCAGCTCGGGCGCCCGATGGCCCCGCTCTCCCCTGCGGCGCTGACACTCTCAGGTGCCTTCACGCTCCGCCACCGCGGCGTTGAAGCCCGCATCGTCCTGGAGCAAAGGCGATCTCGGATGGACCAAACGCTGCTCAAGGCGGTCGTTCAGGGCCATGCCTGGATGGCGGACATCAAACAAGGCACGGGCGTTGCCGCAATCGCCAAGCGCGAGGGCCTCTCGCGTCATCGGATCACCCAGCTCCTCGACCTCGCCTTCCTAGCCCCCGACATCGTCGAGGCCATCACTCAGGGAACCCAACCCGCCGACCTAACGGCGTCCCGGCTGATCAAGAGCCCAATCCCGGTTCGTTGGAGCGAGCAGCGCACGCAGCTCCGGACGACCTGACCCACCGCCGCATCGCGTAAGCCGAAAGGGCGACCTCAAAGTCCCTGAACCGAGACAGGGCCTCAGTTTGCTCTAACCCCACACCGAAGCCGCGTCTCTGTTGAACAAGCGAACCGGAAAAGCCCCAAGATTGGGCGCCTTCGAGGGCATCGCCCCCACCAACCTATCAAAACAAGACCGGGTGGCGGAGAGAGCGGGATTCGAACCCGCGATACCGTTTCCGGTATACACGCTTTCCAGGCGTGCGCCTTCGACCACTCGGCCACCTCTCCGTGCCGGCAGGCTTAGCCCGGGCTTTCATGCGGTGCAAGCGCTTCGGCCACTGGTGTGATCCGGGCTTTACGGGTCTGGCCAAACGGGCGAGGTTGAATCTGGCGTCAAGATCTTAGGACTTCCCATGTGCAGCAAACCAATCCCTTTCGAGACTTCGCCCTTGACCTCTCGCTTCGGCGCGGCGTGCTCTGGCATCGATCTGCGAGATGTAACGGCGACACATCTCTACCCTGAGCTGCGCACATTGTTTGAGCGCGAAAGCGCGCTGTTGTTTCGCAACCAGGAGATCGCGCCAGAGGATCACATTCGCCTAGCCAAACTGTTCGGCCCGCTTGAAGACCGCAAATCGGATGAGCGAGGGCCAGGAGCAGATTTCAAGATCCCTGAAGTCTCGAATGTCCTGTCCGACGGTACCGTCACGGGAGCCGAGGATCTTCACACGCTCAACCTGAAGGCAAACCAGCTCTGGCATACAGACAGCACGTTCCTGCCGGTGCCTGCATTGGCCAACATCCTCATCGCACGGGTGGTGACGGCGACCGGTGGCGAGACCGAGCTTGCCTCCACGCGTGCCGCGTGGAGGGACATGCCTGAGACGATGCGTGCCAAGTTACGAGGCAAGCGCGCGCGTCATCGCTATAGCCACTCCCGCGCCCGGATCTCGCCGGACCTTGCCAACCTGCCGATGTTCAACAAATGGGACGACCAAACCTGGCCCGCGCTCTGGCGCAATCCCGTGACGGGCGAGGATGCTATATACATCGCGTCCCATGCCTGCGCGATCGAGGGGATGGACCCGGCGGATGGCGCTGCGTTGATCGATGACGTGATCGCCTTTTGCACTCAGCCTGCCTACACTTATTGCCATGCTTGGGCGAAAGGCGACGTGTTGATCTGGGACGAGCGAGCGACCCTGCATCGCGGGCGGCCGTGGAACTATGCAGAGCCGCGCGCGCTGTCGAGCATCTGCGTATCGGTCACCGAGGCGGACGGGCTCTCGGCGATGCGGTCCTGAACCGATGGCGGCGAAGTTTCGGAAGGAGAGGCGGCGAGGGTCACTGTTGCTTCCCTTGGCGGTGGTGGCAGTGATCGCTCTATCAGCGGCTGGCGTGTTTGCCACAGTCCGGCAGGCGCTGCCGCTTCTTGCCGAAGCGGATCTCAGCCGGCTGTTCGATGCGCCTGGGCAGGCCGCAGAACTGCCACCCGATACCTTAAAGACCGAAATCCTAAACCGGTTGAACGATCCTCGCGCCGGGAACGGGGTGGCGGAGTTCGACGGTTGCCTGCTTCGGCTGACACGGGTTGGGGATGCCTGCGCGCAGGGCGGGACTGCGGTGACCTACGAACAAGCGGACCTGCGGGACGTGTTTGCGGGTCCGGCCTTTGCACAAGTCTCTTTGACCAAAACGGCTTCGGACGGCACCTCTCTGTCTTCCTTGACCATGCCCTGGCGCCCCCAAGCACATCGTGCCGCGTTGGCAGCAGCGGAGGGCCTGTCCCTCCCCGAGGTTGGCGCGGCGCGAGATACAGAAGGTCCTCCGGACGCAGCGGATGCTACAGCGCTGGCCGAGGCCCTATCTGACGGAGCCTACGGCCCTGCCATGGCTCGAAATTATCGGATCGAGGCCACCTGTGACCGGCGCCCGCGTGCACTGTCCCGTGTCGAGCCGTTGGCCCTAACGGCGCGCACGGACGACATCGAGAGGCTCGCAGATCTCTTGCATGCTTTGGTCGATGGAGTGTGTCCCAGCCGTGGCTGGCTGTTTTAGGCAGCCACCACGTGGGGGATAACGGACGACGCGCGTTTCGGCGCCGCCCGCGTCACCTCATAAAACTTCACTTCAGGAGCTTGCCTTTACTGCGTCGCGCAATGCAGAGGCGGGCTTGAAAACTGGGGCGTAATGCGCCGGGGCTTCACTCTTTTCTCCGGTTCTTGGGTTCCGCACGGTCCGCGCGGCGCGGTGCGCTGCAGCAAATTTACCAAGTCCCGGAATGGAAACATCGTCATGAGCAACGAGAGCACCGGTAATGATCTCACCAAGAGCATCGATCATCGTACCAGCATCGGCTTTCGTCTTGCCCGTCTTATCCGACAAGGCTGCTACCAGCTCGGCTTTGTTCATCCTGTTGGTCCCTTCATTCGTGTTATCTCGCTGGGATGCGGAACCGGAGAGTGCACGCCCGAACCCACGTAATGCAAGGGGTTTTGCGCTATTTAGCAGTGTCCGCCTTAGTCGTGAGCGGAAATTCCTCTACGTCACGCTTAAGGTTGTAGGGAGCAGTGAGACGCCAGACATGCTCCGGCACCATAGAGCGCAGACGTCTCGGCATATGCCTGCGCAGGTGGAGAACCGTCTCAATGGCCTTCATCTCAAGCCGAGCTCGGGCAAATTCAAGCCCACGCGGACCAATCCGTGGCATAAGCCAGCTCACCACGGGCCGCAACCACCCGGGCATACGGCGGAGCGGCAAACCACCCGCCGCGCGACGCGTGTTCTCTAGGAAGCCTGTGACTGCTCCGCGCCGACGACCTCTTGAGCCGGGCTTTGATAGAACGATCTCCTCCCGCAGTCGATCGAGCAGCGCCTTGCCACGAGCGTTCCGCACAATCAGCCACTGCTCTCCCTCTCCGCCCATATAGCCGACGGTTATGTCCGCCAGGGCGTTGGTGTAATCGACACAGGTCCGACAGGTGAGCGGGAAGAAATCCGCCGGCAGGTCTGAGATCGGCAACTGTAGGAACGGGATCTCACGGCGCCGACCGTCGGTAAACCGGAGGTCCACATGGTAGTCGGCACGGAATTCGAGATAGGTGATGCTGTCCGGGTCCTCTGCCAGCAACGCCAGGAAGTCATGAAACCGCTCAGTGGTGGTGTTGTCGGAACAGGGCGTGCCGATTACAAAGAGCGCATCCAGGCCAAGCTCTGCCTCCAATGCCCTCAGCGCGTAGACCTGGCAAGGGATCCCGATCACGGCCAGGCGCCTGTGTCCGGCTTCCACGGCCTGCTCGACGGCCGCCAGGAGGGGGGCATAGCCCATCCGCATCCCACGACAGGCCGCCATCTCCTCGGGTCGTGTGACTACCACAGGCTCCGGACGCCAGCGATCATCCTCAGCGGCGCGCATGGCCACCACTGCATCGACGGCACCGTCCTCCAGCAAACGCTCAGCCAATCGCGTGGTGATACCGGTCCACTGAGCGCCCTCCCGAGGAGACACCAGCCGGGCCCGTCGCATGGCAAGGAAAGGGCCGAAATGCAGCTCGTCCGGGCGGTCCGGGTCGCGGGCGCGGCCATGCACGCGGCGCTCCATCGCCGGGTAGTCAGGCTTGATGAACTGGCATGCCCGCCCGCAGGCCTTCGGGTCGCGCATTCGGCTGACCCCGCAATCGGTGCAGAGCCCACGGGTTGGCGCAGGACGAAAGCGAAGCTCCGGTGGTCCGGCAGGCAGGTCGAGGGTCACGGGCGATCTCCGCATCAACCTCTCCACTAGATGCGCAACCGGCCCACCTGTCAATTCAAGCTGACAGTCGCAAGCGTGCCGGGCGCTGATGCACGCGGTTGATACAATCGGTCTGGCGCACAACCATCGCGCTTCGAGAGCAAGGGTGGTTGCGATGCGGAGATCTGTGTTTGCAGCGGTCCTGCTTGCAATTGGCGCGATTGGTCTTGATGGCACAGCTCAATCGGCAACGCTCATCGAGCAGCAGACGAAATGTTCAATCACGAACTTCGCCTTCGCCGTTCGCGGTGGACGTAGGCGATCCAACCCCAGATGCTGGGGGGTTGTTGTTCGATGATCCGCTTAGCGGTATCGACTTCATGGATGGTTGGACCGACATCACGTTTTCAGAGTTTCTCGCAGGCACGAATTTTAGCAATGGGTGATGCTGACGCCGACTGGCTTCGTTACAGTGCGCGGTGCGGAAACGCGGCGCGCGAGCCTCTCTAACGACACCTGACCAAGCTGGGCGAGTACGATGTCTCGCTGACCAACTGCATTCTGATCCTCAGCCTTGATGATAACCGCTGGGTGGCGAGCAGTTCGGTCGGCCTCGATGTCGCCGTCCCGTCGCCGACGCGTGTACAAGTGTTGAGTGGCGGGCATGCAGGGCTCGGCACTTTGAGCCGCCGCAAACCCGCCTGAACCAAAAGCGGCGCTCCGGTCAGAACGCCAGCGCTTTGGCCTCGCGCACCTGCGGGAGCGCTGAGATCTCGGCCAAGACCGCATCCGACAGCGGATCGTCCACGCCGAGCAGAGTGATCGCCTCCCCCCCTTTCTCAGACCGTCCGAGATTGAAGGTGGAGATGTTGACCCCGATCTCGCCCGTCTTGGTGCCGAGCGCGCCGATATAGCCGGGCTCGTCGGTGTTGACCGTGTAGAGCATATGGGGCTGCGGCTCCGCCTCCATCCCGATCCCCTTGATCTGGATGAAGCGTGGGCGACCGTCTGAGAAGAGCGTGGCCGCAACGGATCGGGTCTTCTCCGGCGTCGTTACCGAGAGCCGCATATAGGTGCCATAGGCGCCCTGCCCGTCTTTGCGCGTCTCGGCGGTCTGGATGCCGCGTTCACGGGCGACGACAGGAGCCGAGACCATGTTGACCCCGCCCTCGCCCATCTGCGGGGTGAGCAACGCGGCCGTCAGCGCCGCGGTCAGGGGTTTGAGGTTGAGTTCCGCGACCTTGCCGACAAACTCGATCTCGACCTCAGCGATCGCTTCGTCGGTGAGTTGCCCGGCAAACCCGCCCAGCACCTCCGCCACCCGCACCCAGGGGCGCAGCACCGGCGCCTCTTCAGCGGTGATCGACGGCGCGTTGATGGCGTTGGAGATCGCCCCCTTAAGGAGATAGTCCGACATCTGCTCCGCCACCTGAAGGGCCACGTTCTCCTGAGCCTCGGAGGTTGCGGCTCCGAGATGCGGCGTCACGACCACGTTGGGCAGGTTAAACAGGGGGTTCTCACGCGCCGGCTCCTCGGCAAAAACGTCAAAGGCCGCGCCAGCCAACCGCCCCTCGGCCAACGCAGCGGCCACTGCCGCCTCGTCGACCAAACCGCCGCGGGCACAGTTGATCAGCCGCGCGCCCGGCTTCATTTGCGTCACCCGTTCAGCGGAAAGGATGTTCGCCGTCTTTTCAGTCTTTGGCAGATGCAGTGTCACGAAATCCGCGCGTGGCAACAGGTCCTCGAGCTCCACCTTCTCGACCCCAAGCTCCCGGGCGCGCGCCTCCGACAGGAAGGGATCATAGGCGATCACCTTCATCCTCAGACCACAGGCGCGCGAAGCGACCACCGATCCGATATTGCCACAGCCGATCAGGCCAAGCGTCTTGCCCGTGATCTCGGTGCCCATAAAGCGGGACTTCTCCCACTTGCCCGCGTGGGTGGAGGCTGAGGCCTCTGGGATCTGACGCGCGACCGCGAACATCATTGCGATCGCGTGCTCGGCGGTTGTGATCGAATTGCCGAAGGGGGTGTTCATCACGACGATCCCGCGGGCCGACGCGGCGGCGATGTCGATGTTGTCGACCCCGATTCCGGCGCGGCCGATCACGCGCAGGGTGTTAGCGTGGGCCAGGATGTCAGCGGTGGCCTTTGTGGCGGAGCGGATTGCAAGCCCGTCATAGCCCCCGATCACCGTGGCGAGCCGGGCGGGGTCCTTGCCGAGGTCAGGCTCGAAATCCACCTCGATCCCCCGGTCGCGGAAGATCTGGACGGCAGCCTCAGAGAGTTTGTCGGAAATCAGAACTTTGGGCATCACGCCCTCCTTTTGGACATGGCGCAGATCCGCCAACTCCCGCGGGTGGGTGGGTGGAGGGAGGCGGCGGATCTGCGGCCGAAAACGGGATCAGGCGGCGACCTGCTTGGCGATCACAGTGGCGAAGGCCCAGTCGAGCCAGGGGCAGAGCGCCTCGATATCGGCCGTGTCGACCGTCGCCCCGCACCAGATCCGCAAACCCGGCGGCGCATCTCGATAGCCGCCGATGTCGAGAGCCACACTCTCATCCGCCAGCAGCGAGACCATCTCCTTGCAAACCGCCCGCTGTGCCGCGGCACCCAACGCCGCAACCTCGGGCGCGACGATCCGGAGACACACAGAGGTGTTCGAGCGGTGCAAAGAGTCTGCCACAAGGTTTTCGATCCAAGGGGTCCGGTCGACCCACGCCTGAAGAGCGCCGAAATTCGCATCCGCCCGGGCGCGGAGGCCCGACGCGCCGCCCACCTCTTCGGCCCAGTCGAGCGCATGCACGTAATCCGCCACACAGAGCATCGAGGGTGTGTTGATCGTTGCACCACGGAAAATGTCCGCGTTCAGCTTCCCGCCTTTGGTCAATCGAAAGATTTTTGGCAGCGGTCGGTCCGGAGCATAGCTTTCCAGCCGTTCAACAGCGCGGGGCGACAACACCAGCATGCCGTGTGCCGCTTCGCCACCCATCACCTTCTGCCAGGAGAAGGTCGCGACATCGATCTTGTCCCATGCGATGTCCTGCGCAAACGCCGCGGAAGTCGCATCACAGAGCGTCAGCCCTTCGCGGCTGGCCGGGATCCAGTCCCCGTTCGGCACCCGCGCGCCGGAGGTCGTGCCATTCCAGGTGAAGCAGATGTCCGCCTCTTGCCGGATCTGCGCGAGATCCGGAAGCGCGCCGTACTCCGCCTCGATGACCCGGCAGTCCTCGAGCTTCAACTGCTTGACGGCATCGGTGACCCAGCCTTTGCCAAAGCTCTCCCAGGCGAGCATGTCGACAGGACGCGCGCCGAGCATCGCCCACATCGCCATCTCATAGGCGCCGGTGTCGGAGGCGGGGACGATGCCAACCAGATAGCCTTCGGGCAGGCCGAGCATCGCATGGGTCCGGTCGATCGCCTCTATAATCTGCGCCTTCGGGCCTGCCGCTCGGTGCGAGCGACCGAGATGGGCCTTCGCCAGCACGCGCTCCAATGACCACTGGGGATGCTTGGGACAGGGACCGGATGAGAATTCAGGCCGCGCAGGACGCACCTGCGGCTTTGGGGGGAACGTCATCGACGCGCTCCATCGTCAGGGCGAAGTTCCTGAGCCCGCCGCCGCTCGCCCTTCCGGCTGCGCGCCCACAGATCGGATACGGGTTCTGCCTATCGGCGTCAATCGCGGTTTTGTCGGGCATGGGGTGCCAAGCGTCGCATCTGATGCCCGCACGGACGTGACGGCGGGCGAGCAGAAGGGCACGCCCCTTTGCCCCAGAGGTTTCCCATGCGCCCCAGCCTACGCGACTGGCTTATGCTCGCGACCCTTGGTCTCATCTGGGGCGGAGCCTTCATGGCGACGAAGTTGGCCGCCGTCGCAGTGACGCCTGTGAGCCTCGCTGCGGTGCGTCTCGTAATCGGCGCGGCGGCACTGCTCGCCATCATGCGTCTGCGCGGCGACCGAATGCCTGGCTTTGCCTCCGCACAGGAGCGCCAGTTCTGGGTGGCCGCCGCTTGTGTCTCGGTCCTGGCCAATGCGCTGCCCTTCACCGCGCTCTCCTGGGCACAGCAACATATCGATTCGGGGCTGGCGGGGGTGCTGACCACTGCGGTGCCGTTCTTTCTCCTGCCACTCGCCCATGTCTTCGTTCCTGGAGAGCGGATGACGTGGCGCCGCACGTTTGGCTTCCTGGTTGGGTTTTCCGGGGTCTGCGTGCTGGTCGCGCCCGAGGCACTGGCCTCCTTGTCAGGCGCCGGGGAAGGAGTGTTCCTGCCGGCGGCGCTCGCATGTCTCCTGGCGGCGTTCGGCTATGCATCGGGTTCGGTCGTGGCCAAGCTCGCCCCCCAGTTCGGCCTCCTGCCCTTCGCCGGGGCGGCGCTCTCCATCGCGGCGGTTCTCACCGTGCCGATGGCCTTGGCAGTTGAGGACCCCTTGTCCATCCGCCCTGGGGCAACCGCGATGGCGGCGGTGCTCTATCTGGCGCTGGTTCCGACGGCGCTTGCCAATGTGATGCTGCTCGAGGTTATCCGATCGGCGGGGCCCGGTTTCCTGAGCAACGTCAACTACCAAATCCCGCTGTGGGCCGTTGGACTTGGCGCCTTGGCGCTCGGGGAGAAGCCCTCGACCGATCTTTGGCTTGCACTGGCGCTCGTGTTGGCCGGGCTCGCGATTGCGCAGGTCCGTATCGGGCTCAGGCGCGGCGGTCACCCCCGGGCCTGAGGCTCCTCAGGTGGCGACAGGCTGTGCGGTCCGGCGCGACCCCGGCGCTCCCAGACCGTGACACTGCCCTCCGCCCGGCGAGATAGCGCGGCGAGCGCCCGAGCGGTATCGAAGCCCGGCAAAATCGCAAGCGCGTCCACCAAGGCCTCGGCGCCCTCGGCCCCCGCGGGGATCGCAAGCGGCTCATCGCGCCCGGCCAGCAACCAGGTCCAGTGGCCGTCTGGCCCACGCGAGAGCGCCACCGCATCGATCTCATCAAGCGCACGGATACCGCCAATCTCCGGCCCGAAATAGGCAATCCGTTCCTCCTGAATACTGAGCACGCCGGCGGCTCTCTTCCGGCCCGCCCTTTCAGCCAAGCGCAGGCGCAAATAGGCGGTAAACGCCCACAGAATGGCTCCTACCGCGACGCCCAGAAGCAGCACCGCCCAGAGCGTGCCGCCCGCGAGCAAGCCAAGCACGCCGGCACGCGCAAGCAGTACCGCGATGACGCTGGCAACCAGCGGTTCCGCATAGCGCCGAAGCGCCGTCAGCAACGAGTTTGGCGCCTCCGCGCTCAACGCCAATCCCCCAGCACCGAATGGAAAACCGCCAGCGCCGCAACCGCCGCCGTGTCCGCCCGCAAGATCCGAGGGCCGAGCGAAACGGCGTGCGCAAAAGGCAAGGCGCGGAGCCGCGCGGCCTCGTCGGGCGCGAACCCGCCCTCTGGCCCAATCAACACGGCCCAGGGTCCTGGGTCGACCTCGGCCAATCGCCCGGCAACAGGCAAGCCGTCCCCACTCTCGTCGCAAAACAACAGTCGCCGTTCGGATGGCCAAGTCGCGAGTATCCGGTCGAGGGTTGTCGGCTCCGCAACCTCTGGCACAGCAACAAGCCCGCATTGCTCCGCCGCCTCGATCGCATGGGCGCGCAACCGCTCGGCCTTGATCCGCTCTGCATTCGTATGCCGCGTGAAAACCGGCACCAATCGACGGCATCCCATCTCACTGGCCTTTTCGGCCACGAGGTCCGTGCGCATCTTCTTCAACGGCGCAAAAAGGAGCCAGAGATCCGGCGCTTCCACCTGAGGCCGTATCTGCGCGACACAGCGTAAGGCCCCTGCACGCCGACCGGCCTCGGCAACCTCGGCCCGCCACTCCCCATCGCGCCCATTGAACACGAGCAGCGCGTCTCCGACGCCGCGTCGCATCACGGTGAAAAGATAGTGCGCCTGGTCCCGCGAAAGCGCGACCGCGCCATCAAAACCGAGATCCGCTTCCACGAAAAGCCTGATTTTCGCGACAGTCTGTGCCATATCGCCCCCCATGACCCAATTGCCAGATAACCGGCTGAAGCTCCCTGAGGGAAGAGTGCAGGACGCGACCGAGGCGAACTGGGTCGATCGGTATGCCCCGGATTGGGCCCGCCCCTATCTCCGCTTGAGCCGAGCCGACCGCCCGATCGGGACGTGGCTGCTGCTCCTGCCATGCTGGTGGGGCATTTTGCTCGGCGTGCTCTCCACCGGCTGGAGGGTGGGTGACATCTGGCTGATCATCGGCTGTACGATAGGCGCTTTCCTGATGCGCGGCGCCGGCTGCACTTGGAACGATCTGATCGACCGCGACATCGACGGGCATGTGGAGCGTACCCGGTCACGCCCACTACCTTCCGGCCAGGTCACTCCGGGCGAGGCGCTGCGTTGGGCGATTGCGCAGTCTCTCCTCGCCTTCCTGATCCTGATCACGTTCAACTGGACGGCCATTGCGCTCGGCGTGCTGGCGCTCGTGCCCGTCGCTGTTTACCCCTATGCTAAGCGGTTCACCTGGTGGCCGCAGGCGTTTCTGGGGATCGCATTCAACTGGGGCGTGCTGCTGCTCTATGCCGCCCATACGGGCGGGCTCGGGCTTGCGCCGATCCTGATGTACTGTGCCGGAATAGCCTGGACCCTGCATTACGACACGATCTATGCCCACCAAGACCGCGAGGACGATGAACTCATCGGTGTGAAATCGACGGCGCGATTGTTCTCCACGCAAACGGCCGGCTGGCTTGCGATCTTCACCGCAGTGACAGGCGTGCTGGCCGGGCTTGCGGTGCTGATCGCCGGCGGCGGACTGTTCGGGTTGATCGGCGTTGCAGCACTGGTCGGACAGATGGTCTGGCAGATGCGCCGCTTCGACATGACCGACCCCGCGCTCTGTCTCGAGCTTTTTCGGTTGACCCGGTGGGGCGGGCTCGCACTCGTTGCGGGTCTGTTCCTTGCGGCACTCTTCTAACGTCGGTTAAGCCGAGCGCGACGCCGTCGGGCCAAGTCCTGCACAGGACACGGAGATGGGGGGCTCAATGCCCCGCATCTCTGGGCCCGTGGCGCAGGCTCACCCAGAGCTGCCGCGTCCCTCAGATCGCCGGATCCGTTCCCGGATGCGCCGCACAAACGCCCAGACCAGGACCAGCACCGGGATTGCGACCAGCGCCGTCAGCATGTCTTTGGAGAGACCCGTTTTGTCTGCGAGCGGCGCTATCACGTAACCAGCGAGGCTTACGGAGTAGTAGCTGATCGCCACCACCGAGAAGCCCTCGACTGTCTCCTGAAGACGCAGCTGCATATCCGCCCGACGATCCATCGACTCCAGCAGGCTCTGGTTCTGCGCCTGAACCTTCACATCCACCCGGGTGCGAAGCAACTCCGCGATCCGTCCAGCACGGATCGAAAGCTCGGAGAGCCGCCGTTCCACGGCCTGACAGGTGCGCATTGCAGGATCGAACCGCCGTGCCATGAACTCGGAGAACTGTTGTCGGCCGCCCAGACGCGTCTCCCGCATTGCGGCGATCCGCTGCTGTACCAGCGCTTCATAGGCGCGCCCCGCGCCGAACCGGAACGCCGTGCGCGCCGAAAGCGCTTCGAGTTCCGCCGCGATCTCCGTGAGCACCGTTAGGATCCGGCTCTCGGGAGCGTCCTCGGTCTGATGCGCGACGAGGCCCGTCAGATCCGTCAGCTCGTTCTCCAGCTCGTTCAGCCGTTTGCCGGTTTCCCGCGCGATCGGCAGCGCGAGCATGGCCATGGTGCGATAGGTCTCCAACTCGATCAGCCGCTGCGCCAACCGCCCAATCCGTCGCGGACCAATCTCGCTGTGCACCGCGATGGCAAAGCGCGTGAACCCGTTCTCATGGATGCGAAAGTCCCCGAGCGCCATCGCCCCGCCATCCAAGACGCTGGCCATCGCAAGGCTGTCCATCGCGAATTCGCGCTGCAGCGATGCCGGCACGGGGGGCGTGGCATCGGTTGGCCGCTCCAGCCGCATGAGCTCGATCTCGGTCGCGGCGATCGTGAGCCCCGGAGCCTCGGCGAGCCAGCTCTCGGGGAAGTGGGCGATCAGCCCCGCACGGAACAGAGCGTCGGTCTCACCCGGCTCATACAGGGTGTAGGAGACAAACTCCGTATGCCGTTCCCAAGTGAGCCGGAAGCGTCCGAAGTCATGGCCGTAGTGATTGGCGCCTGGCGCAGGATGCGGTGCGCCGTGGCGATCAAGAAACGCGATCAGGTGGGTGAGATCCGCCTCAGGATCGCGGTCTGCCGCTTTCTCCGGCTTCTTCAGCGCCAAATGCAGCACCCGTCCCGGCGCTTCCATCACCTGAAACGGTCGGGCATGGAGCTCGTTGGCGAGCGCGAAACGTTTTGGATGGTTCTCGAATTGTCTCGGCATCGCGCCTTCCGTCACTCAAGGGCGGGTTCCACCCAGCGCAGGATGTAGCGGCCAATGGTTGCGCTGCAACAGGCTTGGACCTACGCGTCGGAAAAACCCCGCAACACACCGGCAACATTGGCGCCGAGCGCATCCACGGCATAGCCACCTTCCATGACAAACACCGTTGGCAGGCCCTGAGCGGCAAGGCGGCTGCCGATGACGGGGAAGTCCGCGGTTTGAAGACGGAACTGACTGATGGGATCGCCTTCAAAGGTATCGACACCCAGCGAGACCACCATGGCGTCCGCACCAAAGGCGGTGATGCGCCGGATGGCATCCTCAAGCGCCTCAGACCAAGCAGCGAAGCCTGTTCCATGGGGCATCGGATAGTTCTTCGTTAGACCCGCACCGTCCCCAGCGCCGGTCTCGTCCGCATGGCCGAGGAAGAACGGGAACTCCTGCACCGGATCCGCATGGAGCGAGAGAAAGAGCACATTCCCCCGCTCCCAGAACAGCGCTTGGGAGCCGTTGCCGTGGTGGTAGTCGATGTCGAGCAATGCCACTCGCGCCGCGCCGCCGTCCCGCAGGGTTTCAACCGCGACGGCAGCGTTGTTCAGATAGCAGTACCCGCCGAAGAGATCGCCGTGCGCATGGTGTCCGGGCGGACGGGCAAGAGCGAACGCCGTCCGTTCGCCGCCGCTCACGGCCCCCGCAGCCGCATGGGAGCACGCCGCGGCCGACAGGGCGGCCGACCAGCTGCCCGCTGTAATGCAGGTGTCCACGGAGAACCCATAGAAGCCCATCGCCCCGTCGATGGTGGTCGGCGGCACGGCACGGCGGAGCCCCGGCAACGGATAGGTGAAGCCCATCGCGTCGCGCGTGCCGTTCTCAGCTACCCAGCGGTCGTGCGCGGTTTCCAGGAATGCGAGGTAGTCCGGCGCGTGGATCCGTTGGATGATCTCCATTGGGGGTGCGCCCGGATCTTCCGGTGCAGCAAACCCATCCGCCTCGAGGGCAGCCAAGATAACCGCCATCCGTTCCGGACACTCGAAGCTGCGCACGAGCTTGCCGTTGTGGAGCTCGGACTGCGACTCATGCACGCCATGATCGCGGTTGTGAAACGTTTGCATAAGGGTAGCCTTGTGGAGTTGCGTAACCGGGAGAGCGGACATGGCCAAGAAAGCGACCAAACCCACCAAGATCAATATCGGACCGAGAATCAAAGCCACGATCGAGAACAAGGAAGGCACCGAGAAGGACCGCGTGAGCTACGAGGATCTAGACGATTTGAAAGACGCGATGGTGAACGCTGCCATGTGGTCGAAGGACTGCGGGGACGAGAAGCTCGCGAAGATCTTCGCGACCCTGGCGAAGGGGGATGTCGCGCAGCTGATGAAAGACCAGCAAAAGGGCGAGCTCGCAGGCCGCGGCGATGCTCTGGTGCGGGTCTACTCGACCTTCAACAAGATGGTGGACAAAGCCAAAGCGCTGACCCCGCCGAAGGAAGAGAAGAAGAAGGAGAAGCCCAAAACCAAGGCTGATCTAGACCCCAAAACCGTAGAGCCGGTCCAGGGGGATGTTGTCGATCACGCCTGCTTCAAGAACAACAAGCGGGTCAACAAAGCAAAGTTCTGCCACAACTGCAAGGACCGCGGCGGGGACAACCTGCGTTGGACCTTCGAGGTGGTCGACAAGGAAACCAAGATCAAGCTCGGCGAAATAACCGTACAGTACGACATCGGCTCAAAGTATCCGAACGAGACGGGTCAGTCCAAGGCGATCAATAAGCTCGCCCAGGACAGCATCAAAAAGCTGAAGGTCGCTGACCTGCTGAAATAGCGATCAGCCGGCAACCTCGGTCGGGGTCTCGTTCGTGGCAGCCGCGTCTTCGCTGTCGAGGGCCTCGATCTCCGCCTGTAGCGCGTCTTTGGACACGGGCACATCGGTCACAGAGGCCTTTTCCAGGATCGCATCCACCACCTTGTCCTCGAACAAAGGCGCGCGGATCTGCTCCATCGCCGGGCGGTTCTGCTTCACGAACTCGAAGAACTCACGCTCCTGGCCGGGATACTGGCGCGCCTGCGCCATGATCGCCTGGCCGAGCTCCTGCTCGGTGATCTCAACACTCTCCCGGCTGCCGATCTCAGCGAGCAGCAGGCCGAGACGCACACGGCGCTGTGCCAGCTCCTGATGCTCATCGGTCGGCTCGATCTCAGGGGCCTGCTGCGGATCGGCGCCCTGGTTTTCCTCCTGCCAGAGTTGCTGCGCGATGGACTGCGCCTCTGCCGCCACAAGGCTCGGCGGCAGCTCGAAGCTCACCATCTCATCCAGAGCATCCAACAGGCGACGCTTGACCAGCTGACGGCTCGCGCCAGCGAACTCCGCTCCGATGCGTTCACGCAGCTGGCCCTTCAGCGCTTCGAGATCCTCGGCTCCGAACTTCTCGGCAAGCGCATCGTCGATCTCAGCCGCCTGCGGCCCGCGGACCTCCTTCACGGTGCAGTCAAAGACCGCGTCCTTGCCAGCGAGATGGGACGCGCCGTACTCCTCCGGGAAGGTCACGTTGACCGCCTTCTCCTCACCGACCTTGCAGCCGACCAACTGCTCCTCGAAGCCGGGGATGAAGGAGTTGGAGCCGAGCACCAGCGGATAGTCCTCCGCCTCCCCGCCCTCGAAGGGCGTGTCGTCCACCTTCCCGAGGAAATCGATCACCACCTGGTCGCCGTCCTCGGCAACGGCATCCTCGCCCTTGTCCTCGAAATTCGTCGCGCTTTCAGCAAGGCGCTTCAGACCATCCTCGACGGCGTCGTCTTCGACTTCCACCACACGCCGCTCAAGTTGGATCGTTGAGAAATCGACCTCAGGCACATCGGGAAGGCAGTCATACCCGATCTCGACCGTCAGATCATCGCCCTCCTCGTAGTTCTCATTGGCGATCTTGATCTCGGGCTGGCCGGCCGGACGGTGGCCCTGCTCCGTCAGATGGGTCTGCACGGTCTCCTCGACCGTCTCTTGCACCACCTCGCCGAGCACAGACTTGCCGAACATCTTCTTCAGAAGCGGCAGCGGGGCTTTGCCTTTGCGGAAACCCTTCATCTGGAAATCCGCGCGCACGGTCTCGAGCTTCGCGGTGGTCTTCTCCTCAAGCGCTTGAGCGCTCACCACCACCGAGTACTCACGCCGAAGCCCCTCGGATTTGGTTTCCGTAACCTGCATCGTTGTCCTCGTCCTTCCGGGCCTCACTATGCGGCCCTCCGTGGTCTTGCAATCCCGCCGCCGAACCTTGGTCTGGTGCGGGCGGAGGGACTTGAACCCCCACGCCTTGCGGCATCAGAACCTAAATCTGACGTGTCTACCAGTTCCACCACGCCCGCGCAGCTGACCGCCCTCAGCAGTCCGCGCCGTCTATAGCAAGCGCGTTCCGGGGGCGATAGAGCAAATGCAGGGCCCCGCGCAAGGGGCTCAGAGCCCGAGATCGCGGAACACCCCCGGCAGTTGCTCAGCGATATCTTCGGCGATCAGGCCGGGGCCGAAGCGGCGCGCGGCCTCCACATGCAGCCAAGCGGCGGTCTCGGCGGCGGCCATCGGGGCGAAACCTCGCGCAAGCAAACCGGTGATCATGCCCGCCAGCACATCGCCCGAGCCCGCGGTCGCAAGCCAGGGCGCCGCGCGCTCATAGACCGCGGCGTTGACCGAGGCGCGGCCGGAGGGATCGGCGATCACGGTGTCCGGGCCTTTGAAGAGCACCACACAGCCCGCCCGGGCCGCCGCCTCTCTCGTGGCGTCAACCTTGGAATAGGCAGGACCACGGACCGCAGGAGCCTTGAGTTTCTTAAGGATGTCGGGGAAGAGCCGCCCAAACTCCCCCTCATGGGGCGTGAGCACGCATTTGGGATGGGTGAGCGCCCAAAGCTCTTGAGGGTCATCGGCGAAGGCAGTCAGGGCGTCCGCATCGAGAACCACGGCCCGCTCCCCCTTGCATGCCATGGGAACCAAAGCACGAGCCCGATCGATCCCTAACCCCGGCCCGAGACAGAGCGCGTTGAGCCGTGTGTCCGACAGCGCCTCCGACAGTGCCGCGGTATCCTCGACGGGGCGGAGCATGATGGCATCGAGCCGGGCGGCATTCTCGATCACCGCCGTTTTGGGGCAACCGACCGTAACGAGCCCCGCGCCGACCCGCAGCGCCCCTCGAGCCGCCAGCCGCGCCGCGCCCCCCTTGCCTACACCGCCCGCCAGCACCAGCGCATGGCCGTGGCCATATTTGTGCCCTGCCCACTTAGTGAGCTGCCTCGGCCGATCTACCAATCGCACAACGCCCGACTTGGGAGTGTGGGCGAGCCCAATGTCGACGGTCCTGACCTGCCCGCACCAAATCGGCCCACCGGTAAGTGGTCGCGGATCACTCAGAACGTGCCCGAGTTTGGACGCATGGAAGGTGACCGTGAGATTGGCCGGAAGTGCGCCCTCCAAGTTAGCCCCACTGTCGGAGCAGAGCCCGCTTGGGAGATCGACCGCCACAAAGCGCGGTGTTTCGCTAGTTTGGACGTTCGGGACGAAGCCATGCCAGGTGCGCTCCATATCGCTGGGTATTGGACGCGAAAGGCCGGCACCGAACAACGCATCCACCACGAGATCATCGACCACATCGTCCAGCCGGTCCTCGAGGCCTTCATCATTCCAGGGCAGAACCGGGCCGAGGGTAGCCCAGCGGCGGGCATTGGTTTGGGCGTCGGGGGGGAGTTTGGAGAGATCGTCCGGATCGCAGCCGTAGAGGAATACCTCGACTTCCCAGCCACGGGCGTGGAGTAGGCGCGCGACAACGAACCCATCCCCCCCATTGTTGCCGGGCCCGCAGAGCACGACCGCACGATGGGACTTCTCGGCAAGCTCAGGGCGCCAGTCCAAAATCGCCTCGACCACGCCGCGCCCGGCGCGCTCCATCAGTTCGAGGCCCGTGACCTCGCCGCTGTCGATCGCCGCCTGCTCGATGGCCCGCATCTGGGCCGCGGTCAAAAGCTCGGTCATCGCACCCTCCGCCGGTTCTGACCCAGTCTAGGCGCCGCCGGGGTTGCAAGAAAGCAAAGCCGATAGTGCCGAGAAAATCGGCAAACTGCCCAAGTTCTAGGCTGACAAACGCGCAACCACCGGGCAAAGCTGAGCCCCCAAGACAGACAATTCATGCGAATAGCGCCGGCCCCGCCTTGGCACGACACGTGCATGGACCGCTCAACCGCCGGTCGGCGGATGCCAGGCAGAATGCCGGACGCCTAAAGGGAGACGCCAGGTGAAAAAGGTCGAAGCGATCATCAAGCCCTTCAAACTCGACGAAGTGAAAGAAGCGCTGCAGGAGATCGGCATCCAGGGGCTCTCGGTTCTGGAGGCCAAGGGCTTTGGCCGCCAGAAGGGCCATACCGAACTCTATCGCGGCGCGGAGTATGTCGTCGACTTTCTGCCAAAGGTGAAGATCGAGGTTGTCGTCGACGACAACCTGCTCGACCAGACCCTGACGGCCATCAGCGAAGCCGCCCGCACCGGCAAGATCGGCGACGGCAAGATCTTTGTCAGCCAAGTCGAGCACGCCGTGCGCATCCGCACGGGCGAGAGCGGCTCGGACGCCCTCTGAGCCCACCCGAATTCACCGGACCACCCAAGAGACCCAAGCGAACGAAGGGGACATGCATGACCACGAACGCCGAGATCGCACAGCGCGTCAAAGATGAGGAGATCGCCTATGTGGATCTCCGCTTCACCGACCCACGCGGCAAGATGCAGCACGTGACCGCCATCGCCGACATCGTCGACGAGGAGTGGATGGAGGAGGGCTGGATGTTTGACGGTTCCTCCATCGCGGGCTGGAAGTCGATCGACCAGTCGGACATGAAGCTGATGCCCGATGCCAGCAGCGCGATGATCGACCCCTTCTATGCCGAGAAGACCATGTCGATGTTCTGCACCGTGGTCGAGCCGGACACCGGTGAGCTCTATGACCGCGATCCGCGGGCGACTGCTCAGAAAGCGGAGAAGTACCTCAAGGACAGCGGCATGGGCGACCAGTCCTTCTGGGGTCCGGAGGCCGAGTTCTTCCTGTTCGACGATGTGCGCTTCAAGGTCGACATCAACAAGGTTGGTTATGAGGTGGACGCTCAGGACGCCTCCTGGAACACCGACACCGAGTTCGAGATGGGCAATATGGGCCACCGCCCGGGGCTCAAAGGCGGCTACTTCCCGGTCAACCCGGTGGATGCCGGCCAGGACATCCGCTCGGAGATGCTCTCCACCATGCACCGCATGGGCATGAACGTCGACAAGCACCACCACGAGGTGGCGTCGTGCCAGCATGAGTTGGGCCTCGTCTTCGGAAGCCTGACCTATCAGGCCGACATGCTGCAGATGTACAAATACGTCATCCACAACGTGGCGCACGCCTACGGCAAGTCGGCGACGTTCATGCCGAAGCCGATCAAGGGTGACAACGGCACCGGCATGCACGTCAACCAGTCGATCTGGAAGGACGGCAAGCCGCTCTTCGCGGGCGACCAGTACGCCGACCTGTCGGAAGAGGCGCTCTATTACATCGGCGGTGTGCTGAAGCACGCAAAAGCGCTGAACGCCTTCACCAACCCGTCGACCAACAGCTACAAGCGTCTGATCCCGGGCTTCGAGGCGCCGGTGCTGCTGGCCTACTCGGCCCGCAACCGCTCGGCCTCGGTGCGTATTCCGTGGACCGAGAGCCCGAAGGCCAAGCGGGTCGAGACGCGCTTCCCGGATCCGGCGTCGAACCCCTATCTGTGCTTCTCGGCACTGCTGATGGCGGGCCTCGACGGCATCAAGAACAAGATCCACCCGGGCGAAGCGGCCGACAAGGATCTCTACGACCTGCCGCCCGAGGAGCTGGCCGGCATCCCAACCGTCTGCGGCTCGCTGCGCGAGGCGATCGACGCGCTCGAGGCCGATCACGAGTTCCTGCTCGCCGGCAATGTCTTCACCAAGGATCAGCTCGAAGGCTACATGGAGCTGAAGTGGGAAGAGATCTACAACTACGAGCACACGCCGCACCCGGTGGAGTTCGCGATGTACTACTCGGTCTGATCCGAGCCATATCAGAAGATCACGGACAGGGGCCTGCGGGCCCCTGTTCTCGTTTCGCGCACGGCGGCCATCTGAGCACACCCCCAGACGCATGTGTCGGGAGACATAACCATCCGATCCCCCGCGCCTGGTCGAGGTCGCAAGGCACCTCCCAGTGCCGTCGGACAGCCACATGGCCCCGCGGGGCGCTAGCAGGCGGCCCGTGCCGTCCACCCTTTCAGCACCTCTCCCAGCCTTCGGGGTCCCATAGACCCTCAGGTTGTAGTGACAGGTTCGCGTTCGCCCTGCTATCGTCGAGCACCGCGCCTGTTCCGTTCAGGCCAACATCCGGAGGTCAGTATGCGCGCAGCGGTTCTTGCAGCAGCCGCCCTTTTCCTCGGGGCCTGTGCGGCGGATAATCCAGAGCCTGTGGCGCCTGCCCCCACCGGCGCTGCTGTGACCTTTGCCTCTGACCCGGCCGGTGCCTCTGTCGAAACCACCGCTGGTCCGCGCTGCAGATCCACGCCTTGCACACTCGATATCGCGAGCGAAGAGACCTTTGTGGCCCTCTACCGCCTCGGTGACCGCACCCGGATCCTGCGCGTCGAGCCCGGAGTGAGCGGCACTGTCACAGCCGTCTTCGAAGGGGTGGCCGCGGTCCCCGTCCCCACACCGGTTTCAGGCACGTTCGAAGCCCCGGATCCCGCACCCCCACCGGATCCTGAACCGGTGGTCGCAGCGGCCCCGGAGCCTGAACCGGCCCAAGAACCGGCGCCCGCACCCGAACCCGAGCCGGTGGTCGCCTCTGCCCCCGTCATCCCGACCGAGGACAAGCCCCTGTTCGAGGGCAGCCCTTATGCCTTCACCGCCACAGAGATTGCCGCTTTCTGCGCGGAACCATGGACCACCCGGCGGGATGAAGAGACGGGCCGCACCGAGTACAACCCCTGCCGTGCGCGCGAGGCCTTCCGCTGAGGACTTGATGCGGGTGAGTGTCTTCAGATCTCCGTCGCTCCGATCCGCGCGTTCTGGCGTCATCCAAACCGAAATTGAGGTTTTGGACGCCTGTGCTTTAACGCGCCGAAGCCGCGATGCGCCGCTGCTTTATCCATCAGCTGATACCGGTCTACAGCCCAAATGTTTCGTGTGCACGCTGCGGTGGACAGGAGCCCAGCCTGCGCGACGCTCGTCTGTATCGGCCCTTTCTCCGGCATCGCTGTAAACGGCTAGCCCGCCGAAGCGACAGGTACGGTTTTACCGATCACTTGGCGCCACTCCTGGAATCTGCTGGCGACCTCACCGATCCTGATGCTGCATCTGCGCCGGATGCCGCGTGTGGTTCGAAGACCGCGCGCACGGCGCTTTCGACAGATCGCTGAAAAATTGAATCAACCCGCCAGAACGTGACAACGGTCACAGATTGCGCCTGCGACTCGGTCCAAGATCGACAGGTCCCCCGACAGGGCACTTCGCAATTTCGGAGTGCCGCGCCGTCGCGGCCTCACTCCCCGCGGCGGCGCTTTCTTTTCTTTGGTGCTCGGGGCTTACGGCGCGAGCGCCGCGACGACCCGTATCTCGACCAAGGCCCCTTTCCGGCGCAACCCCGCAACTTCGACCGCAGTCCACGCCGGATATGGCGCGCGAACGTAGTCAGCCCGCACCGCAGCAAACGCGTCGAAATGGCTGTCGAGCCCCACATGATAGCTCGTCATCTCGACCACCGCGCCGAAATCGAGATCCGCCTCGGCGAGAACCGAACCGATCTTCTCAAAGGCGAGACGAAACTGCTCCTCGGGATCTGACGGCATCGAGCCATCTGCCCGGCTGCCGGTCATGCCCGTCACAAACACATGGCCGGCCGAGACGATCCCCGGTGAGAGCATGAGGGCTGCGGCCGCATCATGCGAGCCCGCGGGAAAAAGGGGTTGGCGTGGCATGGAAGATCTCCCAAGCGTCCGGACGCGAGAAACCTATCCGGTGCGTCCTCGCTCCGCCAATCGTGTATCGACCCGATGTGTCCCTGCTGATGCGACTCTGGAAATGTTGTGTCGCCGGGCAAGACGGTGACAGAACACATCCTGCGCTGGACGGCGAAGCGGAAGACAGCTCTGGTCGTCGAGATCATCCGTGGTGCGGCGGTGAAGGCCAAGGCCATCCGCTGCGGCCTTCGAGTGCGCTGCTCACCCGAGCAGATCAAACAGATCTCAAACCTCACCAAAGGCCTGACCAAGGTCCGCAACGCGCTCCAGAGTGAGAATCACGAGGCTCAGGACAACAAGGCGTTCCACCAATCCAATGAGCACAAGGTGCCTCGTTTCCTTGTCGAAACCCAAGGGGAACGGCCCTGATCCGGAAAGGCCGTGACGCAGGATAAAACCGTTATAACATAACCGCTTCCCTTCGTGTTTTGAGGCGTTACAGTTTTGGCCATAAGGGCTGGTTTGGCCCAGAGAACAGGGGATAGGGGAGAGGACCATGCGCACACGGGCCGCCGTTGCCTTTGAGGCGGGCAAGCCGC
>JBCBYB010000056.1:0-24510 GCA_039816045.1 Pseudomonadota bacterium
TGTATGACATTGGAGACGATCAGCCCCGGACGCCATGTTGACGCGAGCCACCACGGCCCGACTTCGCAGAGAACCGCAACCCCGGAGGACCAGCGACCCCGATCCTTGACCCTGCCGCAAACAAAGAACCCGGAAACTGGGTCAAAAGTGGCAGTCTCTTGCGAGGCGGCGGGGTAGTAAGCAGATTTGCGGCCCGTTGATACAAGCCCCAGCGGAGGCGGTGGATGTCTGTCGGTCCTAAATGGTGTCACGCGAGGGCCGCGCGCAGCGGGTGCTGCCGCTTGCGGCGCCGGGCAAGGATGCGCCAGAGCTCTTCGACCGTCTGGCGCGCCCGAAAGACAAGGGCGTAGATCATCTCTATCGCCACGACACCAAGTCTGCGCTCGCCGGCAGACTTAAGCCAGCCAGAGTTTTGCTGTGAAGACCAGCCCTCCGCCAGCCGGTCGCGCACGAAGCGGGCAACGCGCGAGAGCCGCGTCGCGCAGGCTCCGGGCCATATGCGCGCCGTCGGCGAACCGAGCAGAGTACCGCCCGCTTTCGAGCGCGTTCCGCCACAGCTCCCTGCCGATGGTCGATGGCGACTAGCCAGTCGCAGTCTTGACGCTGGACCGCGAAGGGGAAGAGTGCGCTCGTGGTCGAGACAATCCAAGGCGAGACGATGGCACGGTGGCGGAGGCCAGCAGCGCATTCGATCTGACGCCCTCCGAGGTCGAGGGCTAGGTCGAGAGCACAAAGACGGCGATGGAGAACGCCCTTCGCGCCACTCCTCTCGATGTGCGCCAGCAATACGAGAAGCAGCTGCACGAGCTTCGGGAGGCTTATGGCAAGGCCATGCTGGAGCTGCGTGCGCGAAAAAAAGTAAGGCCCGCGTGGAGCGGGACGAGACAACAGAAAGGGCGAGGGCTCACCCAAGGGGACATCGAAGCGAACTGGCACGAGATGGAGAAAGGGTCACGACCCGTCGCATCGTGAGCCTGATCTGTGGACCGGCACGGCGAGGGCCGATGTCTCGGGGGCATTGAGGACGGAGTGCGCGGAAACCCATCAGGCCTCGGCTCGCGACGATCTATCGAGCCGCTCTGAGGAACCGGATATACGTCAGCAATCGTGACGCCCGACACCAGACACCAAAACCGTTGCAATGACACAGGACCAAATACACCCACAAACAGGTCAGTACAACTGTGCGCGTCTTACAACCCAGTTCAAGGCATCACCGCCTGGTATGACAACTGGGTAGAAATCTCAATCTACGCAAACCACTCAACGCGTTCCGAGGTGCGCTTCAAGACCCAACCCAACGGTTGACGGGCCAGATCTCAGGGTCTCGATCAGATCCGGCTGGCTGCTGTCGCACACAAATGGCATGGTTACCCTGGTCCCAACCACGGTTCTGGACTCTTGCTTCACTGATCCCGCCTAGCGTTAGCGCATAACATCAGCCGGCATATCGGGAGCATCGCAATGAGCGCCATCACGGTCAGCACAACCGCCGAACTGATCAACGCCCTGGGATCGGCAAGCGCAGGTGACCGGATTGAGCTCGCCCCCGGACGCTATGACGGCTTTACGCTCCGCGATCTTGAGTTCGAGACGCCGGTGACCATCACCAGCGCAGACGCCGAGGAACGTGCCTTCTTCGATAGTCAAATCGCGCTTTTCGGTGTCAGCGGGCTCACCATCGAGGGCGTCGATGTGCTGATGGCAGATATTCTGCCGGCATCTTGGGATCCGGCCGTCAGACTGTTTGAAACGACCGGGGTTAGCCTGATCGACATGCGGATCGAAGGAAAACTCCCGTGCGCAGAAGACAATGCCGTGTCCTTGACCCAGCTTGGTTTGCCGGAGGCGGTCGGTCGTCCGCTCGAAGAGGAAGCTTGGGGCAACGGCATGTGGGTCCATGCCACGACAGATACCGTTCTGGAGCGGCTCGAAATCACGCAGTTCATTGACGCAATCGGCCTGAACGCCACGAACAACACGCGGATCGCCCACAGCAATTTCCACCATCTGCGCTCCGATGGCATCAAGCTGGTCAACACCGTCGACACGGTGATCGAACACAATCTCTTCCACAGCAGCCAACCGCTGATGCCGCCCAACGATCTCGCACGCAGTGATCACCCCGACTTTCTCCAAACCTATGTGCTTGGAGAGCCGGGCGGTATCGATGAACTCATCGTCAGGGGCAACGTCTTCGCCCAAGGCGACGGCGACCCGTCTCATACGTTCCTTGCGGGCTTTGCGCTGACCGGTCCGAACGCCGACCAGATCGGGTTCGAGCAGATCGAGATCTACGACAATCTCGTGCACACGGCTCACCTCTGGGGTTTCGCAATGTTCGATGCGCAAAACCTTGAAGTGCACCACAACACGCTGCTGCCGGCCCCCCAAGACCCATCCTACTTCAACTCCACCGGTGGTGTGCCGGCCATCGCGATCGGTGGCTCACGCCCTGACCCGACCTATGCCGATGCGCCCGAGAACATTCATATTCACAGCAACCGGCTAACGGGCTTCCCGGGAGACAAGATCGTTTACCGCAACGACGACGTTGCCCTGCCGCCAGTCAACGTGGTGATCGAGGACAACACGCTCTACAGCCCGAGAGCGGGTGACGAGACCTATTGGGCCGATAGCTTCGGCATAGATCCAGCGACACTTGTACCACGGGCGGATGACCTGATGATTGGCGCGGAGGGCGGCGGTGTTCGGTCCCTCGATCCATGGCTGGTCGACTGGCTGAACGATCCTGGTGACAGCATTGAGCGCCCGGTCGAGGGTGGCAACGGCAATGACGTCCTAGAGGCGGACGACACTGGCCAAAAACTCTTCGGTCATGCCGGCAACGATACCCTGTTGGGGGGCGCAGGGATCGACACCCTCTATTCCGGCGAGGGTGACGACGTCTTGACGGGTGGCGGTGGGGCGGACCTTTTTGCGTTCCGACCAGGCGTGGACGCAGAGGTCCGGATCACCGATCTCTCCTTCGCCGAGCACGACTACATCCATCTTGTAACCGGATTCGGACGGTTCTTCTTCGACGATGCAGTCGATCCTGGGAACCTGCTGCCGCGCGTTCTGGACGGTTCGAGCGCCTACGTGACCGAGGTGGCGGATCTGATCGAGATCGTCGCTCATGATCGCGTGAGCGCTACGGCCAGTGGCCCCGACACCACCACGCTGAATTTCGATCTCGACGGCAACGGGCAGATCGACTGGCGCCTGCATCTCGATGGGATTACGGGGATCGGCGAGGACCGGGCCGCAGCAGATCCCATCACAGGGAGCGAGGGCTCGGATCTGTTAGTCGGGACAGCCTCCGCCGACCGGCTGGCCGCGGGCCCTGGCGCCGACACACTGACCGGTGGCGACGGTGCGGATGTTTTTCAGCTTGATGCCACGGTGGCAGCGACCGGCGCCGATGTGATCAGTGATCTCGACTTCTCCGCGGGAGACAGGCTCGAATTTCTTGGCCTGACGCAGACCGAGAGCTTACAGGTGGTTGATTCTCTCAGTGCCCTCGCCGCTCTTGAAACCGGCGGCGCGACCCAATTGCGCGAGTATGATGGGAACATCGACCTATTGATAGACCGTGGCGGCGACGGTCACGCGGAATGGACGATCAGACTAGAAGGCGTGACTGGCGCAGATGAGGGGCGTCCGGTCCTTGTCTCCGAACAACCGATCGGAACCACGGGCACTCTTGCAGCCGGCGACCTCCGCCTCGCCTACATCGAACCCGCGGTACTGGAACTCATGGGGGATATCGGCTGAGCCTGTGCAGGCATGTCCTTCGGCCAGCGTAGGAAAATGATTGCAGGATTGGGCAAGGCCGCGCACGAAAGGTCGGCGGAGAGGCTGCCGATTGTGCTCCGCAACACGCGCTCACGCCGCATGCCTGCACGACTCACCACCTGGGCCGAGCAATGGGATGGGACCCCCTCTTCCAACAGTGCCTGAGCGATGCGTGGCGCCGCCTGAACCCCCATGTAGATCGCGAGCGTCGTGCCAGGTCGCATGTGCCCCGCCCAATCCGGTCGGCCATCGCCTGCGCGCAACCGGCCCGTCGCAAGGACCAGGCTCTCCGTAACCGCGCGCTCAGTGAGGAACTCTCCAGCAGCGGCCGCAGCCGCTGATGCCGCGGTCACACCGGGCACAATGTCCCACGGGATCCCAGCTGCATCCAACGCTGCACCCTCTTCCGCGCCTCGCCCGAAGACCCCCGGATCGCCGCATTTGAGCCGCACGACCTGCAAGCCCCGCTCCGCGGCGGCCACAAGGGCGCGGTCGATCGCCGGTTGGGGCCAACTCGGCCCGTCCGGGTCTTTGCCCACATAGATGCGCCCGGCCGATTTTGGGAGGTGCGTCAGGAGCGCAGGATCGACGAGGCGGTCGTAGAAGCAGATGTCTGCTCTGCAAAGTCGCTCGATCCCACGCAAGGTAATCAGATCGGCCGTTCCAGGCACCGCGCCGACCAGACTAACCCGCCCTACCCCAGGTCGTTCCCGCACAAAGGGTGGCATCGGATGACGTGCTCCGCGACCTCGGACCCAGGAGCCATCAAGGATCCGACAAACGGCTTGCACCCAAGTCCACGTGCCCACACCATCAAAGATGCGGCTGTTGTCACCGACCGCACCAGTCATTCGGCGGCTACTCTCGGGAGGGCGTCGGCGAGCAAGGCGGCGAGTTCCGGCTTGCACGATCCGCATCCCGTCCCAGCGTTGAGGGCGACACCCAAGTCTTCGACGCTCGTGGCACCCTCAGCAGCGGCAGCCAGGATCGCGTTTATCCCAACACCATCGCATCCACATACGATCGCGCCCGGATCGTGGCTCCCGCTGCTCGGACGTCCTGCCAGCAGTGTTGCCGGAGGTTTCCCCGCCTCCATCGCAGCCACGATGTGGGACCGAGCGACCTCGACTGGCCCACGACCCACATAAAGAACTGCTGAACCGCGGCGCCCCGTGATCGCGAGACGCGCAATTCCGAGCAATGGATCATCAAGGGTCACTGCGCTTTCGGCGTCGAGACCAAAGAGTTGGTGGGCCAGCGTATTCCAGCATGCGGGTGTTGTAAGCCCGGCAAGCTCCGCCCGCCACCCACCTCTGATCCGCGCGCGGGCCCAGTAGTCCGTGGCAAGGTCGAGCCGCCCAAGACTGACCGCGAAACCGTGCCAAGCCGCCTTGTACGGCGTAACCCGGACCGGCTGGGCTTTCAGCTCCGGCTGACCGGAAATCGGATCCACATGCGCGGAGACGAGCGCATCGATCCGTCCGGCAGAGGCCGTCGCTGCCGTCCAATGCATCGGCGCGAAGATCGTGCCTTCCGGCGTCCGGTCCGTCACAAGCGCACGCACCACAGCGGTACCGTGCGGGCTCTCGATCTGCACGAGCGAAGCAGCCCCGATGCCAGCGCGCACCGCGTCTGCGGGGTGAATCTCCGCATAGGGCTCTGCGATGTGGCTTGCGAGACGCGGTGCTTTCGCGGTGCGCGTCATCGTGTGCCACTGGTCACGAACCCGACCGGTGTTCAGCCGAAGAGGCCAAGCCGGAGATACAGCCTCGGCCGGCAATCGGGAGCGCAGAACCTGCATGCGAGCCTTGCCATCGCCCGTATGGAAAGCCCCATCTGCGTAGAACCGCCCGCCGGACCGCGTCTCGTTGACGGGCCATTGCACCGGTGCGAGTCTGTCGTACTCGACATCCGGTATCGCCGCCATGCCAGAGATATCGAAATCGCAGCCGAGCTGGCCGCCCAATCGCGAGAGCGCCGCATGCTCCCGAAAGACCGCAGCTGGACTGTCCCAGGAGAACGCCTCCGGCCACCCCATCGCCGCACCGACGTCCGCCAGCGCCTTCCAGTCGGGCCGCGCCTCGCCTGGAGCAGGCAGGAAGGGCCGTTGCCGACTGATCCTGCGTTCGGAATTGGTAACCGTACCAGATTTCTCGCCCCACGCTGCCGCAGGCAATAGGACATCGGCGAGGCGTGCCGTGTAAGTGTCTTGCAAAATGTCGGAGACCACAACGAAGGGGCAGGCCCGGATCGCCTGGGCCACGGCGTCCGCCTCCGGCATGGACACTGCCGGATTGGTCGACATGATCCAAAGCGCTTGCACGCGGCCATCGGCGGCGGCTCGGAACAGATCGACAGCCTTCAAGCCCGGACGGTCGGCGATCTTGGGGCTCTGCCAGAAGCCCCGGACGGCACTACGGTGCTCTGGATTGTCCAAGTCCATGTGCGCCGCAAGCATGGTGGCAAGCCCGCCCACCTCTCGCCCACCCATGGCATTGGGTTGTCCGGTCACGGAGAACGGTCCCATGCCCGCCCGTCCAATCCGTCCCGTCGCGAGATGGCAGTTGAGGATAGCGCCCACCTTGTCGGTGCCGCTGGTCGATTGGTTCACCCCTTGGCTGTAGACCGTGACGACCCGTTCCGTGCTTATCCAGTCGTTGTAGAAGCGAGCAAGCTCGGTCTCGGCGAGCCCGGTCTCCACCGCGACCGCCGCTAAGGTGGATGATCGAGCCGCAAGCATCGCCGCGGGCAGTCCGGAGACGTGCTCAGCCACATAGCGCGTGTTCACGGCCCCTGCGGCCTCGATCCTGGTCAAAAGGCCATTGAACAGCGCCACATCCGAGCCCGGCGAGAGCGGCAGCACTTGGTCGGCGAGGGCCGCTGTTGCCGTCCGGCGTGGGTCGATGCAGACGACGCGCATGCCAGGGCGCGCTGACTTGGCCGCGGCCAAGCGCTGGTAGAGCACCGGATGGCACCAGGCTAGGTTCGAGCCGACGAGCACGACAAGATCCGCCTGCTCAAGGTCCTCATAGGTCCCGGGCACCATATCGGTCCCAAAGGCGCGCTTGTGCCCTGCCACCGAAGACGCCATGCACAGCCGGCTGTTGGTGTCGATGTTCGCCGAGCCGATATAGCCCTTCATCAGCTTGTTGGCGACGTAGTAGTCTTCGGTCAGCAACTGCCCCGAGACGTAGAATGCGACGCTGTCGGGGCCGTACTTGGCAACCGCCGCGGAAAACCGGTCCGCGATCAGAGCGGTCGCCTCGTCCCAGCCCGCTCGTCGGCCGTCAACTTCAGGGGTCAGCAACCGACCCTCGAGATCAAGGGTCTCGCCCAGTGCCGCACCTTTGGAGCACAGCCGGCCGAAGTTCGCCGGATGGGCCGGGTCACCGGCGATGGTCACGCCGCCCTGCCCGTCCGGCTCCGCGATCACCCCGCAGCCGACACCGCAATAGGGACAGGTCGTGCAGGTGCTCACGCCGCACTCCGCCGACCAAGGAGGCGCGCATCGACGAGAATGCGCCCGGCCTCGACCCGTGCCTCATAGGTTCCGACGGCCCCGTCATCTGCGCCTTGGGCCGTACCGGTCTCAAAGGAGATCACCCAGTTGTGCAGCGGGCAGGTGACAGCGCGTCCGTGCACGATCCCCTCGGAAAGCGGCCCACCCTTGTGCGGACAGCGATCATCGAGAGCGAACACCTCATCCGCGCCGGTGCGAAAGACCGCGACACAGCCAGCCGCCGTCTTGACCACACGCGCACCGCGGACGGGGATGTCCTCGAGCGCGCCGATGTCGATCCAAGCGCTCATTCTGCGGCCTCCAGAGTCAGATCTGCCAGGGGGCGCCAGGCCCGTTCGGTGGTGGGCGTCGCCCGCTCTGCCCAGGGATCGGACTGGAACACCGATTGCGAGAGGTCGAAACGGGCGATCAGGGCCTTGCGCTCGTCGGCGTCATCCACCACGCGCTGGCGGACCCAGTCCATGCCGACCTTGGCGACCCATTTGTAGGGGCGGTCCAGATACTTCGCATGCTCGCGGTAGAGCTGGACGAAGGCCACGATCATGTCGATTGTCTCTTCGGGCGTTGCGACCTTGGTGAGCCGCTCGACCTCCTTGACATCCATACCGGCCGCCCCCGCAACACCAATCTCGAACCCGCTGTCGACACAGATCACGCCGACATCCTTGCAAGTCGCCTCGGCGCAGTTCCGCGGACATCCGGAGACCGCCATCTTCACTTTGTGCGGGGTCCAGCTGCCCCACATCCGCTTCTCGATGGCGATGCCGAGGGCCGTGCTGTCCTGGGTGCCGAAGCGGCAATGGTCGGTCCCGACACAGGTCTTCACGGTCCGCAGGCCCTTGGCATAGGCATTGCCCGAGACGAGCCCTGCCTGGCCGAGATCGGCCCAGATCGCAGGCAGGTCTTCCTTCTTAACGCCGAGCAGGTCGATCCGCTGCCCGCCGGTCACTTTCACCGTCGGCACGGCGAACTTGTCCGCCGCATCCGCGATCGCCCGCAACTCGTTGGCCGTGGTGATGCCGCCCCACATGCGCGGCACGACGCTGAAGGTGCCGTCCTTCTGGATGTTGGCGTGGTTGCGCTCGTTGACAAAGCGGCTCTGGGGATCGTCGCGATACTCGAGCGGCCAATCCGCCAGCAGGTAGTAGTTGAGCGCGGGCCGGCAGACATGGCAGCCGCAGGAGGTCTTCCAGCCGAGCTCCTGCCAGACCGCGGGCATCGACTTGAGCTCTCGCGATTTGATCAGGCGGCGGACGTCCTCATGGGTGAGGTCCGTGCAGCCGCACATCGGTTTGGCCTCCGGAGCCGCATAGTCGTCGCCGAGCGTCACCGACAACAGCTGCTCCACCAACCCCGTGCAGGTGCCGCAGGAGGAGGACGCCTTGGTCCCCGCCCGCACCGCGTCGAGGGTGACCGCCCCCCCGGCAATGGCCGTCGTGATCTGTCCCTTGCAGATGCCGTTACAACCGCAGATCTCTGCCTCATCCGGCAAGGCTGCAACGGCCGCCATAGGGTCCAGCGGGGTCCCTCCGGCGTAAGCGGGCCCAAAAATGAGCGTCTCGCGCATCTCCGAGATGTCGGTGCCCTCTTTGAGCAGACCGAAGAACCACGCCCCATCCGCCGTATCGCCATACATGACGACGCCGATGATGCGGTTCTCGGCGATAACCAAGCGCTTGTAGACCCCGCGGGCGGGGTCTCGAAACACAATCTCCTCGCGCCCTTCGCCCTCAGCGAAATCGCCTGCTGAATAGAGATCGACGCCAGTGACCTTGAGCTTAGTTGCAGTGACGGACCCTTCATAGGCTGCGGTGCCACCCGCCAGCGTCTGGGCCGCGACCTTGGCCATGTCGTAGAGCGGCGCGACGAGGCCATAGCAAGCGCCGCGGTGCTCCACGCATTCGCCGACCGCCAGCACGGCCTCGTCCGAGGTGATCATCTGATCGTCCACATGCAGACCCCGGCCGCAGGCGAGGCCCGCCTCTTTGGCGAGCGCCGTCTCGGGCCGGATGCCAACCGCCATCACAACGATGTCGGCCGGGATCTCCGTGCCGTCGTCGAGGCGCACGGCCTCCACCCGGTCGGTGCCGAGGATCTCATGCGTGTTCGCGCGGGTCTTGATGGCGATGCCGCGGGCCTCGAGCTCCTTCTCGAGCAGATAGCCCGCAGCCGGATCGAGTTGACGCTCCATCAAGTGCGGCATGAGATGCAGCACCGTGACGTCCATCCCTTGCGCCTTCAGACCGGCCGCCGCCTCGAGGCCGAGAAGCCCTCCGCCGATCACCACCGCCCGGGAACTCGGCGTCTTGGCCGCGTCCAGCATGGCCTCAACATCGTCCAGATCGCGATATGTCAGGACGCCCGGCAAATCGTTGCCCGGGACCGGGATGATAAACGGGCTAGATCCCGTCGCGACCACCAACCGGTCATAGGGGGTCTCGCCTGCCGCGGTCGTCACCACCTTCCGGACGCGATCGATGCCAGAAATGGGCTCACCGAAGCGGCAGGTCACGCGATGAGCAGCGTACCACTCCGCATCATGCGTGACGATTTCCTCGTAAGTCTTATCGCCGGACAGCACAGGCGAGAGCATGATGCGGTTGTAGTTCCCGCGTGGCTCGGCGCCAAACAGCGTGACATCGAAGGTGTTGGGGGCGGTCTCGAACAGATGCTCGAGCATACGGCCCGAGGCCATCCCGGCCCCAATCACGACCAGTTTTTCCCGCGTGCTCATTGGGCAGCCACCTCCGAGGCGGGGTCGGCCAAGGGATAGGCGGAGCGCACCATCGCAGTCGACAGAAGCGTGTAGGCGGACGCCCGAGCTTTGCGATGCTCCTCGGTGAAGCCGCCATCCAGTCCCCGGTCGAGGGTCCAGATGAGAGCCTGACCAACCGGCTCGTAGTCCGACGGCGTCACCCCATAGGTGACATGGCGGGCGGCGAGATCCTCTGCGACGGGCAACAGCGCCTCGAGATTGTCGAGCCCCTTCACCACAACGCCGAGTGTGGACATCAGCTTTTTGCCCTGGTCGGCCATATCACCGTGAAAAAGGTGCTGCGTGTGGGGCGCGATGGCGAAGAGGCGCGTGTAGAACAGCTCCGCTGCAAGCCCTGCGATCGGCTGGATTTGCGCAAAGCTCTCGCGCACCAGGCCAATCTGTCGATCGGTCAGTGTCATGGCGTTTCCTTTCACGCGGCCTTGGAGTGCGCGCCGTGCTCGTACTCCTCAAGGAAGGCGAGCAGCTCTTCGCGGTAGCCGTAATAGTCGGGGTGCTCGAGCAACGCCTTGCGGGAGCGTGGGCGCGGCAGGTTCACAGGCATGATTTTGCCGATGCGCGCATTGGGGCCGTTGGTCATCATTACGACCCGGTCGGCGAGCAGGATCGCCTCGTCGACATCATGGGTGACGCAGATCGCGGTGACCCGGGTGCGCGACCAGACCTCCATCAGCACCTCCTGCAGTTCCCAGCGCGTGAGGCTGTCGAGCATGCCGAACGGCTCATCGAGGAGCAGCAGCTTCGGCGAGAGCGCAAAGGCCCGGGCGATGCCCACCCGTTGCTTCATGCCGTTGGAGAGGTCCGCGGCCGGCTTGTCCATGGCATCCGCAAGTCCGACGCGCTCAAGGTAGTACTCCACCACATCCTGGCGCTCGGCAATGCTGGCCTTGGGATAGACCCGGTCGACACCGATTGCGACGTTCTCCTTGGCGGTCAGCCAGGGGAACAGCGATGGTGACTGGAAAACCACCGCTCGCTCCGGATCCGCATCGGTCACATGCTTGCAGTCGAGCACGATGCTGCCGGCCGAGATCGGGTTGAGCCCGGCGGTCATTGTCAGCACCGGCGACTTGCCACAGCCCGAATGGCCGATCAGGGAGATGAACTCACCCTTGTTCAAGCTGAGCTCAAAATCCTCCACCACGGTGAGCGGGCCTTTCGGTGTCGGGTAGACCTTTGAGAGCTGCGAGAACTGGAGATAGCGGTCCTGCACCAAGCTGCGGGCGGCCTCGGCATAGGCCTTTGGCGTGCCGTGTATCGGCGTGACCTCGGGCAGGACCCGGGTTTCCTCAGTCTTCGCCGCGACCCCGACATTCATCAGATACTGCGTGACTTTCGCACGCAGATGCTTGAAGGCCGGGTTGTGATTCATCGCTGTCCGGTCGCGCGGTCGGGCGAGCGGGTTCTCGAACTCCGCCCCCAGGCTGCCGTCCGGGTTGAGCGCCAAAATGCGGTCGTCAAGCAGAATTGCCTCGTCCACATCGTTGGTGATCAAGACCACGGTGCGCCGGTCGGCCTCCCAGATCCGCTCGATCTCGTCCTGGAGGTTCGCCCGCGTCAGCGCATCGAGTGCCGATAGGGGCTCATCCAACAGCAACACCTCCGGCTGCATCGCAAGCGCCCGGGCCACAGCGACGCGTTGGCGCATACCGCCTGAGAGCTCAGCCGGACGACGGTCGAGCGCATGGCCGAGGCCCACCATCTTCACATAGTGGTGCACCAGATCCGTGCGCTCGGCCCGGCCCTTGCCACCGTGGACAGCGTCGACGGCGAGGCTGACGTTCCCCTCGACCGTCAACCAAGGCATCAGCGAGTAGGACTGGAACACCACGCCGCGGCGCGGGTCCGGCCCGTCGACCGGGGCGCCGCGAAACAGCGCCTCCCCCCGGTCCGGCGTGTCCAGACCCGCCAGCATGTTGATCAGCGTCGTTTTACCGGTGCCGGAGAACCCGAGGATCGCGAGAAACTCCCCCTCCGCCACGCTGAGATCGATGTCACGCAGCACCTCGGTGCGACCGGCCCCATCGCCATAGGCTTTCGAGACGCCCTTGAGCTCAAGTACAGCCATGCCGATCACCGCTTGTCCGAGTGCATGAAGGCCGATTGAACCGCGTACATCAGCCGGTCGAGGATGAACCCGATGATCCCGATGGTCAGCACTGCCACCATGATCTTGGCGAGCGACTGGGAGGAGCCGTTCTGGAACTCATCCCAGACGAACTTGCCGAGACCGGGGTTCTGGGCCAGCATCTCTGCCGCGATCAGCACCATCCAGCCGACCCCGAGGGACAACCGCAGGCCCGTGAAGATCAGCGGCAACGCCGAGGGCAGCACCAGGCGGGTGATCTTCGACCGGGTCGACATCTTCAGCACGCGGGAGACGTTTACGAGGTCCTTGTCGATGGAGCTAACCCCGAGGGCCGTGTTGATCAGCGTCGGCCACAGGGAACAGAGCGTCACCGTGATTGCCGAGTTCAGGAAGGATTTCGAGAACATCCCGTCATTGGTCGCGTAGAGCGCGGAGACCACCATGGTTACGATCGGCAGCCAGGCGAGCGGTGACACCGGTTTGAACACCTGGATCAGTGGGTTGAACGCAGCGTTCGCCGTCGGGCTGAGACCGCACAGGATACCGAGCGGCACCGCAATCAGCGTCGCCAACAGGAAGCCGAAGAACACCGTCTGAAGTGATGTCCAGATCTGGTCGTAATAGGTCGGCTTGCCGGTGTAGTCGCGCCACTTGATGCGGTCTTCCTTTCCGGCAGCCGCGAGTTTCTCGTTGCGGGCTTCCTGACGCTCGTAGAACGCATCCGCCTTCTCGCGCTCGCGGACATGGTCGTCATGCAGGTTGCCCACCTGCTCCCAAACCTCCGCGGGACCAGGGATCGCGCCAAGCGATGTCTGCACTTGCGGTGCGGTCCACGCCCAAAGCGCGAGGAACGCCAGAATGGCCAGCACGGGCACGCCGAGAAGGCGCCAAAGCTCCCCAATCTGGGCTCGCGGGTTGTCGCCGGCGATCGCGCGCAGCAGCGGGGTCATGAAGCTGAGCCCAAGCACGCGGAACCATCCGTCGGCGCGCGAGATGCGGCTGAAGAGCCGGGCGCGGCGCGCGGCGCGCTCGCTGTCCTCGGCTAACGTCGTATCGGTGGCGGCGGTCATCGCTGGCCTCCTGATGGAAACTGGAAATGGGCCCCGGGGCGTATGCGCCCCAGGGGATAGGACGGGCCGGATCAGCCTTCGACGTCGTTGCCGACGACGCGCTGCTCGCCCTTCAGACCGATCGGGAAGGCCTCAAGATAGGCGTTGGGCTTTCGACCATCGAACTCGACCCCGTCGATGAACTCCGCCGTCGGCTCACGATAGTCATCGGTGTCCCAGGGGAAGTCCTCTTCGGCAGCGTACCCTTCCTCGACGACCATCCGAGCGGCTTCGAGATAGATGTCCGGGCGATAGACCTTCTGGGCAACCTCGTCATACCAGCTGTCAGGCTTGGCCTCGGCGATCTGCCCCCAGCGGCGCATCTGGCTGAGATACCAGACCGCGTCGGAGTAGTAAGGCTAGGTCGCGAAATAGCGGAAGAACACGTTGAAGTCCGGGATATCCCGCTTGTCGCCCTTCTCGAACTCGAAGGTGCCGGTCATAGAGTTGGCGATCACCTCATAGTCAGCACCGACGTACTCGGAGCGCGACAGGATCTCGACGGCCTCGGGCCGGTTGGCGTTGTCGTTCTCATCCAGCCAGATTGCGGCCCGGATCAGCGCTTTTGTTAGCGCGAGCGTCGTGTTGGGGTTTTCCTCGGCGAATTCGGCGGTGATGCCGAAGACCTTCTCCGGGTTGTTCTTCCAGATCTGATAGTCGGTGATCACCGGCACACCGATGCCTTTGAACACCGCCTGCTGGTTCCAAGGCTCACCCACGCAATAGCCGTAGATCGTGCCGGCCTCCAGGGTCGCGGGCATCTGCGGCGGCGGAGTCACCGATAGCAGAACCTCGGCATCGATCTGACCCGAGACGTTCTCGGGGCTGTAGTAGCCAGGCTTCAGCCCACCAGCCGCCAACCAGTAGCGCAGCTCGTAATTGTGGGTGGAGACCGGGAAGACCATGCCCATGTTGAAGGGCTTGCCGTCGTCAATGTACTTCTCGACCACGGGCTTCAGCGCCGAGGCGCTGATCGGGTGGATCGGCTTGCCCTCGGCATCGTGGGGGATGTTCTCCTTCATCTGCGCCCAGATCTCGTTCGAGACGGTGATACCGTTACCATTCAGATCCATGGAGAACGGTGTGATCACATGCGCCTCGGTCCCGAAACCGATGGTCGCGGCCAAAGGCTGACCGGCCAACATGTGGGCGCCATCGAGCTCACCGTCGATCACACGGTCGAGCAGAACCTTCCAGTTCGCCTGAGGCTCGAGGGTTACGAACAACCCCTCGTCCTCGAAATAGCCGCGTTCATAGGCGACCGCGAGGGGCGCCATATCGGTCAGCTTGATAAAGCCGAAGGTCAGTTCGTCTTTTTCGACGTCGAGGAATTCGGCGGAGGCAGTCGGGGCGATCAGGGCGATCGCGGTCGCGGCGGCAAGAAGCCGGGCGGAAAAGCGCATAGGTCTGCTCCTCTCGGGGGGCAGCTCATTTGAAACCGCCCCAAAATGACGAAAGGTCACACGTTTCGGGCCATGCTTCTCCGCATGACTGAAACGAGCAACCTTGCTCGGCACCCTCAGCTTTGGGGGATCACGGTGGCCGGAACGCCCTTGTCCTCGACCAGTCCGTTATCGCTACCACAGAGCGGAAATTCTGCAATGCAAAAAAACTTTCGCGCTCAAAAAATTAATCAACTTCGAACTTTTGGCGCAAAATTAGGCGTTCAAAGGACATCCGGGTCGAAAACACGCCCATCGAAGAAGCTGTCTGGCCCTAAGAAGAGGCGCCCACCAGAAGACGCAACGGCCGTCTCCGATTCCAACGAGCCCTCCAGCTTCTCGGATGCGCCCGGCATGTCGATGCCGAGCGGCCCGAGCAGCGCGCGGTACACATCGGGACGATAAGCGGCTCGGGCTGCGGTCGCCGCCTCTTGCGGATCGACGCCGGTCCGCTGAGCGAGGCGCGCCGCCATCCACACTGCTTGACTGCGCCAGGGGAACTGAGCCGCTGCCTCGGCGAAGGCGATGAACCGAGGGGCCCGGCGCCATTCTCCTTCGGCCGCCACCAGCAAGCGCCCCGAAAAACTGCGTTCGATGACTTCTGCACCAACATCGAGATAGTCGGGGCGCGCGAGGATCTCGGATGCCGCCATATGATGCGCTGGATCCGCGAGCCAACGCCCGGCCCGCCAGACCGCTCGAATCAACCGCGCCGCCAACCCCTCTTCGCGCTCCATAAAATCCTGCCGCATCGCCAGCACCTTCTCAGGTGCAAAGCGCCAGATGGCACAGCCCGGCAGCACGATCTCGGCCACGCCGCGCGCCACGGCCATCGACCCCCAGGGTTCTCCGACGCAGAACGCATCGATCTCCCCAGCGGCCACAGCATCCGCCATCCGAGGCGGAGGGATCGTCCGCACGATCAGCTGCTGTGGTGCCTGCAAACCGAGACCGCCAAGCCAGTAGTAGAGCAGTTCCGCATGCATCGAGAACGGGAACGGCACCCCGATCCGGAGCGGCAGTGCGGCCGTTTCGATCAATGCCCGTCCGATCGCTGCCGCAGCCATAAAATCCCGAGACGTCCCCCGCTGGCGCATCGCCTCGGCCAGTTTGATCGACACCCCGACGACCGTCCCGTTAACGGAGAGTACAAGCGGTGCAACCACCGGCGTCGGCAGTCCGCCCAGTCCCATCGACATGGCAACCGGCAGAGGAGAGAGCATGTGCGCGGCGTGCAAGCTCCCAAGTGCGAGTTTGTCGCGCAAGCTCGACCATGACGGTTCACGGTGAAGCTGAAACGTCAGTCCCTCCTCCGCGGCGAACCCAATCTCGCGCGCGATGATCAAGGGCGCACTGTCAACCAGAGGGATGTACCCGAGCGAAAGGGTATCGCTCATTTCAGCAGATCCGCTGCGGTCACCAAGGCCTGTGCGACGTCGGCGATCTTCTTCTTCTGATCCATGGCTGTTCGGCGGAGCAGCGCATACGCCTCCTCCTCAGACACGCCGCGCGCCGCCATGAGCAGCCCCTTCGCGCGGTCGATGGTCTTGCGTTCGGCAAGCGCTGCCTTGGTTGCCTCCAATTCGCGGCGCATCCGGCTGACCATCTTGAAGCGGGCGATCGCGGCGTCGAGCACCGGCTTTATGCGTTCCTTGCGCAGTCCGTCGACCACGTAGGCGCTGATGCCAGCCTCGATCGCCGCCGCCGTCAGCCCATCATCGGACCGATCGACGAACATTGCGACGGCTCGCTCGGTGGCGCTGGATGCGAGGGCCAGCTCCTCCAGCACGTCGCGGTCGGGATTGGCGATGTCGATAAGCACCACGTCCGGGTCCAGAACGGCAAGGCGACGCGCGAGCCCGGTTTCGTCCCCGATTACCGTAACTTCGAAATCGCCTGCATCGCGAAGGGCATCCACGAACTGATGGGCCCGGTCGAGATCCGCCTCGACCACGGCGACGCGCAGAACTTGACCGGTTTGCTGCATGGCACCTCCAGGGCCGATGGAGCGGCGCAGCATTTCAGATTGCAATGTGGCAGATCCATCACGCACCATTATCGCCCACGATCAGCAATGAAACGGTCTCAGCCACACAAGCCGGGCGGTCGGAGCCCTTGAGCTCGACCGTCGAAAACAACGTCATCCGCCAGCCTTGCTGGGCCGGTTGAAGTGCCGAAAGCCGCACCCTCAGGCGGAGTTCTGCACCGGCTGGAACCGGAGCCGGAAAGCGGACACGCTCGAGGCCATAGTTGATGCGGCTCGCAACACCGTCCACGGCAAAGACCTCTGCCATCAGCCGCGGGAGGAGCGACAGGGTGAGGTATCCGTGTGCAATGGTCCCGCCGAGTTCAGCCTTCGCGCGGGCGCGGTCCACATGGATCCACTGATGGTCGCCAGTCGCATCGGCGAAGGCGTCGATCATCGCCTGGTCAACCGTTAGCCAAGCGGACGTGCCGAGGTCTTCTCCGACAAGTCCCGCGAGGGCGGCAGGAGTGTAGCTCGGCACGCTCACATCCGCACGCTCAGCCCGCCATCGACGGTCAGCACATGGCCCGTCACATAGGAGGCTGCCAGCGAGCAGAGGAATACGCAGACCCCGGCGATCTCCTCGGGCTTGCCCCAGCGCGGAATAGCGGCGCGCGTCTCCAGCATCTCGGTCACCGACGGGTCTTCGACCCAGCGAGCATTGGCTTCGGTCGCGAAGAAGCCAGGCGCGATCGCATTGACCCGGATGCCGTGCCGGCCGAGTTCGACCGCATGGGAGCGGGTGAGCGCCTCGATCCCCCCTTTGGCGAGCGTGTAGCCGGGATCGCCCACTCCCGCTCGCGGTCCCGCAATGGAGGCGATGTTCACGACGGCCCCGCCACCCCCTGCGATCATGCCAGGCAGAGCACGACGCATAAGATCATAAGCAGCAAGAGCGTTCACCTCAACCAACCGTGCGACCGCATCGACAGAGAGCTCCGATGTCGGACGCCAGTCGCGGAGGGTTGCATTGTTGACAAGCAGATCGGGCGGATCTGAACGATCGAACCAGGCCTCGACCGCATCGCTGTCCGTCACGTCGAACGGCGCCGGCGCTGCCGAGTGCCCGCTCGACCGAAGAGCCTCCGCGGCGGCCTCGAGCGGCCCCGGCTTGCGCCCGTTTAGCCAGACATGCGCTCCCGCCATTGCAAGGGCCCGTGCCATCGCAAGCCCTAGCCCTCGGCCCGCTCCCGTCACCAGAGCGCGCCGGCCAGCAAGACTGAAATTGGCAGCATCCATCAGGCGCGCCTAAGTCGGTGCATGAGCTCTCCCCCCGCGGCTATCCAAAGGAACCGCCCTGAAGTGACGCGGTCAAGGGCATCCCTCTCGCACGGACGGCGGCAATGCGGTAACCAGTCGAGGAGAACGGAGTTGAAAGGAGCGTCCGCATGTCAGCACCGGGTATCCGTGATCTGCTGGTGCGCGCGGTCTTGGACCCTGATTTCCGTGCCCGTGTCATGGCCAGCGATGCGGAGGCCATAAAGGACTATGCCCTGACCGATGCCGAGAGGACGGCGGTCTTAGGCGGCGGCCCGGAGGTGCTCGGGCTGATCGGCCGGCTGCTGGAACCCGCAGATCAGGGTGTGTCCGACGACGAGAACCACCAGCCGGCAGACACACCACCAACAGGCGGGAACGTCCTGCGCGAGACCGAAGGCCCGCCGATGCGCCTGCTTGTGCGGGTCATGACCGGTGTCGAGCAACACGAAGGGCCGGAGGTCCGGCTTCGATATGGAGCAACTTTGCAACCCGTGCCGGAAGGGCTGTCTGCCGCCGATGTTCCTCCGACCGCCGACGCGGGACCGGGGGGCGAAAGGCTGACAGATGGCCGGATCGAAGTGGTGGTGGTGCCGAAGATCTCTCGCGACGAAGCAGGTCAGCTTGCGGTGCGCTATGGTTGCACGGCGCGTATGGTCGACGAGCCGTCGGTTGAACCGGTGCAGCGCCCTGCGCCTGAGCCCATCTCAGATCTCGCCGAGCGCGCAGCAGCAATTCGCGCCGCACCGGACGGGGAACGCCAGACCCTGCTGCTCGATCTCCTCGCGCGCATGGAGGGCAGTTCCGGTGGCTGATATCCACATCCTCGGCCTCGGTATCCGCAATATCGATCATGTGACACGGGAGACCGAGCACCTCGTCGCTAGCATGAACGAAGTGCTGTTCGTCGACACCGGCATCGCGACCGAGCCTTGGTTGCGCAGCCTTTGCCCTCGGGTGACACCACTCTTTGGGGAGAGCTACGTCACAGGCGGACACAGGCTCTCGGCCTATCACCACATGGCAGCGCGGGTGGTCGATGCGGCCCTTGCGCGTGCGCCTGTCGCCTTTGCAATGCAGGGGCACCCGCTCGTCGGCGTGACAGCGCCAGGGCTGATCCGCCGTTTGGCTGACGCTTTAGGGCTAAGCGTTGAGACGCATCCCGGGATCTCAGCACTCGACTGCTTGTTCGCTGAGCTCGGCCTCGACCCGATGCGAGGCGGCCTGCAATTGTTCGAGGCAACGGATCTCTTGCTGCGTCGCCGTCCCGTCGATGCCACGGTGCCGCTGCTTGTCTGCCAGATCGGCTCGGTGGAGAGCTGTCTCTACAGCCAGCGGATTTCGCGGCCCGAGCGCTTCGAGCGGCTGAGAGCCCATCTGCTGCGGGTCTATCCGGAGACCCACGCGGTCGAGGCGCTCTACGTGAGCCCGCATCCGCTGGTCCCGACCGAACGCATTCCTTTTGCGCTCGGTCAGATCGGCGATGTCGCGGCCCGCTTGCACGCAGGACACACGCTCTACGTTCCCCCTGCGACAGAGCGCCCGATCAGCGACACTGGCCTGCTGGGCCAGATCACCGACCCCGCCCATCTGGCGCGCATCACCCGCTGAGGCCGCTTTACCCCCTTCCAACCCCAGTGTAGACAGCGCCCGACACCCGTCGCGTCCAGCCAACGGAGAGCCCTCATGAGTGCCATCGTCGACATCACCGCGCGCGAGATCCTCGACAGCCGCGGCAACCCAACTGTCGAGGTCGACGTCCTGCTTGAAGACGGCACGACGGGCCGCGCGGCCGTGCCCTCCGGCGCGTCGACCGGCGCACACGAGGCGGTGGAGCTGCGCGATGGCGGCACCCGCTACAACGGCAAAGGGGTGCGCCAAGCGATCGACGCGGTGAACGGCCCGATCTTCGATGCGCTGGCCGGGGTCGATGCGCTCCTGCAGAAAAGCATCGACCAGACGATGATCGAGCTCGACGGCACGCCCAACAAGGGCCGCCTTGGCGCCAATGCGATCCTTGGGGTCAGCCTCGCCGCCGCCCATGCCGGTGCGCGCTCGACGGGGTTGCCGCTCTATCGCTATGTCGGCGGCGTCGCCGCCCGCACCCTGCCCGTTCCGATGATGAACATCGTGAACGGCGGGCAGCACGCGGACAACCCGATCGACATTCAGGAGTTCATGATTATGCCGGTGGGCGCCGAAAGCCTGGCCCATGCCGTCCGTATGGGATCGGAGATTTTCCATACCCTGAAGGCTGAACTGAAGGCCGCCGGACACAACACCAATGTCGGCGATGAGGGCGGCTTTGCTCCGGCGATCGGGTCTGCGCGCGAGGCGCTGGACTTCATTATGTCGGCCATCGGCAAGGCCGGCTATGACGCAGGCGGCGATGTCATGCTGGCGCTCGATGCCGCGGCGACGGAGTTCTATGACACCGACGGCGCGCGCTACCGGCTCGAGGGCGAGGGCAAGGCGCTGACCTCCGAAAAGATGGTCGACTACCTCGCCGATCTCGTCGACGCCTACCCGATCATCTCCATCGAAGACGGCATGGCCGAGGACGATTGGGAGGGCTGGAGAGCCCTGACAGCGGAAATCGGCGGGCGCTGCAACTTGGTGGGCGACGATCTTTTCGTCACCAACACGGAACGCCTGGCGCGCGGAATCAAGGAAACCTCGGCCAACGCGATCCTCATCAAGGTCAACCAGATCGGCACGCTTTCGGAGACGCTAGAGACGGTCGACATGGCCCATAAGGCCCGCATGAAAGCCGTGATGTCCCACCGCTCTGGCGAGACCGAGGACGCGACCATCGCCGACCTCGCCGTGGGCACGAATTGCGGACAGATCAAGACGGGCTCGCTCGCCCGCTCCGACCGGACAGCGAAATACAATCAACTCCTGCGCATCGAAGAAGAACTCGGGGAGGCCGGCGTCTATGCGGGCAAATCGGTGATCCCGGCGGGCCGTCGCTGAGGCCTGTGGCGCGGCGGACTCACTCCGCAGCCGGTTGAGGCACCACCCAAGATTTCTGTGACAAGCGCCCGCAGTGCTGGCAGATTCGGGCTTCGCCGTGTGAGGAGCCTACCGCTTATGAACCCGATCGACTGGGGACGTTTAACCGCTTGGCTGATCTATGTGCCGGTTGCCATAGCAATCGGCGTGTTCCTCTATTCTGGACTCTATGGTGATCGCGGGATCGAGGCGCGGGCAGCCGCAGCGCTCGAGATCGATCGGTTGGAAGTACAGTTGGCAGCAGTCGAAGCCACCCGGCGCGAGGCGGAAAACCGGGTGCGCCGACTGAAGCCCGGATACCTCGATCTCGACCTGCTCGATGAGCGCGCGCGCGCAGTCCTCGGTTACGTGCGGCCAGACGAGATCGTGATCGACCCCGTCACGCGCTGAGCGAGGCCAGCACCGTTTCTGCCGCAGCAAGGGCTGCCTCCGCCTCTGACGGATTGCTGCCACCGCCTTGTGCGAAATCGGGCCGGCCACCACCGCCCTTGCCGCCAAGCTCAGCCACGGCCGCACGCACAAGATCGACGGCCGACACCGTGCCGGTCAGGTCCTCAGTGACCCCAGCGGCCACAGCCGCTTTCCCCCCGGTATCGGCGATGAGCACGACGGCACCGGACCCGAGCCGCCCCTTGTGAGCGTCGATCAGACCGCGCAGGTCCTTTGCCTCGACACCGTTCAGCGCCTGACCCAGGAAAAGGATCCCGGCCACCTCTTTCGCGGCAGGCCCCGAAGCCTCGCCTCCCAAGGCCACCTGGCGACGAAGATCTGCGAGTTCGGCCTCCATGCGGCGGCGATCATCAAGGAGCTGGCGGGCCCGCTCTGCAACCTCCGCCGGGCGAACCTTAAGTGCGGCTGCGGCGGCCTGAAGCGCATCGTCCTGGGCCTCAAGATGGGCAAAGGCCGCGGCACCAGTCAGCGCTTCGACCCGACGGACACCAGCAGACGACGCCCCCTCGGAGACAATCTTCAAGAGCCCGATCTCACCGGTCTGGCTGACATGAGTGCCACCACAAAGCTCGAGCGAGTAGACCCGACCCGCGGGACCTTCCTCCCCCTCTGCCCGGCTGCCCATCGACACGACGCGCACCTCCTCACCATACTTCTCGCCAAAGAGCGCGCGAGCACCGGCGGCTTGGGCGTCGTCCGGTGTCATGATCCGCGTCGTCACCGGAGCGTTCTGGCGAATATAGGCGTTCACCTCGGTCTCGATCGCCCGCGCTTCCTCCGGCGCCAACGGCTTCTGATGCACAAAGTCAAAGCGAAGCCGGTTGGGCGCTACCAGCGAGCCTTTCTGTGCCACATGGTCACCGAGATGACCGCGCAGCGCCTCGTGCAACAGATGGGTGGCCGAGTGGTTTGCCCGGATCGAGGCCCGCTTCGCCCCGTCGACTGACAGAACCGCAGCCTCTCCTTGGACGACTTTACCATGGTCCAAAGTGCCGATATGGACAAACAGGCCGGCGCGCTTTTGCACATCGCGCACGGTGATCTTGCCGGTAGCGGTTTTGATCACACCGGCATCGCCAACCTGCCCACCGCTCTCAGCATAAAACGGCGTCTGGTTCAGCACGAGCGCAACCTCCTCCCCTGCCTGCGCAGAGCCCTGGCGCGCGCCATCGACGACGACCGCAGTGATCACGCCTTCAGCGGATTCTGTGTCGTAGCCGAGAAACTCGGTCACCCCAACCGCCTCAGCGATATCGAACCAAAGCTGATCGTCCGCCGCCTCGCCCGACCCAGCCCAGGCAGCCCGCGCTTTCGCCTTCTGCGCGGCCATTGCGGTGTCGAAACCATCGGTGTCGACGCTCCGCCCCTTCTCACGCAACGCATCCTGGGTGAGATCCAGCGGAAAGCCATAAGTGTCGTAGAGCTTAAACGCTGCCTCGCCCGAAAGAGCTTGGCCCTCTGGGAGCCGCGCGAGTTCCTCCTCCAGCAGCCCGAGACCGCGATCGAGGGTACGGCGGAACCGGATCTCCTCCTGCTCCAGAGTCTCCGTGATCAGCGCCTGTGCCTGGATAAGCTCCGGGAACGCCTGCCCCATCTGCCGGACGAGCTCAGGGACCAGACGATGCATCAACGGGTCGGCTGCGCCAAGAAGGTGGGCGTGGCGCATTGCACGGCGCATGATCCGGCGCAACACATAGCCCCGCCCCTCGTTCGAGGGCAGCACGCCATCCGCAATCAGGAAAGAGGTCGAGCGCAGATGGTCGGCAATCACCCGGTGATGGGTAATGAAGCGCTCACCGGTCTCGGTCGAAGTTGCATGGGCGGACGCTTCGATCAACGCCCGCATAAGATCGGTCTCGAAGAGATTGTGCGTGCCCTGCATCAACGATGCAAAGCGCTCCAGCCCCATACCGGTATCTATCGACTGCATATCGAGGGCGCGCATCGAGCCGTCCTCAAACTGCTCGTTCTGCATGAAAACCAGGTTCCAGATCTCGATGAACCGGTCACCATCCTCCTCCGGAGACCCCGGAGGCCCGCCCCAGATATCAGGCCCGTGGTCATAGAAGATCTCAGTGCAAGGGCCGCAAGGGCCGGTCGGTCCCATCTGCCAGAAATTGTCGGAGGTCGCGATGCGGATGATCCGCTCCTCCGGCACTCCGATCTTCTTCCAGATCGTCGCGGCCTCGTCATCGGTGTGGTAGACGGTGACGTAGAGTTTCTCGCGGTCGAGGGCGAAGTCTTTGGTCAGCAGCTCCCAGGCAAACGGGATCGCGTTGTCCTTGAAGTAATCACCAAAGGAGAAATTGCCGAGCATCTCGAAGAAGGTGAGGTGCCGCGCCGTGTACCCGACATTGTCGAGATCGTTGTGCTTGCCACCGGCGCGCACACATTTTTGCGATGTGGTCGCGCGGACATAGGGGCGCTGCTCCAGCCCCGTGAACACGTTCTTGAACTGCACCATCCCCGAATTCACAAACATCAAAGTCGGGTCGTTGCGCGGCACCAGCGGCGAGGACGCGACGACCTCATGCCCATGGCGGGCGAAGTAGTCGAGAAAGGTCGTCCGGATTTCGTTAAGCGATGTCATTTCGGGCCCCGCGGCTTGATGCGGAGGCTGGTGTATCGCGCGGCCCTGACCCTGTCCACAGATGCAGGCCTAAAGACGGCCGAGCTTACCGGAATGGGCTCTGACCTGAGGCCCTTACTTCGGTTCACGCCAGAGTATGGTCCGTGGCGACAAAGGAGACGGACGATAAAGCGATCTTCACGCTTCGCGCGCGCCGCTTCGCGCCGTCAGCGAGGAGCAGGGGATTGCGATCCGGCGCGAGCGCTGAGGCGGTGTTGCGGCTTCGCAGATTTGCCGCCGCCACGGCATCAGCGTGGCAATACCCGAGAAGTGGCAGGCGTGGTTCGGCGGAGTGGGGCTGTCAGAGGCTCGCAGATTTAAGGCGGCCGCTCTCGCGCTGCTCTTTTGTGTACTACCCGGCGCAACCGCCGGAGGCCGGGGTGGATCAGTTCGGCGTCG
>JBCBYB010000057.1:0-24327 GCA_039816045.1 Pseudomonadota bacterium
GATCCCGGCCGGCAAGGTCGTGCACGCGATCCTGGACAACTCGGCCTCGCACAAGACGCCGGCTGTGCGCCGCTGGCTCGCACGACATCCCCGATGGACGTTCCACTTCACGCCGACCTCGAGCTCTTGGCTGAATGCCGTCGAAGGGTTCTTCGCAAAGCTGACACGCCGACGGCTGAAGCACGGCGTGTTCCACTCGGTCGTCGACCTGCAGGCCGCGATCAACCGCTTCATAACCGAGCACAATGCCACCGAAGCCAAACCCTTCACATGGCGCGCCGACCCTGACGCCATCATCGCCGCGAGAAACAGGGGGTTCCAAACGTTGGAATCAATCCACTAGGCGCTTGGTTCGGATGGTGATCACGTTAGCCGCCGGGCACGTGACCAACCTTGCGCGGGATCAAACCGGAGACAAAGGCGTCAAGCGGCCCGTGAGGTCGTGGGATCCGGTGCCGGAAGTACAGCGGTTTGCGCATAGAGAATTGCGAGACGGGTGAGGCGATCTGATTGTGCCGCGGCCAGAACTTCGCGTTCGGCTGCACGCAGCGCTGTGAGATCGGCCTCGGCAGCCCGCGAGAGCCGCTCGGCCAGAGCGGCAACTTGCCGGTCGGCAGGGGAAGGATCGACGGGAGCCAGTGCCGCACGCTTCACTGTCTGCATTTTACGAATGGTCGCCTCCGGATCCGAGGGATCCGTGGACATGTCAATCTGTACGCGACCGCCGACGGCATAGCGCCGCCCGTCCGGCCCCACAACGTAGTCATAGCGTGGGGTCCCGGCATAGGGCGCGCCGGCTTGCACATGCGCGGCCTCGTGCGCTCTCACCCGGCGATCTCGCTCCTCAAGACGGTCGACCTCGGCGCGATCCGCGGGATCGGGGTCGGCACCCGGACGCAGTTCCTCCTCCGTCTGGCTTTCTCCACGGGTCGGATCCGTTCCCTCCGGAGCGCGTGCTTGCCGCTCCGGCGACGTTCCATCCGTGGGTCGGTTGAGGCTCTGCCCGGTTCTATCGGATCGGTCAGCTTCCTGCACCCTTTGGGGCCGGTTCCGATCGGTTGTGCGAGCCTGGCGTTCGATCTCGGGCAGCACCTGAGGATCGATCCCGCCGGGCGGACGGCTGTGCAGCCGCGCATTGTGCAGCGGCGTTGACGAAATCGCAGGGGTTGCCAGCATACCGTCCTCACAGTCTTCCCTAGACTAGGCTCTTCCTGACTCTCCAGAAAAAATCTTGCCGTTGTGTTAACGGGACAGTGTGGCGGGTTGGCTGGTCGGTTTTCGGCGATCTGGGTCCATGCCGTGCGGCGACGTCACAGTGGACTTGGCCGATGCCCATGCTATGCACCTGCCACAGCGAGGGCCTCCCAGCATGAACATTTATCTGCCCATCGCCGAGGTATCAGTCGACGCGTTCCTCCTTCTCGGAATCGGGGGCGGTGTCGGGTTTTTGTCCGGCCTGTTTGGTGTCGGTGGCGGCTTCCTGATGACGCCACTGCTGATTCTCATAGGGATCCCGCCCGCGGTGGCGGTGGCCACAGAGGCGAACCAGATCGTCGCGTCCTCGTTTTCCGGCGTTCTCTCCCATTGGCGCCGCAAGACCGTCGACTTCAAGATGGGCGGCGTGCTGTTGGCCGGTGGCCTGGTCGGCTCGGCGATCGGCGTGCAGATCTTCTCGTTTCTACGGACACTCGGTCAGGTCGAACTGCTCGTCTCGCTCTGCTATGTGGTCTTCCTCGGCATCGTTGGTGCGCTGATGTTTGTGGAAAGCCTGCAAGCTTTGCGACGCACGCGTCGCGGTGTGTCGTCCCGGCAAAAGCGACGCCACGGCTGGGTTCACGGGCTGCCGTTTAAGATGCGGTTCCGCGCCTCGAACCTCTACATCAGCGCGATACCGCCGTTCTTGGTCGGTCTATTTGTTGGCATCCTCGCGGCGATTATGGGCGTCGGTGGCGGCTTCATCATGGTGCCGGCGATGATCTATCTGCTCGGCATGGCGACGACGGTTGTGGTCGGGACGTCTCTGTTCCAGATCATGTTTGTAACCGGGGCTACAACCCTGATGCACGCGATCACAAACCAGACGGTCGATGCGGTCTTGGCGGTCCTGTTGCTGCTGGGCGGCGTGATCGGGACGCAGATCGGAGTGAGAATCGGACCACGGCTTCGTGCGGAGCAATTGCGCATCCTGCTCGCGATCATCGTCCTGCTCGTCTGTGGCAAGCTCGGCTTCGACTTGGTGTTGGAGCCGGATGAGCTTTACAGCATCGGCGGGGGCGGACATTGAGGCTCCTCGCGGTCATCCTGCTTTGGTTCGCGGCTGTTCCGTCCTCGGCTGAGGAGGTCGTTGCAGCGCTCAGTCAGAACCGCGTGGCGATCACAACCGGCTTCGACGGGTCCGAGATCATCATCTATGGGGCCGTGAAGCGCGAGAAGCCGGCACCCGATAGCGGACCGCTGGATGTTCTGGTTGCGGTGACAGGCCCGTCCGAGCCGGTTATCGTGCGCAAGAAGGAACGGCGCTTTGGCATTTGGGTCAATGACCAGGGTGTGCAGGTCGATGCGGCTCCGAGCTTGTATGCCATCGCCAGCACCCGCGGGTTTCGCCAGGTTATCAGCCACACCGAAGATCTCCGCTATAAGATTGGGATCGATCATGTGGTCCGCCTCATTGGCGACAGCTTTGACGAGGAGTATCCCGAGGACTACCGCGAGGCGGTGATCCGTCTGCGTAAGGACCAAGGCCTCTATTTTGAACAGCCGGGCACCGTGACGGTGACCGAGGACACCTTGTTCCGAACGGCGATCGCCTTGCCGGCGCAACTGGTCGAAGGCGACTATAGGGCGCGCATCTTCTTGTTGCGCGACCGGGCAGTGGTTGACGTCGTCGAGCAGACGATCTCCGTGCGCAAGGTCGGGCTCGAGCGCTGGATCTACACCATGGCGAAGGAGCAGAGCGCGCTTTATGGGATTATCTCGATCGCAGTCGCACTGGCCGCCGGTTGGTTGGCATCCGCCTTCTTCCGCGTCTTCTTCCCCTGACCTCCGTTAGAGCGCTGCGCGGAGGTCTTGTGACAGCGTGCGCTCTGCGCGGGCTTGGTTCCCCACAGGACGCAGCAAGACCGCCCGAAAGCCGGAGGTTTGGAAGTAAGCCGGGTCAACCAAGATCGGGGCCGGCAGAGCGCGCAGGTCGAGGCGGCGGCACTCTCGGGAGACCACGATTCCTTCCCAGACCCTCCCGGCGCAGGAGGGCCCGCCGGGATCGGCCAGCATTCGGGACCGCAAGACGGCCTCTCGCTCCTTCAAACGCTTGATCTCGGACCGGAGCTCGAAAAGTTCGTCGGCAGGAAACATGGCTCTCTCCCTCAGTTGGAACAAGAAGAGAACAAACTGACGAGATTACTATTCGGTTAAAGCCTTGGGTGCGTGGCTATCGCGGGCCAGCGAAAGCAATTGCGTCGCAAACATCCTGGTGTCCGCTTCGGAGATCGGCCTCGCCGTCGCCTCGCGCATCGGTGCGTTCTCCGGCGCCCGCATGGCTGCATCGAACGCGTCAAGCGAGACGGCATCCTTCTCGAACGGCAGGCGGCGGGCCATGTCTGCGGCATCCATGAGATGGGTGGTGTAGCCCGGCAGATCCGTGGTCCCGCCCAATCCCAAAGCATGTGCCGCGGCATTCATGTCGGGCGTCGGGGTGTCCACGAGCCAGGGCAGCGTCGCCTCGAAGGCCAGTGCGGTCGCCAAGCCATGTGAGACCGGGACCAACCCTGCCAGCGCATGGCTGATCATATGGGCCACCGCCGTGCCGCAGTTGTCGATCGCCACTCCGGCATAGCAAGCGCCGAGGAGCAGATCCGTACGAGCGTCGAGATCCTGAGGGTCAGCCACCGCGCGAGGGAGGGCTGGCGCGATTAGGCGGAGCGCGGAGTGCGCGTACAACTGTGCCCCGGCATGTGTGCGCCGGTTGGTTGCCGCCTCGAACGCATGCACGAAGGCGTCCATTGCGCAGGCAGCCGTAACCGATGGTGGGAGCGTGAGGGTCAGTTCCGGGTCGAGCAAGACCCGCTCGGCCTTCGTCTGCTCGCCCCAAAGCCAGAGCTTGCGGCCATCCTCACCGCTGAAGATCGCCGTCGAAGAGCTTTCCGCACCGGTCCCGGCGGTCGTGGGCACAAGGATCTTGGGCAACCACTGATCGGGCAACGGACGTGCGGCACAGGCGTATGCGATCGGATCTGAGCCTTCGCATGATTTTCCACAAGCCGCGGCGGTTTTTGCGATGTCGAGGGCTGACCCGCCACCGATGCCGATGACCAGTGCAGTTCCACGCGCCATCTCGGTGGCCGTGCGCACATCGGATGCCGTGGGCTCGCCTGCAAGGTCATAGTAGCTCCAGACGGAAAGCCCGTTCGCCTCGAGGTCTTGGACAACACGGCCCGTTACCCCGTTCCGGTTGAGCCAGGGATCACCAATCAGGAGAACGTCGCTCGCTGGCGCAATGCTGGCCGCGATCTGTCCGATCTCGGCAAGACAGCCGGGCCGGCAGTGTATCGGTGGAACTGATGCAACATCGAACATTGGGGCACCTCGCGAGAGCGTCTCCAGCGTGCACCAACACCCGACATCTCCAAAGACGCCGATTTCTCGGGTATACTGATAACCTGATGTTGGTGTGGAGGGCTTGGATGCTGTCCCGACTGCCCCTAGAGGTGTTCCGTGTCTTCGAAGCGGCGGCGCGGCATGGGAACTTTTCCGCAGCCGCGCGTGAACTCGGCGTGACCCAAGCGGCGGTCAGTCGCCGCATCCGCGGGCTAGAGGATCAGTTGGGGGCGGCGCTGTTCGAAAGACGGGGCCGGCATGTGGCGCTGACCCCTGCGGGCCGGCAGTTGCATGAGCGGACAAGGGCCGCGCTAGACTATCTCGAGGAAGCCTTGGCCCCGTTTGTCCCCGGGGCAGCGCCGCGGACGGTTTCGATCGTTGCCTCCGGTTCCGTCAGCCATCTCTGGCTCGGCCCTCATCTGCGTGCCTTCGCCCGTGACCATCCGAGCGTGTCCGTGCGTCTGACCACCAGCGATGCCATGGAGGACCTGGCAGACGACGCCCATGATCTGACCATCCTCTATTCGGCCGGAACGCACCCGCGGTGGCGTCTTGCCCCCCTTATCGCCGAGGAGTTGGTGCCCGTTGCCTCGCCAGCGTTTATCGCCGAAGCCGGAGTACAGCCGCCGCTGGCCGCGGATGCGATCCGGAACCTGCCGCTGATCGACTATGATCGTGTGAACGCCCATTGGATCCCCCCCGCGGCCTGGTTCGAGGCAGAGGCCGCACCTCTACCGCCTGACAAGCCGAGGGTGATCTTCACCAGCTATTTGCCCGCTGTCGAGGCGGCGGTTCGGGGCGACGGGATCACGCTTGGCAGCCTCGGCCTGATCTCCGGGCATATCGCAGCCGGGCGCTTGGTCGCGCTGTCGGAGAATGTGATGCGGACGGGAAAGGGGTATTACCTTGGCCTGCCCCAACACCGAGCGGTCTCCGAAGAGGCGCTCGCGCTCCATCGCCTGTTGCTGCAGACCGGAAGCGACCACTAACGGGCGGATATGCGGAGGATTTAAGAACAGCCTTATGTTTATTTCACGTGGGCGTGCTTGCCGCTCCCGGAACGAGTGATTAGGACTCAAGACGAAGTGAGCGGGCCGCGGAGTGCCCGCCAGGAGGCAGAGACCATGCGCGATCCCATCGATACCTACATGAACACGCTCGTTCCCATCGTGGTCGAGCAGACCTCGCGCGGCGAGCGTTCCTACGACATCTATTCTCGGTTGCTGAAGGAGCGGATCATCTTCGTTTCCGGTCCCGTGCACGACGGAATGTCGACGCTCATGGTGGCGCAGCTTCTTTTCCTCGAAGCGGAGAACCCGAAGAAAGAGATCTCAATGTACATCAACAGCCCAGGCGGCGTGGTGACATCGGGCCTCTCGATCTACGACACCATGCAATATATCCGTCCGGCGGTCTCGACGCTCTGCGTGGGGCAGGCGGCCTCGATGGGCTCGCTCCTGCTGGCGGCCGGCGAGAAGGACATGCGCTTTTCTCTGCCCAACAGCCAGATCATGGTGCACCAGCCCTCGGGCGGCTATCAGGGTCAGGCCTCGGACATTGCGATCCACGCCAAGCACACGCTCGAGCTTAAGGAACGCTTGAATAACATCTATGTGAAACACTGCAGTCAGCAGTATGAGACGGTCGAGAACGCGCTGGATCGGGATAACTTCATGACCCCTGCCGATGCGAAGGAGTGGGGCATCATCGACACGATTGTCGAGAAGCGTGAGGCACCGGCCGAGGATTGACGGCAGAGGCACGGTGTCGCTAGTGACACGGTTTCGCCAATGCACTAGCCTCGGTCGAATGCCCGTCGATTGCTAACGATGTGTTACGAGATGTCGGCTATGCAGGCGGTTCACCCGCCCGGATAATGGCCCGGAGACTGGAATGACCAAGAACAGCGGCTCTGATAGCAAAAGCACCCTCTACTGCTCGTTTTGCGGCAAGAGCCAGCACGAGGTGCGCAAACTCATCGCCGGGCCGACGGTGTTCATCTGTGACGAGTGTGTCGAACTCTGCATGGACATCATCCGCGAGGAGACCAAGAACAATCTCGTCAAATCATCGGACGGCGTTCCGACGCCTCGGGATATCTGCAAGATTCTCGATGATTACGTGATCGGCCAGGCAATGGCCAAGCGCGTGCTCTCGGTCGCGGTGCACAACCACTACAAGCGGTTGAACCATGCGGGCAAAAGCTCGGACGTCGAACTGTCGAAGTCCAATATCCTGCTGATTGGTCCGACCGGCTGCGGCAAAACGCTCCTGGCGCAAACGCTCGCTCGCATCCTCGACGTGCCTTTCACCATGGCCGATGCGACCACGCTGACCGAGGCGGGGTACGTTGGCGAGGATGTTGAGAATATCATCCTGAAGCTGCTTCAATCGGCTGACTACAATGTTGAGCGTGCGCAGCGTGGCATCGTCTACATCGATGAGGTCGATAAGATAAGCCGCAAGTCGGACAACCCGTCGATCACGCGTGATGTGTCGGGTGAGGGCGTGCAACAAGCGCTTCTGAAGGTGATGGAGGGCACCGTTGCCTCCGTGCCCCCCCAAGGCGGACGCAAACACCCTCAGCAGGAGTTCCTGCAGGTTGATACGACAAACATCCTCTTCATCTGCGGCGGCGCTTTTGCGGGTCTCGACAAGATCATCGCCAAGCGCGGCAAGGGGTCGGCCATCGGCTTCGGCGCCGATGTTCGGGACCAGACTGATCAGCGGATCGGCGATTTGCTGGTGGATCTGGAGCCGGAGGATCTGCTTCAGTTCGGGCTGATACCTGAGTTCGTCGGCCGTTTGCCGGTGATCGCCACACTGCGCGACCTCGACGAAGATGCCCTCGTCACCATCCTGACCGAGCCGAAAAATGCGCTTGTGAAGCAGTATCAGCGGCTCTTCGAGATGGAGAGTGTTCGCCTCACGTTTACCCACGAGGCGCTCAGGGCCATTGCGGCGAAGGCGATCGAGCGCAAGACCGGCGCGCGCGGTCTCCGCTCCATCATGGAAGATATATTGCTCGACACGATGTTCGATCTGCCCGGTCTTGAGGGGGTAGAAGAGGTCGTCGTGAATGAGGAGGTCATTGGCGGTGAGGCCAAGCCTCTCTATATCTACGCGGAAAAGGCAGGGGCTGGCGCCACTGCTTCTTAAGAACAGGCCGCGCAGCGGGGCTGCATGGCGCTGCATTCCAGCGACAACCGGAGTGTCGTGCACATGTTCCCCTGGATGGGCATTTGGCCCATCCTAACGCACAGCGCATGCCCGATGATGAGGCTGCTAGATGACCGAACCGAGCTCGACCCAAACTTATCCCGTCCTGCCACTCCGCGATATCGTCGTTTTCCCTTACATGATTGTGCCGCTCTTTGTGGGGCGCACAAAGTCGGTGAATGCGCTCGAAGCCGTGATGGCGGACGATCGCCAGATCCTGCTCGCCTCGCAGCGAGACGCGGGAGAGGACGATCCAAGCGAAGAGGATATCTACACCACAGGGACCCTCGCGAGCGTCCTGCAGTTGCTGAAGCTGCCCGATGGCACTGTGAAGGTGCTGGTCGAGGGGCGGGCAAGGGCGCGAATACTCGGGTTCAAGGAGAACGAGGAGTACTTCGAAGCCGAGGCTGAGGAGATCCCCGAGGGTGAGGTCGATGATGCGACCGTCACTGCGCTCGCCCGCTCGCTGCGCGACCAGTTCGAGCGCTATGTGAAGCTCAACAAGAACGTGCCCGAGGAGGCGCTTTCGTCGATTGCGGATATCGAGGAGCCTGCGAAGCTCGCGGACACGATATCGGGCCACCTTGGCGTGAAGCTCTCCGAACGGCAGCGGTTGCTCGAAGAGTCGGATGTCGCAGCACGTCTCGAAGCTGTGCTCTCGATGATCCAGGGTGAGATTTCAGTCCTTCAGGTCGAGAAGAAGATCAAGACGCGCGTCAAGAACCAGATGGAGAAGACGCAGCGTGAGTACTATCTGAACGAGCAGATGAAGGCGATCCAACGGGAGCTTGGCGAGGCCGAGGAGGGTCGCGACGAGCTTCAGGAGTACGAGGACCGGCTTGAGGAGACCAAGCTCTCCAAGGAGGCCGAGGAGAAAGCGCGGGCCGAACTTAAGAAGCTCAAGCAGATGTCCCCGATGTCCGCCGAAGCTACGGTGGTGCGGAACTATCTCGACTGGATGCTCTCGATCCCCTGGGGCACCAGGTCGCGGGTGAAGAAGGACCTGAAACGGGCCGAGCAGGTCCTCGACACCGACCACTACGGGCTGGAGAAGGTCAAAGAGCGCATCATCGAGTACCTCGCGGTGCAGAAGCGCTCGTCGAAGCTCAAAGGGCCGATTCTCTGCCTTGTCGGCCCTCCGGGTGTCGGCAAAACCTCACTTGGCAAATCGGTGGCCAAGGCCACGGGGCGCGAGTTCATTCGCATCTCGCTCGGCGGCGTGCGGGATGAGGCCGAGATCCGCGGTCACCGGCGGACCTATATCGGGTCCATGCCCGGCAAGATCATCCAGTCGATGAAGAAGGCCAAGACCACGAACCCGCTCATCCTGCTCGATGAGATCGACAAGATGGGGCATGATTTCCGCGGTGATCCGGCCTCGGCGATGCTGGAAGTGCTAGACCCGGAGCAGAACAACACCTTCACCGACCACTATCTGGAGGTGGAGTACGACCTTTCGGATGTGTTGTTCCTGACCACGGCCAACACCTACAACATGCCGCAGCCGCTGTTGGATCGGATGGAGATCATTCCGCTCGCGGGCTACACCGAGCAGGAGAAGGTTGAGATCGCCCGGCGGCACTTGCTTCCGAAGCAGATCAAAGAGCACGGGCTAAAGGAGAAAGAGTTCTCCCTGACCGACGACGGTCTTGCCGATGTGATCCGCCGCTATACCCGGGAGGCGGGTGTGCGAAACCTCGAGCGCGAGTTGGGTAAGCTTTGCCGCAAGGTGCTGACGGAGATCGTCAAGGGCGATGCCAAGTCCGTCGAGGTGACGCCCGAGAGCCTTGAGCACTATCTTGGCGTGCCGCGTCACAAGCACGGGCTTGCCGAGGAGCAGGATCAGGTCGGTGTGGTCACCGGTCTCGCCTACACCTCCGTGGGGGGAGATCTGCTCCACATCGAGGCGTTGCGCCTGCCGGGCAAGGGCCGGATGAAGACCACAGGCACGCTTGGCGACGTCATGAAGGAATCGATCGACGCGGCGGCGAGCTTCGTCCGCGCCAAGGCGACCGATTTCGGCGTGGAGCCGCCGCTGTTCGAGAAGATGGACATCCACGTCCACGTTCCGGAAGGGGCCACGCCCAAGGACGGACCGTCGGCAGGTATTGCGATGGTGACCTCCATCGTCTCCGTGCTCACCCAGATCCCCGTGCGCAAGGATGTGGCGATGACGGGAGAGGTCACCTTGCGCGGCAATGTGCTGCCGATCGGGGGGCTGAAGGAGAAGCTGTTGGCCGCGCTCCGGGGCGGGATAAAGACGGTCATGATCCCCAAGGAGAACGTCAAAGATCTCCGCGAGATCCCCGATACCGTCAAGGACGGGCTGGAGATTGTGCCAGTCGAGACTGTCTCGGAGGTGTTGGAGATCGCACTGACGCGAACACCGGAACCCATCGAATGGGATTGGGACGCGGAGCTTGCCAAGGCTGCGGCAACGCCGGAGACCCCTGGCGAGGCGCCGCTCGCCCACTAAGCTGAGGCTCGGCCGCATCAGTCGGCCGGGGCAAGGTCCTCCAAGGTTAGGTCCGTCTCGGGGATAGCAAAGGGAAGGATCCGCGTGCGCTGCGACGCGGGTCCTTTTCGTTGGGGGCGCGTTTCTCCGGAGGGCAGGGCGTCAGCGCGCGACTGGAGCCGACGTAGCCTCCGACGGGCCTCCCCCACCTCTGCAGAAGTGCCTTGTGACGGGCGCAAATCCTGACGGCGAAGCTCTACCTCTGTGCTGTCGCCTCGGGCCTCGTAAGTGCTTCCACCGGGGGCCAGGCGCTCCTCTAGCCGGTCGAGCTCGCGAGCCTGCTGCTCATACGGCAAACGGTCTTGGGCAACCGCGAACCCAGCCGCCAAAAGCAATCCAAACGACAGTGCGAAACGGTCCACGGCCAAGAGATAGGGGCGTGGACCGGCGCCAACCACCTCTCAGCGGCCGAGTTCCTCGATCTCAGCCAAGAGAGCGGGATCAAGCGGGATACCAGTCGCCGTTCGTTCCGCCCGGATTTCCCGGCGCCGCGCTCCAGGCACACGTGCTCCCGGTTCTCCGGCTATGGCTTCTGCGAGTTCTGCAATGCGATCAAGGCCTGCGGGGTCGAAGGCAACAGCATCGATGGCGATGAGCATCTGACCGGTGGACGGCGGATCGCCATCCGCATTGAGAAATGACGAAGCCTCCGCTGCAAAGTTCCCGCCCGTCAGCCCCGCAGCCAAGACCTCCACCATAAGGGCAAGGGCAGCGCCTTTGGCACCGCCAAGCGGGGCCATTGTTCCGCCGAGCGCTGCTTTCGGATCGGTCGTCGCATGCCCCTCGGCGTCCAGTGCCCAACCCTCGGGGATGGCTTCGCCCTTTTGCGCGGCGGAGACCACCTTTCCGCGGGCTACCTCACTCAGCGCAAGATCGATGACGACCGGTTGTGCGCCCGCGGGTGCGGCAAAAGCGATCGGGTTGGTGCCAAAGAGGGCCCGCCGCCCGCCAGCCGGGGCCATGGCGGCGGGGGTGTTCGCAAAGAGCATTGCGACCTTGCCCCGCTCAGCCAGAGCCTCGACCCACATCCCCGTCACACCCGCGTGGTGCGATCGGCGGATACCTGCAGCAGCGATCCCTTGAGCTGTCGCCATTCCGGGCAACTCGCCGACAGCAAGCTCCAGCGCCGGATAAGCGAACCCATGAGCCGCATCAATTGCGAGAAGCCCGGGGCAGGGGCGGCTCATAACTGGCTCAGCCATGCCGTCCACTTTCCCCGTAAGCGCTTGGGCAGCATAGGAGGGTAGCCGTCGCAGCCCGTGACCAGTCTGGCCCGCAAGCTCAGCACCCACCAAAGCCCGTGCGACAGATCCTGCTTGGGTCGCACCGGTGCGGCATCTCAGGAGTGTGGACACAACCAGTTGCGCTGCCGCCTCGACCGAAATCACGTCACTCACACCACCCTCCAGTTTCGCTTACATCTTTGCGCTAGACCAAGGATCCCGATCCTACAATCCCAACCGGGTGGAGGTGGGATCCCGATTTTCCGAACCATGCCAATGCTGGTGGACGGGATTACGGGCGGTTAGGCTTGGGCCATGGAGTTCACCGGAGAGATTGCGCGCCTACAGCAGCGTCTGGCGGAGTGCCAGGAGCTTACGTTGCGTCGCTTTACCGTGATCGAACAGCTTGCGCCGCGCCGTGGGGAACGTGTGCTCGAAATCGGCTGCGGGGCGGGTCTGCTGCTTCGGGAGATCGGGCTGGCTCTCGGCCCCCATGGATTGGCAGCGGGGCTGGATGTCTCCCCCGACCAAATCGCGCAGGCCGCTGTTGAGTGTGCCTCCGTGCCCGCAGTCTGCCCTGTGGTGGGGGATGCAACCGCTTTGAGCTATCCCGATGCGGTGTTCGATGCTGCGGTGGCTGTTCAGGTTCTGGAATACATTCCCGATCCGGCCGCCGCCATAGTCGAGCTGCGGCGAACGCTAAAACCCGGTGGCCGGCTGCTCTGCCTTGCCAACAACTGGACATCGACGTTTTGGCATGGGCCGCAGGCTTGGTTGACGGGTGAGATCGCGGCCATGTGGGAACGCCATGCTGCCCATCCAAATCTGCCCGCGCGGCTTGGGCCGATGCTCGCGCAGGCAGGGTTCCAAGGGATCCGCCAACTGCCCGTTCCCATCGTTAACGCGCAATTCGACGAGACCGGATTCGCATACTGGCTCGCACGCCTTATGGCAGGGTTTGCCGCGCAGGAGGGGACGCCGAAGGAGATCACTGCGGCTTGGTTGGCGGCTCTTGACGCGGCCGAGGCAGAGGGCGAGTTCTTTTTCTCTTCGGTCCCGATTCTGACCACAGCCACAGCCCCCTAGCGCGAGGACAGCATGCATCCGAACCCCGCATTCCGTAAGACGCCCGAGGAGCAGGCCCGGAGCCTTGCGGAGGCCCGCGGTTTTGGCGTGCTTAGCGCGGCCGAGGGCGATGCCGTGCTGCTCGCCCATGTGCCCTATCTGCTGGTGGGAGTTCGGCTGGAGGCGCATCTGGTGCGTTCGAACCCACTCGCGCGTGCGCTCGCGGAGGGGCCGCGTTCTGCGGTGCTCGTGGTTTCGGGACCGGACGGATACATCTCGCCGGACTGGTATGGGGTGGAAGACAAGGTCCCAACCTGGAACTATGTCGCGGTGCATCTGAAGGGCACATTGACCCTCGCGGACCCAGAGAGCTTGCAGGGCCATCTCGAGCGGCTCTCGGCCCGTTTCGAAGCTGGATTGGCGCCCAAGCCGCCCTGGACGCATCACAAGATGTCGGAGGGGGTAATGGACCGGATGATGCGCCAGATCCTGCCGGTCGCGATGTCGGTGGAACACATCGACAGCACCTTCAAGCTCAACCAAAACCAACCGGACGAGGCCCGTGCGCGAGCGGCGGAGGCCTTGGCCACCGGCCGGACGCCGGGACAGGAAACTGGCGCTTTGGCTGCCCTCATGCGAGGGGCATCGTGACGCCAGCCTGACAGCTCCGCTGAGCCGGGCCTTGTCCGCGCCGCACTGGCGCCCCATAACCTGGGCAGGCCAAACAACCGCTCATGGAGCCTGCAAATGGATCCCGCCGACTGGTGGACCGCCTTCGTCATCCTCGGTCTGCTGACCCTCTCTGCTTTCTTCTCGGGCAGCGAGACCGCCCTGACCGCGATCAACCGTGCGACCATGCACCAGCTGGCCGCCAAAGGATCAAAGGGCGCCAATACGGCGCTCCGGTTGACCGAGGACAACGAGCGGCTGATCGGCTCGATCCTTCTAGGCAACAACCTGGTAAACGTGCTGGCGACGGCGCTGACCACGGCGCTCTTCACAGCACTGCTGGGAGAGGCGGGCGTCGCCTATGCCACGCTCATCATGACCGTTCTGGTGACCGTGTTCGCCGAGGTGGCGCCGAAGACCTACGCCATCACCAGGCCGGATGAAGCCTCCATCCGGGTCGCAGCACCGATTGCCTGGGTGGTGCGCATCTTTGCACCGGTCGTGACGGCCATCGGTTTCTTCGTACGCGCGGCGTTCAGGCTACTGGGCATACAGGTAGACCCGGACGCGCATGTCCTGGCGCCGCATGATCAAATCCGCGGTGCGATTTCGTTGCATCACTCCGAAGGGGGGGTGGAGAAGGACGAGCGTGACCGGTTGCTTGCGGCGCTGGAGTTGCGCGAGCGGGAGGTGGCCGCCGTCATGCGGCACCGTCGCGACATCGCGGCGATCTCGGCGGACGAGCCGGCAGAAGATATCGTCTCCTATTGTCTCGCATCGCCTTTCACGCGCATCCCGCTTTGGCGCGGCGAGCCGGAGAACATTGTCGGTGTGCTCCATGCCAAGGACCTATTGCGCGCAGTTGACCGGCAGGTGAGGGGCGGTGAGGCAGAGGCCGTGAACGTCGCCGAGGCAATTGCCAGCCTCGATGTGATGTCGGTGGCAATGAAACCTTGGTTCGTGCCGGATACCCGCACGCTCGACAGTCAGCTGCGCGCCTTTCTCAAGCGGCATCAGCACTTCGCTCTCGTGGTCGACGAGTATGGGGTTCTGCAGGGTCTGATCACGCTCGAAGACATCCTGGAAGAAATCGTCGGCGAGATCGCAGACGAACATGACGTTGAGGTCGAGGGGCTCATTCGCGAGCCCTCTGGCTCAGTGGTTGTCCCTGGGTCAATGTCGATCCGGAACCTCAACCGGGCTTGCGACTGGGGTCTGCCCGACGAGGAGGCGACGACCGTCGCTGGTCTCATGATTCACGAAGCGCAGGCGATCCCGACCGAGGGCCAGGTTTTCGCGTTCCATGGCGTGCGGTTCGAGGTGCTGGAGCGGGAGCGCCAGCAGATCACGCGCTTGCGTCTCAAACAGCTCAGCCGAGCTTCTTCAGCGCCTTGATGATCTCGCCATAGTCTTTCTCGATGTCTTCCACCGCCTTTGTCCTTCGGGAGAGATTGCCGAGCCGTTCCGCTGCGTCCTTGTCGCGCCGTCGTACGCGCCGGTTCAATTCGCGTCCGCGTGCGGTGTCGCGTGCCTTCTCGGCGGTCGCAATTTCCTGTTCGAGACCGGTCATCTTCTTTGAAAGCTGACCGGCGAGGTAGAGATCTTTACCCAGGTGTTGGCTGGTGCGTTTGATCTGGGTCCGAATTTTGCTGGCTTGGCGCATCGCCGCTCGCAGTTCTCGCATGAGCCGTTCGACCTGTTTCAGCCCATCGGCGAGTTGGCGACGGCTGGATCTGTCGCCGAAGGCGATCTGATCGTTGAGCTCTTTGAGTTTTTCGCTCTTGAACGCCATCACTTTTCCCACGCTGCTCTGGCGCGCAGCATATCGACTGGGAAAGGCTCGGCAAGCGCTGTCAGTCGCTAACGGCAATTGCGAGGCGGTCGATGCCAGAGGCGATGCGATCGGCCTCGATCGAGGAGAAGCCGAGCCGCAGGTGGCGCGCGCCGTCCTCTGGATCGGCGTAGAATGCACCCGCTGGCTCGACCAACACCCCATGCTCGAGCGCGCGGCTGGCGACAGCACCGCTTTGGAACTCTGCCGGACCTCGCAGCCAGAATGAGGACCCGCCGAACCCAGGCGCCGTGGCCCAGCCCGGCAGCCGCTCGGTGAGCGCATCGGCCATCGCCTGCCACCGCCCGCGATAGATCCGGTGAATCCGCCGCACCAGCGCGTCATAGTGACCGTTCGCCATGAAGAGAGCCGCAGCCCGCTGGTTGTTTCCCGGAGGATGCCGCAGCATAAGCCGGCGCAGGGTGCGTAACCGGTCGATCAGGTCCGGATCGGCCACCACAAAGCCGAGCCGCAACCCTGGCATCACCGTCTTGGAGAGCGACCCGACATAGATCACCCGCCCATCGCGGTCGAGTGACTTCAGTGCCGGCAGCGGTTGGCCCATATAATTCGTCTCAAACTCGTAATCATCTTCGACGATGACCAGATCGTGCTCGGCGGCGGAGGCAAGCAGTGCCTGGCGCCGTTCGAGGCTCATGGTGACTGTGGTGGGGTAGTGGTGGGAGGGTGTGACGAAGGCGAGCGCCGTCCCGGCAAGCCGCTCGTCCACCACCAAACCTTCTGCATCTGTCTCTATGTGCTCAACCCGCCCGGCTCGCAACGACAGCATGCCCCGTAGATCCGGATACCCCGGATCTTCGATGGCACACACACAGGTGCGGTCGACCAGTTGCGCCGCGATCAGATAGAGCGCGTTTTGGGCCCCGAGCGTGACCAGGATCTGCTCGGGACGAGCGGCGATGCCCCGCCGCGGCAGGATGCGTCGCGCGATTTCCTCAAGCAGGAGTGGGTCGTCCTGCCCGTACTGGTCCACCGTCCAGGCATCGAGCCAGCGCTTGCCCATGGCCTGGCGCATGCTGTCGCGCCACTCCGCGATCGGAAAAATCGTGTGGTCTACCTGGCCGTAGATGAAAGGATAGGGATAACGGGACCAATCCTGCGGACGTGTGATGAACCGGGCCGCATGCACGTCTTTCACCGAGCGTCTTTCCCAATCGATCCCCTGACCCGGTGCACGGCCTTTGGCAAGAGGCACCGGGGTCAGGCCTTCGAAAGCGGCGGGATCGACATAAAAGCCTGAGCGCTCCCGACTGACGAGAAACCCCTCAGCGACCAACGCCTGATAGGCAAGCGTTACCGTGTTGCGCGAGACCCCAAGACGATGCGCCATCGCGCGTGTGGAGGGGACCGGCGCCCGAGGCTCGAGCTGACCACCTGCGATGGAGGCCACGAGCAACTCCCGGATCTGCGCCTGAAGCGTGGCAGGGCGGTTCCGGTCGAGGTGATAGAGGGCATCGCGCATCTTGGCCTTTCGCTTGTCGGGAAATTGGACCTATACACAAGCCTAACGTCTTGGCGAGCCCTCGCAAGCCTGGTTCCTCATCTGGATTGAGAGATGGATCCTTCGTTGTTGTCCGCGCCCGGTGGCCTGCCGGTAATCGAGACTCCGAGGCTGCGGTTGCGGCCGCGTCGGATGAGTGACTTGGCGGACTGTTTGGCGCTTGATCGAACTCCGGGAACAACCCGGTGGATCGATGGTCCTTGGGACGATCCGGTGGCCCACGAGGCCTTTGTCCGCGCGCGCATTCGTGGCCCCTATCCGCCCGGGCACGGCTATTGGGTGGTCGCGCGGCATCAGCACCCTGGTGAGTTCCTCGGTTGGGTGTTGCTGATCCCGGAGGATGCGAAGGGCCCGCGGACAGAGATCGGCTGGCGGTTGCTGCCTGAGGCGCGGGGCAAGGGCTACGCTCCAGAGGCCGCAGCCAATCTGTTGGCGCATGGGTTCTCGTCCTGTGGCTTGCGTGAGGTGGTTGCCGAGATACACAGGGACAACGCGTCCTCGCGCAGGGTGGCGGAGAAAATCGGTATGAAGACTGCCGAGGACCCCGCCGAGGGCGCGCCGCAGTGTCTGCTCTACCGTGCGCGGGTCGATTGCGCCCGGTAGAGCGAACACCGTTAGGCTTGCCGTACGCCCGCCTCCGCCTGAGCCGGAGCCAGTTCGCAGACGCAAAGCATGTCTCCGTCGGCAAACCGCATGCTTCTAACCTTCGGCCGCATCGCCTGGTCGAGCGTGTCGATTGGCGCGAGGTTGAGGCCGGTCTTGCCAGAGCCAAGCACAATGGGTGCGACCATCAGATGAAGCTCGTCCAGCGCACCCGAATTGATAAACCGCGCGAGGGTTTCCGCTCCGCCTTCAACCAGAATGTTGCGCATCCCGCGCCGGGCGAGCGCTTCGACAATGGCGTTCGGATCGATATGGCCGCTCGCGCAACTGTCGAGCGGCAGTCGCTCCGCGCCCTTTGGTCCGGTAGTCCCGTGCCTGCCAATCACGAGGACGCGCGCGGCGCCGTCGTTCAACATGGCGAGATCGCTGGGCATTCGGCCGTTCGGGTCGATCACCACCCGCGCCGGGTTGGTGCCAGGGACGAGACGCGTGGTCAGTTGCGGGTCATCGGCAATGGCGGTGCCAACTCCCACGATAACGGCGTCACAGCGAGCGCGAAGGCGATGCAGATGGCGCAGAGCCTCGGTCCCGTTGATGTATTTCGACTTGCCCGTCGGTGTTGCAATCCGACCGTCAAGTGATTGACCGAGCTGTCCGATCACCGTCGTGGCGCGGTGCAGATGTGGCTCCAGCCTTACGAGCGCCCGCCCGGGATCATAGTCGGTTGAGTTCGTGGTCATGGCAGCGTTGTTGGCATCCATCAGCACATGTCTTCTCCGTCGTGCTATGCTCAGGCGCGCTGCGCCGGAACCGGGCTGCCCGAAGGCCGCTCCGGACGCGCGGCGCCGCCTGGCGGCTGCGTCATTGCGGCGGGGCGGGCGCTGTTGCGCCAGGGCTGGCGTTTGAACCAGCCGACCACATAGGCCACTGCTATCAGAATGGCAAAGCCTGTGAGGTTCACACCCGCGCGTGTCCAGACATCCCGGCCGACTACGTCCATTACCCAACCGTTGAACCGGGCAAGCGGAATCGAAACCATGAAGACCGCGAGGCTTTGTGTGCCGACTTTTCGGATTACCGGAACCGCGCGGAGAAAGGCGTCACGCGTGAGCCACTCGCGGTTTGCTCTTGGTAGGGCCGCCCAGACGAGCAACAGGAGAGCGATACCGAACAAGAGCTGGTAGAGCCCGATTTGGCTTGGATCTGCGAGAAGGTGCTCGCCTTCTGCGGTGATATGGGTGAGCCCGAGCCAGTCGATCCTGAGCAGCCAAGCTTCAAGTCCTGGCGCGTGCATGTGTAACTCGGCGACCAGGACATAGGGCAGGAACGCCACCACCAGCGCGGCAGCAACGCCGAGCACCCAGACGGGTGCCGTTCCGGGCGCGCCATAGCCCTCGCGCAACCGCACACCGCCCGGACCGACCGCAACCCAGGCCAGATAGCCAAGCGCAAGGAAATGCGTGTACCGGCCGAGACCCTGCCAGGTTTTCCAGCGATAGGGTTCGATGAAGTCACGCGCGGCCGCGATAGCCGCATGGGGCGACCAGCCGAAAATGGTGAGATCGGCTGGCAGATACTGCCCGCCGTGGATCTTGAACCAGGCAAAAGGCAGGACCAGCAGAACGTAGGCCGCTGCCAGGATCACCAACCAGCGCTTCACCGGAGGGGCTGGCAACCAGCCCATACCGAACGCGAAGCCAGTGAAGAAGATCAGTTGCCATGCGAATGGGTTGAAGAACCAGGTGTTGTCGCCCCACGGAAACGACGGCAGGTTCATCCACAAGAACGGCTCGCCCATGGCCGCGATTGCTCGCTGCCAGTCGGCTGGATCATCCAGTCGCCCGATCACGCGCGCATAGCCCGCAAGGTTTGCCATGGTCCAGGTCACGAGGATCAAAGCAAACGCCAAGGGGATGCCTCCGACGCGGTGCGCCAGCATCACCAGCGGGATCATCGCCAGGATAACCAGGTACATCGGCAGGATATCGAACAGCCCGGGCACATAAGTCAGCGTGAAAAGCCCGATCAAAGCCTCGCCGGTTTGCTCGAAAAGCGGCACCACATAGGGGCCGTGAATATAGGGAATATCGCGATTGCCGACGCCGTAATGGTCAATCGCGAAAAGCATGAGCGCTGTGACCAGCAATATGCCGATATGGGCCCAGTAGACCTGCCATACCCGGAAGGCGATCCGGGCTGTGCCCAGGCCGAAGCTGCGTTCAGAGAACACCGCTCCGAAGGCAAGAGCGGAGGCCATTCCCGAGCAGAACACGAAGATCTCGGTTGCATCGGAGAACCCGAAGCGTGCCGGGATCCACAGAGTCCACGTGTTCCCGGGCGTATGGGCCAGGAGAATGATGAACATCGCAATCCCGCGGAAAAAGTCCAACCGCAGGTCCCGTGGCCGCTTTTGTGCAGCCCCAGGGGCGAGCCCGGGGGATGTGCCCGTGTCTCTCATGACTTCTCTCGGCGCTTCTCGCGGCGGCTCCATACCACTGTTTAACGTTGGACGGGACTCATTCCGCCGCAATCCACTTCGCACGAGCGCGTGAGATCGACGAGAGCCGACGCTCGGTGAAGCCGTCCTCGGCACCGCGCCTCTGTGCCCGCGCGCGCAGTTCTTGCTCGGCCTCGGTCCAACGGCCGGCCCGGATGCCGGCTTCAATCATCAGCCGGGAGAACACATCGCGCTGGGCGTGGCTGCCGCCGACCCGCTGAAGCTTGCTGCGGACGCTTCGCAGCCGGTCGAAGGCGAGATCGTATGCGCCGGAGCGGAAGGCCGTGAGCCCCACTGCCGCCGGATGTCCCGCAACGGCCGCGACTTCGTGCATGTCATGATCGGTGCGCGCTGCATCGGCCGATAATCGGTCCACAAGGCGGGTAGCGTCGGCATCGCGCCCAACCCCGCCGAGCGCCAGGAGATAGTGAAGATCTGCAAACACTACGCAACCAGTCTCGACACGGCCGGCCGCCAGAGCTGCCAGCTCGTACCAGCGTTTGCCGACGTCGACGCCTTCAATCTCCAGTCGCGCCAGCATCGACGCGCCGTTCGCAATGTCGCGATAGTCATCGGTGTGCTCGGCCCGCACATGGGTGTCGTAGAGCGCAAGCACCCGGTCGATCTCGCCTTCGTCCAGATGAAAGAGCGCCAGATGCCACCAAACATGCGCGCCGAAATTGTTGCAGTGCGACCAATTGCTGGTCTGCTCCGAAAGCCAGGCGATCCCCGTCCGGTTCTGTGCCGTCATGTCATAGACATGAGCGACCGCATGAAGGCCCCAAGCATCGTCGGCCGCGATATCTACAGCACGGCGCCCAGCAGCCTCGGCGGCGGTGTAGTCGCCCATCTCTTCACGTGCAAAGGCCTCGCACCCAAGCGCATAGCCCTGTGCCGGGTGATCCTCGCCGTAAGCGGGCAGTACGGTTGCAATCTGGCGCATCATGCCGTGGCGGTCCCCAAGGACGAAGCGGATCGCGTGATCGAGCTTCATCGCAAGGGCATCCCCTGGGGTTGCCTCGAGTTGACGCGCAAGGATCTCGGCGCTCTCGGAGGGGCGGCCCTTGAGCCAGGCGTCGAGTGCTGCAACATACGCGGCCTCGCGCGCCGTCGCGCTCGCAACAGCCATAGCTTCGGTTGCTCTTCTGTGCGCTTCCTGAGCAATTGGCGTCAGTTCGTGCCGTCCGAGCAAGAGGGTGAACAGCCCCTTCGCCGCCCACCCAAGTGCGAAGTGAGGCGCTGCTTCCAGCACGGCGCCAAGATGGTCGGGTGTCGAACGGCAATGACGCAGAAAGGCCGACACCATCTGATCCCAGCGGTCCCGAACCTCCGGAGCATCCAGGCTCAGCCTCAGTCCATGGGCATCGCAGAGCTCGGTCATGGCCCCCGTCCTTCTTTTGCATTCCTGCCTTGCTCTCGATACATGCCTCGCGAAGGCCAGTGGCGCGACACCCTCTCACCTCATTGTGACACGTCGCGTGGAAAGCGGAGGTGATAGTGCTCGACGAGGCCAATGCTTAAGGGAGCCGGTCCTCATGGAGGCACCAAGAGACCATGTTGTGCAGCGCCTGCCCTTGGCGGCGGCGCTGTTGATATTGGTTGCGGTGGCCTGGCTTGCCTATGATGCGCGCGGAGGTTGGTCGGGTGACGGTCTTCGCTATGCGGCGGGGACCTTTCTCGGCGCGCTCGCGGGCGTCGGTCTCTATCATGCTGCCTTTGGGTTCACGGGGGCGTGGCGACGCCTCGTGCGCGAGCGGCGCGGCGGCGGACTCAGGGCGCAAATGCTCCTGATCGGGCTCGCTGCCGCAGTCACCTATCCACTCATTGGTTTTGAGGCTGAAACTGGTTGGAACATGCATCCGGTTGTGCTGCCGATGGGGCTGGTCTCCGGCTTCGGGGCGCTGGTGTTCGGTGCAGGCATGCAACTTGGTGGTGGGTGTGCCTCGGGCACGCTGTTCACCGCGGGCGGCGGATCGAGCCGCATGGGTGTGACCCTTCTCGCCTTCGTTGTGGGATCAGTGGCCGCGACGGCCCATCTCAACGAGTTCTGGTTCCAGGTCGACGAGATGACGGGGATCTACAACCTCCCAGGCACGTCTGTAATCCGGCTCTTCGGGCCTTTTGGCGGTCTTGCAGCGTTGTTGGCTCTGCTCTTGGCGGTCTGGGTCACTAGCGTTGCGGTTGAGCGTGCGCGTCACGGCGACCTCGAGACCCCGCGCGCAACCGTAAGCCTGATCGGCGGGCCCTGGTCCTTGGTGTTGGGGGCGGTCGCACTGGCGGCGGTGAGCATTGGATGCTTTCTGCTGTTCCAGCGGCCTTGGGGGGTCACCTCGGGCTTCGCGCTTTGGGGAGCCAAAGCCCTCGATGCCGCTGGCGTCCCTGTTCGGGATTGGGGATATTGGTCCGGTTGGCGAGCAGGGCAGTTGGACCGCAGCGTCTTCGCCGACCGCGTTTCTGTCATGAACTTCGGCATCCTCACCGGGGCTTTGGCAGCCGCTGCGCTCGCTGGCCGATTTCGCCCTGTGCTTGCGCTCAGTCATCGCGACCTCGCCACCGCCGTGATCGGCGGTTTGCTTATGGGGTACGGCGCCCGGCTCGCCTTCGGCTGCAACATCGGAGCTTATCTTGGCGGTCTCGTCTCCGGCTCGTTGCACGGGGTCTGGTGGCTCGTGTTCGGGTTCGCTGGATCTTATGTCGGGGTCTGGCTGCGCTCCCGCATTGGGGTCGACCCACCCCTTGGTCTACGTCCCTCCCCTAGCTGACCAGCAAGAGACTTCCCATGATCCTTCGCCTGTTGTGCCTGATCCTCTTCGCCATGCCTGCTCTCGCGGGCGATGTCGCACCCCGACCCGGCTGGAAAGTGCATCCAACGCCGTTTGGCTACGCCGAGTTGCTTGCCCGGACCAAGGCCGCGATCAAGGCCCAGAAGATGGGACTGGTCACTCAAGCGGGTCCCACTGATGTCGCTGCCAAGCGCGGAGAGACCATCCCAGGCAACCGCGTTCTCGGCGTCTTTCGGAACGATTTCGCTGTGCGGGCGGTGCGCCTGTCGGCAGCGGCGATGATCGAAGCGCCGATCCGGCTTTATGTGACAGAGAACACCGATGGGACGGCAACGCTGTCCTATAAGACCCCGAGCCATATCTTCGCGGCCTATGCGGATGAAGGAGGCGCCGACTTGGCCGCATTGGCAGCAGAGCTGGATGTTGTATTCGCTGCTATCGCGGCGACGGCGGTCGCTCCCTGAGGTGCGACCGATCGGGGCTGGACAGCCGCCGGGCTTTGGCCTATTCCCACTCAGCCGCGTTGATGGTGCGGCGTGGCCCAGGTAGCTCAGTTGGTAGAGCAGCGGATTGAAAATCCGCGTGTCGGTGGTTCGAATCCGCCCCTGGGCACCATAAAAATCAAAGAGTTAGCGGAATGCATGCAGACGGCTATTGTCCGTTTAGTATCACAGCCATCTCATGATCCCGATCAGATAGCCAATCTTGATGGTTCCGCGCTGCCCGGTGATGCCGCCCACTTCCCTCATTGTCCACTCAGTTACGGCTAGCTGTCGTGTTGAGCCCACAAGTCAGAAACTGGAAGGCTGGCAGTTAGTTCAGCATGAGCGCGAGGAGACCCGTGAAAAGCCCTAGTTGGCCGAGGAGCATTCCCGCGATCCACATCGTGATTTTTCTCAAGTTGTCCTTGGTTGCCAGTGTTTGCCGCGCCTCGTCGCGGGTCACGAAAGCTTTCACCGCGTCTTTCGCGCGGGTCTTGTCAATGCCCTGCTCGATCAGGATGTCGTAGAGTGTCATCTCCATATTTGTTGCTTCAATTATATCATTAATTGAAATTAGTTCTAATATCTATTTATATAGAGGACTGTCATTCTGACAGTCGCCCCATCGTCGCTTGTGGATCGAGAACATCTCGACCGACCGGACCCATGCATCGGTGGCACGCAGGCCGAACTCGCAGCGCTCGATCAGTCCCTTCTCTTCGGCCTGGTTGAGCGCCCGATAAACAGTGCTCTCGCTCAGATCAAAAATTTCGCGAGGTCCTTTCTTGGACATAACGCAATACGGGAAGCCGGGGTTGATGGTGGAGAGCTTATGGACGCTGTCGACGATGGCATAGGTGCTGAGCGGCAGGCCGAGCTTTTCGCGGACATCGTGTAAGACCACCGTGCAGCGTGGGCGTCGCTTGTACCGGTTCGGGTCTTTTGTAAGGCGACATGCGAGTGACGAGCTAAGGCGACACCCAGTTTTACGGGCTGCCGCCTCCGGCCAAGAAGGCCCTGAGCAGAAGAACTCAGGGGCAGTGCATGGGCCGGCTCAGCGAAGAGGCTCGTATGACAATCAAGGTTCTGGAAGAACGTGGCGCGACGGGCCTAGAGATTGCCCGTCTGCTTGGGGTGAGCAAGGGCGCGGTTCGGTATCACGTGCGCCGGATGCGATCGGGCGCGGTCGATGGTCGGAGCGCGCAGGCGCACGAGGCAGCGGCCTATGGGGATGCGATTGAGCACTGACGGCGATCGACGGAGGGTTCGGGGCTGAACCTCGCCGCGTTGTATGCCTGGCTCGTGCGCGAGCACGGCTATGACGG